>NZ_VWWX01000030.1:0-228 GCF_011752745.1 Enterobacter sp. Acro-832
TTACCACTTTGTGATTCATGACTGGGGTGAAGTCGTAACAAGGTAACCGTAGGGGAACCTGCGGTTGGATCACCTCCTTACCTTAAAGAACCTGCCTTTGCAGTGCTCACACAGATTGTCTGATGAAAAAACAGCAGTAAAAATCTCTGCAGGCTTGTAGCTCAGGTGGTTAGAGCGCACCCCTGATAAGGGTGAGGTCGGTGGTTCAAGTCCACTCAGGCCTACCAA
>NZ_VWWX01000003.1:0-712084 GCF_011752745.1 Enterobacter sp. Acro-832
AATTTGCCTGGCGGCTTTAGCGCGGTGGTCCCACCTGACCCCATGCCGAACTCAGAAGTGAAACGCCGTAGCGCCGATGGTAGTGTGGGGTCTCCCCATGTGAGAGTAGGGAACTGCCAGGCATCAAATTTAGCGTGCTGATATGGCTCAGTTGGTAGAGCGCACCCTTGGTAAGGGTGAGGTCCCCAGTTCGACTCTGGGTATCAGCACCACTTTATACTTAGGTTAAAGTTCGGCAAGAAGTAAAAGAATTTGTCTGGCGGCTTTAGCGCGGTGGTCCCACCTGACCCCATGCCGAACTCAGAAGTGAAACGCCGTAGCGCCGATGGTAGTGTGGGGTCTCCCCATGTGAGAGTAGGGAACTGCCAGACATCAAACAAGTGAAAAGGCCATCCGAAAGGATGGCCTTTTTGCGTTATGATTCTCGTGAAAACGATAGGCCCGGTAAGCGCAGCGCCACCGGGCAAAAACAGCAGATTAATGAATCACCTGCGACAGGAATGCTCGCGTACGTTCTGACTTCGGATGCGCAAAGAACTCATCCGGCGGCGCCTGCTCAACAATCTCCCCACGGTCCATAAAGATCACCCGGTCGGCTACAGTTCGCGCAAAACCCATCTCATGCGTTACACACAGCATGGTCATGCCGGATTGTGCCAACCCAATCATGGTATCCAGAACCTCCTTCACCATTTCCGGATCGAGAGCTGATGTCGGTTCATCAAACAGCATAATTTTCGGTTTCATACACAAAGAACGGGCGATAGCCACACGCTGCTGCTGGCCACCCGATATCTGGCCAGGGAACTTATTCGCATGCTCTGCGATACGTACGCGCTCCAGGTAGTGCATTGCCAGCGCCTCGGCTTCCTTTTTCGGCATCTTCCGTACCCAAATCGGTGCAAGCGTACAGTTCTGCAGAACGGTCAGGTGCGGAAACAGATTAAAGTGCTGAAAGACCATTCCCACTTCCTGACGCACGCGTTCGATATTGCGGATATCTTCATTTAGCTCGATACCATCAACCACGATGCGTCCTTGCTGATGCTCTTCAAGATGGTTAATGCAGCGAATAGTTGTGGATTTCCCGGATCCGGAAGGGCCGCACAGGACAATGCGTTCGCCCTGCTTGACCTTGAGATTAATGTCCTTCAGGACATGAAACTGTCCGTACCATTTGTTCACGTTTTCCAGCGTAATCATCGCGTCGGCGGGTGTCATAGTTATTTGGCTCATATTTTCCTCAGTGCGGTGTACGCCCGGTGTTAAAGCGCTTTTCCAGATGCTGGCTGTAGCGCGACATGCTAAAACAAAAGATCCAGTAGATCAGGGCAGCAAAGACATATCCTTCGGTGGACATGCCCAGCCAGACAGGGTCAACGGTTGCCTGCTGCACGCTGCTAAAGAGATCGAACAATCCGATGATGATCACCAGGCTGGTATCCTTGAAGAGGGCAATGATCGTGTTGACCAGACCCGGGATGACCAGCTTGAGTGCCTGGGGAAGAATGACCAGCCCCTGCGTTTTCCAGTAGCCGAGCGCCAGTGATTCTGCCGCTTCGTACTGGCCTTTAGGCAACGCCTGCAGACCTCCGCGCACAACTTCTGCAACATAGGCGGACTGGAAGAGAATTACCCCGACCAGGGCACGGATCAGTTTGTCGATCGTTGTACCTTCAGCCATAAACAGCGGCAGCATGACCGACGACATAAACAGGACGGTGATAAGCGGTACGCCGCGCCAGAACTCAATGAAGATAACGGAGAGCACGCGGACGATCGGCATTTTTGAACGTCGCCCCAGAGCAAGTAGAATCCCCCACGGCAGAGCACCGGCTATCCCCACTGATGCGATAATCAACGTCAGCGTCAGCCCGCCCCACTGGCGTGTTTCAACGCGTTCCAGCCCCAGAAAACCGCCATACAGCAGCACCCAGACAATAATCGGATAAACCACCGCCCAGACGGCAATATAGCGTCCACGGTGAGGCAGCTTTTTCCAGAACATGACTGCGACAGAGAGCAGGCCGATAACCAGCGCCAGATTAATCCGCCAGCGCTGTTCATGCGGATACAACCCATACATGAACTGACCGAAGCGTTCATGGATAAACACCCAGCAGGCGCCGGCTTTTGTACAGTCTGCCCGGGTTGAACCGACCCAGTTGGCCTGTAAAAACGCCCAGTTCAGCAGGGGAGGAATCAATTCCCACATGAGCCACAGGCAGACAATTGTCAGCAGGCTGTTACTCCAGCTGGAGAACAGATTCTTGCGCGCCCAGAGAATGAAACGTCCACCTGTCGAGTTGGCAGGGCGCGAGGAGTGCGACAGTATCGCTTTTGTCATCATAAATCCTTAGCGCTCGACCAGTGCTATACGATGGTTATAGAGGTTCATCAGCAGTGAAATTACCAGGCTGATGATGAGATAGACAGACATGGTGATGGCGATGGTTTCAATGGCTTGTCCGGTCTGGTTAAGCACGGTTCCGGCGAAGAGTGACACCATATCGGGATAACCAATGGCAGCGGCCAGCGACGAGTTTTTGACAATATTAAGATACTGGCTGGTCAGCGGCGGAATGATGACCCGTAAAGCCTGCGGGATGATGACCTGGCGAAGCGTCACCGTATGGGGTAATCCCAGTGAGCGTGCCGCCTCGTGCTGTCCGTAAGGTACGGCCTGGATCCCGGCACGGATAATCTCGGCAATAAACGCGGACGTATAAATCGACAGCGCCAATGTCAGAGCTGCCAGTTCGGGAATTAATACCATTCCTCCCTGAAAGTTGAAGCCCCGCAGATGGGGAATGTCCCAGTGCAGCGCGGCCCCAAACAGCCAGTGAGCCACCAGTGGCAGGCTAACGAACAGGACGACTGCCGTGGGCCAGGTTCTGCGAAGCTGGCCGGTTTTGATCTGATGCGTGCGGTTAAAGCGGAATATCCCAGTAGTGAGAGCAAGCGCGATCGCAATCGCGCCGATAAAAGCGTACAGACCTTCACCTGGCAGAGGAGAAGGAATGGACAGCCCACGGTTGCTCAGGAAAAAAAGCTCAAACGCGTCGACGGCCTGACGGGGGCCGGGTAGGTTACGCAATACGGCAAAATACCAGAAGAAGATCTGCAGGAGCGGGGGGATATTGCGGAACGTTTCAATATAAATAGTCGACAGCTTCCGCAGGAGCCAGTTTTCAGAAAGACGTGCCAGGCCAATAAAGAAGCCCAGTATCGACGCGAAGACGATACAAAGCGCCGATACCAGCAGCGTATTCAGTAAACCGACCACGAACACGCGTCCATACGTGTCACCTTCCTGGTAATCAATAAGATGCTGAACAATGCCAAACCCCGCGCTGCGATCTAAAAACGCGAAACCGGAGGTAATGCCGCGATTATTCAGGTTGGTGATGGTGTTATGGATGAGATACACGGCGATGAGAACAACCGCAACAATAGCAATAATCTGGAATAGCCAGGCGCGGACCGCGGGATGAGAAAAGGATAGCGATCCTTTTACGGCTGAGCGGCGATGGGACATAAAGAAACCTCAGTAACCATGACTCTGGAGTGGGCACTGCCGGAGCAGTGCCCGTTACAGCTATGACTTAACGTACTGGTGGTGCGTACTGAATACCGCCGTTGTTCCAGAGATTGTTCTGGCCGCGTTTGATCTTCAGCGGGCTTTCCGATCCCACGTTGCGTTCAAAGATCTCAGAGTAGTTGCCCACCTGTTTGATGATGTTGTAGGCCCACTTGTTATCCAGCTTCAGATCCTTGCCGAAATCACCTTCTGTACCCAGCAGGTGTGCCATATCCGGGTTGGATGGTTTAGCCGCTTTCTCATCCACGTTTTTCGAGTTGATGCCCATCTCTTCTGCGTTCAGCATGGCAAACAGCGTCCAGCGAACAATGGAGAACCAGTCTTCATCGCCACGACGTACCACCGGTCCGAGAGGTTCTTTGGAGATCACTTCAGGCAAAACAATCCATTCTGCAGGATTGCTCAGCTTAATGCGTAAGGCATACAGCTGTGACTGGTCAGAGGCCAGCGTGTCGCAACGGCCGGATTCCAGCGCTTTGGCCGACTCATCCGAGCGGTCGAATGTCACTGGCGTGTATTTCATGTTATTTGCTTTGAAATAATCGGCGACGTTCAGCTCGGTATCGGTGCCAGCCTGAATACAAACGGTAGCGCCATCCAGCTCTTTGGCGCTTTTCAGGCCCGCTTTATTGTGGGTCAGGAAGCCGATACCGTCATAATAGGTCACGCCCGTGAATGACATCCCCATCCCTGCGTCGCGGGAGGAAGTCCAGGTGGTATTACGGGAGAGCATGTCAACTTCACCGGACTGCAGCGCCGTAAAGCGTTCTTTCGCCGTCAGCGGGGTATATTTTACTTTGCTGTCATCACCAAAAACGGCGGCAGCAACGCCACGGCAGACGTCCACATCGATACCGGTAAATTTGCCGTTCGCATCGGCATAAGAGAAGCCAGGCAAACCGTCACTGATACCGCATTGAACAAAACCTTTCTTTTTAACGGCATCCAGTGTCGTTCCCGCATGGGCTTGACCGGCTACGGCAAACATCATGCCTGCAGCGGCCAGGCTGGCTATCATCGTCTTTTTCATAATGCATCCTGTGTGGCGAAATTTATCGTTATAGAGGCGTTTTTAAACGCTTTACCTGTCTGTGGCTTTGGCCAACGTTTATAAAGCAAACGTAATGCCAGTTTTGCGTTCGACAAAATAAGAGATGAGTGAACGCTTAATGCTGAGTGTAGACAGGCTTAAATAAAACGAGCGCCCTGAAACGGTGCGAAATTACAACCTGTGCCACAAATTGGAGCAAAAGTTTTGAGTCGCGTCAGGAAAAAGACAAGATAGTTTCTAGCGTGAATATTGGCAGGGTAGTCAATAATATTAATGTGTGAAAATCATCACAATAGAACCGGTAATTTAAATGAGTATACGAAAAAGATGTGACTGGTTTCAGGATGAAATGAACAGCGCGAATAAATACGGGGCTATTTTTTTACTTATTTGAAAATAGTGCACTGATTAAAAGCAAAAGCGCGGCCAGAGCCGCGCTTTCTTAACAACTGTTACTTCGTCAGGGCAACAATACCCAGCGTCAAACCTGCCACTGCGGCAGCACCGCCGGCGATAGCACCCGCATTTTCCCAGTTATCCTGGGTGGTGCCTTTCATGCAGGTATTGGTATGAACCAGTCGGCCCTGGTCGTCGTAAACCGGTACACATGGAGAGTCGTGCGCGCAACCAGCAAGCAGCGCAGCGAGTAGTGCAACGGAAATGAATCTTTTCATGATGTTACCTCAATATTATTTCTCATCCGCTATAAAGCCAGGAGGGCAATTAACGAACTGGAGGTTATTTTACCACCGGGGTAAGTCCGCGTTACACGAGGAATAATCTCAAATTATGTAGTTTGTAAAAATCGTGGAGAAAAGTCGGTTTCAGGACGAATTAATGGAGACATTATGAAGCTGCAAGAGAGTATTTTTACTTAATGCAAATCATCGTATTTTTAACATTAGTTTTGCTTAATGCCTAATTCATTGTTTATGTTAAAAATAAAAAAGGCACGCGAGGTGCCTTTTTAGGGAAATGTTAATCTTTATGGCGGGTAAAGCGTCGACGGACCACCACAAAGAAGACGGGTACGAAGAAAATCGCCAGCAGCGTTGCGGAAAGCATTCCCCCCATCACGCCCGTACCGACGGCGTTTTGCGCACCGCTCCCGGCCCCGGAGCTGATCACCAGCGGCATGACGCCCAGTATAAAGGCCAGAGACGTCATCAGGATTGGTCGAAGGCGCATCCTTGACGCCTCCAGCGTGGCCTCAATGATGCCTTTACCCTCTTTCTCCATCAGGTCCTTAGCAAATTCGACGATCAAAATGGCGTTTTTCGCTGACAGACCAATCGTGGTCAGCAGGCCGACCTGGAAATAGACGTCATTGTTTAACCCTCGTAGCGATGCAGCGAGAAGCGCCCCGATGACCCCCAGCGGCACAACCAGCATGACGGAGAACGGAATGGACCAGCTTTCATAAAGCGCCGCAAGACACAGGAACACCACGATCAGTGAGATGGCGTACAGTGCAGGCGCCTGGTTACCCGAAAGTCGCTCCTGGTAAGACATTCCTGTCCAGTCATAACCGATGCCGGAAGGCAGTTTTGCCGCGAGGCTTTCCATCATAGCCATAGCTTCGCCGGTACTTTTACCCGGTGCTGATTCACCGAGGATCTCCATAGAGGGCATTCCGTTATAGCGCTCCAGACGAGGTGAACCGTAAACCCAGTGAGCGTTGCTAAAGGCTGAGAACGGCACCATTTCCCCGTTCGCACTGCGCACGTAAAGATTGTTAATATCTCCTGGCAACATACGGAATTTTGCATCAGCCTGGACGTAGACCTTTTTCACGCGCCCATGATCGATAAAGTCATTCACATAGGTGCCGCCTAAGGCTGTCGAAATCGTCTGGTTGACGTCAGAAAGACTGATGCCCAGCGCCTGGGCTTTCTCCTGGTCGACGTCCAGCTTGAACTGTGGCGTATCCTCCAGACCGTTAGGACGCACGCGTACCAGCAGGTCGGGGTGCTCTTTCACCATGCCGAGCAGCTGGTTACGCGCCTGCGTCAGCTGGGTATGCCCGAGGTTAGCCTGATCGATCAGTTCAAAGTCGAAGCCCGTGGCGGTACCCAGCTCAATAATGGCAGGCAGGTTAAACGGGAAAACAAGGCCGTCTTTAATCTGACTGAAGGCTTTCGTCGCACGACCCACAATCGCCTCGACCCCATTTTGTGCCCCAGGACGCTCCTCCCAAGGCTTGAGGCTGATGAAGGCAATACCGGAGTTCTGGCCCTGGCCACTAAAGCTAAAGCCGTTTACGGTAAAGACGGATTCAACATTTGCTTTCTCTTTGTTCAGGTAGTAGTCCTGAACCTGGTCGAGAACCTGCTGAGTACGCGTCTGGGTTGCCCCCGCAGGCAGCTGAACCATCGTCATAAACACCCCCTGATCCTCTTCGGGGAGGAAAGAGGTGGGTAAGCGCAGGAAGAGCACCGCCATCCCACCGACAATAATGACGTACACCACCAGATAGCGCCCGGTTTTGCGCAAGATACCGCTCACGCTGTTACTGTAGTGCTCCACGCTCTTATCAAAAAGCGCATTAAACCAGCCGAAGAAACCCCCTTTTTTCTCATGATGATCGGCGGATACGGGCTTAAGCAACGTTGCACAGAGTGCAGGCGTCAGGATTAGCGCAACCAGTACGGACAACGCCATCGCGGAAACGATAGTCAGCGAGAACTGGCGATAGATCGCCCCCGTCGAGCCGCCAAAAAAGGCCATCGGGATAAAGACCGCCGAGAGCACCATGGCGATCCCCACCAGCGCACCCTGAATCTGCCCCATCGACTTCTGCGTGGCCTCTTTAGGCGGCAGCTTGTCCTCGACCATGACGCGTTCAACGTTCTCGACGACCACAATAGCATCATCAACCAGCAGGCCTATCGCCAGCACCATGCCGAACATTGTCAGGGTATTGATGGAGAAACCGAACGCCGCCAGAACCGCGAAGGTACCCAGCAGAACGACCGGAACCGCAATCGTCGGGATGAGCGTTGCCCGCAGATTTTGCAGGAACAGGTACATGACCAGGAAGACGAGAACGATCGCCTCAAACAGGGTCTTCACCACTTCGTGGATGGAGATTTTCACAAACGGCGTGGTGTCATAGGGGTAGACGACTTTGAGCCCTTGCGGGAAGAACGGCTGCAGTTGTGCCAGCTTGCTCTTGATGGCTGCTGCCGTATCCAGCGCATTGGCCCCGGTTGCCAGCTTAATCCCCAGGCCGGTTGCCGCCTGCCCGTTGATTTTTGTCACCATGTTGTAGTTTTCGCCACCCAGCTCAATGCGAGCCACATCCTTCAGATGCACCATCGAGCCGTCCTGGTTCACCTTCAGCGTCACGCGACCGAACTCTTCCGGTGATTTCAGGCGGGTTTGCGCGATGATCGAGGCATTCAGCTGTTGTCCCGGGATGGACGGCGTCCCGCCCAACTGGCCTGCCGCTATCTGGTCGTTTTGCGTTTTCAACTGGTTGATGATATCCAGCGGCGTCAGCTGGTATTTGTTCATCGCATTGCTGTCGAGCCAGATACGCATCGCATACTGGGCGCCAAACAGCTGCACGTCACCGACGCCAGACGTTCGGCTGATGGCATCTTTGACGTTCGAGGCGACATAGTCGGAGATGTCATCCTGCGTCAGGTTTTTGTTGTCTGATACAAAACCGGCAACCAGCAGGAAGCTGCTGCTGGACTTCTCAACGCCAATCCCCTGCTGCTGCACCTCTTGCGGCAGCAGCGGCATGGCGAGCTGCAGCTTGTTCTGCACCTGCACCTGGGCGATGTCCGGATCGGTTCCGGACTCGAAGGTCAGGGTGATCGTGACGTTACCCGCTGAATCGCTGGTGGAGGACATATACATCAGGTTATCGATACCGTTCATGTTCTGTTCGATAACCTGGGTCACGGTATCCTGTACCGTCTGGGCATCTGCTCCCGGGTAGGTCGCGGATATCGCCACGGCGGGAGGTGCAATGGTCGGATACTGTGCGACGGGAAGTTTGAGAATGGCCAGTCCGCCTGCAATCATCAAAATGATGGCAAGTACCCAGGCGAAAACCGGTCTCTGAATAAAGAAATTAGCCATGTCGTCGTCCCTTAACTGGCCGGAGCGGTGGTGGTATCAGGCGTAGCGACGACGGTTACGCCCGGTCTGACCTTCTGTAGTCCGCTGACAATCACGCGGTCACCGTTTTTCAGCCCTTCCGTTACCAGCCAGCGGTCGCCAATCGCCTGTGGCGCAACGACGGTGCGAGACTCAACCTGATTTTTATCGTTCACCACCATAACGGTGGCATCGCCTCGCGGTGTGCGGGTCACACCTTGCTGGGGAACCAGAATCGCATCCGGCTGCGTACCTTCATCAATGCGGGCGCGAACGAACATACCGGGTAACAGCAGATGTTGAGGATTCGGGAAAATGGCGCGCAGGGTAATCGAGCCGGTACTTTCATCCACCGTGACGTCGGAGAACTGCAATGTGCCTTTCAGTGGATAGGGCTGCCCGTTCTCCATCAGTAGCTCAACGCTGCTGGCGGTATCGCCTTTTTGCAGGCTCGTCTGCTTCAGACGCATAAAATCATTACTGGACTGGGTCACATCAACGTAAATCGGATCAAGCTGCTGGACCGTTGCCAGCGCCGCGGTTTGTCCGTTCGTCACGAGCGCGCCTTCCGTCACGCTGGATTTGCCGATGCGGCCATCGACGGGAGACGTCACTTTGGTATAGGCAAGATTGATGCGTGCACTTTCAACGCCCGCTTTGGCGGCGACGACGCTGGCATCTGCCTGCTGGGCCGTGGCGACGGCCTGGTCATACTCTTGCTTGCTGACATACTGTGTGCCGACCAGCGGGAGATAACGTTTCACCGTCAGGTGTGCAATATTGGCCGCCGCCTGGGCCTTCGCCAGCTCGCCTTTCGCGTTATCGTAAGCCGCCTGATAGGTTGCAGGATCAATCTGATAAAGCGAATCCCCGGCTTTTACATCACTGCCTTCCGTGAAGTTGCGGCGCAGGATAATACCGCTAACCTGCGGACGAACCTCTGCCACGCGGAACGCATCAGTTCTGCCCGGGAGTTCAGTGGTGACAGCCAGCGGTGCGCTTTTCACAATATGCACGCTGACCTGGGGGGCCTGCGGATGTTGCGGTTGGTTTTCCTGGCCATCGCATCCTGAGAGCAGTACAGCGCAGACAATGAAACCGGCTAAAGGTAAGCGTCTGAAATGATTCGTCATTACTGGTCCTTTAAATACCCGGAAACCGATATTTGGCGTGAATCGGTAGCAGGGGCAGCGGGATAAAAAATAAAATGTAGCTGCGTATAATAATGAGGGTATTTAATGTTTTTTAATTTATAAGTGCGAATGACAAGGTCTGAGCGGAAAAATCAGAATCAGGCTCGGTTTATTTCTCCGTCATCTTCCGGCAAGCTAATCAGTTAAATAGCGCTTAACATGATTTAATTATTCATGTTGTGAATTTAAACTTAAATATGTATTTAGCTAAGCTATAAATTAAGAAGATTGACTTTTTTTGTGCAAAATTAAAACGGAATTTGGTGAATACTTTCTTTCTCCTGACCCCTGTGTTACGTATAAATCTTGTGAGTAGCGAGTAGTTGTCTATGGCGCGTAAAAAGAAAGAAGAAGCTCAACAAACCCGGCAGCAGCTGATTGAGGCGGCTATCGGGCAGTTTGCGACGCGTGGCGTAGCCAACACGACGCTGACGGACATCGCGGATGCCGCAAAGGTTACACGCGGTGCCATTTACTGGCACTTCACCAGTAAAGCCGAAATATTTAATGCCATCTGGGAGCAGCAATTACCGCTTCGCGACATTATTCGCGACCGGCTTTCCCTTTCCGAAGGTGATGATCCATTGTTAATACTTCGTGAGCAATTTATTACTGCGCTGCAGTATATTGCGCGTGAGCCCCGACAATGTGCCATTTTACAAATTCTGTATCACAAATGTGAATTTAGCAGCGATATGATTTCTGAGAGTGAGATCAGAAAACGGATTGGGTTCAATTATGACACGCTGCGTGCCACGCTGGAGGCCTGTATTTCACGTAACATCATTTCGCCAAAGGTAAATGTTGATCTGACCCTGATCATATTCCACGGTTTTTTTAGCGGAATCATTAAAAACTGGTTAATGAATAACGACAGTTTCAATCTTTTTCAGCAGGCTCCCGCCCTGGTCGATAGCATTCTGGCGACACTGCCTGTCATTCGCGTATCGCCTCATGATGATGCTTACAGCTCAGCGCCCGGTAACATTTCCCCTCGCGCGCAAAGTGCCTCAATGGTTTGCGCGCTGACGGGTTTACCTAACAGATAACCCTGAAGGGTGTTGCAACCCAGCTCGGTTAAAAAGGCTTGCTGTGCTTCGGTTTCTACACCTTCAGCCACGACTTTCAGGTTGAGTGTTTTGGCGAGGGCCACAATCGCTGAGACAATGGTGGCATCCTCGCTTTCCCCGCTTAGCTCTTTCACGAACGCCCTGTCGATTTTCAATTCACAGGCCGGTAAGCGCTTGAGGTACAGCAGGCTCGAATATCCGGTACCAAAATCATCAATGGAGGCCTTTACGCCCGCTTCTGTCAGCTCTGTCAGCACCCGTACACTTTCATCCGGGTTGCTCATTGCCGTGGTTTCCGTCACTTCCAGGATCAACATTTCTGGTGGCACATGATGAAGTGCCAGGCAGTTGAGAACCGTGTTGACCAGCGAAGGCTGTTCAAACTGCAGCGTCGACAGGTTTACCGCCATTGACCAGCTTTGATGTCCCTGAAGATGCCATTCACGCAGCTGGCGACAGGCTTCATTAATTACCCAGTTGCCGATAGGGATAATCAGCCCCGTTTTCTCCGCCAGCGGCAGGAAAAGGTCCGGGGTCAGTAATCCCTGCTTAGGATGCTGCCAGCGCAATAACGCCTCAAATCCAAGGATTGGACCGGCGGGAGCGTGAAATTTTGGCTGGTACAGCAGGCGTAGCTCATTGCGATCGATCGCCATCCACAGATCGTTCATCAACTGAAGATGGGTCTGCGCCAGTGTATTCATCGAGGGCTGGAAAAAGTGGTAACCGTTCCGGCCCATGTGCTTGGTATGGTACATCGCCGCGTCGGCGTTAAACATGAGCTCACGTTCGGTTTTGCCGTCGTGAGGATACAGCGCGATCCCGATGCTGAGGGTCACCACCAGTTCATAGTGGTCGAGGTTGAACGGGCTATCGATCGCGCGCACCAGCGAATTCGCCAGCGATGCCGCATCGTCCGGGCCTTCTCCCTCGGCCAGCAGAACAAACTCATCACCGCCGATACGTGCCAGGGTGAACTGGCCCTTCAGGAGATGCAGCAGACGCTCCGTAACGGCAATCAGCAGCTTGTCACCGACATCATGGCCGTAAGCGTCATTGATGGCTTTAAAACCGTCGAGATCCATGAACATCAGGGCGAAATGGGTCCCTTCACGATCGGCTTTGCTGATGGCCTGATCGAGTCGATCTTCCAGCAGGATACGGTTGGGCAGACGCGTCAGGGTATCGTGCAGGGCCAGTTGTGCGAGTTCCCGGTTAGCTTCTGCAAGCGACGAGGCCAGAAGGGCGGTACGTGCCTGAAGGCGGGCATCCAGCATCGATACCAGCAGGGTAATCCCAAGAATAGAGAGCGCGACGACGCTCACCAGCACCGCCAGCCAGCTCCCGTTGATACCCTCATGGTGAACCATTGTGGACATCGGAAACTGTGCGGCTTTCATCCCGGCGTAGTGCATCCCGGCAATGGCAATGCCCATGGTGATGGCGGCACCCGTGCGCATCAGCACGACCTGAGCGGCATCGTGACGCAGGCGGAAGGTCAGCCATAATGCAGCGAGTGAAGCGGCAAGCGCAATGGCGACCGAAATGGCCACCCAGACCTTGTCCCAGATAATCCCGGGCATCACCTCCAGCGCAGCCATGCCGGTGTAATGCATGGCAACAATACCGCTGCCCATCACCAGCGCACCGGGCAGCAGACGGCGCAAGCGTAACCGATCGCAGCTAACGAGCCAGAGCGCAAACAGTGACGACCCCACGGCGATGACCATCGATAACACCGTCAGGGTGGCGTTGTAGCTCATGCTCATGGAGAGGTCCATTGCCAGCATGCCGATAAAATGCATGGCCCACACGCCTATGCCCATTGCAATACCGCCGCCAGCCAGCCAGACGCGGGCAGCGACGCCCTGACTCCCGGCGACACGTGCCGCCATATTCAGTGCGGTATATGCGGCAAGAATGGCAACAACAAAGGAGAGGACAACAAGGATATGGTTGTATTGGCTGACCAGCATGGACGGTTCTACTCGAGTGTGAGGTTACGCTAGAGCGGTTGAGAAGGGCGAGACATTATCACCGTCGGGTAATGGCTCAAAGGGATTTAAATCCCCGTTTTTAGTGGGTAATAACGGGGAGATTTGCGCAATCAGGCGATTAGTCGAGCTCTGAGCAGTTCACGAGTTTCAGGGGATTCACGGAGTTCATATTGCGACACTTATCGGTTTCGGTGCTCATCAGTTCAATCCACTGCATCAGGAGTGCATCGAAAATGAGAACGGAGATTGCAAAGACAACCAGCCACCAGTATTTACGAATCATTGTGTCATTCCGCGAGAAGAGCGCCAGTAGAGTGGGGGAAATATACACCAAAAGCGGCGGTTTTAAAGCGGGATAAGCGAAGGTTTACAAAGCGTTGACGGACTGAAGCAGGCAATAAAAAAGGCGCTTCCCCATGCCGAAGAGCGCCTTTTTAAACAAGCATTTAACTGATTAGTATCAGTTCATGCCATATTTTTTCAGTTTCTTACGCAGAGTACCACGGTTGATACCCATCATCAGCGCAGCGCGGGTTTGGTTACCGCGGGTGTATTGCATCACCATGTCCAACAGTGGCTGTTCAACTTCAGCCAGTACCAGCTCATACAGGTCATTAACATCCTGACCGTTCAGTTGAGCAAAATAGTTCTTCAGTGCCTGTTTAACCGAGTCACGCAGGGGCTTTTGAGTTACCTGGTCCTGAGAGTTAACGGTAGAAACGGTCAGTACGTCAGAATTTACGCGTTGTTCGAACATAGTTCTGTCAGCTCTTTATTTCATTACGCAAGATTTTCGAAGTATGCCTCCAACGCCTCCAGCTGTTCGCTGGCATCCTCTATGGCGTTGAATGTGCGCCGAAACTGGTCATCTGGAGCGTGCTCCTGGAGATACCAGGAAACGTGTTTACGCGCAATTCGGTACCCTTTCGCCTGACCGTAGTGGTCATGCAGTTCCCGAACATGCGAACAAAGCAAGCGCTTAATCTCTGCCAGAGGCAGTGGAGCAAGCAGCTCTCCAGTGTCCAGATAATGCTGGATTTCCCGAAAGATCCAGGGTCTTCCCTGAGCGGCACGTCCTATCATCAGAGCATCAGCTCCCGTATAGTCGAGCACAGCTCTGGCTTTAAGCGGGTCAGTTATGTCGCCATTCGCGATAATCGGAATGGAAACTTTCTGCTTAACTGCCCGAATGCTGTCGTATTCAGCTTCACCGTTGAACAAACAGGCGCGCGTGCGTCCATGAATGGTCAGGGCCTGAATGCCACAGTCTTCGGCCAGTTGGGCAATCTCTACACAGTTACGGTGTTCCGGCGACCAACCCGTGCGAATCTTTAACGTAACAGGAACGTCCACTGCGCTGACAACCGCCGTCAGGATAGCTTTCACCTGGTCGGGGTATTGCAGAAGGGCTGAACCTGCAAGCTTGCGATTCACTTTTTTGGCCGGGCACCCCATATTGATATCAATAATCTGGGCACCACTTTCCACGTTGATACGCGCGGCATCTGCCATCTCTTCAGGCACGCTTCCGGCAATTTGCACGGTGCGAATACCCGGTTCATCAATGTGCACCATCCGAAGGCGGGATTTATCGCTTTCCCAAACCTGCGGGTTAGACGACATCATCTCGGATACGGTTAAACCGGCTCCCATCTCATAGCACAGCGTCCTGAACGGCCGGTCGGTAATACCTGCCATAGGGGCTGCGATCAGGCGATTTCTAAGCTGGTGGTGTCCGATGCGCATGAGTTAAGAAATGACCATACTGTGACTGCAAGGCGGCGTATATTACGCATTTTTTGCACGAGATGAAAGGCCAAACTTTGAACAATCCACTGTTGTAGATCAAGGAATCGCCGCTCAATCTTTCCGTTAAGAATTATTCACTATTTAAATCATTATGTTATGTGGGAATGGCTATTTTATGGGCGCTTACAATTTCCCGTAACTTCTCATCATTTCTGAATAAACGGCTTACCTCAGCGGGATAATCTGCTGTTTTTAGCAGCAGATTTTCCCTCTTCTTTGCGATCTGTGTCGCATTTTAGAACATGATCTCAAGCCTCTGGATGGGCGTTATTCGACCACAACACGCCCATGCAGAGACTGTACCGGACGGTTATTATCGTGATGCATGGTATGAGTAAATTTCTCAAGCTGTTCTGCTGAGACGGTTAATGGCTGTTTGAGCACGATCCAGGTAACCCCTTCAGAACACGGTGGCGTGGTCAACGAGCCACTAAAGCGCCAGTAGGTTTTCACCTTTGGCAGCAGTTTGTTCAGATTGAGATCCTTCTCAAGGGCTACGTTCTGTTCAGCCTGCTGCGGCATCACGCTCCACAGCTTTTCCAGCTCCGGATTCGCAGCACCTTTATCAAACATGACGGCCACCACGGCCAGCTCACCCGCGCTATTTTTATGAACCAGATGCATCTCCATCGCGTACTTTTTGCCGTGCACGGTGTTTTCGCTCGGCGCATGGAAGTGGAACTGCTGTAGCGTCCAGGTTTGCTTGTCCAGGGTGATCGTGTTGCGGGTATCTGCCTTTTCGCTGGCCTGGATGGTATGGCCATTGTTTGTCAGCCCCACTGGGCCATCAATGTAGTGCGTTTTAAGCGGGGAGAGATGGGCGTTAGCGGTTGAATCAATATTAATTGGAGACTGGTTCATTCCGCTTTGACAGGTCTTGTAAGCCTCGTCCAGTTCGCCCCAGTGTTCCGGTGAACCTTCCCCTTCGTAGCTCCAGTGTGACGCAAATGCTGAAGCCGAAACCATGCTCAGCGCCAGCAGCGCTGCCTTGCCTGTAATGTGTTTCATCATATTCTTCCGGTGAATTTTTATAATACAAATCAACATGATTTGTGTGGTTATTTTACCGAAGAATGGCAGAGGGAGAGAGGATTATCAGTGGGAGAAAGGCGTGGTCAGATGACCACGCCAAATGCTTATTTTTTACGACCGGTAATACGACACCACTCTTCTTTCTCCACCACCGGGTCGAGAGTGAAAAGATCGGCGTAGGCTTCGCACACGCTGTCCGCCTGGCTTGCCAGGATACCCGAAAGCCCCAGCAGACCGCCCTCAACGGGCAGCACGCTGATTAACGGGGCCAGCTCACGCAGTGGGCCTGCCAGAATGTTTGCGACCACCACGTCGGCTTTCATGGCTTCTGGCTGCGCATCCGGCAGATACAGCTCCAGACGATCGGAAACGCCGTTACGCTCGGCGTTGTCGCGGCTGGCCTGAATGGCCTGCGGATCGATATCGATCCCGATGGCTTTAGCCGCACCCAGTTTCAGGGCGGCAATCGCGAGGATCCCGGATCCACAGCCAAAGTCGATCACCGTCTTACCGTCCAGATCGAGACCATCCAGCCACTGCAGGCACAGGGACGTCGTGGGATGGGTGCCGGTACCAAACGCCAGACCCGGATCGAGCATGACGTTAACCGCGTTTTCATCAGGAACCTCGCGCCAGCTCGGGCAGATCCACAGACGCTTGCCGAACTGCATCGGGTGGAAATTATCCATCCACTCGCGTTCCCAGTCTTTGTCTTCCAGCTGTTCGATTTTGTGCGCAAACCCAGCGCCAAGCAGAGGGTGGTTTTCCAGAATCGCGACGACCTCTTTCATGTCGGTTTCAGCATCAAATAGGCCGATAACGTCGGTATCACCCCACAGGCGGGTTTCGCCCGGCAGAGGCTCAAAGACCGGCGTATCATGCGTGTCCTGGAAGGTGATAGAAACCGAGCCGGCCTCCATCAGCGCATCGCTCAGTTCCTCGGCGTTAGCACCGGTTGTGTTCAGTTTTAGTTGGATCCACGGCATGGCAAAACTCTTTATTTATCAGTAGAAATCATAGCGGGCTGTGGGACGGGCTGACCAAAACGGTTCCCCACCACAAACGCCAGTAAACTTAGCAGTAACGAAGGCACAATCGGATGGAAGCCCAGGTACTGAATTTTAAACGTTGCGAGGACGGCGTACAGCACACCGCCGACAATCATGCCGCTCAGCGCGCCCGCCGCGTTTGCACGCTCCCAGTAGAGCCCTAACACCAGCGGCCACAGGAATACCGCTTCAAGCCCACCAAACGCCAGCAGGTTCAGCCAGATGATCATCTCCGGCGGGCGCCATGCGGCTAACATCATCAGAATGCCGAGCACCAGCGTGGTCCAGGTCGAGATGCGTTTCAGCTTTTGCTCATTATGCATTTTAGCCGGACGCGCGCTTAGCCACAGATCTTTGATGATAGTGGCGGAAGCCTGAAGCAGGTGCGCGTTAACGTTAGACATGATGGCCGCCATCGGTGCTGCAAGGAACAAACCTGCGGCCCACGGGGGCAGGACCTGCACCATCAGCGTAGGGATCACCTGATCCGGCACGGTCAGGTGAGGTAATACGGCCCGCCCCAGCGCGCCCGCCAGATGCATACCCAGCATCAGCAGCGCGACAACGACGGTACCAATCACAATTCCCCGATGAACGGCTTTGCTGTCTTTATAGGAGATACAGCGCACGGCGGTGTGCGGCAGACCGATAACCCCGAAGCAGACCAGCACCCAGAAGGAAGTCATAAACGCGGGCGTCAGGATATCATCAGCACCATGAGGGCTGACCAGTTTAGGATCGATCTGCTCCAGCGTTTGCACCGCATTGTGTAATCCACCGGCCGCATAGATGACGCCGACCAGCAGCACAAGGGTGCCTATCAGCATCACCATGCCCTGCATGGTGTCGTTCAGCACACTGGCGCGGAAGCCGCCAAACGCGGTGTACAGCGCAATCGTGATCCCGAAGATGAGCAGCCCGGTCTCGTACTTAATACCCGCTGCCGTTTCCAGCAGGCGCGCGCCGCCAATAAACTGAACGGCAATGGCGCCGACGAAGGCGACAATCAGGCTGATACTGGCAATCCAGACCACCGCGCGGCTCTGATAACGCGCCTGCAGCATATCGTTTAGCGTAATGGCGTTATAGCGGCGAGCGAGTATGGCAAATTTTTTGCCCAGAATACCCAGTGACAGCCAGATCGTGGGCACCTGGATCATGGCCAGCAGTACCCAGCCCAGCCCGTATTTATACGCCGCGCCCGGCCCGCCAATGAACGAACTGGCGCTCACGTACGTGGCGGTCAACGTCATCGCCAGCACAAACCCGCCCATCGAACGGCTGCCGAGGAAATATTCGCTCAGGAACGATCCGGTACTGCGTTTGCGCATGGCATAGAAAGAGAGGCCAAAAACCACGATCAAATAGACAACCAGTACGGTGATGATTTCAGTTTGCATCACGATCCTCCAGCGGGAAATCGCGGAAGATAAAGCGCACCATCAGCCAGCTGAGCAAAATGAAAATCAACGGTACCAGCAGACACGCCATTTCAAACCAGTGCGGCAGGCCGGTGATACCGGAGGCTGAATTTGGTAAGTAAGCGGTTACTAACCATGCGGCGAGATAGAGAAGGGTCAGCCACAGCGCCCAGCGCGCTTCTTTATGGGCCTGAACAAAACGTTTGTCCATTTTTTGTCCCTTGTGGATGAAGAAAGCGGGGATTGTACATGATGAGGCTTTCCAGGCCCCAGAAATAAAAAAGGCCGGATAATCCGGCCTTTTCGTGCGCGCGCAGTCTTACTTCTCGTTAAGACCGAGTTTCTTCTCGAGATAGTGGATGTTGGTTCCACCATTCTGGAAGTGCTCGTCGCTCATGATACGCATCTGCAGATCAACGTTGGTTTTGATACCGTCGATGATCAGCTCCTGCAGGGCGTTCTTCATGCGGGCAATTGCCACGTCACGGTTTTCGCCGTAGCAGATGAGCTTGCCGATCATTGAGTCATAGTACGGCGGTACGGTGTAACCGGCGTAGATATGAGACTCCCAACGCACACCAAAACCACCCGGCGCGTGGAAACGCGTGATTTTACCCGGGCTTGGCAGGAAGGTGTTCGGGTCTTCGGCGTTGATACGACACTCGATCGCATGGCCTTTCACCACAACTTCTTCCTGCTTGATGGAGAGCGGCTGGCCTGCAGCGATACGCAGCTGTTCTTTGATCAGGTCAACGCCGGTGATCATTTCGGTAACCGGGTGTTCAACCTGAATACGGGTGTTCATTTCGATGAAATAGAACTCGCCGTTTTCGAACAGGAACTCAAAGGTACCCGCCCCGCGATAGCCGATATCGACACACGCTTTGGCACAACGCTCGCCGATGTAGCGACGCAGTTCCGGGGTAATACCCGGTGCTGGCGCTTCTTCGACCACTTTCTGGTGACGACGCTGCATGGAGCAGTCACGTTCTGCCAGATAGATCGCGTTACCCTGACCGTCAGCCAGCACCTGAATTTCGATGTGGCGTGGGTTTTCCAGGTATTTTTCCATGTATACCATGTCATTGCTGAAAGCGGCTTTCGCTTCAGCTTTGGTCATGGAGATGGACTGCGCCAGGTCGGCATCGCTACGCACAACGCGCATACCGCGACCGCCGCCGCCGCCAGACGCCTTGATGATAACCGGGTAGCCAATGCGTTTAGCATGAGCACGGTTAGCATCCATGTCGTCGGTCAGAGGGCCGTCAGAGCCTGGTACGGTTGGCACACCGGCTTTTTTCATCGCGGTGATTGCAGACACTTTGTCGCCCATCAGGCGGATGGTGTCGGCTTTCGGACCGATGAAGATGAAGCCAGAGCGTTCAACCTGCTCAGCAAAGTTGGCGTTCTCAGAGAGGAAGCCGTAACCCGGATGAATTGCCACCGCGCCGGTGATTTCAGCGGCGCTGATGATAGCCGGGATGTTCAGATAGCTTTTTACGGACGGAGCCGGGCCAATACAGACCGTCTCATCCGCCAGCAATACGTGTTTTAAATCGCGATCCGCGCTTGAGTGCACCGCGACGGTCTTGATGCCCAGTTCTTTACAGGCACGAAGAATACGCAGAGCAATCTCGCCGCGGTTGGCGATAACAATTTTATCCAGCATGTTCGCCTCGTTACTCGATGACGACCAGCGGCTCGTCAAATTCAACCGGCTGACCACTTTCGACCAGAATCGCTTTCACAGTACCTGATTTGTCTGCTTCGATCTGGTTCATCATTTTCATCGCTTCAACGATGCACAGGGTATCGCCTACGTTGACTTTCTGACCCACTTCGATGAACGCCTTCGCGTCCGGGCTCGGGGTGCGGTAGAAAGTACCAACCATTGGGGAACGTACGATGTGACCACTGATTTCTGCTGCAGCGGCAGGTGCGGCTTCAGTTGCTGCTGGCGCAACGGCTGCGGAGAGCGCAGGCTGCTGCACTGGCGCAGCATAAGCCTGCTGCATTACCGGGAAGCTAGCGGCTGGGGCTGCACGGCTGATGCGTACAGACTCTTCGCCTTCAGAAATTTCCAGTTCGGAGATGCCTGATTCTTCAACCAGCTCGATCAGTTTTTTAATCTTACGAATATCCATGAGTGGGTTCCGTACTCTTGTTTAGTGTGATTGTGACAAGCGTTTTACCGCTGTCTGTAAAGCGTATGAATAGCCGTCTGCGCCCAGTCCACAGATAACGCCAGCAGCGATATCTGACAGATACGAATGGTGGCGGAACGGCTCTCGGGCGTGCACGTTACTCAGGTGGATCTCGATAAACGGGATACTCACCGCGAGCAGTGCGTCGCGGATAGCAACACTGGTGTGCGTAAACGCGGCCGGATTGATCAGGATATAGTCCACATTGTCTTTAGCCTGATGAATACGGTCGATGATTGCGTACTCCGCATTCGACTGAAAATGATCCAAATCCACATTCAGTGACGCTGCTTCCGTTCCCAGACGGTTAACAATTTCACTCAATGTCAGCGTGCCGTACTTCTCTGGCTCACGGGTTCCGAGCATGTTCAGGTTCGGTCCGTTCAAAACTAAGATATGGAACTTATCAGTCATTATGCCGCTATCTCCTGCGATTCTCGGGTAAAAAACAAAATATACCTTCGAAACGCAAATGTCACCTTTTCAGAGGCTTAAAACCGCTGTCAGGCGAACCAAGGTCGCACATTATAACGATTTCGTAGCATTTAGCAGCTAAATACTGGTCTTATCAGGGAAGATTATCAACCGCTATCCGAAAAAGATTTGCGGTTGACGGGGAATATGCGGGAAAACGCACAGTTTCGCGCACTATCGCAACCACTGGCGGAACTTCTTGTAACGCCATGCTAAAAGCGCCACGGCGGCCAGTGCGTACAGGACCGGCTGCGGGGAGAGGATCTTCACCGACCACAGGTAATGAATGGGAGCGAGGATCGCGACAAGATAGACGAAGTTGTGCAGCAGCTGCCAGCGCCTGCCCAGTTTTCGCTGTGCATATTGCGTGGAGGTCAGCGCTAACGCCAGTAAAATTACCCAGCTCACAATACCCAGCGTCAGATAAGGGCGCGTCACCAGTTCGCGGCCAAGCAGTGCCAGATTGTTAATTCCCAGCTCCAGCAGGGCATAGCTGGTGAGATGCAGCGTCGCCCAGGCAAAACACCATAGCCCTAACAGCCGACGGGTGCGTATCAATAGTGGCTGTTTAGCGTAGCGCGCCAGCGGCGAGACGAGCAAGGTGGCCAGCAAAAATTTCAGAGCCATCCGACCGGTAAAATGCTGGATATCCTTGGCCGGATCGGCGCTAAAGAGCCCCTGGCTGGCGGCCCAGAACAGCCATATAAAAGGAAGCAGCCCGGCCAGATGCAGAAGCACTTTCAGCCAGGTAATCTGTTTTGCCGTTAAACGCACTCAGAAGTTCTCCCGTAAATTGAGGCCACGGTACAGCGAGGCCACTTCATCCGCATAACCGTTAAACAGCAGCGTGGGCTGACGCTTCACGTCCAGCGCACCGCCGGAACCGATAAACCGCTCGGTCGCCTGCGACCAGCGCGGGTGATCCACATGCGGGTTCACGTTGGCGAAGAAACCGTATTCGTCCGGGGCCGCCAGATTCCAGGTGGTTGGCGGGCGCTCGCGGGTGAGCTTAATGCTGACGATGGACTTAATTCCTTTGAAACCGTATTTCCACGGTACGGTTAAACGAATGGGGGCACCGTTCTGCGGCGGAAGCGCCTTGCCGTACACGCCGACGGTCAGCAGGGTAAGCGGGTGCATCGCCTCATCGAGGCGTAACCCTTCCACATACGGATACTCAAGCCCGCCGCCAATAAACCGGTCTTTTTGTCCAGGCATCTCGTCCGGCGCATAGCGCGTCTGGAAGGCGACATATTTTGCATTGCTGGTGGGCTCAACCATCGCCAGTAATTTATGCAGCGGGAAGCCAATCCAGGGGACCACCATCGACCAGGCCTCCACACAGCGCATACGGTAGATACGCTCTTCGAGCGGGAAACGGGTGGTCAGATCGTGATGATCCAGCGTCAGAGGTTTCGCCACTTCGCCATCAATCTTCAGCGTCCACGGATCGGTTTTGAGGCTACCGGCGTTGGCGGCAGGATCGGCCTTGTCGAGACCAAATTCGTAGAAGTTGTTGTAGCCGGTGACTTTATCTTCTGGCGTAAGCGCGAGTTTGTTCTGCCATTGGGCGGGTTTCGTATAGGTGAGCGGGGCGCCGGAAGGGGCCTTCGGCCGATCGTTGCCTTTAAACCAGTCGAGCAGGTCGGCGTATGCTGCCGGCGAGAGCGAGAGCGCGGTGGCGCTGATGCCAAGCATTTTCAGGATCTGGCGGCGCTGTAACATAAAGACAGACTCAGACGTTACGTCGGCTTCCGTCAGTTTTCGGTTTTTCATGGCATCCTCCGTCATGCGTTTTCCTAAGCATGACGGAGGAGAGGGATTCGCGCGAATATGTCACGAAAATTTGAAGATTAGGCGATTTTCACCAGCGCTCGACCGTGGAACTGATTGTCCATGATCTTACTGGCATACTCCGGTGCCTGGCTGAGCGTGATCTCCGTGGCGCTCTGAGTGTAGAAGGACTCCGGCAGATCGCGTACCAGACGTTCCCATGCCTGCGTACGGCGAGCCGCTGGGGTCATCACGGAATCCACACCCTGCAGGCGGACGTTACGCAAAATAAATGGCATCACGGTGGTGGGCAGGGCAAATCCGCCCGCCAGTCCGCAGGCAGCCACGCAGCCGCCGTAGTTCATCTGCGCCAGGACTTTTGCCAGCACCTTATCACCGACGGTATCTACCGCGCCTGCCCAGACCTGTTTTTCCAGCGGACGGGTTTCAGCGAATTCGTCACGGCTGAGAATGCGGTTTGCACCGAGCTGGCGCAGGTAATCGTGGGTGCTTTCACGACCGGAAACCGCCGCGACCTGATAGCCCAGTTTGTGCAGTAGCGTCACTGCCGTGCTCCCCACGCCCCCGCTGGCACCGGTGACGACAATTTCGCCCGATTCAGGGCGGATGCCCGCCTCTTCCAGCGCCATCACGCACAGCATCGCGGTAAAGCCTGCCGTGCCGACGATCATCGCTTTGCGGCCATCCATGCCTTTCGGCATCGGCACCAGCCAGTCGCCCTTCACGCGCGCCTGCGTGGCCAGCCCGCCCCAGTGATTTTCACCTACGCCCCAGCCGGTGAGTAGCACCTGCTGGCCCGGGTGGAAGCGCGGATCCTCGCTGGTATGAACCCGGCCCGCGAAATCAATACCTGGCACCATAGGGAAATTTCGGATGATTTTACCCTTACCGGTAATCGCCAGCGCATCTTTATAATTTAAACTGGACCAGTCGATGTCGACGGTTACTTCGCCTTCCGGCAGGCGACTCTCTTCTACCGCCTGCACTGAGGCAAGCGTTTTGCCGTCCTGCTGTTCTAAGATCAAAGCCTGCATACGGGGTCCTCTCGACTCATATGATTGGAAAATAATTTCTGAAGACTATACTCGCTCAGGGAAACGCAGTGCCGATTTAACGCAATAAATTGCCAGATACACCCGATTTGGTAGTATGCCGCATTCGAAATGCAAGTTAGCGCTTACTCGCTACCCCATCAACCCACGGAGTAATCTCAAGGATGCGATTAACGACGAAGTTTTCAGCTTTTATCACTTTGCTGACGGGGCTTACCATTTTTGTCACCCTTCTGGGCTGCTCTCTAAGCTTTTACAACGCCATTCAGGACAAACTGGTCAACCGGGTGCAGTCCGTCGCGTCAGTGATTGATACGCGTCTACTGACGACGCCGCTACCGGCGCTCACCCGTGAACTCGATGAGTTGATGGTACCTGTTGATATTGTTCAAATCGACATTCAGCAGGGAAAGCATCGTGTGTTAAGCCATGAACGGCCGGGAGGTTATCGGCCTGCGGGCGTGGTGAGCCAGTACCGGGAAGTGACGGTGCATTCCCTGAAAAATCCGGGGATGACCATCCACATGGTCTACCTCGATCCGATGGCCAGCTATTTCCGTTCGATGATGACCACCGCGCCGCTCACCGTGGCAGTGGCGTTTATCGTCCTGCTGATCTTTCTCGCGGTCCGCTGGCTGCGCCGCCAGCTCTCCGGACAGGAGCTGCTGGAGATGCGCTCCGTGCGGATCCTTAACGGTGAGCGCGGCCCGCAGGTGCGAGGTTCCGTCCACGAATGGCCGTCACGCGCCAGCAGTGCGCTGGATACGCTGCTCTCGGAAATCCAGTTTGCCAGCGACCAGCGCAGCCGTATGGATTCGCTGATCCGCTCCTATGCCGCCCAGGATAATAAAACTGGCCTGAACAACCGCCTCTTCTTTGATAATCAACTCGCCACGCTGCTCGACGATTCGGAAAAAGTGGGGACGCACGGGGTGGTGATGATGATTCGCCTGCCTGACTTTGATCTCCTGCGCGATACCTGGGGACAGCGGGCCGCGGAAGAAAATCTCTTTACGCTGATCAACCTGCTCTCCACCTTTATTATGCGCTACCCGGGTGCGCTGCTGGCCCGCTATCACCGCAGCGACTTTGCCGTGTTGCTGCCGCACCGAACGCTGAAAGAGTCGGAAAGCATCGCCAGCCAGCTGCTGAAGGCGGTGGATGCGCTGCCGCAGAGCAAAATGCTCGACAGGGACGATATGGTCCACATGGGGATCTGCGCCTGGCGTGGCGGGCAATCGACAGAACAGGTGATGGAACATGCGGAAGCGGCCACCCGCAACGCCGTGTTGCAGGGCGCGAACGGATGGGCGGTGTATGATGACTCCCTGCCGGAAAAAGGGCGCGGTAACGTGCGCTGGCGTACTTTGATTGAGCAAATGCTGAGCCGCGGCGGACCGCGTATTTATCAAAAACCCGCGGTCATGAAAAACGGCAACGTTCACCACCGTGAACTGATGTGCCGTATTTTTGACGGTTCGGAAGAGGTTATCTCGGCGGAATATCTGCCGATGGTCCTGCAATTTGGTCTCTCCGAAGAGTATGACCGCCAGCAAATTACCCGGTTAATTCCGTTTTTATCTTTCTGGCCGGAAGAGAGCCTGGCGCTGCAGGTCACCGTGGAGTCGTTAATACGCCCACGTTTTCAGCGCTGGCTACGTGATACATTAATGCAATGCGAAAAATCGCAACGCAAACACATTATTTTTGAACTTGCTGAGGCCGATGTAGGTCAACACATCAGCCGGTTACGTCCGGTGGTACGTTTGATCAATGCGCTCGGTGCGCGTGTCGCGGTGACGCAGGCAGGTTTAACGCTGGTCAGTACCGACTGGATTAAGGCGCTGGATGTGGAGTTATTAAAGCTACATCCAGGGCTGGTAAGGAATATTGAGAAGCGTACGGAAAACCAGCTGCTGGTACAGAGTCTGGTAGAAGCATGCAAGGGAACGCGAACACAAGTATTTGCTACGGGCGTGCGCTCCAGAGGGGAATGGCAGATGTTAACAGAGCGCGGTGTCATGGGTGGTCAGGGGGATTTTTTTGCTGCCTCTCAACCGCTTGACACCAACGTGAAAAAATATTTGCAAAGATACTCTGTTTGACCTGCCGTTTACGCTGTTTTCACGTAGAATATCGCGCCTGTAGCTTTGAGTATGTCGAGCAAAAAGCCAGTGAACGACCTTAACGGGTTACAAACGTCAGTGGGGAACGCTACTGTTTACTCAGCCCTGAGGGAGTCAGGGGATGATTTTGTAACATCAGGAAACGTACTGCACAAATTTTCACCGTTGCAGATGATTTTTGCGCCTTGTCGCTGCTGCGTGTGGTTGGTAAAGTAAGCGGATTTTGTTTTCCGCCCCAGCTTTCAGGATTATCCCTTAGTATGTTGAAAAAATTTCGTGGCATGTTTTCCAATGACCTGTCCATTGACCTGGGTACTGCGAATACCCTTATTTATGTAAAAGGACAAGGCATCGTATTGAATGAGCCTTCCGTTGTGGCCATTCGTCAGGATCGTGCAGGCTCGCCGAAAAGCGTGGCCGCTGTGGGTCATGACGCGAAGCAGATGCTGGGTCGTACCCCTGGCAACATCGCCGCTATTCGCCCAATGAAAGACGGCGTTATCGCCGACTTCTTCGTGACTGAAAAAATGCTTCAGCACTTCATCAAGCAGGTTCACAGCAACAGCTTCATGCGTCCAAGCCCGCGTGTTCTGGTGTGTGTGCCGGTTGGCGCAACCCAGGTAGAGCGTCGCGCAATTCGTGAATCTGCCCAGGGTGCTGGTGCGCGTGAAGTGTTCCTGATTGAAGAACCAATGGCGGCGGCAATCGGTGCAGGTCTGCCTGTGTCTGAAGCGACCGGTTCCATGGTGGTGGATATCGGTGGTGGTACCACTGAAGTGGCCGTTATCTCTCTGAATGGCGTGGTATACTCCTCTTCCGTACGTATCGGTGGTGACCGCTTCGACGAAGCCATCATTAATTATGTACGCCGTAACTACGGCTCTCTGATCGGTGAAGCCACCGCAGAGCGTATCAAACACGAAATCGGCTCTGCGTATCCGGGCGATGAAGTGCGTGAGATCGAAGTGCGTGGCCGTAACCTGGCTGAAGGTGTGCCACGCGGTTTCACCCTGAACTCCAACGAAATTCTGGAAGCACTGCAGGAACCACTGACGGGTATCGTGAGCGCGGTAATGGTCGCGCTGGAACAGTGCCCACCAGAGCTGGCGTCCGATATCTCCGAGCGCGGTATGGTTCTGACCGGTGGTGGTGCGCTGCTGCGTAACCTCGACCGCCTGTTAATGGAAGAGACAGGTATTCCTGTCGTAGTTGCAGAAGATCCACTGACTTGCGTCGCCCGTGGTGGTGGCAAGGCGCTGGAAATGATCGACATGCACGGCGGCGATTTGTTCAGCGAAGAGTAGTCGAGTTTGAGAGGGTAGCAATTTGCTACCCTTTCTCTCTGACGCGAGAATACGCATAGCCTATGAAGCCAATTTTTAGCCGTGGCCCATCGCTACAGTTTCGCCTCATTCTGGCGGTTCTGGTTGCGCTTGGGGTCATTATTGCCGATAGCCGCCTCGGTACGTTCAGCCAAATCCGAACGTACATGGATACCGCCGTCAGTCCTTTCTACTTTATATCCAATGGTCCCCGTGAACTGCTCGACTCCGTTTCTCAAACGCTGTCTTCACGTGACCAACTCGAACTCGAAAACCGGGCATTACGTCAGGAACTGTTGCTGAAAAACAGCGAACTGCTGATGCTGGGGCAATACAAGCAGGAAAATGCGCGTCTGCGTGAACTGCTCGGCTCGCCGCTGCGTCAGGATGAGCAGAAAATGGTCACTCAGGTGATCTCCACCGTGAACGACCCTTACAGCGATCAGGTTGTGATCGACAAAGGGAGCGTGAACGGGGTGTATGAAGGTCAGCCTGTTATCAGTGATAAAGGCGTCGTGGGCCAGGTGGTTGCCGTGGCCAAACTGACCAGCCGCGTGCTGCTGATTTGTGATGCCACGCATGCGCTGCCGATCCAGGTGCTGCGCAACGACATCCGCGTGATTGCGGCCGGGAACGGCTGTACGGATGACCTGCAGCTGGAACACCTGCCAGCCAACACGGATATCCGCGTGGGCGACGTGCTGGTGACCTCCGGTCTGGGTGGCCGCTTCCCTGAAGGCTATCCGGTTGCGGTGGTCTCTTCGGTGAAGCTGGATACGCAGCGTGCCTATACCGTGATTCAGGCGCGTCCAACCGCCGGTTTGCAGCGTCTGCGCTATTTGCTGCTGCTGTGGGGCGCCGATCGTAACGGGGCTAACCCGATGACGCCTGAAGAGGTGCATCGTGTGGCAAATGAACGTCTGATGCAGATGATGCCGCAGGTTCTCCCGCCTGCGGACTCCATGGGGCCGCCTGCGCCAGTCCCGGCGCCGGCAACCGGGTTAACGCAGCCGCTGCCGGATGCGCCGCCACCGCCTAAACTCTCTTCGGGAGGGCAGTAGTGGCAAGCTATCGTAGCCAGGGACGCTGGGTCATCTGGCTCTCGTTTCTCATTGCACTGTTGCTGCAAGTGATGCCCTGGCCGGATGACATTCTCGTTTTCCGGCCAAACTGGGTATTGCTCATTTTGCTCTACTGGATCCTTGCCCTGCCGCATCGCGTAAATGTCGGCACAGGTTTTGTGATGGGTGCCATACTGGATCTCATTAGCGGCTCAACGCTTGGCGTACGCGCCTTGTCCATGAGCATTATTGCGTACCTCGTCGCACTCAAATTCCAGCTCTTCCGTAACCTTGCGCTCTGGCAACAGGCCCTGGTTGTGATGTTGTTGTCGCTCGCTGCGGATATCGTTGTTTTCTGGGCAGAGTTTTTAGTGATCAACGTCTCTTTCCGACCGGAAGTGTTCTGGAGTAGTGTAGTAAACGGTGTGCTCTGGCCATGGCTGTTCCTGCTGATGCGTAAGGTTCGCCAGCAGTTTGCTGTGCAATAAAAGGTTTCTATGACGTCTTTGTATCTCGCTTCCGGCTCCCCGCGCCGTCAGGAACTCCTGACGCAGCTAGGGGTCTCTTTTGAACGCATCGTGACCGGCATTGAAGAAAAACGTGCTGAGGGTGAAAGTGCTCAACAGTACGTGTCACGTCTGGCGCGGGAGAAAGCGCAGGCGGGCGTGGCCAGTGTGCCACGCGATCTCCCTGTGCTGGGGGCAGATACCATCGTTATCCTGAACGGTGAAGTGCTGGAGAAACCGCACGACGCCGATCATGCAGCGCGCATGCTGCGCAAGCTGTCCGGACAAACGCATCAGGTGATGACGGCCGTCGCGTTGGCCGATCGCCAGCACGTGCTGGACTGCCTGGTGGTGACGGAAGTGACCTTCAGAGTACTTACCGACGACGACATCGCCGCTTATATTGCCAGCGGTGAACCGATGGATAAAGCAGGTGCATACGGTATTCAGGGGCTGGGTGGCTGTTTTGTCAGGAAGATTCATGGCAGCTATCACGCCGTAGTCGGCTTACCGCTGGTGGAAACGTATGAGTTGCTGAGCAATTTTAACTCACTGCGTGAGGGAAGGGATAATTATGACGGCTGAATTGTTGGTAAACGTAACGCCATCGGAAACCCGTGTGGCCTATATTGATGGTGGCATTCTTCAGGAAATTCATATTGAGCGTGAAGCGCGGCGCGGAATAGTAGGCAATATCTACAAAGGTCGTGTCAGTCGTGTACTACCGGGTATGCAGGCGGCTTTTGTAGATATTGGACTCGATAAGGCGGCATTTTTACATGCCTCCGATATCATGCCGCACACCGAGTGCGTCGCGGGCGAAGAGCAAAAGCAGTTTGCCGTGCGCGATATTTCTGAACTGGTGCGTCAGGGACAGGATCTGATGGTGCAGGTGGTGAAAGATCCCCTCGGCACCAAAGGCGCCCGTCTGACCACCGATATCACCCTACCTTCCCGCTATCTGGTCTTTATGCCCGGCGCTTCTCACGTGGGCGTCTCACAGCGTATTGAGAGCGAAAGCGAGCGCGAGCGTCTGAAAAAAGTGGTCAGCGCCTACTGCGATGAACAGGGCGGATTTATCATCCGTACCGCCGCAGAGGGGATCAGCGAGGAGGACCTGGCGTCGGATGCGGCTTACCTGAAGCGCGTCTGGACAAAAGTGATGGAGCGTAAAAAACGCAACCAGACCCGCTATCAGCTCTATGGTGAGCTGGCGCTGGCGCAGCGCGTTCTGCGTGACTTTGCCGACGCGCAGCTCGACCGCATCCGCGTGGACTCTCGCCTGACGTATGAAGCGTTGCTGGAGTTTACCGCCGAATATATCCCGGAGATGCCGGGCCTGCTGGAGCACTACACCGGGCGTCAGCCGATCTTCGATCTCTATGATGTCGAAAACGAGATCCAGCGTGCCCTTGAGCGTAAGGTTGAGCTGAAGTCCGGCGGCTATTTGATCATCGATCAGACCGAAGCGATGACCACCGTCGATATCAACACCGGTGCGTTCGTCGGCCATCGCAATCTCGATGACACCATTTTCAACACCAATATTGAAGCGACGCAGGCGATTGCGCGCCAGCTTCGTCTGCGCAATCTGGGCGGCATTATCATCATCGACTTTATCGATATGAGTAATGAAGACCATCGTCGCCGCGTGCTGCACTCGCTTGAGCAGGCCCTGAGTAAAGATCGTGTGAAAACCAGCATCAACGGCTTCTCACAGTTGGGGCTGGTGGAAATGACGCGTAAGCGTACCCGCGAGAGCGTGGAGCATGTGCTGTGTAATGAATGCCCAACCTGCCATGGACGCGGAACGGTAAAGACGGTTGAGACCGTCTGCTACGAGATCATGCGTGAAATTGTGCGTGTGCATCATGCCTACGACTCCGACCGTTTTCTGGTCTATGCTTCCCCTGCGGTGGCTGAAGCGCTGAAAGGCGAAGAGTCACACGCGCTGGCGGAAGTGGAAATCTTTGTCGGCAAACAGGTAAAAGTACAAATTGAACCGCTCTATAACCAGGAGCAGTTTGACGTCGTGATGATGTAAGCGCAGTACGCTGCGTGACGAATGCTGACAAGGAGAGATGCGTGAGGCGATTGCCGGGGATTTTATTGCTTACAGGGGCAACGCTGGTCGTGATTGTCGCGTTGCTCGTGAGCGGGCTACGCCTCGTTTTACCGCATCTGGACAGCTGGCGTCCGCAGCTACTGGCGAAAATCGAATCCACTACCGGCGTGCCGGTGAACGTCAGCCAGGTCAGCGCTAACTGGCAGAATTTTGGCCCGACGCTCGATGTCCGGGATATCAACGCCAGCCTGAAAGATGGCGGCTACCTGAAAATCAAACGCGTGACCCTGGCGCTGGACGTCTGGCAAAGCCTGCTGCATCTGCGCTGGCAGTTTCGCGATCTCACCTTTTATCAGCTCCAGTTCCTGACCAATACGCCGCTGTCTGGTGGCGATAGCGGTCAGGGTCTTGAAGCCAACCGCTTCAGCGATCTTTTCCTCCGCCAGTTCGATCATTTCGATCTGCGCGACAGCGAAGTGAGCTTTATTACCCTTTCCGGCCAGCGCGCCGAGCTGGCGATCCCGCAGCTGACCTGGCTCAACGGTAAGGATCGGCACCGCGCCGAGGGGCAGGTCAATCTCTCAAGCCTGAACGGCCAGCACGGCGTGATGCAGGTGCGTATGGATCTGCGCGACGATGACGGCCTGTTAAATAACGGCAAAGTCTGGCTGCAGGCCGACGATGTGGACGTCAAGCCGTGGCTGGGCGACTGGCTCCAGCAAAATATGCAGCTGGAAACGGCCCGCTTCAGTCTTGAAGGCTGGTTGACCCTGACGAAAGGCGAATTTGCCAGCGGCGATATCTGGCTCAAGCAGGGAGGCGCGAGCTGGAAAGGTGAAAACCAGCAGCATCAGCTTTCCGTCGATAACCTCACCGCGCACGTGACGCAGGAGAAAGAGGGCTGGCAGTTTGCCATTCCCGATACGCGCATCACGATGGACGGCAAGCCGTGGCCGCGCGGTGCGCTGACGCTGGCCTGGATGCCGGAGCAGGACGTTGGCGGCACGGCCAGTAAACGCAGCGACGAGCTGCGTATCCGTGCCAGTAACCTGGATTTGGCCGCTATTGAAGGGCTGCGCTCGATGGCGGCAAAGCTCTCTCCTGACCTGGGCGAGATCTGGCTGGCTACGCAGCCGAGCGGAAAGATTGATTCTCTGGCGCTGGATATTCCGCTTCAGGCGACGGAAAAAACCCGTTTCCAGGCGACATGGAAAGATCTTGCCTGGAAGCAGTGGAAGCTGCTGCCGGGTGCGGAGCACTTTAGCGGCAAGCTGGAAGGCAGCGTGGAGAACGGCAGGCTGACGGTTGATATGCACGACGCCAAAATGCCTTACGAGACGGTCTTCCGCGCGCCGCTGGAAATCGAACAGGGCAACGCAGTGCTTAACTGGCTCCGTAACGACAAGGGTTTCCAGCTCGATGGCCGGCATATCGACGTCAAAGCGAAAGCGGTGCACGCGCGCGGCGACTTCCGCTATTTGCAGCCTGAAGGGGATGAGCCGTGGCTGGGGATTCTGGCCGGGATCAGTACCGATGATGGCTCCCAGGCCTGGCGCTATTTCCCGGAAAACCTGATGGGGAAAGCGCTGGTAGACTATCTGAGTGGTGCGATTCAGGGCGGTCAGGCGGATAATGCCACGCTGGTTTACGGCGGTAATCCTCATCTGTTCCCGTACAAACATAATGAAGGTCAGTTCCAGGTTCTGGTGCCGTTGCATGACGCCACCTTCGCGTTCCAGCCGGGCTGGCCCGCGCTGAAAAACCTGGATATCGAACTTAATTTCCTCAATGACGGCCTGTGGATGAAGTCCGACAGCGTGGCGCTGGGCGGCGTGACGGCCAGCAACCTGACGGCCAACATTCCGGACTACTCAAAAGAGAAGCTGCTGATTGATGCCGACATCAACGGTCCCGGCAAGGCGGTGGGACCGTACTTTGAGGAGACCCCTCTCAAAGAGTCGCTGGCCGCGACGCTTCAGCAGCTCCAGCTTGATGGTGATGTGAATGCTCGCTTACATCTTGATATCCCGCTGGACGGTGAGATGACCACCGCGAAAGGCGACGTCCGTCTGAAGAACAACAGTCTGTTCATCAAACCCCTTGAGAGCACCCTGAAAAATCTCAGCGGGCAGTTCAGCTTTGAGAACGGTAACCTGAAGAGCGAGCCGCTTACCGCCAGCTGGTTTAATCAGCCCGTGAATATCGACTTCACGACCACAGAGGGTGAAAAGGCGTATCAGGTGGCCGTCAATCTCGACGGCAACTGGCAGCCAGCGCGAATGGACATCCTGCCGAAGCCGATTGAGGCGTCCGTGGAGGGCGCAGTCGCCTGGAAAGGTAAAGTGGCAATAGACCTGCCTTATCACGCGGGCGCGCAGTACAAGGTCGACATCACGGGCGATCTGAAAAACCTTCACAGCCAGTTGCCTGCGCCGCTGGATAAACAGGCCGGACAGCCGCTGCCGGTGAAGCTGAACGTGGATGGCAACCTGAACAGCTTCGCGCTGACCGGCAGCGCGGGCGGGACGAACCACTTCAACAGCCGCTGGTTGCTTAACCGCAAGCTCACCCTCGACAAAGCCATCTGGACGACGGATAGCCGCTCCACGCCACCGCTGCCGGAGCAGGCGGGCATTGAGCTGAATCTTCCGCCGATGGACGGTGCAGAGTGGCTGGCGCTGTTCCAGAAAGGCGTTGGGCAAAACGTCGATGAAACCGCCCAGTTCCCGCAAGCCATTACCGTACGCACGCCGTCGCTAATGCTCGGCGGGCAGCAGTGGAACAACCTGAGCATTGTCTCACAGCCTGGCGCTAACGGTACGAAGGTGGAAGCCCAGGGCAGAGAGATCAACGGTACGCTGACCATGCGCAATCACGCGCCGTGGCAGGCGGCGATCCGCTACCTCTACTACAACCCGGCAAGCGCCGCGAGCGGGAAAGACAAACCGGCTGCGACGTCACCGCTGAGTCAAATCTCCCGCGTCGATTTTAGCGGCTGGCCCGATCTCCAGCTGCGCTGTGCAGAGTGCTGGCTGTGGGGGCAGAAATATGGCCGCATCGACGGTGATTTTGCCATCCAGGGAAACACGCTTACGCTCTCGGGCGGCCTGGTTGATACCGGCTTCGGCCGCATGACGACGGGCGGGGAATGGGTGAATAATCCGGGCGAGCAGCGGACGTCCCTCAAGGGCGACATTAAAGGCAACAAACTGGATGCAGCAGCCAATTTCTTTGGCATCAGCACGCCGCTGCGCGGTTCATCATTTGACGTTAATTACGATCTTCACTGGCGCGACGCACCGTGGAAGCCGGATGAGGCCTCGCTGAACGGCATTCTGAAAACCCACTTCGGCAAAGGTGAGATCGCCGACGTGAGCACGGGGCGCGCCGGGCAGATCCTGCGCCTCCTCAGCTTTGATGCGCTGCTGCGCAAGCTGCGCTTCGACTTCAGCGATACCTTCAGCGAAGGGTTCTACTACGATTCCATCCGCAGTACGGCGTGGATCAAGGACGGCGTTCTGCATACGGACGATACGCTGGTGGATGGCCTGGAAGCGGACATTGCCATGAAAGGCTCCGTTAACCTTGTGCGCCGCGAGCTGGATATGGAAGCCGTGGTGGCACCGGAAATTTCCGCGAGCGTGGGCGTTGCGGCGGCCTTTGTGGTGAACCCGATTGTCGGTGCGGCGGTGTTTGCCGCCAGCAAAGTGCTGGGGCCGCTGTGGAGCAAGGTCTCCATTCTGCGCTACCGCATTACCGGTCCGATCGATAAACCGCAGATTAACGAGGTGCTGCGCCAGCCGCGCAAAGATGCACAGCAATGATTTGACGTGGGCAGGTAATTGCCTCACTCTCAATAAATACGATCTTTATACCGCCACAGGCGGCAACGAACGAGTAGCAATACGATGAGTCTGAACCTGGTAAGTGAACATTTGCTCGCAGCGAACGGCCTGAGCCATCAGGACCTGTTCTCCATTCTTGGTCAACTGACCGAACGCCGTCTCGACTACGGCGACCTTTATTTCCAGTCGAGCTATCACGAATCCTGGGTTTTAGAAGACAGCATCATCAAAGATGGCTCTTACAACATTGACCAGGGCGTCGGCGTCCGCGCCGTCAGCGGCGAGAAAACCGGTTTTGCCTATGCGGATCAGATTAGCCTCGCCGCACTTGAGCAGAGCGCGCAGGCGGCGCGCACCATTGTGCGTGATACCGGTGATGGACGTGTGAAAACGCTGGGAGAAGTGCAGCACTCTGCGCTCTATACCAGCATCGATCCGCTGCAGAGCATGAGCCGTGAAGAGAAGCTGGATATTCTGCGTCGCGTGGACAAAGTCGCCCGCGCGGCGGATAAACGCGTGCAGGAAGTTTCTGCCAGCCTGAGCGGTGTGTATGAACTGATTCTGGTGGCGGCAACCGACGGCACTCTGGCGGCTGATGTCCGCCCGCTGGTGCGTCTCTCCATCAGCGTGCAGGTCGATGAGGACGGCAAACGCGAGCGCGGCTCAAGCGGTGGCGGCGGTCGTTTTGGCTATGACTGGTTCCTGGGCGACGTTGACGGTGAAGCGCGCGCTGACGCGTGGGCAAAAGAAGCCGTGCGTATGGCGCTGGTGAATCTGAATGCCGTCGCGGCACCGGCGGGGTCATTCCCGGTTGTGCTGGGTGCCGGCTGGCCGGGCGTGCTACTGCACGAGGCGGTGGGCCACGGTCTGGAAGGCGATTTTAACCGTCGCGGGACGTCCGTGTTCAGCGGTCAGATCGGGCAACTCGTTTCCTCTGAGCTGTGCACCGTGGTGGATGACGGCACCATGCTTGATCGTCGTGGCTCGGTGGCTATCGACGATGAAGGTACACCAGGTCAGTACAATGTGCTGATTGAAAACGGCGTGCTGAAAGGCTACATGCAGGACAAACTCAACGCGCGCCTGATGGGCGTCGCGCCGACGGGCAACGGACGTCGCGAATCTTACGCGCACCTGCCGATGCCGCGCATGACCAACACGTATATGCTGCCGGGCAAATCCACGCCGCAGGAGATTATCGAATCCGTTGATTACGGTATCTTTGCGCCAAACTTTGGCGGTGGCCAGGTGGACATCACCTCCGGTAAGTTTGTCTTCTCTACCTCAGAAGCGTACCTGATTGAGAAGGGCAAAGTGACCAAAGCGGTGAAAGGTGCGACGCTGATTGGCTCCGGTATTGAAGCCATGCAGCAGATCTCGATGGTCGGTAACGATCTGAAGCTGGATAACGGCGTGGGCGTCTGCGGTAAAGAGGGCCAGAGCCTGCCGGTGGGCGTGGGCCAGCCAACGCTGAAAGTGGACAACCTGACGGTAGGCGGCACAGCCTGACCTGAATCGGCATAAAAAAATGGCGCTACTGATGTAGCGCCTTTTTTCTAACGTAAGTTACCCAGCGGGATCTCCGGATCCGGCTCGTGTGTGATGCGGTTACGCAAGTCACGACGAATAATTTCGATCGACCAGAACCAGACCAGATGGCCTACGATCTCTGAAACGTGTTCATACCACGGCAGCTCAAACAGCGGCGGCGTCAGCCCCATCAGCGGGAAGGAGATCATATGCACAAAGAGCTGAGCTAACGCACCCGCCAGCAAACCCTGCCAGAGTTTAATTTTCGGGAAGACTTCAGCCACGACACAATAGCCAACAGCGAAGACGATTGAGAAAATAATATGCGTCACGCCAACCCAGTTAAATATATGTCCGGCAAATGTATAAACTGCCGCGTTAGGATCAACAACGCCCAGCCAGTCGCGTAAAAATACATAGGGAGGGTTTAAAAAATTGCGGGAACAGTCAATCTGGCTTGCGGCTCTTATTAATTGCTCGGGTCCACATGCGCCGGTGAATAAGTCGGTGGGGCTGCGTGGCGGAAGCGGTACTTCGGCTCCCCATTTGACAAACGCGGAGACAATCCCTGCAATTAAACCGATGAACGCGGCGAGTCCATAGCGCCTGCGTGAAGGCGGTGTTTGTTCAAATAGATTCATTTCTTTTCCTTGTTTAACGTCATCCTGCGGAATACATTTTATTATTTATATCAGCAACAAATTAATAACAGTCTGACGAGCAGACTGCATATAAAGTAATGGGCTGGTAGCGGCAGTGTCAATTCTCTATTCCTGATAGTGGCGAAGGAATATTCCTGAATCAACAAGGGATTCATCCTGGGAATATTCATTGCTCCTATGCGTTCAGAAATAAATTGATTATTCCTTTCTTCTTCCCCGCATCCCCTGAAACAGCTCCGCCACGTCCACAAAATACTCGGTCAGATAGTTAATACACACCTGGACTTTCAGCGGAAGCTTGTCTTTTTCGGTATACAGGGCGTACACCGGACGCGGATCGGACTGGTAGCGCGGGAAGAGGATCTCCAGCACGCCGCTGTTGATCTCGTTGATCACCCACATCAGCGGCACGTAGGCGATCCCGGCGCCGGCTACCAGCCAGCGCGAAATGGTCATCGGATCGTTAGTGACAAACCGTCCTTCCGGCAGCAGTCGGGTGGAGATCCCCTCCGGGGCAATCAGCTCAAATTCATTGTCTGGCCGCACGCTGTACTCCAGCCACGAGTGGTTGGTGAGGTCGGCGGGTTTCTCCGGCACACCGTACTGGGCCAGATAGCTCTTCGAAGCGCAGACAACCATCGGCATGCTGCCCAGCCGACGCGAGAACAGGCTGGAATCCTGCAGCGCGCCGACGCGGATCACCACGTCCAGACCGTCGGCTATCAGATCCGGCGCCGGGATACCCGTCACCAGATTAACGGTAAGCCCGGGATACTCTTTCAGCATATCCGCCGTCATGGCAGCGAGAACATTTTGTGCCATAGTTGAAGAACACCCGATGCGCAGCGTGCCGATGGGAGTGTTGTTGAAGGCGTAGAGCTGTTCGTGAACATCCTGCACTTCCAGCAGCATACGGCGACAGCCCTGATAGTAAATTTTGCCCGCTTCCGTCAGCCCAATGCTGCGGGTGCTGCGGTTGAGCAGCTTGACCTGAAGCTCATCTTCCAGTTTAGACACCGTCTGGCTGATGGATGAGACGCTCATCTGAAGCTGGCGTGCAGCGGCGGTAAAGGAGCCCAGTTCAACCACTTTGGCGAAGACTGACATGCGTTTTAAACGTTCCATTGTTCACTCTGGCTTAAAAGTGATTTAGATCACATATTATAGATAACAGCATAACAGTTACGTTAATATATTATTTATTACATAACGGCTGCGCCATTCTCGCCCGGCGTTTCTTGCTCTCCTGCGATGGCGTGCGCTAAAAAATTCTGAAGCCTGCACTCTCTCTAATCAAGGTCAACATGAGTCTGTTTCCCGTTATCGTGGTGTTCGGTTTGTCCTTCCCACCGATATTTTTCGAGCTTCTTTTATCACTGGCGATCTTCTGGCTGGTGCGCAAGGTGCTGGTCCCTACCGGGATCTACGATTTCGTCTGGCACCCTGCATTGTTCAATACCGCGCTGTATTGCTGCCTGTTCTACCTGATATCGCGCATGTTTGTCTGAGGTTGATGTGAAAACGCTAACAAGAAAAATCTCCCGCACTGCCATCACCATGGCGCTGGTTATCCTCGCCTTCATCGCTATTTTCCGCGCCTGGGTCTATTACACCGAATCACCGTGGACGCGTGATGCACGCTTCAGCGCCGATGTGGTGGCGATCGCCCCTGACGTGGCCGGTCTCATCACGGCGGTCAACGTACACGATAACCAACTGGTGAAAAAAGATCAGGTTCTGTTCACCATCGACCAGCCTCGTTACCAGAAAGCACTGGAAGAGGCGGAAGCGGACGTGGCCTATTACCAGGCGCTGGCTGCGGAGAAACGCCGCGAAGCTGGCCGCCGTAACCAGCTTGGTGTTCAGGCAATGTCCCGTGAAGAGATTGATCAGTCCAACAACGTGCTGCAAACCGTGCTGCACCAGCTGGCGAAAGCACAAGCAACGCGCGATCTGGCGAAGCTCGATCTGGAGCGTACCGTGATCCGCGCACCGTCTGATGGCTGGGTGACCAACCTTAACGTCTATGCCGGGGAATTTATTACCCGTGGCTCAACCGCCGTGGCGCTGGTGAAACAGAACTCCTTCTACGTACTCGCCTATATGGAAGAGACCAAGCTGGAAGGCGTACGTCCGGGCTACCGGGCAGAAATCACGCCGCTGGGCAGCAACCGCGTCTTTAAAGGTACCGTCGACAGCGTCGCCGCAGGGGTGACCAACTCCAGCAGTTCGAACGATGCAAAAGGAATGGCAACGGTGGATTCCAATCTCGAGTGGGTACGTCTGGCCCAGCGCGTGCCGGTCCGTATCCATCTGGACGAACAGCAGGGCAACCTGTGGCCTGCGGGTACCACGGCGACGGTGGTGATTACCGGTGAAAAAGATCGGGATGCCAGCCAGGACTCGTTCTTCCGTAAAATCGCCCACCGTCTGCGCGAGTTTGGTTAATCGCTATGGGCATCTTTTCCATCGCCAGCCAGCACATTCGCTTCGCCGTGAAGCTGGCGTGTGCCATTGTGCTGGCGCTGTTTGTTGGCTTTCACTTCCAGCTTGAAACCCCTCGCTGGGCAGTGCTGACGGCTGCGATTGTCGCGGCGGGACCGGCCTTTGCTGCGGGTGGGGAACCCTATTCAGGCGCGATCCGCTATCGCGGAATGTTGCGTATTATCGGGACGTTTATCGGCTGTTTTGCGGCGCTCACCATTATTATTCTGATGATCCGCACGCCGCTGCTGATGCTGATGGTGTGCTGTATCTGGGCGGGCTTTTGCACCTGGATCTCGTCTCTGGTGAAAGTGGAGAACTCCTACGCCTGGGGGCTGGCGGGCTATACCGCGCTGATTATTATCATCACCATCCAGTCCGAGCCGCTGCTGGCTCCGCAGTTTGCGGTGGAGCGATGCAGCGAAATTGTCATTGGTATCGTGAGTGCGATTGTCGCGGACCTGCTGTTCTCCCCGCGCTCCATCAAGCAGGAAGTCGACCGTGAGCTTGACGCGCTGATTGTTGCTCAGTACCAGCTGATGCAGCTCTGCATCAAGCACGGCGACAGCGAAGAGGTGGATAAAGCCTGGAGCGGGCTGGTTCGCCGCACGCAGGCGCTGGAGGGGATGCGCAGCAATCTTAATATGGAGTCGTCACGCTGGGCCCGCGCTAACCGTCGTCTGAAAGCCCTTAATACGGTCTCGTTAACGCTGATTACCCAGGCGTGTGAAACCTATCTGATTCAGAACACGCGCCCGGAAGCGGTCACCGATACCTTCCGCGAACTGTTCGCCGAGCCGGTGGAAACGGTGCAGGACGTGCACAAGCAGCTGAAGCGTATGCGCAGGGTGATCGCCTGGACAGGGGAGCGCGACACGCCAGTAACCATCTACACCTGGGTCGGCGCCGCGACGCGCTACCTGCTGCTGAAACGCGGCGTGATCGGGAATACCAAAATCAGCGCGGCGGAAGAAGAGGTGCTGCAGGGCGAAGTGGTGATCAAGGCGGAATCCGCCGAGCGCCATCACGCGATGGTTAACTTCTGGCGTACGACGCTCGCCTGTATGCTCGGCACGCTGTTCTGGCTGTGGACGGGCTGGACGTCCGGCAGCGGCGCGATGGTGATGATTGCCGTCGTGACCGCACTGGCGATGCGTCTGCCTAATCCGCGTATGGTCGCTATCGATTTCCTTTACGGCACCATTGCCGCCCTGCCGATAGGCGCGCTCTACTTTCTGGTCATCATCCCGTCGACGCAGCAGAGCATGCTGTTGCTCTGTATTAGCCTGGCGGTAATGGCGTTCTTTATCGGCATTGAAGTGCAAAAGCGACGTCTGGGATCGCTGGGGGCGCTGGCGAGTACGATTAACATCATTGTGCTCGATAACCCGATGACCTTCCATTTCAGCCAGTTCCTCGACAGCGCGTTAGGTCAGCTGGTGGGCTGTTTCCTGGCAATGATGGTGATTCTGCTGGTCCGCGATAATTCGCAGGCAAGAACGGGCCGCGTGCTGTTGAACCAGTTTGTGTCGGCCGCCGTGTCGTCGATGACAACCAACACCGCGCGCCGTAAAGAGAACCATCTGCCCGCGCTCTACCAGCAGCTGTTTTTACTGCTGAACAAGTTCCCGGGCGATATCGGCAAGTTCCGGCTGGCGCTGACCATGATCATTGCACACCAGCGTCTGCGTAACGCACCGGTGCCGATCAACGACGATCTGTCGGCCTGGCACCGACAGCTGCGTCGTACCGCTGACCACGTGCTTTCCGCCAGCAGTGATGACAAACGACGTCGCTACTTTACGCAACTGCTTGAAGAGCTGGATATCTACCAGGAGAAGCTTAAAACCTGGGACGCGCCGCCACAGGTGACCGAGCCGGTAGGACGGCTGGTGTTTATGCTGCATCGCTACCAGAATGCCCTCACGGATAGCTGACCGAAGTAAAAAAACCGACGCCAAAAGCGTCGGTTTTTTTGTGGCTATACTTATTCCAGCACGTTCTTACATTTCAGGAAGGGAGGACACATGACGACCCAGGCGCTTCAGGATCACATCCTTTTTCAGACCGGTTATCTGGTCAACGGAATCTGGAAAACGCTGGACACGACCTTCGATGTGCTTAACCCCGCAACCGGGGAAGTCATCGCGAAAGTCGCCAAAGCGGGTAAAGCACAAACCGAAGACGCTATCGCAGCGGCCACCAAAGCCTTTCCGGCCTGGCGTGCCAAAACCGCAAAAGAGCGCTCGGCGATTCTTTATCGCTGGTACGAACTGATCATTGAGAATAAAAGCTGGCTCGGGCAGTTAATGACCACCGAGCAGGGTAAGCCGCTGAAAGAGGCCGAAGGCGAGGTGGAGTACGCTGCCAGCTTTATCCAGTGGTTTGCCGAAGAGGCCAAGCGCGCGAACGGTGAAATTATTCCGCCGATCAAACCCGGCTCGCGCATTCTGGCGACCCGTGAACCCATTGGCGTGGTCGCGGCGATAACACCGTGGAACTTCCCGATGGCCATGCTCACCCGCAAGTTAGGCCCGGCGCTGGCTGCAGGGTGTACCGGTGTGATAAAACCGGCCAATAACACGCCGCTCAGTGCCTTTGCGCTGCTTACCCTGGCAAAACAGGCTGGTGTGCCCGACGGCGTGCTCAACGCCGTGGCCGGGAATACGCATGAAATCAGCGATGCGATCATGGCAAGCCGCGACGTGCGTAAAATCTCCTTTACCGGCTCGACCTCCGTCGGCAAAACGCTGGTGCGTAATGCTGCCGAAACCATGAAGAAAGTCTCGATGGAGCTGGGGGGAAATGCCCCGTATATCGTTTTTGAGGATGCAGACATCGACGCGGCGGTGAAGGGGGCGATTGCCAACAAGTTTCGCAATGCCGGGCAGGTCTGCGTCAGCGTGAACCGTTTTTATATTCAGGAAACCGTCTACGACAAGTTTGTGAATAAACTTGCCGATGCCGTGAAGGCGCTCAAGGTGGGGAATGGTCTTGACGAGGGCGTTGTTGTCGGGCCGCTGATTGAATCTGCTGCGGTCGACAAGGTCCGTGAGCATGTCGACGATGCCGTCTCTCGAGGGGCAACCGTACTGGCAGGGGGTAAGCCCCATCCGCTTGGCGGGAATTTCTGGATGCCAACCGTGCTGGGCGACTGCCATGAAGGCATGAAGCTGGCAGAAGAAGAGACGTTTGGCCCGGTTGCGGCATGTTTCCGTTTCACCTCGGAAGATGAAGTTATCCAGCGTGCCAATAACACGCCCTATGGGCTTGCGGCTTACTTCTATACCCAGAATCTCTCACGTGTTTTCCGCGTTTCGCAGGCCATCGAGAGTGGGATGATCGGCATTAACGAGTGTGCCGTCTCCACGGAGCTGGGGCCCTTTGGCGGCGTAAAAGAGTCAGGCCTGGGTCGTGAGGGCTCCGTGCTGGGCCTGGAAGAGTACCTGGAAGTGAAAACCCTTCACATCGGGGGATTATAATAGACAGGGCGGCATCTGCCGCTCGCCTGGACTGGGTGGCTGGCAATGAAAACCTATACTTTTGATTTTGACGAGATCGACAGTCAGGAAGACTTCTACCGCGAATTTATCCGGGTGTTTGATCTTGAACGGGAAAGCGTGACGAATCTGGATACGCTGTGGGACGTGGTGACCGGGAGTTTGCTGCCGCTACCGCTGGAAATTGAGTTCATCCATTTGCCCGATAAGCTGCGCAGACGCTTTGGCGCACTGATATTACTGTTCGATGAAGCGGAAGAAGAGCTGGAAGGGCAGCTGCGTTTTAACGCGCGGCACTGAATGAAAAAAGCCCCTGACCATGAGGCCAGGGGCAAGTCGTATGATGAGATACGACGAGGGTTTATTTATACAGTTCTGCAGTTGCATGCCAGTGGTCACCCTGATTCAGTTCGGTGACGCGATAGCTGCTGGCACCTGCTTTTTCAGCTTTGGCAGCCAGTTCGTGACGGATATCCATCGGAGAGCCGGTAACAGACGTCACGGAGATGCTGCCCATAGGCTGCAGATTTTGTGCCTGGTCGGCATTCACCTGCTGCACGGCTGCGCTTGCGCCGAAAGAGAGAACAGATGCCAGACCGAGGGTTGCGATGATCAATTTGGTTTTCATAGTCTTTACTCCTGTATAGGGTTTTTGCTCAACGGCGAGAAGGGTTGAACCACTATTTTTATGCCTGGTGCCGTTGAGTGGAGATTTACGTTTTCAGTTATTGCTCAAACTTATTTGTACAGCTCAGCGGTGGCGTGCCAGTGGGCACCAGAACGCGCTTCGATGATGCGGTAGGATGACGCACCCTTTTCTTCCGCTTTTTTGTTCAGCATCTCACGCATGTCCATTGGCGATGTGCCGACCGCGCCGACAGAAACCGTACCGATGGTCTCGCGTGATTGCGCCTGATCAGCATTGATAGCGTCAGCCGCGAAAGCACCGAATGACAGGACAGACAGGACGCTCAGCGCCGCTACAGTTGATTTGATTTTCATGATTTTTACCTCGTCGAATTTTTTAGTGGGGTCTTGTTTCGTGACCCTCATCACAAAATCAAGTATACACTAATAACGGTAAAAATTAATACCAGACTAATGGTTTCTATTGTTATTACGTGTTAACCACTCAGTTTTTTATAACCAAATTGCATAATATTGGGCATTTTTTTCGCATTTATGTTGGTTATATCTAATAAAATCATATGGATATCAGCTTTTGATTTTTTGTGCGATTTTTTGATTTGGCATTCACCAGATGAATGTTAATGGGCGGTAAAAAGCACTATTTGTCAAAGTCAGGGGCAGTGGAAAAGAGGGGGAAACGGCGTGGGGGCAGAACGATCCCCGCAGCGGCGCTACGGGGAAAGGGGATTAGAGTTCCTGTTCGAACAGAACCAGAATCGCTTCGTGGAGATCTTTAACGGAGAAACCGCTAGCCGGCGTGGTAAAGATGGTGTCATCGCCGGCGATAGTCCCGAGGATGCCTTCTGTTTTACCCAACGAGTCCAGCATGCGGGCAATCAGCTGTGCGGCTCCAGGGCTTGTGTGGATCACCACAACGGCGTCGTTGTAGTCGATATCCAGAACCAGATTCTTCAGCGGGCTGGAGGTGGTCGGCACGCCAAGTTCAGCCGGCAGGCAATAGACCATCTCCATCTTGGCGTTACGAGTACGCACCGCGCCAAATTTCGTTAACATGCGGGAGACTTTCGACTGATTGATGTTATCGAAGCCTTGTTCCTGCAGCGCCTGAACAATTTCTCCCTGAGAACTGAATTTCTCTTCTTTAAGTAGCGCTTTAAACGCCTTGACTAATTCTTCTTGCTTAGACGAGCTTCGCATAAGTCACCCGGAATATGACGATAGAAACAACATTATTATGCATGTGGATGAATTTTTATGCAAATTATCTACTCAGCGCCAGGCTGAAATAATGTTATGAAAGGGAGTGATTTTATCAGAATTCGTTATCAGAAAACATGCCTGGGTCACGCCGCGCAAATAAGCTTAAAAGTAAATTAAATGTTATCAAAATGATGTTGTTTTGGTGGCGGCGCAGGGTGTATTGTAACCACCTCTTAATTCGTCGCCGTCTGTCGTCAGAGCGTCTTCTGAAGAGAGATAAAGTCGCGTGACCTCAAATTCTTTAGCTACGAAAATTGTAATTATTTACTTGCTGAATTATGGTCGCCGCAACGGATTTACAGATACTTAAGTTAACCATAATAAGGAGTTTAGGATGAAAGTCGCAGTCCTCGGCGCTGCTGGTGGTATCGGCCAGGCGCTTGCCCTACTACTGAAAACCCAACTGCCTTCAGGCTCAGAACTCTCCCTGTACGATATTGCTCCGGTAACCCCAGGTGTGGCGGTTGACCTGAGCCACATCCCAACTGCTGTAAAAATCAAAGGCTTCTCCGGTGAAGATGCGCGTCCAGCACTGCAGGGTGCCGACGTGGTGCTGATTTCTGCAGGCGTGGCGCGTAAGCCAGGCATGGATCGTTCAGACCTGTTCAACGTCAACGCGGGCATCGTGAAAAACCTGGTGCAGCAGATTGCAGAAATCTGCCCGAAAGCATGCATCGGTATCATCACTAACCCAGTGAACACCACCGTTGCAATTGCGGCAGAAGTGTTGAAGAAAGCGGGCGTTTACGACAAAAACAAACTGTTCGGCGTGACCACGCTGGATATCATCCGCTCCAACACCTTCGTTGCTGAGCTGAAGGGCAAACAGCCAACAGAAGTGGAAGTGCCGGTCATTGGCGGTCACTCTGGCGTTACCATCCTGCCTCTGCTGTCGCAGATCCCAGGCGTAAGCTTCACCGAGCAGGAAGTGGCTGACCTGACCAAACGCATCCAGAACGCGGGCACCGAAGTGGTGGAAGCGAAGGCGGGTGGCGGTTCTGCAACCCTGTCTATGGGCCAGGCGGCTGCACGTTTCGGTCTGTCACTGGTTCGCGCGCTGCAGGGCGAGAAAGGCGTTGTTGAATGCGCTTACGTTGAAGGCGATGGCGAACACGCTCGCTTCTTCTCTCAGCCGCTGCTGCTGGGTAAAAATGGTATCGAAGAGCGTAAATCCATTGGCAAGCTGAGCGCGTTTGAACAACACGCGATGGAAGGCATGCTGGATACGCTGAAGAAAGATATCACCCTGGGTGAAGAGTTCGTTAACAAGTAATACGAACCGTCTCCTGGCAAAAAAACGGAGCTTATCGCTCCGTTTTTTTATGCCTGTCAGTTCGTTGCCGGGTATTCCTGAATGGTGACTTGCAGCGTCAGTTTCTTATCGTTGCGCATGACTTCAACAGGGATAATAGAGCCCGGGCGAATTTCTGCCACCTGGTCCATCGTCTCCAGCGCAGAAACCGCTGGCGTGCCGTTGACCGACACAATGACGTCATTGACCTGAATCCCCGCGTTGGCCGCCGGACCCCCTGGCGCCACCTCGTTCACCACGATGCCCTGGATCTGATCGATACCGCCACCCTGGGTATGCATCGGCGCAATTTCGCGGCCACCGATACCGATATAGCCGCGGATCACGCGTCCGTCGCGGATCAGCTTATCCATAATTTTGGTCGCCAGCTGGAACGGAATGGCAAAGCCGATCCCTTCCGGCGTCTCACCGTCGTTACTCTTATCGAACGACAGGGTGTTGATGCCCATCAGTTCGCCCAGCGAGTTGACCAGCGCACCGCCGGAGTTACCGTGGTTGATGGAGGCATCGGTTTGCAGGAAGTTCTGCCGCCCGGAGGGATTCAGACCAATACGGCCGGTCGCGCTGATGATCCCCTGGGTGATGGTCTGGCCCAGGTTGTAAGGGTTACCAATCGCCAGGACGACGTCGCCTATATGCGGGGTACGTTTACGGTTGATCGGGATGACCGGCAAACCGCCCGTGGCGTTAATCTTCAGGACGGCGAGGTCGGTCAGGCTGTCAGAGCCAACGAGTAACGCCTCAAACACGCGGCCATCCTGCAGGGCGACGATGATCTGGTCGGCATCGTTTATCACGTGCTTGTTGGTAATAATGTAGCCGCGCTCGTCCATGATCACGCCGGAGCCGAGGGTGCGGATCTCCAGCTGGTTGTGGGCTGAGGTATTCAGGCCACGGTTATAGACGTTAACCACGGCAGGTGCGGCTCGGCGGACGGCCTGATTATAGGTTGCCGGTGTTTCATCCGTGCTATCGAACTGGGGAGCCGACAGTTTATTGAACTGACGTAAAGACGGCAGCGCCAGCAGCAGCAGGCCAGCGACAATCAAACCGATGACAATAGAACGTAAGAGCTTTAAAAGCATGATGCGCGTGTCGTTAAAAAAGGAACGATTTGCAGCATAACATGAGTTATCCGGACATCACACGCAGCGGTGATGTCCGGGTCGCAAATGCTTAGCGCAACAGAATATAGATAGACTCATTGCCGCGCATGACCTGCAGGGCAATAACCGCTGGTTTACTCTCCAGCACCTTGCGTAGTTCGGCAATGGACTGCACGCGATTGCGGTTTACGCCAATGATCACATCTTCCTGATGCAACCCGGCCTGAGCAGCAGGGCTGCTCTTTTCAACGGTGTCGATGCGAATGCCTTTCGTACCGTCCTTCAACTGTCCATCGCTCAGCGTCGCACCCTGCAGCGCCGGGGCGATCAGCTCCGCACTGGCAGAGGAGGAGGTGCTCTTATCCAGCGTCACTTCAACGTTCAGCGGTTTACCGTCACGGATCAGACCCAGCTTCACTTTGGCGCCGGGTTCGGTGGTGGCTATCCGCGAGCGCAACTCGGCAAAGCTGCTCAGCGGCTTGTCGTTGAGGCTGACGATCACATCGCCCGATTTGATACCTGCTTTTGCCGAGCCGGAGTTTGGCAGCACTTCACTGACAAACGCCCCGCGCTGAACGTTGATGTTGAACGCTTTTGCGATATCCGCGCTCATCTCCATACCTTTAATACCCAGCAGCCCGCGTTTGATTTCACCGAACTGAATGAGCTGCTGTGCCAGCGTTTTGGCCATGTTGCTGGGAATCGCAAAACCGATCCCAATGCTGCCGCCGCCCGGGGCCAGAATCGCCGTGTTGATCCCAATCAGCTCACCGTTAAGGTTGAGCAATGCCCCGCCGGAGTTCCCGCGGTTGATTGAGGCATCGGTCTGGATAAAGTTTTCCAGCCCTTCCAGATTGAGGCCGCTACGTCCCAGCGCGGAGACGATCCCGGAGGTGGCGGTTTGCCCTAAGCCAAAGGGGTTGCCTACGGCGACGGCAAAGTCGCCGACGCGCAGTTTGTCGGAATCAGCGATGGCAATCTGGGTCAGGTTGCTCGGGTTTTGCACCTGCAGCAGCGCGATGTCGCTCTGGTCATCGCCGCCAATCAGTTTGGCATCAAATTCGCGGCCATCGTTTAGCTGGACGCTGATTTTATCGGCCTGGCTGATGACATGATTGTTAGTCAGAATATAGCCTTTTGCCGCATCGATAATGACGCCAGACCCCAGGCCTTCAAAAGGCTGGGCCTGCTGGTCGGGAGACTCATCGCCAAAATACTTCTTCAGTTCTTCAGGGACGCGTTGGCTTTGTACCGCCGTGCCTTCAACCTGAACGCTGACGACCGCAGGCAACACTTTTTCCAGCATGGGTGCAAGGCTTGGAATGGCAGCCTGGCTAGGCACCTGGGAGGGAATGGCGGCAAATACAGGAACGGACGCCGAGAGAGATAACCCGACACTTAACGCGATAGCGCTCAACAGCTGGTTTTTTTTCTTCATCGATGTTGACTCTCGTAACCTGGAATAAAGGAAAAACTGCCCCAAAAACACGTTGATGTTATTGAATTTTAAACCGCTGAACAATGAGGTGTTTAACTAAATGATAGCTGGGGTCATGAAGAAAGGACGGGCGCAATCGCTGCGCCCGTAAAATAAATTCAGGTTGTGCGATTAATCGCGTTTTACACCGCCGCGCAGCAGGCCGGACGCGCCGTCTGAATAGTCGCGAGGCATCTGAACGGGCGCCTGATCGTTTCCGGCCTCAGAGTCTGCCAGACGGTTGCGGAACGGGTTGGTTTCCGCCGTCATTTCCGGCAGCAGGCTGCTGGAGCTTTTAGCCATATGCTGATACAGCTGACGATAGTCGGTCGCCATGTTGTCCAGCAGCTCGGCGCTACGGGCAAAATGGCTGACCAGCTCTTCACGATACTCTTCCAGCTCGGCTTTGTTCTTTTCCAGTTCGTACTGCAGTGACTGCTGCTGACGCAATTTGCGATTACCGAAACGCATGGCCACAGCACCAATGACGATGCCGACGACTAAACCGATTAGCGCATATTCCCAGGTCATGAACTTCTCCCGTTGTCTTGTTGTTCCGTAGGGTGTTGGCTCGGCTCCTGCCTGTGCCTGATAATGCCACTATAACCGCTATTTCCGTAGAAGTGGAATCCTGACGTATCATCGCGTAGTGTAGAACGGCCTTTTTTTCATCAGTCACGTCTGCTGGTGAGCGTTAATTGAAGGAATAACAATAAGATTATGCAAAACCTGTCCCCTGCATCGCAATATCAACTGGCCCTTAACGAGGGTACCCATCAGCCGGATGACGTTCAACGTGAGGCGGTAAGCCGTCTGGAGATGATTTATCAGGAACTCACGGCCAAACCCGCTGAAGCCGAACAGAATGGCGGGCTAAAGGCGGCATTTGGGCGGTTGCTCGGAAAAAAAGCGCTACAGGCTCACGCGCCGGTGCGCGGTTTATATATGTGGGGCGGGGTCGGTCGCGGAAAAACCTGGCTGATGGACATGTTCTACCAGAGCCTGCCGGGGGAGCGTAAACAGCGTCTGCACTTCCACCGCTTTATGCTGCGGGTGCATGAAGAGTTGACTGCGCTGCAGGGTAAAAGCGATCCGCTGGAGATTGTGGCCGACCGGTTCAAGGCGGAAACGGACGTGCTCTGCTTCGATGAATTTTTTGTGTCTGACATCACCGATGCCATGCTGTTAGGCGGCCTGATGAAGGCGTTATTTGCCCGCGGGATTACGCTGGTGGCCACGTCGAATATCCCGCCGGACGAGCTGTACCGCAACGGCCTGCAGCGGGCACGCTTCCTGCCCGCCATCGACGCCATTAAGCAGCACTGCGACATTATGAATGTTGATGCCGGTGTCGATTATCGTCTGCGCACGTTAACCCAGGCGCACCTGTGGCTCTCGCCGTTAAATGCAGAGACCACCCGCGAGATGGATACACTCTGGCTGGCGCTGGCGGGGGCAAAACGCGAGCACGCCCCGGAACTCGAGATTAACCATCGCCCGTTGCCTACGCTCGGCGTTGAAAACCAAACGCTGGCGGTCTCCTTTACGACGCTCTGTGTCGATGCTCGTAGCCAGCACGACTACATTGCGCTTTCGCGTCTGTTCCACACCGTGATGGTGCTGGATGTACCGGTGATGACGCGGCTGATGGAGAGCGAGGCGCGGCGCTTCATTGCGCTGGTGGACGAGTTTTATGAGCGCCACGTCAAGCTGGTGGTCAGCGCCGAGGTTCCTTTATATGAGATCTACCAGGGCGAGCGGCTGAAGTTTGAGTTCCAGCGCTGCCTGTCTCGACTGCAGGAGATGCAGAGCGAGGAATACCTGAAGCTGGAGCATATGCCATAATAAATGCCACCCTCTCCCTGAGAAGGGAGCCTTGTAGGCCGGGTAAGGCGCAGCCGCCACCCGGCATTTTCAGCCCCCTCGAAAAACCCATTCCAAATCACATTTAAGGGTCGATCTTTGACCTCAACTTCTCTATAATCTTGCGACCCCACGTTACGAGAAGGTTTTTTTCCCGAAACTTTCTATGTGTCGGCATGAGCTATTCGAAGGGGTAGGTTTGCCGGACTTTGTCGTGTGAACCTCAACTGACTAAACGTTTGGGTGTTCACCAACGTGTAACTTATTATTTGGGTAAGCTTTTAATGAAAACTTTTACAGCTAAACCAGAAACCGTACAGCGCGACTGGTATGTTGTTGACGCGACCGGTAAAACTCTGGGCCGTCTGGCTACTGAACTGGCTCGTCGCCTGCGCGGTAAGCACAAAGCGGAATACACTCCGCACGTTGATACCGGTGATTACATCATCGTTCTGAACGCTGACAAAGTTGCTGTTACCGGCAACAAGCGTACTGACAAAATGTACTACCACCACACCGGCCACATCGGTGGTATCAAAGAAGCGACCTTTGAAGAGATGATTGCTCGCCGTCCTGAGCGTGTGATTGAAATCGCGGTTAAAGGCATGCTGCCAAAAGGCCCGCTGGGTCGTGCTATGTTCCGTAAACTGAAAGTTTACGCAGGCAACGAGCACAACCACGCGGCACAGCAACCGCAAGTTCTTGACATCTAATCGGGATTATAGGCAATGGCTGAAAATCAATACTACGGCACTGGTCGCCGCAAAAGTTCCGCAGCTCGCGTTTTCATCAAACCGGGCAGTGGTAAAATCGTAATCAACCAGCGTTCTCTGGAACAGTACTTCGGTCGCGAAACTGCCCGCATGGTAGTTCGCCAGCCGCTGGAACTGGTTGATATGGTAGAAAAACTGGATCTGTACATCACCGTTAAAGGTGGTGGTATCTCCGGTCAGGCAGGTGCGATCCGTCACGGTATCACCCGCGCTCTGATGGAGTACGACGAATCCCTGCGTTCTGAACTGCGTAAAGCTGGCTTCGTTACTCGTGACGCGCGTCAGGTTGAACGTAAGAAAGTGGGTCTGCGTAAAGCACGTCGTCGTCCACAGTTCTCCAAACGTTAATCCATTCTGCTTACGCAGAACGATTGGCGAAAAACCCGCTTCGGCGGGTTTTTTTATGGATAATGCGCAGGTTATCCACAATATCCATGCATATATCTTCTCTTTTTCCACATTTCCAGAATCCCCTCACCACAAAGCCATCAAAATCTGGTAAACTATCATCCAATTTTCTGCCCAAATATCGGTGAATACTCGATTTTTGTTCGATTTTTGAACAATGTGTTTTCTCTGGGATGGGCGATACAACATCTGGCTGGCCCCTGTTGGGCTGGTAGCAGTAAAAATTCTGAATATACCTGGAGGTTTTCATGGCTGTCGCTGCCAACAAACGTTCGGTAATGACGCTGTTTTCTGGTCCTACTGACATTTATAGCCATCAGGTTCGTATCGTGCTGGCCGAGAAGGGTGTCAGTTTTGAGATCGAGCATGTGGAAAAGGATAACCCGCCTCAGGATCTGATCGATCTCAACCCGAGCCAAAGCGTGCCGACGCTGGTGGATCGCGAGCTGACCCTGTGGGAATCCCGTATCATTATGGAATATCTGGATGAGCGTTTCCCACATCCGCCGCTGATGCCTGTTTACCCTGTTGCGCGTGGTGAAAGCCGCCTGTACATGCAGCGTATCGAGAAAGACTGGTATTCGCTGATGAACGTGATTACCAGCGGATCTGCTGCCGAAGCCGACGCTGCGCGTAAGCAACTGCGTGAAGAGCTGCTGGCAATTGCCCCGGTGTTTGGTCAGAAGCCGTTCTTCCTGAGCGATGAGTTCAGCCTGGTAGACTGCTACCTGGCACCGCTGCTGTGGCGTCTGCCAACCCTGGGCGTAGAATTCAGCGGTCCTGGCGCGAAAGAGCTGAAAGGCTACATGACTCGCGTATTCGAACGCGACTCTTTCCTGGCATCTTTAACTGAACCGGAACGTGAAATGCGTCTCGGCCGAGGCTAATGACTGTGGAAATGTCACAACTTACCCCACGCCGTCCGTATCTGCTGCGCGCCTTCTATGAATGGCTGCTGGATAACCAGCTCACGCCGCACCTGGTTGTGGATGTGACGTTGCCGGGCGTGCTGGTTCCAATGGAATACGCACGTGACGGACAGATCGTACTGAACATCGCCCCGCGCGCGGTGGGGAACCTGGAACTGGCGAACGATGAGGTGCGCTTCAATGCGCGTTTCGGCGGCGTACCGCGTCAGGTTTCCGTGCCGCTGGCCGCTGTGCTGGCTATCTACGCACGTGAAAACGGGGCGGGTACCATGTTCGAGCCGGAAGCGGCGTATGATGAAGAGGTTGCCAGCCTGAATGATGACAATGCATCTGATGAGCGCGAAAGCGACACGGTGATGTCACTTATCGATGGCGACAAACCCGATCATCACGACGACAATGACCCTGGTGACGATCCGCCTCCGCGCGGTGGTCGCCCGGCGCTACGCGTCGTCAAATAAATCCCTTTGTCGTCCGTTTATAAAAGCCAGTGAATCACTGGCTTTTTTCTTTATATCCATCAACAGCTGCAACATTTTTAAATAAGCATTGTTTATATCTCTTATTTCTTTATTGTCTGGTTAATAATTGGCTAGATTTATAAATGCCGTGAATTAATGGGGTTTAAAGTGATATTAATATGATGAGAAAAGTAAAGGTTAATTTTGAGCAATATTCTTTTTTTGATGTTAATCTCTTTTTTGAATGGGTAATTCCTTAATAAATTAAGGAAAAGATCATTTTGTGGTTATCCTTAATCGAATCGTTAATTTTGCTAAATTGCATGTATTTATAAAAACAATACTATGTGCACATGCTGACAAGCATGACGACAATCAGTAACTGGTAAAGGTATTTATCATTACTGGATTAAATATTGCAATTACTCATATGTTAAGGATTAACAAGTGAAAAAAGTTTTACTCGCAACTGCGCTTTCTCTGTGTGTGACATCAGCATTTGCTGCAGACCCTTCAGCGGTACTGAAGGTTAAAGGTACGCTGACCAATGCAGCATGTACACCCGTTCTGAGCAACGGCGGTACTGTTGACTACGGTACAATTAACCTGGGCGATCTGAGTGCGACTGCAACCAACCAGTTGGGCCAGAAAAATATCGACCTGACCATTAATTGCACCGCGGCAACAAAAGTGTCCTGGAATATGGTTGACGACCGCTCTGATTCTAATGCGAACCTGACCGTTGCAAACGCTCTGGTTGGTGGCGGATCTCTTAGCGGCGCTGGTCAAACTTACGGTGTGGGCAAAACTGCGGGTGGCGTTAACATCGGTACTTACGCTCTGATGGTTAAAGTTGACAGCGTAACGGTTGATGGTGCTGCGGTAGATCCAATCTATCAGCAGAACGCAACGGGCAACTGGACCAAGTCTACCAACGGTTCTAGTCAGGGCAGCCATATTCGTGATTTCACCGTCGCGTCTACGGGCACTCTGGACCCGCTGGCTTTCCAGACCGCGACCTTCCCGCTGGCAACCTCACTGGCTGTTCAGAACACCGCAACTCTGGCGATTACCGACGATACTCAGCTTGACGGTCAGTTGACCATCAGCCTGCGTTATCTGTAAGACTTTATTGAGTAAAAGTAATTTTAAAATAATCCAGAGAGTGAATGTTCTGCATTTACTCTCTTTTTAACAGCGCGATAAACATGGAATGTTCTGTTGGGCTATCAAGGAGATAATATTATGCAATGCGTAAAGTCGAATATATTTAAAACACTTTTCACCCTCGCTTTATTTTCTACCCATTTTGCGGTTCATGCAGAAGGTATGGTGCCGGAAACCAGCCTGCTGATTATTGATGAAGCCACGCACAGTGGTACCATCAACGTAAAAAATACGGATTCACACCCATCCCTTTTATATACGAACGTGGTTGACCTGCCGGATGATCAGGGGCTTAAGCTGATCGTCACGCAGCCTGTAGTTCGCCTTGAACCCGGTCAAACGCAGCAGCTTCGTTTTATTTTGCAAAGCAAGCAACCGCTGGACGTTGAGCATTTCAAACGCGTAACGTTTGACGGTATTCCGCCAAAAAATGACGATAAAAAAATTAAAATTGGTATTAACATCCGCCAGGATATTCCAGTGCTAATACGCCCGGCTACGCTGGGGGTGGTGACGGACGCATGGAAATACCTCAAATGGTCAACCGTCGGGTCGTCTGTAAAAGTCACCAACCCAAGTAAGTACGTTGTCCGTCTGGCACAAAAAGTCGTATTACAGCCTTCAGGCGCAAACGCCACGCTTTCCAAAACTTACCTTCTGCCAGGTGAGACGATGACGGCTGCGTTGAATAAAACAACCAGTGGTGACAGCCACGTTAAATTTTTCCCGGCCAGCCGCTATGGCGTTGAAGTGCCGAGTTTTACCTCTGAATTAAATAAATAAAATAGGGATAAAACGGTGAATAAAAAAAGCCGTATTGCACTTTGTGTCCGCGCAGTTCTCTGCGGCACTTTGCCTCTGATGATGTTTGACTCCGCTTCCGTACTCGCAAGGGAAGTGACGTTTGATACGGGAGTCATGAAAACGCTGGGGTTAACGAGCGATTTGAACCATTACTTCGCTGAAGCACCGCGTTTTCTGCCCGGAACCCATTCCGTGAACGTCAAAGTGAATGGTGAAGATCGCGGCATGGCCGCCGTCCGTTTCGATAAGGACGGCGTGCTGTGTTTTGATAACGATCTGCTTGATTTCGCCGGTCTTATGCCGGTTCCGCTGAAGGCAGGAGAGGCGTGCCATGACATCCGTGACGATTACCCGAAAGCGCTAATCAACGCGTTGCCAAACCAGGAAGCCGTTGAGTTATACCTGCCGCCTGAAGCGGTAAACAGCCTGTCGTCGGATATCCGAAACTTCCAGCACGGCGGTGCCGCCGGGATGCTCAACTATTCGCTGTTCAGCACTCGTAACGAATATGGCGGTAGCGACAATTCCCGCTACTCGCAGGCTAATCTGGAAGCGGGTTTCAACGCTTTTGACTGGTCGCTTCGCAGTAATTACATCCTGACGGATGACAATGGCAAGAAAAATGCCGACAGCATTTACACCTATGCGGAGCATGTTTTTGTCCCGCAGAAGTTAACCATGCAGGTCGGTGAAATTAACGCCATGTCTAATGTGCTGAGCGGCATACCCATTACCGGCATCCAGCTTATGCCGACCAACGGGCTGACAAGAGACGGTAGCGGCGTCAGCGTGTCCGGCATTGCCCGTTCTTCCCAGGCTCGCGTGGAGATTCGCCAGAATAATCAGCTGATTTTCAGTACGCTCGTGCCCGCGGGGCCATTTACGCTGGATGACGTCCCGATTGCGCGTAACAACGTCGATTTGGACGTTTCCGTCGTGGAGTCTGACGGCTCAACGAATCACTTTATTGTTCCTGCAGCCGCCGTGAAGCAGCGCAACCTTTCACGCCCGCAGGGGCTTACCGTGTCAGCGGGTCAGGTGCGCAGCATCGACAGCGACTACAGCGATCCGCTGGTGATGAACGTGTCCGACGGCTGGCGCATTTTCCCGTGGATGAACCTTCTGGCCTCCGGTACTGCCGCTCAGGATTATCAGGCGGCTGGCGGTCGCACCGATTTTCTGATCAACGACCTCTGGTCCGTTTCCACGACGGTTGCGGCAAGCCAGGAATCGTTTGGTGACAGCAACAGTGGCCTTAAAACCGAGCTGGGAAGCGACCTTACGCTTTCCTCCCATGTCTCGCTTTCCACCAGCGCGACGCACTACAGCGGCGGCTATCGTGAGATGGCAGAAGCAATGGACGACGATTACCAGGGATACGATAACGCCTATTCCGGCAGCGTACATTTTTCATCCGATCTGGCCGGCGTTTTCTCAGCAGGCTTCAACTACAACCAGAGCAGCGGGGACTATGAGGATTCCCGCTATCTGCTGCTGTCGTGGGGTAAGACGTTCAAATATGCCAGCGTGACTGCCAACTGGCAAAGCGCTGTGGGCAACGTCGATGACGATCAGGACGATGAAATGCTGTACATCAACGTCAGCATTCCGTTGAGTCCAGGGCAATCTGTGAGCACCTACATGCGCAAGCAGGGCGACAATACCACTTACGGTGTCGCCAACAGCGGCTCGCTGGGCGACAACACGCACTACTATATCGCCGCGGATCGTGACCAGTCCTCCAGTGATAATAGCTTCAACGGTAACATTAACACCAACCTGCACTATACCCAGCTGAGCGTGGGTGGCGGCACCAGCGGTGATAATCAGCGTAACTATAACGCCACCCTGGCGGGCGGCATCGCTATGCACAAAAATGGCGTGACGTTCTCGCCGTATGCGATTCGCGATACCTTTGCCATTGCCAGACTGAGCGAGAAGAAAAGCGGGGTAGAAATCGCCACGCCACAGGGTACGGTCTGGACCGATGCCTGGGGGCAGGCGGTCGTACCTTCGCTAAACGAGTGGCGCAATTCGCGTATTGAAGTGGATGCCAACAAGCTGCCGCAGAATATGACGCTGGCAAACGGTACCCGATATATTGCCGCAGGTCACGCTTCAGTCAGCGAGCTTGACTTCAGGGTGCTAAACAGCCGTCGTGTGATGCTGCGTATGAAGCAAGCCGATGGTCAGCCGCTGAAAAAGGGGCTGACGGTCGTGGATGAGAAGGGCAACTACATTGTTACGGTCGTTGATGATGGTCATGTCTTTATCAACGATGCGGATCAGCTATCGGCGCTCTACGCCATGGATGCCAACAACAATCGTCTGTGCAAACTCGATTTCGCTCTTCCAGAGAAACGCGATGAAGATGCCTTCTATGAAGAAGTAAACGGAGTATGCCGATGAATTATCAACAAACAGTTGGATTAACCGCGCTGGGGATACTTTTCTTCGCGGCGACTGCACATGCGGAAGATTGCCAAATAACGCTCTCGCAGCCGGTGGTGGATTACCACGAAATGCGTCGAGATAATATCGATAAAACCCAGCAGAACTGGCACAAAATGGCGGACCGGACCCTCAACGTTAACGTTTACTGTCCGCAGCCGCAGCAAATGGCGGTGTTGCTGCAGGGGACGGCAGGCGATAAAGGGCGCTTCACATTCGGCCAGTCTGGCGGAATGGCGGTGAAAATCGATGAGATGACCGTCGACGGTAAAAATTATACCGTCGGTAAAACGGTCGACCAGCTCAATTTTACTCCGCAAAGCGGCACGCCTTCGCCGTTTTATGTGCGTAATAATGAAGCGGTTATTGCGGTTGATAATAATCAGGTGCCTTCAGGTCAGCAGATGAATTTCCGGGTGACGCTATCACCCGTGCTGGATGACAATGCGTTTAGCCGCATCACCGATCAAACCGCACTGGAAAGTGATTTAACCTGGACCCTGCTGACGAAGTAGCGGTTCGGGTAATAAATAAAAATAATGAAGAGAAAATAAGCTTCATTATTTTTATCGTCGATGAAATGAATATTTTTATCCTTTCTGATAAGTGAATGCGTTGGGAGGAAAGATATATATTCATTTAACGGCATGAATGCCGTAATTGGTTTGTTATAAATAGATTAAACGTTAAGGATTAACGAATGAAAAAAGTATGGCTTGCAACTGTTCTGTCTCTTTGTGTCTCTTCTGCATTTGCAGCTGACCCGAGCGCCGTTTTGAAGTTAAAAGGTACGTTAACTAATGCGTCCTGTACCCCAACGCTGAGCGGCGGCGGCACCATTGACTACGGCACCGTCAATCTGGGCTCGCTGAGCGCCACCGCAGTTAACCAACTGGGACAAAAAGATTTCTCCCTGACGATTACCTGCCAGGCGCCTGTCAAAGTGGGCTTTAGCGTGAATGATGACCGTAGCGGCACGGCGGCGAATGTGGTCGTTAAAAACGGTACCGTAGCCGGTGTTGACGTCCTCCAGCCAGTAAACCTGTTTGGCGTGAATACCACGGCAGGCAATGTGAAGATTGGCAACTACAGTATGTTTGTTAAAACCGACAGCGTAACGGCAGATGGTAAAGCAGTAGGGGCGACCTACAGCTCTGATAATGGGGCGTCCTGGTCTAACGTAGGTTCGCTGATGCAGAACAACGCCAGTGAAATTGTGACTGTCGCAACCACCGGAGAAACGGCACCACTGGCCTTTACTCAGGCCGTTGTGCCAATGGCTATTTCACTTGCGATTCAGGACACCACGACGCTGGCAATTACCGATGATACTAGCATTGATGGGCAGGCAACTTTCACGCTGAAATATCTGTAATTTATTTTTTAATTACGCTTTATTTAGCAAAGGGAATAAACCGGAAGGTTTATTCCCTTTTTTTCTTACACTTCCAGGTAATTCAGTATCCCGTCAGCCGCCTTGCGGCCTTCGGCAATCGCCGTCACCACCAGGTCGGAACCGCGAACGATATCTCCACCGGCGAAGATTTTCGGGTTGCTGGTCTGGAACGCGTTATCGCTACCTTCTGGCGCAATAATACGGCCCTGTGAATCCAGCTCAACGCTGTGCTTCGCCAGCCATTCCATGCTGTGAGGACGGAAACCGAACGCCATCACCACGGCGTCGGCCGGAATGACATGTTCAGAACCGGCCACGATCTCGGCGCGACGACGGCCTTTCGCATCCGGTGCGCCCATCTCGGTACGCGCCATCTTCACACCGCTCACTTTGCCGTTGGCATTCACTTCAATACCCAGAGGCTGGATGTTGAACTGGAACTCCACGCCCTCTTCACGCGCGTTTTTCACTTCGCGCTTGGAGCCCGGCATGTTCTCTTCGTCACGACGGTAGGCGCAGATTACGTGTGCCGCATTCTGACGAATGGAGGTACGCACGCAGTCCATCGCGGTATCACCGCCGCCCAGCACCACCACGCGTTTGCCTTCCATGCTGACGAAAGGCTCATCGGCGGTTTCGCCGTAGCCCATGATCTGCTTGGTGTTGGCAATCAGGAACGGCAGCGCGTCGTACACGCCTGGCGCGTCTTCGTTCTCCAGACCGCCGCGCATGGACTGATAGGTGCCCACGCCCAGGAACACGGCGTCGTAATCCTTCAGCAGGTCGTCGAGCTGCACGTCGCGGCCCACTTCCACGTTCAGTTTGAACTCAATGCCCATGCCGGTGAAGATTTCGCGGCGACGGGTCATGACCTCTTTTTCCAGCTTGAATGCCGGGATACCGAAGGTCAGCAGGCCGCCGATCTCCGGATGACGGTCAAAGACCACCGCCTTCACGCCGTTGCGGGTCAGCACGTCCGCACAGGCCAGGCCCGCCGGGCCCGCGCCGATGATCGCCACGCGCTTGTCGGTTTGCTTCACGCCTGTCATGTCCGGACGCCAGCCCATCTCAAACGCTTTATCGTTGATGTAGCGCTCGATGTTGCCGATGGTCACCGCGCCGAACTCGTCGTTCAGCGTACAGGAACCTTCGCACAGACGATCCTGAGGACACACGCGGCCGCACACTTCCGGCAGGGTGTTGGTCTGGTGAGAGAGCTCGGCGGCTTCAAAAATACGTCCTTCGTTGGCCAGCTTCAGCCAGTTCGGGATGTAATTGTGTACCGGACATTTCCATTCGCAGTAAGGGTTACCGCAGGACAGGCAGCGGTCTGCCTGTGCTTTGGCCTGGCCTTCTGAAAACGGCTCGTAGATTTCAACAAATTCAATTTTACGGATCTTCAGCGGTTTCTTTGGCGGATCAACACGCTGCAGGTCGATAAACTGGTATACGTTCTGGCTCATCTGAATTCCTTACTGCGCCTGCACGCGCAGCTCTGCTGCGCTACGACTACGGTGACCCAACAGGGCTTTAACATCGCTGGACTTCGGCTTAACCAGCGCGAATTTCGCAGAGAACGCCGGCCAGTTCGCCAGGATCTCTTCGCCGCGCGAAGAACCGGTATGCTGCACGTGTTCGGTAATCAAACCGCGCAGGTGTTCTTCGTGGATAGCCAGCGTGTCAACGTCCAGCACTTCCACCAGCTCCGGGTTCACGCGTTTGCGGAACTCACCGTCTTCATCCAGGACGTAGGCAAAACCACCCGTCATGCCTGCGCCGAAGTTCACGCCGGTTTTACCCAGAACGCAAACAATCCCGCCCGTCATGTATTCACAACCGTTATCGCCAATGCCTTCCACCACGGTGATGGCACCGGAGTTACGCACCGCAAAACGCTCGCCCGCACGACCTGCTGCGAACAGACGACCGCCGGTCGCGCCGTACAGGCAGGTGTTACCGATAATGCTGGCTTCATGGCTGCGGAAGGCTGAGCCGACCGGAGGACGCACCGCCAGCAGACCACCCGCCATGCCTTTGCCGACGTAGTCGTTGGCATCGCCGGTCAGATACAGCTCAACGCCGCCTGCGTTCCACACGCCGAAGCTCTGACCCGCGGTACCGCTGAAGTGCGCGGTAATCGGATCGGCCGCCAGCCCCTGGTCACCGTGCGTCTGCGCGATGTAACCGGAGAGGGAGGCACCCACGGAACGGTCGGTGTTGCGGATATCAAACCAGAACGTTTTGCTCTGCTTGTCGTCCACATACGGCTTCGCCTGCTGCAACAGCTGCGCGTTCAGCACGCCGTTATCGAACGGCGGGTTGTTCTCGGTGCAGTAGACCGCTTTGCCGGGATGCGGCTGCGCGGTTTCCAGTAGCTTGCTCAACTCCAGCTTCTGCTGCTTGGCGGTGAAACCTTCCAGCTCTTTCAGCAGGTCGGTGCGGCCAATAAGGTCTACCAGACGCTTCACGCCCAGCTGCGCCATCAGCTCGCGGGTTTCGCGGGCGATGAACTCAAAGTAGTTAGTCACTTTGAACGGCAGGCCGTGATAGTGGTTCTTACGCAGCTTCTCGTCCTGGGTTGCAACGCCGGTTGCGCAGTTGTTCAGGTGGCAAATACGCAGGTATTTACAGCCCAGCGCGACCATTGGACCGGTACCGAAGCCGAAGCTTTCCGCACCGAGGATCGCCGCCTTGATGATGTCGAGGCCGGTTTTCAGACCGCCATCCACCTGCAGACGGATCTTGTGACGCAGACCGTTAGCCACCAGCGCTTGCTGGGTTTCCACCAGGCCAAGCTCCCACGGACAGCCCGCGTATTTCACGGAGGAGAGCGGGCTTGCACCGGTACCGCCGTCATAACCGGCGATGGTGATAAGGTCCGCATAGGCCTTCGCCACGCCGGTCGCGATGGTGCCGACGCCCGGTTCGGAAACCAGCTTCACGGAGATCATCGCCTTCGGGTTGACCTGCTTCAGGTCGAAAATCAGCTGCGCCAGGTCCTCGATAGAGTAGATATCGTGGTGCGGCGGCGGGGAGATCAGCGTCACGCCCGGTACCGAGTAGCGCAGTTTGGCGATGTACGGCGTGACTTTATCACCCGGTAACTGACCGCCTTCGCCCGGTTTTGCACCCTGAGCGACCTTAATCTGAATCACGTCGGCGTTGACCAGGTACGCTGGCGTCACGCCAAAGCGGCCGGATGCCACCTGCTTGATACGGGACACCTTGTTGGTGCCGTAACGGGCCGGATCTTCACCGCCTTCGCCGGAGTTAGAGTTACCGCCGATGCTGTTCATGGCTTCCGCCAGCGCTTCGTGGGCTTCCGGGCTCAGGGCACCGATGGACATCGCCGCGGTATCGAAGCGTTTGAACAGTTCGGATGCTGGCTCAACGTCGTCAATGCTGACCGCTTCATCACCCGGATTCAGGGCAATGAGGTCGCGCAGCGTTGCCGCCGGACGGTTGTTCACCAGCTCAGCATACTGCTGATAATCACGGTATTCACCGCTCTGAACCGCCTGCTGCAGCGTGCGCACCACGTCCGGGTTGTAGGCGTGGTATTCGCCGCCGTGAACGTATTTCAGCAGACCGCCCTGATCTAGCGGCTTACGTGCCAGCCAGGCGCGTTTGGACAGGTTCACTAGATCCTGCTGGAAGTCAGCAAAACCGGCGCCGCCGATGCGGCTGACCACGCCCTGGAAGCAGAGGTTGGCGACCTCGTCATGCAGGCCGACCGCTTCAAACAGCTTCGAGCAGCGGTAGGAGGCAATGGTCGAGATGCCCATTTTGGACATGATCTTGTACAGACCTTTGTTGATGCCGTTACGGTAGTTCAGCATCACCGCGCGGTAATCTTTGTCGATCGCGCGGGTATCTACCAGACGGGCCAGCGTTTCGTAGGCCAGGTACGGATAGATCGCCGTCGCGCCAAAGCCCAGCAGCACGGCAAAGTGGTGCGGATCGCGCGCGCTTGCGGTTTCAACAATGATGTTGGCGTCGCAGCGCAGGCTCTTATCGACCAGACGCGTCTGGATAGCGCCCACCGCCATCGGGGCCGGTACCGGCAGACGGTTTTTCGCGATGTTGCGGTCGGACAATACCAGCAGCACGGTACCGTTACGCACCATCTGTTCGGCTTTGTCACACAGCGCATTCACCGTCTCTTCGAGGCTCGCTTCGTTCACGTCGAAGGTAATGTCGAGCGTGTCGGCGCGGTAATGCTCCTCTTTCATGGTGGTGAGCTGTTTGAAATCGGAGTACAGCAGGATCGGCGATTTAAAGGTCAGACGGTGCGCCTGGCCTTCGGCCTCGCAGAAGACGTTCATCTCGCGACCGATGCTGGTGGCCAGCGACATCACGTGTGCTTCACGCAGCGGATCGATTGGCGGGTTAGTCACCTGCGCGAACTGCTGACGGAAGTAGTCATAGATGATGCGCGGCTGGCTGGAGAGCACGGCAAACGGGGTATCGTCACCCATCGAGCCGACCGCTTCCTGGCCGTTTTCACCGAGCACGCGGATGACGGAGTCCAGCTCTTCCGCGCTGTAGTTAAATTGCTTCTGGTAGCTGGCGAGGGTGTCATCGTCCAGCTCGCGGCTGCCCACTTCTTCGTCCGACAGATCTTCAAACGGCACCAGACGACGAACGTTTTTCTCCATCCACTCTTTGTACGGGTGGCGGCTCTTCAGATCGTTGTCGGTTTCGGCGGAGTGCAGGATGCGCCCACCGCGGGTGTCGATCACCATCAGCTCGCCCGGACCGACGCGGCCTTTCTCGACCACTTCGTCTGGCTGGTAATCCCAGATGCCGACTTCAGAGGCACAGGTGATGAGCTTGTCTTTGGTGATGACGTAGCGCGCCGGACGCAGGCCGTTACGGTCCAGGTTACAGGCGGCAAAACGACCGTCGGACATGACGATGCCCGCCGGACCGTCCCACGGCTCCATGTGCATGGAGTTAAAGTCGAAGAACGCGCGCAGCTCAGGATCCATATCCGGGTTGTTCTGCCAGGCCGGCGGCACGAGCAGACGCATAGCACGCACGATATCCATCCCGCCCGCCAGCAGCAGTTCCAGCATGTTATCCATCGAGCTGGAGTCCGAGCCGGTTTCGTTCACGAACGGCGCAGCATCGTGCAGATCGGGGATCAGCGGCGTCTGGAATTTATAGGTACGGGCGCGGGCCCACTGGCGGTTACCTGTGATGGTGTTGATCTCGCCGTTGTGCGCCAGGTAGCGGAACGGCTGAGCCAGCGGCCAGCGTGGTACGGTGTTGGTGGAGAAGCGCTGGTGGAACAGGCAAATGGCCGATTCCAGACGCAGGTCCGCCAGGTCCAGGTAGAAGCGCGGCAGGTCAGCCGGCATACACAGACCTTTATAGATGTTCACCAGGTTAGAGAGGCTACAGACGTAGAACTCTTTATCGTCCTGGAGACGTTTTTCAATGCGGCGGCGGGCAATAAACAGACGGCGTTCCATATCACGCGGACGCCAGCCCGCAGGCGCGTTGACGAAAATCTGTTCAATACGAGGCAGCGAGGAGAGGGCGATTTCACCGAGCACCCCTTCGTTGGTTGGCACATCGCGCCAGCCGACAATCGACAGGGTTTCACGCTGAAGTTCTTCTTCGACGATGCGGCGTGAGGCGGCAGCCTTTTCAGGATCCTGATTCAGGAACAGCATGCCGACAGCGTAGTTTTTGGCTAAACGCCAGCCGCGCTCTTCCGCCACGATGCGGAAGAAACGATCCGGTTTTTGCAGCAGCAGACCGCAACCGTCGCCGGTTTTACCATCGGCAAGGATGGCGCCACGGTGCTGCATACGGGCCAGTGCGTGAATAGCAGTACGCACTACCTTGTGGCTAGGTTCGCCTTCTATGTGGGCGATCAGGCCGAAACCACAGTTATCCTTCTCAAGGGATTTATCGTACAACATATCAGTGAACCTCCCCAGGCTCGTCGGGCTTCCCACTGAACTTTACCGTGGCGCACAGGCACAGAAAGAGCATGGCGACGGGGTTTGCGTTTCATACGCGGACCTCGCATTCGCCCTCTTTTTCATCCTTTCGCGCAGGTAAACAAGTTTGAGGACTTGCTTCAGAGGGAATCTCAATTACTGCATAAATATGATGAGCAGGCCGCTCATCCAGAAAGCTTCCAGCGGATTTCCAACTTATCGGGAATTGGTACACAGGTCAAATGGCAATCTTATTTATACAAAAATGTGCTAAAGAGAGATTATCTAATTGTATTTAAAGGTTATTTAACTAGTTTTACATTGATTGAATGCCCTGAAAGAGCGCAGCGGAGTGTGATCTGACTCACTATATGAAAGCGGTATTATCAATGTAGCGTGCTGAATAGCGGTTTTATAGCAGAATAATAATCTGGAATTGTCTGCAAACCCGCATAAACACACTGTTTTTCAGTGCTGGCGCTATAAATGAAAAAAACAATCAGAACATAAGGAAAAGTAATCACGTACGGCGTGAATGAAATTGCAGTAATCCTGAGTATTTATTCATATAGATAAAGGCCGTCCAGGGCGATTGATCCAGGTCATCGCCGACAGAGGCTAAAAATGGCAGGCTTGTCCCCTTTCTCCGGGACGGTCTATCAGATTATGCAGTTACAGAAATTAGTCAATATGTTTGGTGGGGATCTTTTGCAGCGGTACGGGCAAAAGGTTCATAAGCTGACGCTGCACGGCGGGTTTAGCTGCCCGAATCGCGACGGCACCATCGGGCGCGGCGGCTGCACCTTCTGTAACGTTGCGTCGTTTGCCGATGAAGCGCAGCAGCACCATTCTATCGCTGAGCAGCTTGCCCACCAGGCCAGCCTGGTGAACCGCGCGAAGCAGTACCTGGCCTATTTTCAGGCTTATACCAGCACGTGGGCGGAGGTGCAGGTACTGCGTTCGATGTATCAGCAGGCCGTCAGCCAGGCCAGTATCGTTGGGCTGTGCGTGGGAACGCGCCCGGACTGCGTACCGGACGCGGTGCTGGACCTGCTCAGCGAGTACAAAGAACAAGGCTACGAGATCTGGCTGGAGCTGGGCTTGCAAACGGCACATGACAAAACGCTGCACCGCATTAACCGTGGGCATGATTTTGCCTGCTACCAGCGCACCACGCGCCTGGCCCGCGAGCGCGGGCTGAAGGTCTGTTCGCACCTGATTGTTGGGTTACCCGGCGAAGGTCAACAGCATGGCCTTGAAACGCTGGAAAGGGTCGTTGAAACCGGCGTGGACGGCATCAAGCTGCATCCGCTGCATATCGTGAAAGGCAGCATTATGGCGAAAGCCTGGGAGGCCGGGCGGTTAAGCGGTATCGAGCTTGAGGACTATACGGTGACGGCGGGGGAGATGATTCGCCACACGCCACCGGAGATTGTCTACCACCGCATCTCGGCCAGCGCCCGCCGTCCAACGCTTCTGGCACCGCTGTGGTGTGAGAACCGCTGGACGGGGATGGTGGAAATAGACCGCTACCTGCAGGAGAACGGCGTTCAGGGTTCGGCGCTGGGCCGCCCGTGGGTTCCGCGTCTACCGGCGACGGCCGCCTAACAAACTCCCCAGCATGCCGCGCACGATCTGATTGGTGACCTGTCGGGCTGCGCTTTTCGCCATGGTCTGCACTACGCCGTCGCGTTTGCCACCGCGCGGCCCGGTGCTGCCGAACAGGATGTCTTTGAGTCCACCGAGAATGCCGTCATCCACGGCGACTGATTGCCCTTTAGCGGCAGGTGCATCCTGCGATTCCGTTGTCGCCTGGACCCCTTTTTGCAGCATCTCGAACGCGGACTCGCGATCCACCTCGTCTTCATATTTCCCGTAAACCGGAGAGTGGTTAATCAGGCCGTTGCGCTCATCGTCGGTCACCGGCCCCATGCGCGAGCAAGGCGCAATGACCATGGCACGTTCCACTACGGACGGGCTGCCCTTCGGATCGAGGAACGAGATCAGCGCTTCACCGGTGCCTAACGCCTGAATCGCCGCTTCGGTATCAAAGGCAGGATTGGCGCGCATGGTTTGCGCGGCGGCTTTCACCGCTTTCTGATCTTTCGGCGTAAAGGCGCGCAGGGCATGCTGCACGCGGTTGCCGAGCTGCCCGAGCACGTTGTCGGGGATATCCGACGGGTTTTGCGAGACAAACCAGACGCCGACGCCTTTGGAGCGGATCAGGCGGATAACCTGTTCGATCTTATCCAGCAGGACCTGAGGTGCATCGTTAAACAGCAGATGCGCTTCGTCAAAGAAGAAGACCAGCTTCGGTTTTTCCAGATCGCCTGCTTCAGGTAATTGTTCATAGAGTTCGGAGAGCATCCACAGCAGGCTGGCGGCGTAAAGTTTCGGCATCTGGTAGAGCTTCTCTGAGCTCAGGATGTTGATAATGCCTTTGCCACTGCTGTCGGTGCGCATCCAGTCTTTGATATCCAGCATGGGTTCACCAAAGAAATGTTCAGCGCCCTGTTGCTCAAGCGTCAGTAGCCCGCGCTGAATAGCGCCCACCGAGGCGCTGCTGATGTTGCCGTACTGGTTCTGGAAGGATTTGGCGTTATCGCCGATGTACTGCGTAATGGCGCGCAGATCTTTGAAATCAAGCAGCAGTAGCCCCTGGTCATCGGCAATGCGGAAGATAATATTCAGCACGCCGGACTGCACGTCGTTGAGGTTAAGCAGACGGGCCAGCAGCAGCGGGCCGAGATCGGATACCGTGGCGCGTACCGGGTGGCCCTTTTCACCGAAGATGTCCCACACGACCACCGGGTTACCGTGCGGCGTCCAGTCCGTGATGCCAATATTCTTCAGCCGCTCGAGCAGTTTTTCAGAGGCCGCTCCTTCCTGAGCCACACCGGTTAAATCGCCTTTTACGTCAGCCATAAAGACCGGTACGCCAATCTCCGAAAGCGACTCCGCCAGCTTTTGCAGGGTGACGGTTTTCCCCGTCCCGGTCGCGCCGGTGATCAGACCGTGGCGGTTCGCCATCGCGGGCAGTAAATAGAGCTCTTTTTCCAGCGTCCGGGCAATTAACAATGGTGTACTCATGATGCGCTTCCTCTCTTAGTCCTGGGTGGAGTATAGGCAACCTGATAGCAATTTGGTTGAGTAAATTCCTGACTTTGCGGCGCATTATCCAGCGCGGACTATGCTTTTGCATACGGTTCACAAAATAGTGGGAAACTATGTCCAGATTCTTCTTTAACGATCGCAAACAGCTGGTCAACGATGCCATTGAAGGCATACTGCTTTCTGCGCCACATGCCAATCTCGTCAAGCTTGATATCGATCCGGCCATCAGGATCGTCGCACGCGGCGACTGGGACAAAAGCCGCGTGGCGGTGATCTCGGGCGGCGGCTCAGGCCACGAACCCGCACACGCCGGGTTTGTCGGCAAAGGGATGCTGACGGCGGCAGTGTGCGGCGATCTGTTTGCCTCGCCGAGCGTGGATGCGGTGCTGAATGCCATTGTCGCGGTCACGGGCGATCGCGGCTGTCTGCTGATCGTCAAAAACTACACCGGCGACCGCCTGAACTTTGGCCTGGCGGCCGAGAAGGCCAAACGCTACGGCCTGAAGGTGGAGATGGTGATTGTGGCAGACGACATCGCGCTGCCGGATAACAAGCAGCCGCGCGGTATTGCCGGTACGGCACTGGTGCACAAGATTGCGGGCTACGCGGCGGAGCAGGGGAAATCGCTGAGCGAGGTGCGGGATATTGCGCAACAGGCCTGCGATAACCTCTGGAGCCTGGGCGTGGCGATGCAAACCTGCAACCTGCCGGGCAGCGACGATGAAGAGGGGCGCATTAAACAAGGCCATGTCGAGCTGGGCCTGGGCATTCACGGCGAGCCCGGGGCTTCCGTGGTGGATACGCAAAACAGCAAAGCCATTATCGACACCCTGGTGACGCCGTTAAGCGCGCAGGCGGGTGAGGGGCGTTTTGCGGTGCTGATTAACAATCTTGGCGGCGTATCGGCGCTGGAGATGGCGCTGCTGACCAAAGAGCTGGCGCATTCGGCGCTGAAAGAGAGTATCGCGTACCTGATTGGCCCTGCGCCGCTGGTCAGCGCGCTGGATATGAAAGGCTTTTCTCTGACGCTGCTGAAGCTCAACGATTTCTTCGAAAAGGCGATTCACGCCGACGTCGAGACGCTCGGCTGGCAGAAGCCCGTCGCGTTTGCGCCACTGCGCACCGTGGCGCATAGCGCCATTCATGACCGTGTGGAGTATACCCCCTCTGACAATCCGCAGGTGCGTGCGTTTGTCTCCTCCGTGTCGACAACGCTGATCCAACTGGAAAACCGCCTGAACGCGCTGGATGCCAGGGTGGGAGATGGCGATACCGGCTCTACCTTTGCGCAAGGGGCGCGGGATATTGCGCAGCGCCTGGAGGAGAACACGCTCCCGCTTAATGACGTGTCTAAGCTGCTACTGCTGGTTGGCGAGCGGCTGGCTACGGTGATGGGCGGGTCGAGCGGGGTGCTGATGTCGATCTTCTTTACCGCGGCCGGGCAAAAGCTTCACGATGGTCAGACGCTCCCGGAGGCCTTGCTCAGCGGACTTGCGCAGATGAAGCAGTACGGCGGAGCGGATCTTGGCGATCGCACGCTGATCGATGCGCTGCAACCGGCGCTGGAGGCGTTACAGAAAGGCAATATTCAGGCGGCAGCGCAGGCCGCGCAGCAGGGCGCAGAAGCAACGGCAAAAATGGCGAAAGCCGGCGCGGGACGCTCGTCGTATGTCAATAAAGAGAACCTGGATGGGGTGATGGATCCGGGAGCGGTCGCGGTAGCGGAAGTATTTAACGTATTGGCGCAGCAGTGAAAGTAGGCCGGGTAAGGCGAAGCCATTACCCGGCACTGTCACATCAGAAATCTGCTTTCAACACCACACGGTAACGGGCTTTGCCGTCGCGCACGTGCTGGATCGCTTCGTTGATTTTCGACATCGGATACAGTTCGGTGGTCGGCGCCACTTTGGTGCGTCCGGCGAATTTCATCAGTTTGCGCAGCTCGTACGGCGTACCGGTTGCAGAACCGGATATGCTGCGATCCCCGCCGATCAGGGTAAACGCCGGAACCGGCAGCGGCTTCATCACCGCACCCACGGTGTGGAAGTTACCGCCGTAGGCCAACGCTTCAAAGTACGGCTGCCAGTCGAGATCGACGTTAACGGTGTTGATGATCAGGTCAAACTGGCCCGCCAGCGCGTTCAGCGCTTGCGGATCGCGGCTGTTCACCACTTTATCCGCCCCCATCGCCAGCACTTCTTTCTCTTTCGCCGGGTTCGAGCTGAACGCCGTGACTTCACAGCCCATCGCGTGCAGCAGCTTAATGGCAATATGCCCCAGTCCGCCGATACCGATGACGCCGACGCGGCTGGTGGCGGTGATATGGTGCATCAGCAGCGGTTTGAAGACGGTGATACCACCACACAGCAGCGGACCGGCGGATTCGATATCAATGCTTTCCGGCAGCGGGATGACCCATTGCCAGTCGGCGCGCAGTTTATCGGCAAAACCGCCTTTGTTCAGAATGGTGGGAACGGCGCCTTCGAGGCAGTTGATCTGATTGCCGCTGATACAGGCATCGCAGTGACCACAGCTGCGCGCTGTCCAGCCAATGCCTACGCGCTGGCCCACTTTCAGCCCTTTGTCCTGCGCGGCGCTACCGAGCGCCACGACGCGGCCAATGACTTCGTGTCCGGCAACCAGCGGATAGCTGGAGAAGCCCCATTCGTTATCGATCATCGAGAGATCCGAGTGGCAGATCCCGCAGTAATCAACCTGTACTTCGACGTCTTCTGCTTTTAGTTCGCCCGCATCGTACTCGTACAGCTCAAGTTCTGCACCCGCCTGCGGTGCGGCGTAGCTTTTTATCTTCGACATCGTGTTTCCCCCGTTGTGGTGTGAACTGAGAGTGTAGAGCATTCAGTTTACAGCCGCTTAACAGAAGAGGGCAGGAACGAAAGTTACAGACTTTTCAGCATCCTGACTTCGCAATCAACGTGGCCGGTACAGCCCAGCGGCGCATCGATATGCTCAAAGCCCAGATGTTCATACAGGCCGATGGCCTCTTTGAGGAAGGCGGTCGTTTCCAGGTAGCAGCGGGTAAAGCCCTGCTTGCGCGCGTGGTCCAGCGCCATCAGCGCCAGCTTTTTTGCCAGTCCTTGTCCGCGTGCCGTTGGCAGGAAATACATTTTTTGCAGTTCGCAGATATCCGGCTCGCTGCAGCTGAGGGGCGCCACGCCGCCACCGCCCACAACCTGGCCGTTCTGCTCGATTACCCAGTAGGCATGTCCTGGCTGGCTGTAAAGCTGAAAAAGCGCGTCCAGATTCGGGTCGGCAACCGTGTAGCCTTTGTCAGCCGTCAGGCCATATTCGGCAGAAACGGTGCGAATAACGGCGGCGATAGCCGGATTATCCTGCTCAGTGATCCGACGCATCGTCGTCGCGACGGGGGTAATCACGCTCATAGCATTACTCATTACAAAAATTGACACATAACTGCTGTTAATAGCACCGCAGAAAGGGGAGTGCAAGCGAGGAGTTTTCAGGAAGGTTACCCCTTACGCCCTGAAGCGTAAGGGGTAAAAGCATTACAGGGCAGCGATAACCGCCTGCTGCTCAATCAGCTTGGTCTTCGCATCGGCTAAGGCAACCAGACGCTCACGCTCTTTCGCGATGACCGCTTCCGGCGCGCGGGCAACAAAGCCTTCGTTCGCCAGTTTGCTTTCGATTTTGCCAATTTCCACGTCGACTTTCGCCACTTCTTTCGCCAGACGAGCCAGCTCGGCGTCTTTGTCGATCAGACCCGCCATTGGGATCAGCAGCTCGGCACCGTCGATGATTTTGGTCACGGAAACCGGACCTTTATCATCCGCAGGCAGCACGGTGATGCTTTCCAGACGCGCCATGGTTTTCAGGAAGGTGTTGTTCTCGGTGACGCGACGAACGGCCGCTTCGCTGCAGCCGCGCAGCAGCAGCTCCAGCGGTTTGCCCGGGGCGATGTTCATTTCAGCACGAATGTTACGTACTGCAACAATCGCCTGCTTCAGCCACTCGGTATCCGCAGATGCCGCTTCATCGACTTTCGCCGCATCGAATGCCGGGAACGGCTGCAGCATGATGGTGTCTGCGTTGATGCCAGCAATCACCTTCACGCGCTGCCAGATGGTCTCGGTGATGAATGGAATAACCGGGTGCGCCAGGCGCAGCAGGCCTTCCAGAACGGTAATCAGCGTGTTGCGCGTGCCGCGCAGCTCTGCCTCAGTGCCGCCGTTCATGACCGGCTTCGCCAGTTCCAGATACCAGTCACAGAACTGGTTCCAGGTGAATTCATACAGAATGCCCGCCGCGATGTCGAAGCGGTAGCTGTCCAGCGCCTCGCGGAACGCTTTCACCGTCTGGTTGAATTCCGCCAGGATCCAGCGGTCAGCCAGGGAGAGGGTCATCTCGCCGCCATTGAAGCCGCAATCCTGATCTTCGGTGTTCATCAGCACGAAGCGGCTGGCGTTCCACAGCTTGTTACAGAAGTTACGGTAACCTTCCAGACGTTTCATGTCCCAGTTGATGTCACGACCGGTTGAGGCCAGCGCCGCCAGGGTGAAACGCAGGGCGTCGGTACCGTGAGCCTCAATCCCGTTCGGGAACTGCTTCTCGGTGCGCTTGCGGATTTTCTCCGCCAGCTGCGGCTGCATCATGTTGCCGGTGCGTTTTTCCAGCAGCTCTTCCAGAGAGATACCATCAACCATATCCAGCGGGTCGATGACGTTACCCTTGGATTTGGACATCTTCTGGCCTTCGTCGTCGCGGATCAGACCGGTCATGTAGACGGTGTGGAACGGAACCTGCGGCTTGCCGTCTTCATCTTTGATGAAGTGCATGGTCATCATGATCATGCGGGCAATCCAGAAGAAGATAATGTCGAAGCCGGACACCATCACGCTGGTTGGGTGGAACTGACGCAGCGCGTCGGTGTTTTCTGGCCAGCCGAGGGTGGAGAAGGTCCACAGCGCGGAGGAGAACCAGGTATCCAGCACGTCTTCGTCCTGACGCAGGGCAACGTCAGCGCTCAGGTTGTTTTCCTGACGCACTTCATCTTCGCTGCGGCCAACGTAAACGTTGCCGTCGTTGTCGTACCATGCCGGGATACGGTGACCCCACCACAGCTGACGGGAGATACACCAGTCCTGAATATCGCGCATCCAGGAGAAGTACATGTTTTCGTACTGCTTCGGTACGAACTGAATGCTGCCGTTTTCAACCGCTTCCACAGCCGGTTTCGCCAGCACGTCGGCGCGTACGTACCACTGGTCGGTCAGCATTGGCTCGATAACCACGCCACCACGGTCACCGTACGGCACGGTCAGGTCGTGAGGCTTGATCTCTTCCAGCAGGCCCAGTGCGTCAACGGCAGCCACAATCGCTTTACGCGCGGCAAAGCGTTCCAGCTTCTGGAACTCGGCCGGGATGTCGCTGGAATAAACGTCGGATTCGTTGCCTTTGGTGTCGTACACTTCTGCGCTTTCGCGGATATCGCCGTCGAAGGTCAGAATGTTGATCATCGGCAGGGCGTGACGACGACCCACTTCATAGTCGTTGAAGTCGTGCGCCGGGGTGATTTTCACGCAGCCGGTGCCTTTTTCCATGTCGGCGTGTTCGTCGCCCACAATCGGAATACGGCGGTTTACCAGCGGCAGCACCACGAATTTGCCAATCAGATCTTTATAACGCGGATCTTCCGGGTTAACGGCCACGCCGGTATCACCCAGCAGGGTTTCCGGGCGGGTGGTCGCGACCACCAGGTAATCTTTACCGTCGGCGGTTTTTGCGCCGTCGGCCAGCGGATAGCGGATATGCCACATGGAGCCCTTGGACTCGCGGTTTTCCACTTCCAGGTCCGAAATTGCGGTGCGCAGTTTCGGATCCCAGTTGACCAGGCGTTTGCCACGGTAAATCAGGTCTTCTTTGTACAGACGGACGAAGACTTCTTTCACGGCGTTGGAGAGGCCTTCGTCCATGGTGAAGCGCTCGCGCTCCCAGTCCACGGAGTTGCCGAGGCGGCGCATCTGGCGGGTAATCGTGCCGCCGGATTCCGCTTTCCACTGCCAGATTTTGTCGATGAACGCGTCGCGACCGTAGTCGTGGCGGGTTTTCCCTTCTTCAGCGGCAATTTTACGCTCAACCACCATCTGGGTCGCGATACCCGCGTGGTCAGTCCCCGCCTGCCACAGGGTGTTTTTACCCTGCATGCGCTGGTAGCGGATCATGGTGTCCATGATGGTCTGCTGGAAAGCATGACCCATATGCAAACTGCCGGTGACGTTCGGCGGCGGGATCATGATGCAGAAGGACTCTTTGCTTTCGTCGCCGTTAGGCTTGAAATAGCCCTGCTGTTCCCAGTGCTCGTAAAGCGGCTGTTCGATATCGCGTGGGTTATATGTCTTTTCCATTATTTCCAGGTTGCCGTATTCAGGTTAAAACCAGCCAGGCGGTACGCTTTATAGCGTTCGCGCGCCAGTTGTTTCAAAGATTCTTCGTAAGGGACAAAGTCTACCACTTCTGTGAAAGCGGTGGCAAAATCTGCAAAATCTATCCGCAGGCTAATCAGAATGTCGCGCGCGCTGCTGTTGCGCTTTTGCGGCCAGGCAATTTCAACCGGTGCTCCGCCGCGTGGCCCTTCGCCTGACAGGTTATGCGGAACAAAACTCTCCGGCGGGCGAGCCCACAGCGCTTCATCGAGACGAATGGCCTGCTGCTCATCTTCACAGGCGATCAACACGCGTTTGCCTGCGCGCCAACGTTCTGCGGCAATTTCACACACCAGCTGTTCGACGGCGCTGAGGCCATTCTGATGGGTGTCGTTGTCCAGAAGGTAGAACGTTGCATTCTTCATATATGGGGCTTCTTAGTTTTGGATTCAAATGCAAAGCCGGGTGGCGCTACGCTTACCCGGCCTACGGTTGAATGACGTTGTAGGCCGGGTAAGGCGAAGCCGCCACCCGGCATTTTATATCATTCGTCGCCGTTAAAACCCGCGCGATTGAGCAGGAACTGCGACAGCAGCGCCACCGGACGACCGGTTGCGCCTTTGGCCTTGCCGGAGCGCCATGCAGTACCCGCGATATCCAGATGCGCCCAGTTGTACTTACGGGTGAAGCGCGCCAGGAAGCAGCCCGCGGTGATCGCCCCGCCAGGACGTCCGCCGATGTTCGCCATATCCGCGAAGTTAGACTCCAGCTGCTCCTGATATTCGTCACCCAGCGGCAGACGCCATGCGCGGTCACCGGCCTGCTCCGAGGCGCCAATCAGCTCGTGCGCCAGTGGATTGTGGTTCGACATCAGGCCGGTAATGTGGTGGCCCAGCGCAATCACACAGGCACCGGTGAGCGTGGCGACGTCAATGACCGCTTCAGGTTCGAAGCGCTCAACGTAGGTCAGCACATCGCAGAGTACCAGACGGCCTTCGGCGTCGGTGTTCAGTACTTCAACGGTCTGGCCGGACATGGTGGTCAGGACGTCACCCGGACGATAAGCGCGACCGCCAGGCATGTTCTCGCAGCCCGCCAGAACGCCGATCACGTTGATGGGCAACTGAAGTTCCGCGACCATGCGCATGACGCCGTAAACCGCCGCCGCGCCGCACATGTCGTACTTCATCTCGTCCATGCCTTCGGCAGGCTTGATGGAGATACCGCCGGAATCGAAGGTCAGGCCTTTACCGACCAGCACGACAGGGCGCGCGTCTTCGGCCGGGTTGCCCTTGTACTCGATGACGGACATCAGGGATTCGTTCTGCGAGCCGTTACCGACTGCCAGGTAGGAGTGCATTCCCAGCTCTTTCATCTGCTGTTCGCCGATGACGCGGGTAATGACGTTTTTGCTGTAGGCGTCGGCCAACTGACGTGCCTGAGAGGCCAGGTAGGCCGCGTTACAGATGTTGGGTGGCATGTTGCCGAGATCTTTAGCCGCTTTAATGCCGGCAGCAATCGCCAGACCGTGCTGGATCGCGCGTTCGCCGCTGGTCAGTTCGCGGCGGGTTGGCACGTTGAAGACCATTTTACGCAGCGGACGACGCGGCTCGCTTTTATTGGTCTTCAGCTGATCGAAGCTGTACAGGCTCTCTTTTGCCGTTTCGACCGCCTGACGCACTTTCCAGTAGGTGTTACGCCCTTTAACGTGCAGCTCGGTCAGGAAGCAGACGGCTTCCATTGAACCGGTATCATTCAGCGTATTGATTGTTTTCTGAATCACCTGCTTATACTGACGTTCATCCAGCTCGCGTTCTTTGCCGCAGCCAATCAGCAGAATGCGCTCTGAGAGTACGTTCGGAACATGGTGCAGTAACAGCGTCTGCCCAGGTTTGCCTTCCAGTTCGCCGCGGCGCAGCAGGGCGCTAATATAGCCGTCACTGATTTTATCGAGTTGCTCGGCGATCGGGGAGAGTCGGCGTGGTTCAAAGACGCCCACAACGATGCAGGCACTCCGCTGTTTCTCCGGGCTACCGCTTTTTACACTGAACTCCATGCACTACGCTCCTGAATCTTAAAGACAACGGCGGCTGCTACGGATAGAATTGAAACCTTTCGTAACTCATGTCCGCTGTTGTGGTGACTTCGTGTTAATCTTACGTTACTACGGTTTCGACACGTCAGAAAAAGTCCTGAAGCGTGAATCCGCCGGATGTTTTAATCTTAGCGATGATTTCGACGACTCAAGAGAATAAATGACGTTTAAGCCATGAAACAAGCGATTTTCCAGCAAAGAGACGGGTTTTTACGGGCGTATTTAAAGTGATAATCATAAGATATCTGGTGCGGGAGACGCTCAAAAGCCAACTGGCGATCCTCTTCATCCTGCTGCTGATTTTTTTCTGTCAGAAGCTGGTTAAGATCCTCGGTGCGGCCGTTGACGGCGAAATTCCAACAAATCTGGTGCTTTCCCTGCTTGGTTTAGGGATCCCGGAAATGGCGCAGCTTATCCTGCCGCTAAGTCTTTTCCTTGGCCTGCTCATGACGCTTGGGAAACTCTATACCGAGAGTGAAATCACGGTGATGCATGCTTGTGGCCTGAGCAAAGCGGTCCTGGTGAAAGCCGCCATGATACTGGCGCTGTTCACGGGTATCGTTGCGGCGGTGAATGTGATGTGGGCGGGCCCCATGTCTTCCCGCCATCAGGACGAAGTGCTGGCCGAAGCGAAAGCCAACCCCGGCATGGCGGCGTTAGCCCAGGGGCAGTTCCAGCAGGCAACCGACGGAAACTCCGTGCTGTTTATTGAGAGCGTTGACGGCAGTAAATTCAACGATGTCTTCCTGGCGCAGCTGCGTCCTAAAGGTAACGCGCGTCCTTCCGTGGTGGTGGCAGATTCCGGTCAGCTGGCTCAGCGCAAAGATGGTTCTCAGGTCGTGACGCTGAACAAAGGCACCCGTTTCGAAGGCACCGCGATGTTGCGTGACTTCCGCATTACGGATTTCCAGAACTATCAGGCCATTATCGGCCATCAGACGGTGTCGCTCGATCCAACGGATACCGAGCAAATGGACATGCGTACCCTCTGGAATACCGATACCAACCGCGCGCGCGCTGAGTTCCACTGGCGTATTACGCTTGTCTTCACCGTGTTTATGATGGCGCTGATTGTCGTTCCGCTGAGCGTGGTGAACCCGCGTCAGGGACGCGTGCTCTCTATGCTTCCGGCGATGCTGCTTTACCTGATCTATTTCCTGCTGCAAACCTCGATTCGCTCCAACGGCGCGAAGGGCAAGCTGGATCCCATGATCTGGACGTGGTTCGTCAACAGCCTGTACATCTTACTGGCGCTGGGGTTAAACCTGTGGGATACGGTGCCTGTGCGCCGCATACGTGCCCGATTCTCGCGTAAAGGAGCCATCTAATGCAGGCGTTTGGCGTTCTTGATCGCTATATCGGTAAAACCATTTTTACCACCATCATGATGACGTTGTTCATGCTGGTGTCGCTCTCCGGCATTATCAAATTTGTCGATCAGCTGAAAAAAGCCGGGCAGGGGAGCTATGACGCGCTGGGCGCGGGGATGTATACCCTGCTCAGCGTGCCGAAAGATGTGCAGATCTTCTTCCCGATGGCGGCCCTGCTGGGGGCGCTGCTGGGGCTGGGGATGCTGGCGCAGCGCAGCGAGCTGGTCGTTATGCAGGCCTCGGGTTTTACCCGCATGCAGGTTGCGCTGTCGGTAATGAAAACCGCCATCCCCCTGGTGCTGTTGACCATGGCGATTGGCGAGTGGGTCGCGCCGCAGGGCGAACAGATGGCGCGTAACTATCGTGCTCAGGCGATGTACGGCGGCTCACTGCTCTCGACTCAGCAAGGTTTATGGGCGAAAGACGGTAAAAACTTCGTCTACATCGAACGGGTGAAGGGGAATGATGAACTGGGCGGAGTGAGCATCTACGCTTTCGATGACCAGCGCCGTCTGCAGTCCGTTCGCCATGCCTCTTCGGCGAAGTTTGACGCCGAACATAAGCAGTGGCGGTTGTCCCAGGTTGATGAATCTAACCTGACCGATCCGAAACAGATTACGGGTTCTCAGACGGTAACCGGTACGTGGAAAACCAACCTGACGCCCGATAAGCTCGGCGTCGTGGCGCTGGATCCTGACGCGCTCTCCATCAGCGGTTTGCACAACTATGTGAAATACCTGAAGTCGAGCGGACAGGATGCGGGACGCTATCAGCTCAACATGTGGAGTAAAATCTTCCAGCCGATGTCCGTGGCGGTAATGATGCTGATGGCGCTGTCGTTTATCTTCGGCCCGTTGCGCAGCGTGCCGATGGGGGTTCGCGTCGTGACCGGCATCAGCTTCGGCTTTGTGTTCTACGTGCTCGATCAGATCTTCGGTCCGCTGACGCTGGTTTATGGCATTCCGCCGATTATCGGTGCGCTGCTGCCAAGCGCCAGCTTCCTCCTGATCAGTCTCTGGCTGCTGTTGAAACGCTCCTGATTGACCTTACCTCGCTTCCGGTTACCCGGGAGCGAGGCTAATCTCCTGTTTCACCCCGCACTTTTTCTCACAACCTTCAACGTCCCGCCGCGAATTTGAGTATTATTGAGCGATAACGTCGTGAAGGGATCCTCTATGAAGCAAATTCGAATGCTTGCCCAGTATTACGTCGACCTGATGATGAAGCTTGGGCTGGTGCGTTTTTCCATGCTGCTTGCGCTGGCGCTGGTCGTTCTGGCCATTGTCGTGCAAATGGCGGTTACCATGGTTCTGCATGGTCAGGTCGAGAGTATTGACGTCATCCGCTCCATCTTCTTTGGCTTGCTCATTACGCCCTGGGCGGTCTATTTCCTTTCCGTAGTGGTTGAACAGCTGGAAGAGTCCCGTCAGCGTTTATCTAAGCTGGTGGATAAACTGGAAGAGATGCGCGAGCGCGACCTCAAGCTCAACGTCCAGCTCAAAGACAACATTGCGCAGCTGAATCAGGAGATTTCAGATCGTGAGAAGGCGGAGGCCGAGCGTCAGGCCACCCTGGAGCAGCTGAAAATCGAAATGAAAGAGCGCGAGGTCACGCAGATCCAGCTTGAGCAGCAATCCTCCTTCCTGCGGTCGTTCCTGGATGCGTCGCCGGATCTGGTGTTCTACCGTAATGAAGATAAAGAATTTTCCGGCTGTAACCGGGCGATGGAGTTGCTTACCGGGAAAAGCGAGAAGCAGCTGATTCACCTGAAGCCGCAGGACGTTTACTCTGAAGAGGCGGCGGCCAAGGTCATGGAGACCGACGAAAAAGTCTTCCGTCATAACGTCTCGCTGACCTATGAACAGTGGCTGGACTACCCGGACGGACGCAAAGCCTGCTTTGAGATCCGTAAGGTGCCCTACTATGACCGCGTGGGCAAACGCCACGGCCTGATGGGCTTTGGCCGCGACATCACCGAGCGTAAGCGCTATCAGGATGCCCTGGAGCGCGCCAGCCGCGACAAGACCACCTTTATCTCCACCATCAGCCACGAGCTGCGTACGCCGCTTAACGGCATCGTCGGGTTGAGCCGTATTCTGCTGGATACCGACCTGACCGCAGAGCAGGAAAAATACCTCAAGACTATCCATGTCTCAGCGGTCACGCTGGGTAATATCTTCAATGATATTATTGATATGGATAAGATGGAGCGCCGTAAAGTTCAGCTTGATAACCAGCCGGTTGATTTCACCAGCTTCCTTGCCGATCTGGAAAACCTGTCCGGCCTGCAGGCGCAGCAGAAGGGCCTGAGCTTTGTTATGGAGCCCACCCTGCCGCTGCCGCATAAGGTGGTGACTGACGGCACGCGACTGCGCCAGATCCTGTGGAACCTGATCAGCAACGCGGTGAAATTCACCCAGAAGGGGCAGGTGGCGGTGCGTATCCGCTATGACGAAGGCGACATGCTGCACTTCGAGGTAGAGGACTCCGGAATTGGTATTCCGCAGGAGGAGCAGGACAAGATCTTTGCCATGTACTACCAGGTGAAAGACAGCAACGGCGGGAAACCGGCGACCGGAACAGGCATTGGCCTGGCGGTCTCTAAACGTCTGGCGAAGAGTATGGGCGGTGATATCACCGTAGCCAGCCAGCCGGGCAAAGGGTCAACCTTCACGCTGACGGTCCATGCGCCAGCGGTGGCGGAAGAGGTAGAAGATACCTTTGAAAATGACGATATGCCGCTGCCTGCCCTGCACGTCCTGCTGGTGGAAGACATTGAGCTGAACGTGATCGTGGCGCGCTCGGTGCTGGAAAAACTGGGCAACAGCGTGGATGTCGCGATGACCGGCAAAGCCGCGCTGGAGATGTTTAAACCCGGCGAATACGATCTTGTTCTGCTGGATATTCAATTACCGGATATGACCGGGCTGGATATCTCGCGCGAGTTGACGCGTCAGTACGCGGCCGACGAACTGCCGCCGCTGGTTGCCCTGACGGCGAACGTGCTGAAAGATAAAAAAGAGTATCTCGATGCCGGTATGGACGATGTACTCAGCAAGCCGCTGGCGGTGCCTGCTCTGACCGCTATGATCAAAAAGTTCTGGGATACCCATGATGAAGAGGAGAGCACCATGACGCCTGTTGATAGCGCAAAAGCCCAAACGATACTCGATACCGCGATGCTGGAGCAGTATATCGATCTGGTGGGGCCGAAACTGATTACCGACGGTCTGGCCGTGTTCGAAAAAATGATGCCGGGCTATCTGAGCGTGCTGGAATCCAACCTGACGGCCCGTGACCAGAAGGGGATCGTGGAAGAAGGACATAAAATCAAAGGTGCAGCCGGCTCGGTTGGCTTACGCCACCTGCAGCAGCTGGGACAACAGATTCAGTCGCCTGATTTACCTGCATGGGAAGATAACGTGGGTGATTGGGTTGAAGAGATGAAGCAAGAGTGGCAAAACGATGTTGCGGTGCTTAAAGCCTGGGTTGACGCCAGAAAAAAATGACCCCGGATTAACCGGGGTGCGCGAATACTGCGCCAACACCAGGGAAATCGTGGCTGCGCCTGTTTTTAAACGTTATTTTCGAAAGGGCGCTGCCTGAAAAATTTAGGCCGCACGCAGATAAGATAGCAAATCTTAAATGGTTTGTTACATGAATCAGTGAAATGTGTGAAGCATAGCGTTTTAATCAAAATTATTAATGTGCTTCAGCCAGTTGCAGAAAAGGATTGTCATGATGAAAAAGATTGGTGTCGTGCTCAGCGGATGTGGTGTTTACGATGGTTCTGAGATACACGAAGCCGTCATTACGCTGCTGGCCCTGGCTAAGCAGGGAGCAGAGGTGATTTGTTTTGCGCCAGACAAAAATCAGGCGGATGTGATTAACCATCTGACCGGTGAACCAATGGCGGAAACCCGTAACGTGCTGATTGAAGCCGCACGTATTGCGCGAGGTGACATCCATCCTCTTATTCAGGCAGACGCCGCAGAGCTTGATGCGCTCATTGTCCCGGGTGGATTTGGCGCGGCCAAAAATCTCAGTACCTTTGCTGCGCAGGGCGCGGAGTGTCAGATCGATCCTCATCTCAAAGCGCTGTCGCAGGCCATGCATGCGGCAGGGAAACCGCTGGGCTTTATCTGTATCGCACCGGCGATGTTGCCTAAGATTTTTGATTTCCCGCTGCGCCTGACCATCGGGACGGATATTGATACCGCGGAGATCGTCGAGGAAATGGGGGGCGAACACGTTCCGTGCCCGGTGGATGACATTGTGGTTGATGAAGATAATAAAATTGTCACCACGCCGGCCTATATGCTGGCGCAGAATATTGCAGAAGCGGCCACGGGAATCGAAAAGCTGGTCGCCCGCGTGCTGGTGCTGGCTGAATGAGTCGTCAATCCGGCGCAGGTGCGTGGGTAAAACGTACTTTATTGCGCATCGTTCTGGTGCTGGCGGTGTTTTGGGGCGGTGGACTCGCCCTGTTCAGCATTATGCCGGTCCCGTTCTCCGCCGTGATGGTTGAGCGTCAGCTTGGTGCGTGGCTCAGCGGTGATTTCGGCTATGTTGCCCATTCTGACTGGGTAAGCATGGACGAGATCTCGCCGTTCATGGGGCTGGCGGTCATCGCAGCGGAGGACCAGAAATTCCCGGAGCACTGGGGATTCGATGTGGCCGCGATTGAGAAGGCACTGGCGCATAACGAACGTCATGAAAACCGCGTGCGCGGCGCGTCAACGTTGTCGCAGCAGACGGCCAAAAATCTGTTTCTGTGGGACGGCCGCAGCTGGGTGCGAAAGGGGCTGGAAGCAGGATTAACCCTGGGCATGGAAACGGTCTGGAGCAAAAAGCGCATTCTGACCGTGTATCTCAACGTTGCCGAGTTTGGCGACGGGGTATTTGGCGTAGAAGCTGCCGCGCAGCGTTATTTCAATAAGCCAGCCAGCCGTCTGAGCATGTCTGAAGCAGCGCTATTGGCCGCTGTTTTACCGAATCCCATCCGTTTTAAAGCCAGTGCCCCATCAGGATACGTGCGTAGCCGTCAGGCGTGGATTATGCGCCAGATGCGTCAGTTGGGAGGAGAAGGGTTTATGGAGAGCAACAAACTTATGTAGGGCGGGTAAGCGCAGCGCCACCCGCCTGAAGGGGAGAGACCTTAATCTTCGTCGAACCCTGCGTTAAACAGCGCAATCACCGCTGCCAGCGCTTCCTCTTCCTGAGGGCCGGTGGCTTCGACTTCAATCTGACGCCCTTTGGCGGAATCCAGCATCAGCAGCGCGATCACGCTGTTCGCTTCCGCTTCGGTACCTTCGTCATTCCGCAGCAGAACTTCTGCATCGAAACCCTGCATCAGCTCAAACAGCTTCATCGCCGGGCGCGCATGCATGCCCAGCTTATTGGTGATCTCAACGGTCTGTTTTACGGTCATGTTTTACGTTTTTCCAGCGTGCGATGACGGGACTGAACGTTCTTCCCGCGCGAGCGGAAATAGTCGGCCAGCTGTTCGGCGATATAAACCGAACGATGTTTACCGCCGGTACAGCCAATCGCTACCGTCAGGTAGCTACGATTGTTTGTCTCCAGCATAGGTAACCATAGCTCAAGGTAGCTTCGCGTCTGGTAGATAAAATTGTGAACTTCTGTGTGCCTGTCGAGGAAGGCCGCAACGGGTTTATCCAGACCGGTCATGGGACGCAGTTTCGGATCCCAGTGCGGGTTCGGCAGGAAGCGCACGTCGAAAACATAATCCGCATCAATCGGGATACCGTGCTTAAAGCCAAAGGATTCGAACACCATCGTCAGTTCGCGCTCGCGCTTACCCAACAACCGGGTACGCAGCATTTCTGCCAGCTCGTGAACGGACATCTCAGAGGTGTCGACAATCAGGTCGGCACGAGAACGCAGCGGCTCCAGCAGATCGCTCTCTTCATCGATAGCACTCTCCAGAGAGAGGTTCTTACTGGAAAGCGGGTGCAAACGACGGGTATCGCTGTAGCGGCGGATCAGGGTATTACGGTCTGCATCAAGGAACAGCAGTTGCGGCGAGAATGCGTCGGGCAGGTTACTCATGGCCTGTTCGAAGATCTCTGGCGATTCAGGCATGTTACGAACGTCGATACTGACGGCGGCCGAGGTTTGTCTCTCCGCCAGCGTACGGGCCAGTTCGGGCAACAACACGACCGGCAGGTTATCGACGCAGTAAAAACCCATGTCTTCCAGCGCGCGCAGAGCAACGGATTTCCCCGACCCTGAACGGCCACTGACAATCATCAGCACCATGTTCCGTTTCTCCTCAGGACAACAGATGTGAAGGCCATCTCCTGGTTATGCATCATCCTGATTGCCTTCTGCTTCAGTGATAATTTGATAGAGCTCTTCATCACTTTGAGCCGAGCGCAGTCGACGGCAAATGGTTTTGTCAGCCAGACGCTTGGCGACCAGCGACAGCGTATGCAGATGGGTTTTCGTCTGGTCAGCAGGCACCAGCAGCGCGAAGAGGAGATCGACGGGCTGGTTATCAATGGCATCGAAGGCGATCGGTGTTTCAAGCTGCACAAACACACCGACGGCACGCAGGGTATCCTCTTCCAGTTTGCCATGCGGGATCGCGATGCCGTTGCCGATACCGGTACTGCCCATCTTTTCACGGGTCAGAATCGCTTCGAACACCACCTGCGGCGGCAGGCCCAGCTGTTTTGCGGCCAGTTCACTGATGATCTCCAGCGCACGTTTTTTGCTCTGGCAGTGAACCGCACTGCGGGTACATTCCTGGTTAAGGACATTGCTCAGTTGAAGAGCGGAATCGTTGTTCATCATAATTTCACCTAAGCGCTAACTGTACAAATGGCCTGTTGTGTTTCACAACAGGCCGTCCTGCACCCGTTAACTGCCCGGACAATTAGTGTTGTTTCAGTTTATCTTTATGTTTATTGAGCTGTCGCGCAAGCTTATCAATCAAGCCGTCGATAGCAGCGTACATGTCTTGCCCTTCCGCACTGGCATGCAGTTCACCCCCGTTAACATGCAGGGTGGCATCCGAGATATGAGTCACTTTCTCCACTTTCAACACAATATAGACCTGATTGATCCTTTCGAAATACTGCTCGAGTTTTGCAAACTTCGTGTTCACAAAGTCGCGTAAAGCCTCAGTAATTTCGACGTTTTGTCCAGTGATGTTGAGCTGCATAGTGTCTTCCTTATCGGTTGTGTCAGACCAGCTGTTTACGCTGGTTGGACGGCGGAATGGATAAAGACTCTCGATACTTCGCAACAGTACGACGTGCCACCATAATACCCTGATCGGACAGCATGGTGGTTAACTTACTGTCGCTTAGCGGCTTCGCGGGGTTCTCCGCGGCGATCAACTTCTTCACCAGGGCACGGATGGCCGTGGACGACGCTTCGCCGCCGCCCTCGGTATTCACATGGCTGGAGAAGAAATACTTAAGCTCAAAAATACCGCGTGGACTGTGCAGATACTTCTGCGTGGTGACACGGGAAATGGTTGATTCATGCATCTCGACGGCCTGGGCGATATCCGCCAGCACCATCGGTTTCATATACTCTTCACCCTGCTCAAAGAACGCCTGCTGCTGTTCGACAATGCAGCGGCTGACGCGTAGCAGCGTATCATTTCGGCTCTCCAGACTTTTGATCAGCCATCGCGCTTCCTGCAAATTGCTACGAATATATTGATTGTCGGAGTCGTTACGCATGCTGGTGCACATGGAGGCATACTGCTGGTTGATTTGCAGGCGAGGGATACTGTCAGAGTTCAGTTCAACGACCCAGCGGCCGTTATTTTTTCTGACCAACACATCCGGGATCACGTACTCGGGTTCGCTGGTCTGGATAGACTGACCGGGGCGCGGATCGAGCGACTGGATCAGATTCACCGCTTCTTTCAGCACCTCTTCTTTCAGGCGCGTGACGCGCATCAGGGTGCGGAAATCGTGGTTCGCCAGCAGATCCAGGTGATCGCTGATGATTAGGCGCGCCTCGTCGAGCCATGGCGTCTCTTTGCTGAACTGAGAAAGCTGGATCAGCAGGCAGTCGCGCAGATCTTTTGCGGCTACGCCTACCGGATCGAAACGCTGGATGCGCTTCAGAACGGCTTCAACTTCCTCAAGCTCAATCTCGTCGTCGCCCATGCTTTCCAGAATATCGTCCAGCGTGACGGTCAAATAGCCGGTGTCGTCAACGGCATCGACAATTGACGTGGCAATCGCGCGGTCAGTATCGGAGAAGGGGGTGAGTTCCACCTGCCACATCAGGTAATCCTGCAGCGACTGGGTGGTTTCTCCCTGATAGACCGGTAGCTCATCGTCCTGGTAGTCTGCACGCGTACCGGAAGGGGTGCCGGCGGTGTAGATTTCATCCCAGCTGGCATCCAGCGGAAGCTCGTCGGGCATCTCTTTTTGTTCGAGTGCATCTGCGGTATCGAGCGCTTCTGTATCCTGCGATTGCTGGGTATCTACCTCGTCATGAAGATCGGTTTGTTCCAGCAGGGGGTTGCTGTCCAGCGCCTGCTGGAGCTCCTGCTGAAGTTCTAACGTGGACAGTTGCAACAGGCGAATTGCCTGCTGTAGCTGCGGCGTCATCGCCAGTTGTTGGCTGAGCCTTAATTGCAAACCTTGCTTCATGTTCAGAGCATTTTTCTCCGGTTCGGCGTTACGTTACCTCTACCCTATCAGAGTCTGAAGTCTTCCCCAAGATAGACGCGCTTAACATGATCGTCTTCGAGGATCTGCTGCGGCGTACCGTGGGCGATCAGATTGCCCTGGCTCACAATATAGGCGCGTTCACACACGGCCAGCGTTTCACGCACGTTGTGGTCGGTGATCAGTACGCCAAGCCCGCTGTCGCGCAGGTGTTCAATGATACGTTTGATGTCGATAACGGAGATGGGGTCAACGCCCGCAAACGGTTCATCCAGCAGGATAAATTTCGGGTTTGCGGCCAGCGCACGCGCAATCTCAACACGACGGCGTTCGCCCCCGGAGAGTGCCTGACCGAGGCTGTCGCGCAGATGCTCGATGTGGAACTCTTCCATCAGCTCGTTGGCACGATCCTGACGCTGTTCGTTGGTCAGATCGTTACGAATTTGCAGGACCGCCATCAGGTTGTCGTAAACGCTGAGACGACGGAAAATGGAGGCTTCCTGCGGCAGATAGCCGATCCCGCGACGCGCGCGCGCGTGGAGCGGCAGAAGGCTGATGTCTTCATCGTCAATGATAATGTTGCCGGCATCGCGCGGCACAATACCCACGACCATGTAGAAGGTTGTCGTTTTACCCGCACCGTTCGGGCCAAGCAGCCCCACGATTTCGCCGGAGTTAACGGTCAGACTGACATCTTCTACGACACGGCGGCCCTTATAGGCCTTCGCGAGATTTTTTGCAGTTAATGTTGCCATAACGAATTAGTTACTCTTCTTCTGTGCCGGGGCCTGGCCCTTGCCTTTATCCTGCAGCTGCGACGGAACCAGAACGGTGGTGACGCGTTTGCCTTTCTCGCTGGAGGCCTGCATTTTTTGCTCTTTAACCAGATAGGTAATCTGGTCGCCGGTAATGTTGCTGTCCAGCTGTTCCAGATAGGCATTGCCGGTCAGGATGACCAGGTCCTTCGCCAGCTCATAGTGCATGTGCGTGGCGCGGCCTTTCACCGGCTTGCCGTTGTCCTGCATCTGGTAGAAGGTCGCCGGATTACCATAGCCATCGATAATCTCTTTGCCCTGCTCGCCACCCGGACGGGTCACGACCACTTTATCAGCGTTGATTTTGATGGTGCCCTGGGTCATGACGACGTTACCCGTGAAGGTGACGACGTTACCCTGCATATCGAGAGACTGGGTGTCGGACTCGATATGGATCGGCTGGTCGGTATCGCCCGTTACAGCAAGCGCGGGGAGACTGGTCGCCAGCATCGCGCTGGCGATAATTACTTTAAGGCTGAGTTTGTTTGTTTTGAATTTCATAGGAGGTTCTAACCTTTTCAATCAGCTCGGCGTTCTTGCTGCGTAAGTTCCCGCGCATTCTCAAACCGCTGGAATTAAATGTTGTGCCATACAGTGTGACCAGATCCTGCGACGTCACGTCCTGGGTTACCAGGTTGATCTGGGCATTATCCGTCGTAATTTTTCGCAGTTGCGAGTCGGCGGTCAGGGCGTTGACTTCAACGTGACCATACAGATAAAGCATACGGTCATTTGTCAGTTTTGCCCGATCTGACTTAATTGACCACGTCGGCACTTTGTCCTTATCAAAGGTGGTCATGACAGGCTGGGTAAACCACGAAATACCGTCATCTGAAAAATATTCAACATGCTGGGCAATCAGGCGATAGTTCAGCGCGCCTTCCGGGCTGTAGACCACGGTGTCGCTGTGATCGCTTTTATAGGTTGGATCGTTATTGTTGATCACTTCCGTTTGCGTATCGTCGCGATCGGCAAGGTTCACGCCAATCAATACCAGTGCGACAAGCGAAAGCAAAATGATAATCCAACGTCTGGTTTTACTCATATCGATTGCCCTTTGGCCTCATCAAGCTTGCCCTGCGCCAGCAGAAGCAGATCGCAGACTTCACGGACAGCGCCGCGGCCACCGTTGATGTGGGTAACGTAGTCGGCGCGCGGGATCAGCAGCGGATGCGCATCGGCAACGGCGATGCTCAGCCCAACTTCAGCCATCACCGGCCAGTCAATCAGGTCGTCCCCGACGTAGGCCACGTTTTCCGGCGCGATAGCCAGTTTACCCAGTAAATCATTGAACGCTGCCATCTTATCGGACTGGCCCTGATACAGATGGGTAATACCTAAGGTTTCACAGCGGTCTTCTACCAGTTTAGCGTTTCGTCCGGTGATGATCGCCACCTCAATCCCCGAGGTGAGCGCACAGCGGATACCGTAGCCATCGCGAACGTTGAACGCCTTCAGCTCTTCACCATTATTGCCCATGTAAATCAGGCCGTCGGAGAGGACCCCATCCACATCCAGGATCAGCAGACGAATGTTTTTCGCCTTTGCCATCATCTGTGTACTGACCGGCCCATAACAGGTTGCAAGGGATGCACCCGCATTACTCATTGTCTTATCCTTCATTACACTACGCCTGCGCGCAGCAGATCATGCATATGTACCACACCCAGCAACTGGTCGCCATCGGCAACCATAACGGAGGTGATATGGCGGGACTGCATCAGGTTCAGCACGTCCACGGCCAGCGTACCCGGACGCACGCGGATGCCGCCGGGCGTCATTACATCGGCAATACCGAGCGTGCGGACATCGACACCCATATCGAACACGCGACGCAGGTCGCCATCGGTGAAGATCCCCTGAATTTTCATCAGATCGTCGCACACGACCGTCATCCCCAGATTCTTGCGGGTGATTTCCAGCAGCGCATCACGCAGGGAGGCTTCTTTACTGACGTGAGGGATCTCATCCCCGGTGTGCATAATATCGTTTACCCGCAGCAAGAGCTTGCGCCCCAGCGCGCCGCCCGGGTGGGACAGCGCGAAATCTTCCGGCGTAAAGCCACGGGCTTCCAGCAGCGCAACGGCAAGGGCATCGCCCATAACCAGTGCCGCGGTGGTGCTGGAGGTCGGCGCCAGGCCGAGCGGACAGGCCTCTTTGGGAACCTTCACGCACAGGTGAATATCGGCTGCGCGCGCCATGCTGCTTTCCGGACGGCTGGTCATGCAAATCAGCGGCACCTGCAGTCGCTTCAGTACCGGGATCAGCGCCAGGATTTCATTGGACTCACCGGAGTTGGAGAGTGCGATGACGATATCCTGCGGCGTGACCATACCCAGGTCCCCGTGCGCGGCTTCCCCCGGGTGGACAAAGAAGGACGAGGTGCCGGTACTGGCAAAGGTTGCCGCCATTTTGCGTCCAATGTGGCCGGACTTGCCCATCCCCATCACCACGACTTTGCCGGCACAGTAGAATATCTTCTCACATGCCAGACTAAAATCCTGATTTATGTACTGATCTAACTGCGCCAGACCTTCACGTTCAATCTCCAGAACGTCTTTGCCTGCTTTCTGAAAGTCAAAACCCGGCTGCAATTCTATTTGCGACATAATGCGTTTCCGTTTACCCAGAGAGAAGAGGCGAGAGCCAGTACAGCATCGCCATCCATACGATAAATCCACCCGTCAGCAGCGCGCCTGCGCCTTTACCGATCTGTCGTTGCCGCCGCCAGCAGAGCAAGGCAAAAATCACGCTGACCAGCAACATCACGCCGTAATCACGTGAGAACGCCAGGGGATTAAAGGGCCCTGGCGAAATCAGGGCTGGCAGGCCCATCACAATGGCGATATTAAAAATGTTAGAGCCGATGATATTACCAATGGCAATGTCATCCTCACCTTTACGGGCCCCCGCAATGGCGGTGGCCAGCTCCGGCAGGCTGGTGCCGATGGCAATCACCGTCAGGCCAATGGTCAGCTCGCTGATGGCAAAATAGTTCGCCAGCACCGTCGCGTTATCCACGACCATGCGCGTTGCCATCGGCATGATGATCAGCGCGACGCCCAGCCAGAGCAGGGCAACAGGCAGCGTGCCTTCTCGTGGAAGCTCGGCGACCTGCTCACGCGTGAGGCTATCCTGACCCTGCTTTTCAGCCTGACGGGCGATTTTAACACTATACAGCAGCCAAATAACGGCCAGCGCCAGCAAGAAAATGCCGTCGCTGTAGCTCAGTACGCCATCGTAAAATACGCACCCTGCCAGCAGGCTTACGAGTAACATTAGCGGCAATTCACGGCGCAGAACATCAGAATGCACGCGAAATGGATGGAGCAGCGCGGCCAGGCCCAAAATCAATAAAATATTGACGATGTTAGAGCCAATCGCGGTGCCGACTGCCAGGTCTACCTGGCCATGCAGCGATGCCGAGACAGAGACGATGATTTCAGGAAGTGACGTTCCTACGCTGACCACGGTCATCCCGATGACGACAGGCGGTACGCCACTCAGGCGACACAGGATAGATGCAGCAAACACTAAACGGTCAGCACTGTAGACCACCAACAGTAAACCAATTATTAACAGTGCTGTTGCTAAAAGCATCAAAAGTCCTTTCTTCAGGTATACTCGTCGGTCCATTGCTCGGGAATGGCTGGACTGCATACAGTCTGAGGCGTAACGAATTCCTAATTTTGACTTTATGCGCCGGAAAAGTAAAACAAATGCCAGCTTTCGCTAACCTCTACGGTTATTATTCTGTAAAAATGCTGAGTTTAGGGCTGATTCAGGCTACATGCCTTAACGTGAGCAGGATAAGAAAGGAACCATAAATGAGCCAAACCATGGCGAATTTAGTCGATGTCCGCGGGGTGAGTTTTTCTCGCGCCAACAGATTGATATTTGATGATATTTCGTTGACCGTGCCGCGTGGCAAGATCACTGCCATCATGGGGCCGTCCGGGATCGGTAAAACGACCCTACTTCGCCTTATTGGCGGGCAGATCCCACCGGATAGCGGTGAGATCCTCTTTGATGGCGAAAACATCCCGGAGATGTCGCGCTCGCGCCTGTATACTGTTCGCAAACGCATGAGCATGCTCTTTCAGTCGGGGGCCTTGTTCACCGACATGAACGTCTTTGATAACGTGGCCTATCCGCTGCGCGAGCATACCAGCCTGCCGCCTGCGCTGCTGAAAAGCACGGTGATGATGAAGCTTGAAGCCGTCGGGCTGCGGGGCGCCGCGAAACTGATGCCTTCGGAGCTGTCCGGCGGGATGTCGCGTCGTGCCGCGCTGGCGCGCGCCATCGCACTAGAACCTGATTTAATCATGTTCGACGAACCGTTTGTCGGGCAGGATCCCATCACGATGGGCGTGCTGGTGAAGCTCATCTCTGAACTGAATAGCGCGCTTGGCGTCACCTGCATTGTGGTGTCTCACGATGTACCTGAAGTGCTGAGCATTGCCGATTACGCCTACATCGTAGCGGACAAAAAGATCGTCGCACACGGTAGCGCCCAGGCGCTGCAGGAAAATTGCGATCCACGCGTGCGGCAGTTCCTTGACGGTATTGCCGATGGCCCTGTGCCGTTCCGCTACCCGGCGGGCGACTATCGTGACGATTTACTGGGAATAGGGAGTTAAGCCACTCATGCTGTTAAATGCGTTGGCCGCTCTCGGACACCGTGGCATAAAAACCATCAGGACGTTCGGGCGTGCCGGATTGATGTTATTCAACGCGCTGGTCGGCAAACCGGAATTCCGTAAGCACGCGCCGCTATTGGTGCGGCAGCTTTATAATGTCGGCGTGCTGTCGATGCTCATCATCATTGTCTCCGGTCTGTTTATCGGGATGGTGCTGGGTCTGCAGGGCTACCTGGTGCTGACAACCTACAGTGCGGAAACCAGCCTCGGGATGCTGGTGGCGCTCTCGCTGCTGCGTGAACTGGGGCCCGTTGTGGCGGCGCTGTTGTTCGCCGGGCGCGCGGGGTCAGCCTTAACCGCTGAAATTGGCCTGATGCGCGCGACTGAGCAGCTCTCCAGCATGGAGATGATGGCGGTCGATCCGCTGCGTCGCGTGATCTCGCCGCGTTTCTGGGCGGGGGTTATCTCTTTACCGCTGCTGACGATACTGTTTGTCGCCGTGGGTATCTGGGGCGGTTCGCTGGTTGGCGTGCACTGGAAAGGCATTGACGCCGGTTTCTTCTGGTCTGCCATGCAGGACGCCATTGACCTGCGAATGGATCTGGTTAACTGCCTGATTAAGAGCCTGGTATTTGCCATTACGGTTACCTGGATTGCATTGTTTAATGGTTACGATGCGATTCCGACGTCGGCGGGCATTAGCCGCGCTACTACACGTACAGTCGTTCATTCGTCGCTGGCCGTACTGGGTCTGGATTTTGTGCTCACCGCACTGATGTTTGGGAATTGAGTTCATGCAAACGAGAAAAAATGAAATTTGGGTCGGTGTATTCCTGCTGCTGGCGCTGCTGGCCGCGTTGTTTATCTGCCTGAGAGCGGCAGATATCACGTCTGTACGCACCGAGCCGACGTATCGCATCTATGCCACCTTCGATAACATCGGCGGGCTGAAGGCGCGTTCACCGGTCCGTATTGGCGGCGTGGTGATCGGCCGCGTATCTGACATTACGCTGGATGAGAAGACCTATCTGCCGCGCGTCGCGATGGATATCGAAGAGCGTTACAACCACATTCCGGACACCAGCTCCCTGTCTATCCGAACTTCCGGTCTGCTGGGCGAACAATATCTGGCGCTTAACGTCGGTTTTGAAGACCCCGAGCTGGGAACGACTATCCTTAAAGACGGGAGCGTGATCCAGGACACCAAGTCCGCCATGGTGCTGGAAGATATGATTGGTCAGTTCCTTTACAACAGTAAAGGGGATGATAAAAAGTCTGACAATGCCCCTGCGCAGAGTGAAGACCATACCAATGCCGCGCCGACCCCAGGTGCTGCGAATTAATATCAGGAGAAGTCATTCATGTTTAAACGACTGTTAATGGTTGCCATGCTGGTCATCGCCCCTCTCACCGCGGTGCACGCGGCGGATCAGAGTAACCCGTACAAACTGATGGACGAGGCCGCGAAGAAAACCTTCGATCGTCTTAAAAACGAGCAGCCTAAGATTCGTGCTAATCCTGATTACCTGCGTGACGTGGTTGACCAGGAGCTGCTGCCGTACGTGCAGATTAAATATGCGGGAGCGCTGGTGCTGGGCCGCTATTACAAAGACGCGACCCCGGCGCAGCGTGAAGCCTATTTTGCCGCTTTCCGTGAATACCTGAAGCAGGCTTATGGTCAGGCGCTGGCGATGTACCACGGTCAGACCTATCAGATCGCCCCGGAGCAGCCGCTGGGTGATGCGACCATCGTCCCTATTCGCGTAACGATCAACGATCCTAACGGCCGTCCGCCGGTGCGTCTGGATTTCCAGTGGCGTAAAAACAGCCAGACCGGCCACTGGCAGGCGTATGACATGATTGCCGAAGGCGTAAGCATGATCACCACCAAACAGAACGAGTGGAGTGACCTGCTGCGCACCAAGGGGATTGATGGCCTGACCGCGCAGCTGCAGTCCATTGCTCGTCAGAAAATCACGCTGGACGAGAAGAAGTAATGTCACAGCAACTCAGCTGGTCGCGTGAAGGCGAGACATTAAAGCTGTCCGGTGAGCTGGATCAGGATCTGCTGAACCCCTTATGGGATAAACGCCATGAGGCCATGCAGGGCGTGACGCTCATTGACTTAACTGACGTCACGCGGGTGGATACGGCAGGCGTTGCGCTGCTTGCCCATCTGGTTGCAGTAGGGAAAAAGCAAGGGGCGAGCGTCACGCTTCGCGGCGCGAGCGAGAATGTCGTGACCCTTGCGCAGCTCTACAATCTCCCTCAGGACGTATTGCCTCGTTAATATTTTCAGTGCGTTACTTCCGAAAGCCCTGACAGTTTCATCGTCGGGGCTTTTTGCTTGTTTAAGACGACGCCACTTTGCTCTAAGATGTTGGGCTTGTTTTCACTATCAGATGATTAAGAACCCATGGAAAATCATGAAATCCAGACAGTGCTGATGAATGCACTCTCCCTTCAGGAAGCCCACGTCACTGGCGATGGCAGTCACTTCCAGGTTATTGCTGTGGGTGAGATGTTCGACGGTATGAGCCGTGTGAAGAAACAGCAGGCTGTGTACGCGCCGCTGATGGAATATATTGCGGATAACCGCATCCACGCCCTGTCGATTAAAGCGTTCACCCCGCAAGAGTGGGCACGCGATCGCAAACTAAACGGTTTTTGAGCTGAGGGCGACAGGCCCGCAGCACGGTTGAATTTATAAGAGAGCACACAATGGATAAATTTCGTGTACAGGGGCCAACGCGTCTCCAGGGCGAAGTCACAATTTCTGGCGCGAAAAACGCCGCGCTGCCCATCCTCTTTGCTGCGCTGCTCGCGGAAGAGCCGGTAGAGATTCAGAACGTACCGAAGCTGAAAGATATCGACACCACCATGAAGCTGCTCACCCAGTTGGGCACGAAAGTCGAGCGTAACGGTTCCGTCTGGATCGATGCCAGCAAGGTGAACAACTTCTCTGCCCCTTACGATCTGGTGAAAACCATGCGTGCTTCCATCTGGGCGCTTGGCCCGCTGGTGGCGCGTTTCGGTCAGGGTCAGGTTTCGCTGCCGGGTGGCTGCGCCATCGGTGCGCGTCCGGTTGACCTGCACATCTTTGGTCTGGAAAAACTGGGCGCAGAGATCAAGCTGGAAGAAGGCTACGTTAAAGCGTCCGTCAATGGTCGTCTGAAAGGCGCGCACATTGTTATGGACAAAGTGAGCGTAGGCGCAACGGTAACCATTATGTCTGCGGCAACGCTGGCAGAAGGGACCACTATCATCGAAAACGCCGCGCGTGAACCGGAAATTGTGGATACCGCTAACTTCCTCGTGGCACTGGGCGCGAAGATCTCCGGTCAGGGTACCGACCGTATCACCATCGAAGGCGTTGAGCGTCTGGGCGGGGGTGTCTATCGCGTACTGCCGGACCGTATCGAAACCGGTACCTTCCTGGTCGCTGCCGCGATCTCTGGCGGGAAGATTGTTTGTCGCAACGCACAGCCTGATACGCTGGATGCGGTGCTGGCGAAACTGCGTGATGCGGGAGCGGATATCGAAATTGGTGAAGACTGGATCAGCCTCGATATGCATGGACAGCGTCCAAAAGCGGTCAATGTGCGTACGGCGCCACACCCGGCGTTCCCAACGGACATGCAGGCGCAGTTCACCTTGTTGAACCTGGTCGCCGAAGGGACTGGCTTCATCACTGAAACCATTTTCGAGAACCGCTTTATGCACGTACCGGAGCTGATCCGTATGGGTGCCCGTGCTGAGATCGAAAGTAATACCGTGATTTGCCATGGCGTTGAGACACTGTCCGGCGCTCAGGTGATGGCAACCGATCTGCGTGCGTCTGCCAGCCTGGTGTTGGCGGGTTGTATCGCGGAAGGTACAACGATCGTGGATCGTATTTATCACATCGATCGTGGCTATGAGCGTATCGAAGATAAACTGCGCGCGCTGGGTGCCAATATCGAGCGTGTGAAGGGCGAGTAATCGTTCCGGCAGCCCCCTGCCAGACATGACCGGGGGGTTGCTGTTCCTGTCAAAAAACGCGTTATTCCTGCGGTTCTTTTTTTACTTTTCTCTGGCGAATCATGCGCGATCTGTCGATAAATTCATGGGTAACGGGATCGTGGTAGCGCGAAGGCCAAATCACCCACGGATGCGTATCCAGCGCCGTCGCGATAATTAATTCTCCTTTTGGCCAGGGGCGGGTGAGGGCGTTTGCCAGAGTTGAAGAACTCAGTCCATGGCGGCGGGACTCTGCTGCCAGTGAAGTGCCTCTTTTGCGCAGTGCGGCAATAATATCCGCCGTGTGCCAGTCGATAAATTTCGTATCCATAACGCCGTCCTTAAGTTCGGATTCACCTACGCCGTTTCTTCTGAAACGACGGGTTTACTATACCCATTTCGAACTCTTGTTCTAAAAAGTTCGCGTTACTTGAAGGAATATTCAGAATAAGACACGGCTTTATTCATGCGGTCTCTAAACCGATGAATTTACGTGAATGCGGAATTTACGGGTGTGTACTGGAATCTCCCCGCCAGGAACGCGGGGAGAGAAAGCAAGATTAACGGTCGCGCTGAACGGCGATGTGGGCAAGACCAATCAGTGCCTCGCGCCATGGGCTGTCGGGAATGACCTGGAGTGCTGCGATGGCTTTGTCGGCTTCTTCTTCCGCACGCTGACGCGTCCATTCCAGCGAGCCGCAGATCGCCATGGTTTCCAGCACGGGTTCCAGAAGATGGCGGCCATTTCCCTGCTCAATCGCTTCACGGATCATTTTCGCCTGATCGGCCGTTCCGTTACGCATGGCGTGGAGCAGCGGCAGGGTCGGTTTGCCTTCGTTCAGGTCATCGCCAACGTTTTTGCCGAGCGTCTCGCCGTCCGCACTGTAGTCCAGCAGATCGTCAATCAGCTGGAAGGCTGTGCCCAGATAGCGGCCATAGTCCTGCAGGCCTTTTTCCTGTGCTTCGGTACAGCCAGCCAAAATGCCGGAACACTGGGCCGCCGCTTCAAACAGACGCGCGGTTTTGCTGTAGATGACGCGCATGTAGTTTTCTTCGGTGATGTCCGGGTCGTTGACGTTCATCAGCTGCAGCACTTCGCCTTCAGCGATGACGTTAACGGCTTCAGACATTACTTCCAGCACTTTCAGGGAACCCAGGCTGGTCATCATCTGGAAGGCGCGGGTATAAATAAAATCCCCCACCAGGACGCTGGCGGCGTTCCCGAACGCGGCGTTAGCCGTGGCTTTGCCACGACGCATATCCGATTCATCCACCACATCGTCGTGCAGAAGCGTCGCCGTGTGGATAAATTCGATGAGCGCTGCGATAGTGATGTGAGCATTTCCCTGATAACCAACGGCTCTGGCAGCCAGAATGGCAATCATCGGACGAATGCGTTTACCGCCGCCACTGACAATGTAATAGCCCAACTGATTGATCAGCTGAACGTCAGAGTTGAGTTGCTCCAGGATTGCTGCATTCACACCCGCCATATCTTGCGCGGTTAACTCGTTGATTTTTTCTAAATTCATCGCAAAAGCCGGGCTTTTTATCCTGTTGATCCCATCTTCAATGGGGTAACGAAGGGTTTCGGTTTATCAATAGTAGTGCTGATTGTACTGAAAAAACGGCTCAGATAAACGTTACCGTACGTGTTGTGTTTTTTTTCTTCATGTATTGACGGTAGCACTTGTCAAAGGCTCGCGTTTTGCGTAATATTCGCGCCCTATTGTGAATATTTATAGCGCACTCTGATTCATACGAGGACGTGCGCGGAAGCGGAGTTTATATGTACGCGGTTTTCCAAAGTGGTGGTAAACAACACCGAGTAAGCGAAGGTCAGACCGTTCGCCTGGAAAAGCTGGACATCGCAACTGGCGAATCTGTTGAGTTCGCAGAAGTTCTGATGATCGCAAACGGTGAAGAAGTCAAAATCGGCGTTCCTTTCGTTGATGGCGGCGTTATCAAAGCTGAAGTTGTTGCACACGGTCGTGGCGAGAAAGTTAAAATCGTTAAGTTTCGTCGTCGTAAGCACTACCGTAAGCAGCAGGGCCACCGTCAGTGGTTCACTGATGTGAAAATTACTGGCATCAGCGCCTAAGACCTGAGGAGAGATTTAAATGGCACATAAAAAGGCTGGCGGCTCCACACGTAACGGTCGCGATTCAGAAGCTAAACGCCTGGGCGTTAAGCGTTTCGGTGGCGAATCCGTTCTGGCGGGTAGCATCATCGTTCGTCAACGTGGTACCAAATTCCACGCTGGCAACAACGTAGGTTGCGGTCGTGACCACACTCTGTTTGCTAAAGCAGACGGTAAAGTGAAATTTGAAGTTAAAGGCCCGAACAACCGTAAATACATCAGCATCGTTGCTGAGTAAGGTTTTCTCGGTCCGGTAACGGATTAAAGCCCCGCAACCTGTTGCGGGGCTTTTTACATTGGAAACCCGGTAATTTTTTCTGTAGGGAAAACGGGCATGAAGCAGCAGGCCGGCATAGGAATTCTTTTGGCGCTCACAACCGCAATGTGCTGGGGTGCGCTGCCAATTGCAATGAAGCAGGTACTGGAAGTGATGGAGCCGCCTACGGTGGTCTTTTATCGCTTTCTGATGGCAAGCATCGGCCTCGGGGCGATTCTGGCCGTCAAAGGTAAGCTTCCACCCTTGCGGCTCTTCCGTAAACCGCGCTGGCTGGTGCTGCTGGCTATCGCGACGGGCGGTCTGTTCGGTAACTTCATCCTGTTCAGCTCTTCCCTGCAATATCTCAGCCCCACGGCGTCGCAGGTGATTGGTCAGCTTTCGCCGGTGGGCATGATGGTCGCCAGCGTCTTTATCCTCAAGGAGAAGATGCGCGGTACGCAGATTATCGGGGCGAGCATGCTGTTGTGCGGTCTGGTGATGTTCTTCAACACCAGTCTGATCGAGATTTTTACCCGCCTGACGGATTACACATGGGGTGTCATTTTCGGTGTGGGGGCAGCAACGGTCTGGGTGAGCTATGGTGTCGCGCAAAAGGTGTTATTGCGTCGGCTTGCCTCACAGCAGATCCTCTTTTTGCTGTACACTTTGTGTACAATAGCATTGCTGCCATTAGCGAAGCCGGGCGTAATTTCCCAGCTTAGCGACTGGCAACTGGCGTGCCTCATTTTTTGTGGGCTGAACACGCTGGTCGGTTATGGCGCGCTGGCCGAAGCGATGGCGCGCTGGCAGGCAGCACAGGTGAGCGCGTTGATCACGCTTACCCCGCTGTTTACGCTGTTATTTTCAGATTTGTTATCAATGGCCTGGCCCGATGTCTTCGTCAGACCGATGCTCAACCTGTTGGGTTATCTCGGTGCGTTTGTCGTGGTTGCGGGCGCGATGTATTCCGCCATTGGTCATCGTCTCTGGGGACGTTGGCGCAAAAATGAAGCGGTTGTAGTAGTCCCCCGCTCAGGCGAATGAGTTACGGAGAGTAAAATGAAGTTTGTTGATGAAGCGACGATCCTGGTCGTGGCTGGTGATGGCGGCAACGGTTGCGTGAGCTTCCGCCGTGAAAAGTATATCCCTCGTGGCGGTCCTGATGGCGGCGACGGTGGGGATGGTGGTGACGTGTGGCTGGAGGCGGATGAGAACCTCAACACGCTGATCGACTACCGTTTCGAAAAATCCTTCCGCGCTGAACGTGGTCAGAACGGCCAGAGCCGTGACTGTACCGGGAAACGCGGTAAAGACGTCACCATTAAAGTGCCGGTCGGTACGCGTGTGATTGACCAGGGGACGGGTGAAACCATGGGTGACATGACCAAACACGGTCAGCGCCTGATGGTGGCGAAAGGCGGCTGGCACGGTCTGGGTAACAGCCGTTTCAAATCCTCCGTTAACCGTACGCCGCGTCAGAAAACGATGGGTACGCCGGGCGATAAGCGCGACCTGCAGCTGGAGCTGATGCTTCTGGCTGACGTGGGCATGCTGGGTATGCCAAACGCGGGTAAATCGACGTTTATTCGCGCCGTCTCCGCGGCCAAGCCAAAAGTTGCGGACTATCCGTTTACCACGCTGGTACCAAGCCTGGGCGTTGTCCGTATGGATAACGAGAAGAGCTTTGTGGTTGCCGATATTCCGGGTCTGATTGAAGGCGCCGCGGAAGGGGCGGGTCTGGGTATTCGCTTCCTGAAACACCTTGAGCGCTGCCGCGTGCTGCTGCACCTTATCGATATCGATCCTATCGACGGTTCCGATCCGGTTGAAAACGCCCGTATCATCGTTGGCGAGCTGGAAAAATACAGCGAGAAACTGGCGAACAAACCACGCTGGCTGGTCTTCAACAAGATCGACCTGATGGACAAAGCCGAAGCGGAAGCAAAAGCGAAAGCCATTGCTGAAGCGATGGGTTGGGAAGATAAATACTACCTGATCTCTGCAGCAAGCCAGGTCGGCGTGAAAGATCTGTGCTGGGATGTGATGACCTTCATCATTGAGAACCCAATTGTTCAGGCGGAAGAAGTCAAACAGCCTGAAAAAGTCGAATTCATGTGGGATGACTACCACCGCCAGCAGCTCGAAGAGCTGGAAGCGGAAGAAGACGATGAAGACTGGGACGATGACTGGGATGAAGACGACGAAGAAGGCGTCGAGTTCATCTACAAGCACTAATTGCTGTTCAAAGCCCCCGTTATGGGGGCTTTTTTATTCCAGCGTTGCGGGCAGCCAGCAACTGGCGATTAAACCGCCTTCAGCGCCATTCTCAAGCGTCAGCCTGCCGTGGTGGAGCTGGAGGATGCGCTGTACGATACTCAGGCCCAGACCGCTGCCTCCGTAGCGCTGGTCAAGACGGCGGAATGGCTCGGTAATGGACTGCCGGTGCGCTTCATCAATCCCCGGGCCCTGATCGATAACGCTGATCTGCGTCCCGCCGTCGACCTCGGTTAATGTCACTGTAATCGTTGTCCCTGTCGGGCTGTAGCGCCCGGCATTCTCCAGCAGGTTGCGCAGCATCAGGCGCAGGAGAACGGCGTCTCCCTGAACCGTGAGCGCGCTTTTAGCGGGCCAAATCACCGTATGCTCTTTGGCTTCATGCCCAAGGCCGAGAGGTTCGATGATATTTTCCGTCCAGCTCACGGTTTCGTAGTGGCCGCTCGCCATTGCCTGTCCGGCACGGGCCAGCATCAGCAGCTGTTCGACGGTATGCATGAGCTGATCGATACGGCTAACCAGCGTGGCGGCCTGAGGCGCACCTGACTGCGACATCAGCTCCAGATGGAGCCGGATACCGGCCAGAGGCGTTCTCAGCTCGTGTGCGGCGTCTGCGGTGAAGAGACGCTCCTGCTGGATGGTGCTATCCAGTCGGGCCAGCAGCTGGTTCAGGGAGGTCGTCACCGCGCCAATTTCTTCCATGTCGGAATACATAGGAAGCGGGGTTAAGTTATCGGCTGAGCGGTTAGCAAGGCTGTCGCGGAGCTTATTCAGCGGCCGGGTTATCCAGGTGACGGCCCAGAAGGAGAAGAGCAGGGTAAAGCCGACCATCACCAGAGAAGGGACCAGCAGCGAGGCAATCGCTTCGCGGATCTCTTTCTCAACGTGATTATTGCGTGCTTTCGCTGACAGCGTTTCGTTGACCAGAAAACCAATCTGTTCACGGCTTTCATGCCACAGCCAGATGACGCTTATCAGCTGGAAAAATAACAGAATGACCGCCAGCAGCACCATCAAACGCCGACGCATGCTGTTCATTTCTGGCTCTCCAGACGGTAGCCGACGCCGCGAACGGTTTTGATCCTGTCTTTGCCGAGCTTACGCCGCAGGTTATGAATATGGACCTCAAGGGTATTTGACCCGGGATCGTCCTGCCAGGAGTAGATATCCTGCTGGAGCGTTTCTCTGTGTACCGTTTGCCCGCTGCGCATGATCAGACGCGTAAGCAAGGCGAACTCTTTTGGCGTCACCTCTACGGCCTGATCCTGACGCAGCACCTGCTGGGTTTGCAAATTCAGCGTAATATCGCCGTCGGTCAGTAAGTTATCACTATGGCCCTGATAGCGGCGAATCAACGCTCGTACCCGAGCCTGCAGCTCCGCGAGCGCAAAAGGCTTCACCAGGTAATCGTCTGCGCCTGCATCGAGGCCGGTGATACGGTCTTCAATGGCATCACGTGCCGTCAGGATCAATACCGGGTTGGCGATGCCGCGACGTCGCCACTGGCTGAGCAGCGTGGCGCCGTCTTTATCCGGCAAGCCCAAATCGAGGATCACCAGGCTGTATTCGCCGCTCTGGATCAGGGCATCCGCCTCTGCTGCCGTGCCTGCACAGTCGAGAGCATACCCTTCATTGGCCAGCCCCAGCGCCAGCCCTTCCTGCAATAACAGATCGTCTTCAACTATAAGTAGTTTCATCGCTAGTTATTCTGGTAGATGTCCTTATAAAGCCTGCTTTCGAAGCGAACCAGCGGAATACGACGATTGCGCTGGTCGGTCGGTTCGACGGCATAGCCGGAAAGATACTGCACGAATGCCATGCGCTGTCCGCTGGCGGTAGTGATGAAGCCTGCAAGGTTATAAACCCCCTGCAGTGAGCCTGTTTTCGCGGAGACTTTGCCATCCACGCCCGCGGCGTGAAGCCCTGCGCGGTACTGCAGTGAACCGTCATGCCCGGCCAGCGGCAGCATTGAAATAAAGTTTAGCTCAGTGTCATGTTGTGCAATGTACTGAAGCACCTGCATCATCGTGGCCGGAGAGATCAAATTATGGCGCGATAGTCCGGAGCCATCGACGGCGATGGTATTACCCAGATCGATCCCCGCCTGCTGGCGCAGGATCTGCCGAACCGCGTCTGAACCCGCGCGCCAGGTTCCCGGCACGCCGAAACGGGCGTGACCAATCATGCGGAACACCGTATCGGCAATCATGTTGTCCGACTTTTTCAGCATTATTCGCAGTAAATCGTGCAGCGGCGCAGACTGTTTGCTGGCGATGACCGTGCCGGGCTGGTTGACCTGCGTCTGACGAAGCAGGGTACCGGAATAGGTTATTCCCGCTTGTTTCAGCTCATCTTTCAGAATGGCGCCTGCATAGCTTGCGCCATCCTGTATCGCAAAGGCCAGCGGCAGCGGATCGGCGCGCTGCGTCAGGCAGCCGGTCAGCGTGAAGCGGTTAAGATCGCCTGGCACCACATCCAGTTCGCAGTACTGTGCATCAGGAGAGCCCTTGGCCAGCGTGCGGACCTGACTAAACATGGTGACCGGGTAGTAGGACGCTATGCGGATAAACGCTAAATCATCCGGCTTTGGCGCACTGTAAAGCGAAACCGAGAAGCAGTTGCGGTCAACAATCGCGGCGGCGGGCGGGGCGCTAAAGCACTGCGTCATGTCGTTCCACGGCCAGCCGGGGGCTTTATCGTGACTGGCAAAGATGGAGGTATCGATCAGCACATTGCCGTCAATTTTCTGCACGCCGGTTTTTTTCAGCACCGCAACCATATTGCGGATATCCTGGCGTTTAAAGGTCGGATCGCCGCCAAAACGGGCGATAAGATCGCCTTTAAGTTCGCCACCCTCGACGTTACCTTTGGTTTCAAGAGTGGTCGTAAAACGGAAGTCAGGCCCGAGCTGGAGCAGGGCGGCGAGGGCGGTGATCACCTTTTGGGTACTGGCAGGCAGCGCCATCTGTTGACTGTGATAGTCAATCTCGGGAGCCTGTGCGCCAACCTTCTGCACCATCAGGGCGAGGTTCGCGCCTGCGGGAAGCTGATTAATGTACTCATCAACATTCGCGGCCTGAGCGGTGAACGTTATACTGGTAGTCAATCCGATGATAAAACTGGAAAATCGCATAATCTCGCGCTAACAACCCGAAAACAAACCGTCATACTACGGTGCATGGCACTGCAAAGTAAACGATGACCCATAGTGAACTTCGCGGTAAAATGCGTATCAAATTGAAAAATTGCTGCTGACCTGGGGCATCGCTCCCGGGTCGGTTTTCTTTTTGCTTCTTGCCCGCTTAAAGGGGGGCAGGAGCAGGGAACACTGCTCCCAACAGGAATGTTTAAGAGGTATAACAAATGCAAGCTATTCCGATGACCTTACGTGGTGCCGAAAAACTGCGCGAAGAGCTGGATTTCCTGAAATCCGTGCGTCGTCCTGAAATCATCGCCGCTATCGCGGATGCGCGCGAGCATGGCGACCTGAAAGAGAATGCTGAATACCACGCCGCGCGTGAGCAGCAGGGTTTCTGTGAAGGGCGTATTAAAGATATCGAAGCAAAGCTGTCCAATGCACAGGTTATCGATATCACTAAGATGCCGAATAATGGCCGTGTGATCTTTGGTTCTACCGTTACCGTGCTGAACCTGGACAACGACGAAGAGCAGACCTATCGCATCGTGGGTGATGATGAAGCTGATTTCAAACAGAACCTGATTTCGGTGAACTCGCCGATTGCTCGCGGCCTGATTGGCAAAGAGCAGGACGATGTTGTCACCATCCGCACCCCTGGCGGTGAAGTAGAATACGAAATTATTAAGGTTGAATACCTGTAATTCGCTTCTCTACTAAGATGTTGATACATTGTAAAGAAAAGAAAAAGGCCGCGTAGCGGCCTTTTATCAACTCAAGGAGCATGGCATTTTGCTCGCCTGCTGACAGAAATCCCTCGTTTCACACAGAAAATGTGTTTAATTCAGGATATCCTTAACGTGGCAGCGAGATTTTACGCTCTTTAGACGGGCGGTAGAGCACCAGCGTTTTACCGATGACCTGTACATTACAGGCGCCGGTTTCGCGCACGATGGCTTCCACGATCAGGTTTTTAGTGTCTCTGTCTTCAGAGGCGATTTTCACCTTGATCAGCTCGTGGTGTTCCAGCGCTTGTTCAATCTCGGCAAGCACCCCTTCGGTCAAACCATTGTTGCCAAGCATCACTACAGGCTTGAGCGGATGTGCCAGACCTTTAAGGTGCTGTTTTTGTTTAGTACTCAGATTCATCGTATATTTTTGCTTACGTTGGGATTGAAAACGGTTCATTCTACCGCCATCTCCCTTATATCGCCAAATAGCTGCGTAGAAATTTACGTCACAGGCAAGCAACGATGAACCAGGACGGAAATGTTAAATGACAGGTAAAAAGCGTTCTGCCAGCTCCAGCCGCTGGCTCCAGGAACACTTTAGCGATAAATATGTTCAACAGGCACAGAAAAAGGGGTTGCGTTCCCGTGCCTGGTTTAAACTTGATGAAATACAGCAAAGTGACAAACTTTTTAAGCCGGGGATGACGGTTGTTGACCTCGGTGCGGCACCTGGCGGATGGTCTCAGTATGCGGTAACGCAGATCGGCGGAACGGGCCGAATCATCGCGTGCGATCTTTTACCAATGGATCCCATCGTCGGTGTCGACTTCCTTCAGGGCGACTTTCGTGATGAATTAGTGCTGAAAGCGTTACTTGATCGTGTAGGTGACAGTAAGGTCCAGGTTGTCATGTCAGATATGGCACCAAATATGTGCGGAACACCGGCGGTGGATATCCCCCGCGCCATGTATCTGGTGGAGCTAGCGTTAGAAATGTGTCGTGATGTACTAGCGCCTGGTGGTAGTTTTGTTGTGAAGGTGTTTCAGGGCGAAGGTTTCGAGGAGTATCTTAAGGAAATTCGCTCCCTGTTTGCGAAGGTCAAAGTTCGTAAGCCGGACTCTTCCCGGGCCCGTTCCCGTGAAGTGTATATTGTAGCGACCGGGCGAAAATGATAACCGGGAGATTTCAGACGAAAGTTTGAATGAAACTGGATATAGAGTATCCTGACGCTGTTTTTAACACAGTTGTAATATGAGGTTAATCCCTTGAGTGACATGGCGAAAAACCTAATACTCTGGCTGGTCATTGCCGTTGTGCTGATGTCAGTATTCCAGAGCTTTGGGCCCAGCGAGTCGAATGGCCGCAAGGTGGATTATTCTACCTTCCTGCAGGAGGTCAATCAGGACCAGGTTCGCGAAGCGCGTATCAACGGACGTGAGATCAACGTTACCAAGAAAGATAGTAACCGTTACACGACTTACATCCCGGTGAACGATCCTAAGCTGCTTGATAACCTTCTGACTAAAAACGTCAAGGTGGTAGGTGAGCCGCCAGAAGAGCCAAGCCTGCTGGCTTCTATCTTCATTTCCTGGTTCCCGATGCTGCTTCTTATCGGCGTCTGGATCTTCTTTATGCGCCAGATGCAGGGCGGCGGTGGCAAAGGTGCCATGTCGTTCGGTAAGAGCAAGGCGCGTATGTTGACGGAAGATCAGATCAAGACCACTTTTGCGGACGTTGCCGGGTGTGACGAAGCGAAAGAAGAGGTCGGTGAACTGGTTGAATACCTGCGTGAGCCGAGCCGTTTCCAGAAACTGGGCGGTAAAATCCCGAAAGGCGTGCTGATGGTTGGCCCTCCGGGTACCGGTAAAACCCTGCTGGCGAAAGCCATCGCGGGTGAAGCGAAGGTGCCGTTCTTTACTATTTCAGGTTCTGACTTCGTCGAAATGTTCGTGGGTGTTGGTGCATCTCGTGTGCGTGACATGTTCGAGCAGGCCAAGAAGGCAGCACCGTGCATTATCTTCATCGATGAAATCGACGCCGTAGGCCGCCAGCGTGGCGCAGGCCTGGGTGGCGGTCACGATGAACGTGAACAGACGCTGAACCAGATGCTGGTTGAGATGGACGGCTTCGAAGGTAACGAAGGTATCATCGTTATCGCGGCGACTAACCGTCCGGACGTTCTTGACCCGGCGCTGCTGCGTCCAGGCCGTTTCGACCGTCAGGTTGTTGTCGGTCTGCCGGATGTTCGCGGTCGTGAACAGATTCTGAAAGTTCACATGCGTCGCGTACCGCTGGCACCCGACATCGACGCGGCAATCATTGCGCGCGGTACTCCGGGCTTCTCCGGTGCGGATCTCGCTAACCTGGTCAACGAAGCTGCACTGTTTGCCGCTCGCGGTAACAAGCGCGTCGTGTCGATGGTGGAGTTCGAGAAAGCGAAAGACAAGATCATGATGGGTGCGGAACGTCGCTCCATGGTGATGACGGAAGCGCAGAAAGAGTCCACGGCTTACCACGAAGCCGGTCACGCGATTATTGGTCGTCTGGTGCCGGAACACGATCCGGTGCATAAAGTGACGATTATTCCGCGCGGTCGTGCGCTGGGTGTGACCTTCTTCCTGCCTGAAGGCGACGCGATCAGCGCCAGCCGTCAGAAGCTGGAAAGCCAGATCTCAACCCTGTACGGCGGTCGTCTGGCCGAAGAGATTATCTACGGTCCGGAACATGTTTCTACCGGTGCGTCGAACGACATTAAAGTGGCGACAAACCTGGCGCGTAACATGGTGACGCAGTGGGGCTTCTCCGACAAACTCGGTCCACTGCTCTATGCAGAGGAAGAGGGCGAAGTGTTCCTGGGCCGCTCCGTGGCAAAAGCGAAACATATGTCCGATGAAACGGCTCGTATCATCGACCAGGAAGTGAAAGCGCTGATTGAACGTAACTACGGTCGCGCGCGTCAGATCCTGAATGACAACATGGACATTCTGCATTCCATGAAAGATGCGCTCATGAAATATGAGACCATCGATGCACCGCAGATTGACGACCTGATGGCGCGCCGCGAAGTGCGTCCGCCAGCAGGCTGGGAAGACCCAGGCGCTTCCAATAACTCTGACAACAATGGCACCCCGCGTGCGCCGCGTCCGGTTGATGAACCGCGTACGCCAAACCCGGGCAACACCATGTCAGAACAGTTGGGCGATAAGTAAGTCACTGCTGTTGAAGCGTTTGTCTGTAACTCAAACCCTGGAGCTTGCTCCGGGGTTTTTCATTTCTGTTTAACCATTTAGATATCAGGGATTTCGCCATGAAATTATTCGCTCAGGACTCGCATCTCGATCTTTCACATCCCCATGTGATGGGGATCCTGAATGTTACCCCTGACTCCTTCTCTGACGGTGGCACGCATAACACGCTTATCGAGGCGGTTAAGCACGCGAATTTAATGATCAATGCGGGTGCCACCATCATTGATGTTGGCGGCGAATCGACGCGTCCCGGTGCGGCGGACGTGTCTGTGGAAGAAGAGCTGGCGCGCGTGGTGCCGGTCGTTGAAGCTATCGCGCAGCGGTTTGAAGTGTGGATCTCCGTTGATACTTCCAAACCGGAAGTGATCCGTGAAGTAGCGAGGGTGGGCGCTCACATTATCAATGATATTCGTTCACTTACCGAACCGGGGGCGATTGAGGCGGCTGCGGAAACCGGGCTGCCGGTTTGCCTGATGCATATGCAGGGGCAGCCGAAAACCATGCAGGACGCGCCGAAGTATGACGATGTCTTCGCCGACGTAAACCGCTTCTTTATTGAGCATATCGAACGTTGTGAACGTGCAGGTATCCCAAAAGAGAAATTGCTGCTCGACCCGGGGTTCGGTTTCGGTAAAAATCTCTCCCACAACTATGCGCTGCTTGCGCGCTTATCGGAATTTCATCACTTTGGCCTGCCGCTGCTGGTGGGGATGTCGAGGAAATCGATGATTGGCCAGTTGCTGAATGTAGGCCCGAGCGAACGCCTGAGCGGCAGCCTGGCCTGCGCGGTGATTGCGGCGATGCAGGGTGCGCACATCATTCGTGTCCATGACGTCAAAGAAACAGTAGAAGCCATGCGTGTGGTGGAAGCCACACTGGCAGCGAAGGAAAACAAACGCTATGAGTAATCGTAAATATTTTGGTACCGACGGTATCCGCGGGCGCGTAGGCGATGCTCCCATCACCCCTGATTTTGTCCTGAAGCTCGGCTGGGCTGCCGGTAAGGTTCTGGCGCGTCATGGCTCACGTAAAATTATCATCGGTAAAGACACCCGTATTTCCGGCTATATGCTGGAATCCGCGCTGGAAGCGGGTCTGGCGGCGGCTGGACTGTCCGCTTCTTTTACAGGCCCAATGCCAACGCCTGCGGTCGCGTATCTGACGCGCACCTTCCGTGCGGAAGCGGGGATTGTCATCTCGGCCTCTCACAACCCGTTCTACGACAACGGCATTAAATTCTTCTCTATTGATGGCACCAAGCTGCCGGATGAGGTGGAAGAAGCCATTGAAGCTGAAATGGAAAAAGAGATCACCTGTGTTGATTCCGCCGAACTGGGTAAAGCGAACCGTATCGTTGATGCGGCGGGTCGCTATATCGAATTCTGTAAAGGCACCTTCCCGAATGAGCTGAGCCTGGCGCACCTCAAAATTGTGGTGGACTGCGCAAATGGCGCGACCTATCACATCGCCCCGAATGTCTTCCGCGAGCTCGGTGCGAAAGTGATCGCCATTGGCTGTGAGCCGGATGGTCTGAACATCAACGAGCAGGTCGGTGCGACGGATGTTCGTGCCCTGCAGGCGCGCGTTCTGGCAGAAAAAGCCGATCTGGGCATTGCGCTGGACGGCGACGGTGACCGCGTGATCATGGTTGATCACGAAGGTAACAAGGTCGACGGCGACCAGATCCTCTACATTATTGCGCGTGAAGGTCTGCGTCAGGGTCAGCTGCGCGGCGGTGCGGTCGGGACGCTGATGAGTAACATGGGCCTGGAACTGGCGCTGAAACAGCTCGGTATTCCGTTCGTTCGCGCGAAAGTGGGTGACCGCTATGTACTGGAAAAATTGCAGGAGAAGGGCTGGCGTATCGGCGCGGAGAACTCAGGTCACGTGATCCTGCTCGACAAAACCACCACCGGTGACGGTATTGTGGCCGCGTTGCAGGTGGTTGCCGCGATGGCGCGCAACCATATGAGCCTGCACGATCTGTGCAGCGGCATGAAAATGTTCCCACAGATTCTGGTCAACGTACGTTTCACTGCCGGCAAAGGCGACCCGCTGGAAAATGAGAACGTGAAAGCGGTGATGGCTGACGTTGAAGCGGCCCTCGGCAGCCGTGGACGCGTGCTGCTGCGTAAGTCTGGTACCGAACCGCTGATCCGCGTAATGGTGGAAGGCGAAGACGAAGCGCAGGTAACCGAATTTGCGCACCGTATTGCGGATGCCGTAAAAGCTGCATAATCTTGCACGCTAAATGTTTAAAAAGGCGGCGTTTGCCGCCTTTGTTTTAAGCAATTAATGGCTTTTTGCTGTTTTTTTCCGCAGTTGATACAATGCGTCGAAAATGCCCTTGCGAAGGTGATTCGCTTTGGTTAGTATTCACACCCGCTTCAGTGGGAAACAAAAATCCTGCTAATTGGTCGAAGCATTGGTATGCGGCAAATCCGCAAGGAACAGGTTGATTATGTACGAAGCTCTTTTAGTTGTTTTCCTTATTGTGGCCATCGCTCTCGTAGCGCTGATTATGCTGCAGCAAGGTAAAGGCGCTGATATGGGAGCCTCCTTCGGAGCAGGCGCTTCCGGTACGCTGTTTGGTTCAAGTGGTTCTGCGAACTTCATGACCCGCACTACGGCGATTCTGGCTACGCTGTTCTTCATCATCAGCCTGGTGCTTGGCAATATCAACAGCAACAAGACCAGCAAAGGAAGCGAGTGGGAAAACCTGAGCGCGCCAGCAAAAACTGAGCAGACTCAGCCAGCTGCACCGGCTAAGCCAACCAGCGATATCCCGCACTAAGTATTCTGTACCGAGGTGGTGGAATTGGTAGACACGCTACCTTGAGGTGGTAGTGCCCTAACGGGCTTGTGGGTTCGAGTCCCATCCTCGGTACCAATATTCCAGAAGAAAGACGTCGAAAGACGTCTTTTTTTTCGTCTGTAGATTATGTGTTGTTTTTCGTAGGCCCGGTAAGCGCAGCGCCACCATCGGGCAAAATGGCGGGTGGCGCTGCGCTTACCCGCCCTACGAAAGTCCAAATAAAAAAGGCGTCCCCAGGACGCCTTTTGCATGCTACATCAGCGATTATTTCTTATCGCTGTGCTCCAGGTTTTCAACCTGCGGCAGGCCGTTACCTGAACTGGCTGACAGCAAACCGTTCTCAACATAGTTGAACAGCTTCTCACGGGTATCGGTGATGTCCAGGTTACGCATGGTCAGCTGGCCAATACGATCGTCCGGTGAGAACACGGATTCACCTTTCTCCATGGTCAGACGCTCTGCTTTATAGGTCAGGTTGTCAGACACGGTGTTCAGAATGGAGTAGTCGTTACCGCGACGCAGTTCCAGGGTCACTTCACCGGTGATTGCACTTGCCACCCAACGCTGCAGCGCATCACGCAGCATCAGCGCCTGCGGATCGAACCAGCGGCCCTGATACAACAGTTTGCCCAGCTGACGGCCATGAGAGTGATACTGCTCAATGGTGTCTTCGTTGTGAATGCCGGTCAGCAGACGCTCGTAAGCGATGTGCAGCAGCGCCATCCCCGGGGCTTCATAGATACCACGGCTTTTTGCTTCGATGATACGGTTTTCAATCTGATCGCTCATGCCCAGACCATGACGACCGCCGATGCGGTTTGCTTCCAGCATCAGCTCCACATCGTCAGAGAAGGTTTTGCCGTTCAGCGCAACCGGATGACCGCGTTCGAAACGTACGGTCACTTCTTCTGCCGGGATCTTCACGTTCTCGTCCCAGAACTTCACGCCCATGATTGGGTTAACGATCTTCACGCTGGAGTTCAGGAATTCCAGGTCTTTCGCTTCGTGCGTCGCACCCAGCATGTTGGAGTCGGTGGAGTAAGCTTTCTCGACTGACATCTTATAGTCAAAACCGCAGGCGATCATAAACTCGGACATCTCATGACGACCACCCAGCTCGTCGATGAAGTCGGTATCCAGCCACGGTTTATAAATCTGCAGTTCGGCGTTGGTCAGCAGGCCATAACGATAGAAACGTTCGATATCGTTTCCTTTATAGGTGCTGCCGTCACCCCAGATGTTAACGCCGTCTTCTTTCATGGCGGCAACCAGCATGGTGCCGGTCACCGCACGGCCCAGCGGAGTGGTGTTGAAATAGGTCAGGCCGCCGGTGGTGTTATGGAATGCACCACACTGAATCGCCGCGATACCTTCCGCGACCAGTTGCTTACGGCAGTCAATCAGGCGCGCGTTCTCTGCACCATACTCTTTCGCGCGACGAGGAATGGCATCATAATCGTCCTCATCCGGCTGACCCAGGTTCGCAGTATAGGCATACGGAACCGCTCCCTTCTGGCGCATCCACAGCAGTGCAGCGCTGGTATCCAGGCCACCTGAGAAAGCGATGCCAATACGTTGTCCTACCGGAAGATGCTTGAGAATCGTCGTCATAGAATAAAACCCTGCTTGATTGACTGATTAGAGACCGCTTTCGCTCTCTTGTGCATTTTTATGCAAAATAAGTGAGTATTCATTTAATCATCTTTTGGCGAAGACCGGAAGAGACTCGTGCGTTTTTTGTAAAAATTTTGGTCTGATCGATCTGGCGGAAGTCGCCTTGACAGGTGGGGTCAACTATCAATATACTAAACGCCGATTTTACGTCCCGTCTTCGGTACCAAATCCCAGCATTATTTGCAAATTCTGTCCAAAACGCGTAGAATTTGCCACGTTTCAGGCGCGGGGTGGAGCAGCCTGGTAGCTCGTCGGGCTCATAACCCGAAGGTCGTCGGTTCAAATCCGGCCCCCGCAACCACTTTCCCATAAAGTTCTTTTTCAAATATACTGTGAAGACTTAGAGCCTTCGTAGCTGGATTTGAAAAAATTCTTTAGGAAAGTGCTCCAGGCCACAGTTGTGGCTACAGGGTTCAGTTATCTAAAGCCCCGATTTATCGGGGTTTTTTGTTATCTGACTACAGAATAACTGGGCTTTACGCCCTTTTTTTATGTCTTGGGGGTGGGCTTGTCCACATTAGAGCAAAAATTAACAGAGATGATTACTGCACCGGTCGAAGCACTGGGCTACGAACTGGTCGGCATCGAATTCGTTCGCGGCCGTACATCGACGCTGCGCATCTATATTGATAGTGAAGATGGCATCAATGTTGATGATTGTGCTGATGTCAGCCACCAGGTGAGTGCGGTTCTTGATGTTGAAGACCCAATTACCGTTGCGTACAACCTGGAAGTTTCCTCACCTGGCCTCGATCGCCCGATGTTCACGGCCGAGCACTATGTGCGCTTTACCGGTGAAGAAGTGGCTCTCGTTCTGCGTATGGCCGTACAGAACCGCCGTAAATGGCAGGGAATTATCAAAGCCGTTGATGGTGAAATGATCACGGTGACAGTCGAAGGCAAAGATGAAGTGTTCGCGCTGAGTAATATCCAGAAGGCGAACCTGGTTCCCCACTTTTAACAGTCTGGATTGAGGTGAAAAGCCCGCGATGAACAAAGAAATTTTGGCTGTTGTTGAAGCCGTCTCCAACGAGAAATCACTGCCGCGTGAGAAGATTTTTGAAGCGCTGGAAAGTGCACTGGCTACAGCAACCAAGAAAAAATATGAACAAGAGATCGATGTTCGCGTAGAAATCGATCGTAAAAGCGGTGACTTCGATACATTCCGTCGTTGGGTAATCGTTGAAGAAGTGACCCAGCCGACCAAAGAGATCACGCTGGAAGCCGCCCGTTTTGAAGACGAAAGTCTGAACGTGGGTGACTACGTTGAAGATCAGATTGAATCTGTGACCTTCGACCGTATCACCACCCAGACCGCTAAACAGGTTATCGTGCAGAAAGTGCGCGAAGCCGAGCGCGCGCTGGTTGTCGATCAGTTCCGCGATCAGGAAGGCGAAATCATCACCGGCGTGGTGAAGAAAGTGAACCGCGACAACATCTCCCTGGAGATCAAATCCGAAGGGTTGCCGGGTAACGCTGAAGCCGTGATCCTGCGTGAAGATATGCTGCCGCGTGAAAACTTCCGCCCAGGCGACCGTATTCGCGGCGTTCTGTACGCCGTTCGCCCTGAAGCGCGTGGTGCACAGCTCTTCGTGACCCGTTCTAAACCAGAAATGCTGGTAGAACTGTTCCGTATCGAAGTACCGGAAATCGGTGAAGAAGTTATTGAGATTAAAGCGGCGGCTCGCGATCCGGGCTCCCGTGCGAAAATTGCGGTGAAAACCAACGACAAGCGTATCGACCCGGTCGGTGCTTGCGTCGGTATGCGCGGTGCGCGTGTCCAGGCAGTTTCTACTGAGCTGGGCGGCGAACGTATTGATATCGTTCTGTGGGATGACAACCCGGCGCAGTTCGTGATCAACGCAATGGCTCCGGCTGATGTGGCGTCTATCGTTGTTGACGAAGACAAACACACCATGGATATCGCTGTTGAAGCGGGCAACCTGGCGCAGGCAATCGGCCGTAACGGCCAGAACGTACGCCTGGCGTCACAGCTGAGCGGCTGGGAACTCAACGTCATGACCGTTGATGACCTGCAGGCTAAGCATCAGGCTGAAGCCCATGCTGCGATCGATACCTTCACGAAATACCTGGATATTGACGAAGACTTCGCCACTGTTCTGGTTGAAGAAGGTTTCTCTACGCTGGAAGAACTGGCCTATGTGCCAATGAAAGAGCTGCTGGAAATTGACGGTCTGGATGAACCAACCGTTGAAGCCCTGCGTGAACGCGCTAAAAACGCACTGACCACCCTGGCACTGGCTCAGGAAGAAAGCCTTGGCGATAAGAAGCCGGCTGATGACCTGCTGAATCTGGAAGGTCTTGATCGTGCGATTGCGTTCAAGCTGGCTGCCCGTGGTGTTTGTACGCTGGAAGATCTCGCTGAGCAAGGCGTTGATGACCTGGCTGATATCGAAGGTTTAACCGACGAGAAAGCCGGCGAGCTCATCATGGCCGCACGTAATATTTGCTGGTTCGGCGACGAAGCGTAATAAACTGTAGCAGGAAGGAACAGCATGACTGATGTAACTGTAAAATCGCTGGCTGCTGAGATTCAGACCTCCGTGGACCGCCTGGTACAGCAATTTGCTGATGCAGGGATCCCGAAGTCCGCTGATGACTCGGTGACCGCGCAAGAAAAACAAACCTTGTTAACGCACCTGAACCGTGAACACGGCTCTACGCCTGACAAGTTAACGCTGCAGCGCAAAACGCGTAGCACGTTAAACATCCCTGGTACCGGTGGCAAAAGCAAATCGGTACAAATTGAAGTCCGCAAGACGCGCACCTTTGTAAAACGTGATCCGCAAGAGGCAGAACGCCTTGCTGCGGAAGAGCAGGCACAGCGTGAAGCGGAAGAACAAGCTCAGCGTGAGGCGGAAGCAGCCGCCAAACGTGAAGCAGAATTAAAAGCTGAACGTGAGGCCGCAGAAAAAGCGAAACGCGACGCAAGTGATAAAGTGAAGCGTGACGCTGCGGAAAAAGACAAAGTGAGCAATCAACAGACAGACGAAATGACCAAAACCGCCCAGGCTGAAAAAGCCCGCCGTGAAAATGAAGCTGCCGAGCTGAAGCGTAAAGCGGAAGAAGAAGCCCGCCGTAAGCTGGAAGAAGAAGCTCGCCGCGTCGCCGAAGAAGCGCGTCGTATGGCTGAAGAAAATGAGAAGAACGGTGTTGATACCGCTGAGCAGTCTGAAGACACCAGCGATTATCACGTGACCACTTCTCAGCACGCACGTCAGGCTGAAGATGATAACGACCGTGAAGTAGAAGGCGGCCGTGGCCGTGGTCGTAATGCAAAAGCAGCGCGTCCGGCGAAAAAAGGTAACAAGCACGCTGAATCCAAAGCTGACCGTGAAGAAGCACGCGCGGCTGTTCGCGGTGGTAAAGGCGGCAAGCGTAAAGGTTCCGCTCTGCAGCAGGGCTTCCAGAAGCCGGCTCAGGCCGTTAACCGTGACGTTGTGATCGGCGAAACCATTACCGTTGGTGAACTGGCGAACAAGATGGCGGTTAAAGGCTCTCAGGTCATCAAAGCGATGATGAAGCTGGGCGCGATGGCAACCATCAACCAGGTGATCGATCAGGAAACTGCGCAGCTGGTTGCGGAAGAGATGGGCCACAAAGTTATCCTGCGTCGCGAAAACGAGCTGGAAGAAGCAGTAATGAGCGACCGTGACACTGGTGCTGCGGCAGAACCGCGCGCACCGGTAGTGACCATCATGGGTCACGTTGACCACGGCAAGACCTCTCTGCTTGACTACATTCGCTCTACCAAGGTTGCCTCTGGCGAAGCGGGTGGTATTACCCAGCACATCGGTGCATACCACGTAGAAACTGACAACGGTATGATTACCTTCCTGGATACCCCGGGCCACGCCGCGTTTACCTCTATGCGTGCTCGTGGTGCTCAGGCGACGGATATCGTTGTTCTGGTTGTTGCGGCGGACGACGGCGTCATGCCGCAGACCATCGAAGCTATCCAGCACGCGAAAGCAGCCGGTGTGCCGGTTGTGGTTGCCGTGAACAAGATCGATAAGCCAGAAGCGGATCCCGATCGTGTTAAAAACGAACTCTCCCAGTACGGTATCCTGCCGGAAGAGTGGGGCGGCGAAAGCCAGTTCGTACACGTGTCTGCGAAAGCGGGTACCGGTATCGACGAACTGCTGGACGCGATCCTGCTGCAGGCCGAAGTTCTGGAGCTGAAAGCCATCCGTAACGGTATGGCGAGCGGTGCGGTTATCGAATCCTTCCTGGATAAAGGACGTGGCCCGGTTGCTACCGTTCTGGTTCGTGAAGGTACGCTGCATAAAGGCGATATCGTTCTGTGCGGTTTCGAATACGGTCGCGTTCGTGCGATGCGTAACGAACTGGGTCAGGAAGTGCTGGAAGCGGGTCCGTCCATTCCAGTGGAAATCCTAGGTCTGTCCGGTGTTCCGGCTGCCGGTGACGAAGTGACCGTTGTGCGTGACGAGAAGAAAGCGCGTGAAGTGGCACTGTATCGTCAGGGCAAATTCCGTGAAGTTAAACTGGCTCGTCAGCAGAAATCTAAACTCGAGAACATGTTTGCCAACATGACCGAGGGCGAAGTTCACGAAGTGAACATTGTGCTGAAAGCCGACGTTCAGGGCTCTGTGGAAGCGATCTCCGACTCCTTGCTGAAACTGTCTACCGACGAAGTGAAAGTGAAGATCATCGGTTCTGGCGTAGGTGGTATCACCGAAACCGACGCAACCCTGGCTGCTGCGTCCAACGCTATCCTGGTTGGCTTCAACGTTCGTGCGGATGCGTCTGCGCGTAAAGTGATTGAATCCGAAAGTCTGGATCTGCGTTACTACTCCGTCATCTATAACCTGATCGACGAAGTGAAAGCAGCGATGAGCGGCATGCTGTCTCCTGAGCTGAAACAGCAGATCATCGGTCTGGCTGAAGTACGTGACGTGTTCAAATCACCGAAATTCGGTGCGATCGCGGGCTGTATGGTTACCGAAGGTAACATCAAGCGTCACAACCCAATCCGCGTACTGCGTGACAACGTGGTTATCTACGAAGGCGAGCTGGAATCCCTGCGCCGCTTCAAAGATGACGTTAACGAAGTCCGTAACGGCATGGAATGTGGTATCGGCGTGAAGAACTACAACGACGTTCGCGTTGGCGATATGATCGAAGTGTTCGAGATCATCGAAATTCAGCGTACCATCGCTTAATTACCGATTGTAAGCCGGGATCGCCTCGCGCCACCCGGCAATAATTTCAAAAAGGGGCTTTAGCCCCTTTTTTGTCTGGAGAATTTATTATGGCGAAAGAATTTGGTCGCCCTCAGCGCGTAGCGCAGGAAATGCAGAAAGAGATCGCACTCATTCTGCAACGTGAAATTAAAGACCCACGCGTCGGCATGATGACCACCGTTTCCGGTGTGGAAATGTCCCGTGACCTGGCCTATGCCAAAGTGTTTGTCACCTTCCTGAACGATCAGGACGAAGCCGCAGTGAAAAACGGCATCAAAGCGCTGCAGGAAGCGTCTGGTTTCATCCGCTCTCTGCTCGGTAAGGCGATGCGCCTGCGTATCGTGCCTGAACTGACCTTTTTCTACGACAACTCGCTGGTCGAAGGTATGCGTATGTCCAACCTGGTGACCAGCGTGGTTAAACATGACGATGAGCGTCGTGTTAACCCGGCGGACGACAGCAAGGAGGACTGATGAGTCGTCCTCGTCGTCGTGGTCGCGACGTGCATGGTGTGCTGCTGCTGGATAAACCCCAGGGCGCTTCCAGCAACGACGTGCTGCAGAAAGTGAAGCGTATTTTTAACGCCAACCGTGCGGGCCACACCGGCGCGCTCGACCCGCTGGCAACCGGCATGCTGCCGGTCTGTCTGGGAGAGGCGACAAAGTTTTCCCAGTACCTGCTCGACTCCGATAAGCGTTATCGCGTTATCGCTAAGCTGGGCCAGCGCACGGATACCTCCGACGCGGATGGTCAGGTCGTGGAGGAGCGTCCGGTGACGTTCAGCGCGGAGCAGCTTGATGCGGCGCTGGAGAGCTTCCGTGGGGATACGATGCAGGTACCGTCGATGTATTCGGCACTGAAGTATCAGGGGAAAAAACTCTACGAATATGCGCGCCAGGGCATTGAGGTCCCGCGTGAAGCCCGTCCGATTACCGTGTATGAGCTGCTCTTTATTCGCCATGAAGGCGATGAGCTGGAGCTGGAAGTGCACTGTTCGAAAGGGACCTATATTCGCACCATCATCGACGACCTCGGTGAAAAACTGGGCTGCGGCGCGCATGTGATTTACCTGCGTCGTCTGGCGGTGAGCAAGTACCCGGTGGAGCGGATGGTGACCCTGGAACATTTGCGCGAGCTGGTTGAACAGGCTGAAGCGCAGGGGATCGCGCCGGCAGATTTGCTGGATCCGCTGCTGATGCCGATGGACAGTCCGGCTGCGGACTTCCCGGTTGTTAATCTTCCTTTAACATCGTCCGTTTACTTTAAGAACGGCAACCCGGTTCGTACGGCGGAAGCGCCGCTGGAAGGCCTGGTGCGCGTGACCGAAGGTGACGAAGGGAAATTCATCGGGATGGGCGAAATGGATGGCGAAGGGCGCGTTGCGCCGCGTCGTCTGGTCGTCGAATATCCGGTCGACGCGTGACGGTGATAACGGCTCACCTTGCGATAAGCAGGGGAGACGAGTAGAATATCGCCGCTTAACGCCTGGTAAATTGTTTAACAATCTGCGGGGCGTACATGGGATTGCTGAATTAGAGATCGGCATCCTTACATTCTTTATACTTTGGAGTTTGAAAATGTCTCTAAGCGTTGAAGCTAAAGCTAAAATCGTTTCTGAGTTTGGTCGTGGTACTAACGACAGCGGTTCTACCGAAGTTCAGGTTGCACTGCTGACTGCACAGATTAACCACCTGCAGGGTCACTTTGCAGAGCACAAAAAAGATCACCACAGCCGTCGTGGTCTGCTGCGTATGGTTTCTCAGCGTCGTAAACTGCTCGACTACCTGAAACGTAAAGATGTTGCACGCTACACCGCGCTGATCGAGCGTCTGGGTCTGCGTCGCTAAGTCTTGCGAGTTTCAGAAAAGGGGGCCTGATGGCCCCTTTTTTCAAGCAGACGGCAGCAATTCACTGGAAACTATTGTATTGTTGCTATAAATGATCTTCATTGCAGAGGTTCGCGCGGCTAATGAGAGGCTTCACCCAGGGGGGTGTTGGTTGTCATTAGTCGCGAGGATGCGAAGAAGGTCGGGTCAAATCGACAGCACACCGGTGGTGTGCTGTCAAACATTTAAGAAAGGACAGAACTTTGCTGAATCCGATCGTTCGTAAATTCCAGTATGGTCAACATACCGTCACGCTGGAAACCGGCATGATGGCACGTCAGGCTACTGCTGCCGTTATGGTAAGCATGGATGACACCGCGGTATTCGTTACCGTTGTGGGCCAGAAAAAAGCTAAACCAGGTCAGGACTTCTTCCCGCTGACCGTTAACTACCAGGAGCGTACCTACGCTGCCGGTAAAATCCCGGGTGGCTTCTTCCGTCGTGAAGGCCGTCCAAGCGAAGGCGAAACCCTGATCGCGCGTCTGATTGACCGCCCGGTTCGTCCGCTGTTCCCGGAAGGCTTCGTTAACGAAGTACAGGTTATCGCGACCGTTGTTTCCGTTAACCCACAGGTTAACCCGGACATCGTGGCGATGATCGGTGCGTCCGCTGCCCTGTCACTGTCTGGTATTCCATTCAATGGCCCAATCGGTGCCGCGCGCGTCGGTTACATCAATGACCAGTACGTGCTGAACCCAACTCAGGAAGAGCTGAAAGAAAGTAAGCTGGACCTGGTGGTTGCGGGTACTGAAGCCGCTGTGCTGATGGTTGAATCCGAAGCTGAACTGCTGAGCGAAGACCAGATGCTGGGTGCTGTGGTCTTCGGCCATGACCAGCAGCAGGTTGTTATCCAGAACATCAACGATCTGGTGAAAGAAGCCGGTAAACCACGTTGGGACTGGCAGCCAGAAGCAGCTAACGACGCACTGAATGCACGCGTTGCAGCTCTGGCAGAATCTCGTCTGAGCGATGCGTACCGCATCACTGACAAACAGGAGCGTTACGCTCAGGTTGACGTGATCAAGTCTGAAACTATCGCAACGCTGGTTGCTGAAGACGAAACGCTGGATGCTAACGAGCTGAGCGAAATTCTGCACGCTATCGAGAAAAACGTTGTTCGTAGCCGCGTTCTGGCAGGCGAGCCGCGTATCGATGGCCGTGAAAAAGACATGATCCGTGGTCTGGATGTGCGTACTGGCGTGCTGCCACGTACTCACGGTTCCGCGCTGTTCACCCGTGGCGAAACGCAGGCGCTGGTTACCGCGACCTTGGGTACGGCACGTGACGCACAGATCATCGACGAACTGATGGGCGAGCGTACTGACAGCTTCCTGTTCCACTACAACTTCCCTCCGTACTCCGTAGGCGAAACCGGTATGGTTGGCTCGCCGAAGCGTCGTGAAATTGGTCACGGTCGTCTGGCGAAGCGCGGCGTGCTGGCAGTCATGCCAGAAGCAGACAAATTCCCGTACACCGTACGTGTGGTGTCTGAAATCACCGAATCCAACGGTTCTTCTTCTATGGCTTCCGTGTGTGGTGCCTCTCTGGCGCTGATGGATGCAGGCGTGCCAATCAAAGCCGCCGTTGCGGGTATCGCAATGGGCCTGGTGAAAGAAGGCGACAACTATGTTGTTCTGTCTGACATTCTGGGCGACGAAGACCACCTGGGCGATATGGACTTCAAAGTGGCGGGTTCCCGCGACGGTATCTCTGCGCTGCAGATGGATATCAAAATTGAAGGTATCACCAAAGAGATCATGCAGGTTGCTCTGAACCAGGCTAAAGGTGCGCGTCTGCACATCCTGGGCGTGATGGAACAGGCTATCAACGCGCCACGCGGTGATATCTCTGAATTCGCACCGCGTATTCACACCATCAAGATCAATCCAGACAAGATCAAAGATGTTATCGGTAAGGGCGGTTCCGTAATCCGTGCGCTGACCGAAGAGACTGGCACCACCATCGAAATCGAAGATGACGGTACTGTGAAGATCGCAGCAACCGACGGCGAGAAAGCGAAATTCGCGATCCGTCGCATCGAAGAAATCACTGCAGAAATCGAAGTGGGCCGCGTCTATGCAGGTAAAGTGACCCGTATCGTTGACTTTGGCGCGTTCGTTGCCATCGGTGGCGGTAAAGAAGGTCTGGTTCACATCTCTCAGATCGCTGACAAGCGCGTTGAGAAAGTGACCGATTACCTGCAGATGGGTCAGGAAGTACCGGTTAAAGTTCTGGAAGTTGATCGCCAGGGCCGTATCCGTCTGAGCATTAAAGAAGCAACCGAGCAGTCTCAGCCAGCTGCTGCGCCAGAAGCACAGGCCGCAGAACAGCAAGGCGAGTAAGTTGCCATTTGCCCTCCGCTTTGCGGAGGGCCTATTATCAGGCAGGACGCCTTGTTAAGCCGCCGGGGGACAGGACGTTCATCCAATAGTTGTCTTCGGGAGTGGGAAATGAAGCCTTTTTTGCGCTGGTGTTTCGTTGCGACAGCTTTAACGCTGGCAGGATGCAGCAACTCTGCCTGGCGTAAGAGCGAAGTCCTCGCAGTGCCATTGCAACCGACTTTGCAGCAGGAAGTGATCCTGGCACGCATGGAACAAATACTTGCCAGTCGGGCTTTAACCGATGACGAACGCGCACAGCTTTTATATGAGCGCGGAGTGTTGTATGATAGTCTCGGTCTGAGGGCATTGGCGCGAAATGATTTTTCACAAGCGCTGGCTATCCGACCTGATATGCCTGAAGTATTCAATTACTTAGGCATTTATTTAACGCAGGCAGGCAATTTTGATGCTGCCTATGAAGCGTTTGATTCTGTACTTGAGCTTGATCCAACTTACAACTACGCGCACTTGAATCGCGGTATCGCATTGTATTACGGCGGTCGTGACAAGTTAGCGCAAGATGATCTGCTGGCGTTTTATCAAGACGATCCTAATGATCCTTTCCGTAGCCTGTGGCTTTACATCGTTGAGCGGAAGCTCGATGAGAAGCAGGCAAAAGAGGCACTGAAACAGCGCTTCGATAAATCGGACAAGGAACAGTGGGGATGGAACATTGTCGAGTTCTACCTGGGCAACATTAGCGAAGCAACGCTGATGGAACGCCTCAAGGCGGACGCAACGGATAACACCTCGCTCGCTGAGCATCTCAGTGAAACCAACTTCTATTTAGGTAAGTACTACCTAAGTCTGGGGGATAAGGACAGCGCTACGGCACTGTTCAAATTAGCGGTTGCTAACAACGTACACAACTTCGTTGAGCACCGTTATGCATTGTTGGAATTATCGCTCTTGGGCCAGGAGCAAGACGACCTGGCAGAATCGGACCAGCAATAGCTGACGACATAAACATCAGCCCGTAATCTTTTGATTGCCATCACCTTAACTGGTGAGGGCGTTGTTGTTCGTCAATACACCTACTTTGAGCCGGTTCACACTTTTCAATGAAAATTGCTAATCATTTTCACGATGAGCTAAGTAGACTGGCCGCCATTGACATTGAGGCACTCGTACTACATGGCTGAATTCGAAACCACTTTTGCAGATCTGGGCCTGAAGGCTCCTATCCTTGAAGCCCTTAACGATCTGGGTTACGAAAAACCATCTCCGATCCAGGCTGAGTGTATCCCACACCTGCTTTCTGGTCGTGACGTGCTGGGCATGGCCCAGACTGGTAGCGGTAAAACTGCAGCGTTCTCGCTGCCGCTGCTGAACAACATTGATCCGGACCTGCGTGCACCGCAGATCCTCGTTCTGGCTCCAACCCGTGAACTGGCTGTTCAGGTTGCAGAAGCCATGACGGAATTCTCTAAACATATGCGCGGCGTAAACGTGGTTGCCCTGTACGGCGGCCAGCGTTATGACGTGCAGTTACGCGCCCTGCGCCAGGGCCCACAGATTGTTGTCGGTACGCCGGGCCGTCTGCTGGATCACCTGAAGCGCGGTACCCTGGACCTCTCTAAACTGAGCGGTCTGGTACTGGATGAAGCAGATGAAATGCTGCGTATGGGCTTCATCGAAGACGTTGAAACCATTATGGCGCAGATCCCGGACGGTCATCAGACCGCGCTGTTCTCTGCAACCATGCCGGAAGCTATCCGTCGCATTACCCGCCGCTTCATGAAAGAGCCGCAGGAAGTGCGTATTCAGTCCAGCGTAACCACTCGCCCGGACATCAGCCAGAGCTACTGGTCTGTGTACGGCATGCGTAAAAACGAAGCGCTGGTACGTTTCCTGGAAGCGGAAGATTTTGATGCGGCGATTATCTTCGTTCGTACCAAAAACGCGACCCTGGAAGTGGCTGAAGCCCTGGAGCGTAGCGGCTACAACAGCGCAGCGCTGAACGGTGACATGAACCAGGCCCTGCGTGAGCAGACTCTGGAGCGTCTGAAAGACGGTCGTCTGGATATCCTGATTGCAACCGACGTGGCAGCACGTGGTCTGGACGTTGAGCGTATCAGCCTGGTTGTTAACTACGACATCCCGATGGATTCCGAGTCTTACGTTCACCGTATCGGCCGTACCGGTCGTGCGGGTCGTGCTGGCCGTGCGCTGCTGTTCGTTGAGAACCGCGAGCGTCGTCTGCTGCGTAACATCGAACGCACCATGAAGCTGACCATTCCAGAAGCGGACCTGCCAAACGCAGAGCTGCTGGGCAAACGCCGTCTGGAAAAATTCGCCGCCAAAGTACAGCAGCAGCTGGAAAGCAGCGATCTGGATCAGTACCGCGCGCTGCTGTCGCAGATTCAGCCTGTTGCTGAAGGCGAAGAGCTGGACATGGAAACCCTGGCTGCAGCACTGCTGAAAATGGCTCAGGGCGAACGTAGCCTGATCGTGCCACCAGATGCGCCGATGCGTCCTAAACGTGAATTCCGTGACCGTGACGATCGCTTCGAACGTCGTGGCGACCGTAACGATCGTGGCCCACGTGGTGACCGTCCAGAGCGTGGTGGTGAAGACCGTCCACGTCGTGAACGTCGCGACGCAGGTGACATGGAACTGTACCGCATTGAAGTGGGCCGTGATGATGGCGTTGAAGTTCGTCACATCGTTGGCGCGATCGCTAACGAAGGCGACATCAGCAGCCGTTACATCGGTAACATCAAGCTGTTCGCATCCCACTCAACCATCGAGCTGCCAAAAGGCATGCCGGGTGAAGTACTGCAGCACTTTACGCGTACCCGCATCCTGAACAAGCCGATGAACATGCAGCTGCTGGGCGATGCACAGCCACGTCCTGACCGTGGCGGCGAACGTCGTGGCGGTGGTCGCGGTTTCGGCGGCGAGCGTCGTGAAGGCGGCCGCAGCGAAGGTCGCGGTGGTGAAGGCCGTCGTTTCTCCGGCGAGCGCCGCGAAAGCCGTGGTCCACGTCGTGAAGAAGGCACCAGCCGTCGTCGTTTCGGTGACGCGTAAGCCTTACGCTTCTGACGTAAAGTAAAATATACAGCCCCGATACATGCTATCGGGGCTTTTTTTATTCCCTTTGTACTCTTGTACTGGTACAGTGCGTCACATTAAAATGCAGAACCGCATGATTGACTGGAGAAAAGGCTGTATGGCGACACTAACCACCACCCAAACGTCACCTTCGCTGCTTGGCGGCGTGGTGATCATCGGCGGAACCATTATAGGTGCCGGGATGTTCTCCCTGCCCGTGGTCATGTCCGGTGCGTGGTTCTTCTGGTCGCTGGCCGCGCTGGTCTTTACCTGGTTCTGTATGCTCCATTCCGGGCTAATGATCCTCGAAGCCAACCTGAACTACCGCATTGGCGCGAGCTTCGACACCATCACCAAAGACCTGCTGGGCAAAGGCTGGAACCTGGTGAACGGTCTGTCCATTGCCTTTGTGCTCTATATCCTGACCTACGCATATATTTCGGCAAGCGGTTCGATTCTGCATCACACCTTCTCTGAGATGTCGCTGAACGTTCCGGCGCGTCTGGCCGGGCTGTGCTTTGCGCTGGGCGTGGCGTTTATCGTCTGGATGAGTACCAAAGCGGTAAGCCGGATGACGGCAATCGTACTGGGCGCGAAGGTCATCACCTTCTTCCTGACCTTCGGCAGCCTGCTGGGGCACGTGACGCCCGCCACGCTGTTTAACGTTGCCGAAGTGAATACCTCCTATACGCCGTACCTGCTGATGACGCTGCCGTTCTGTCTGGCGTCGTTCGGCTACCACGGCAACGTGCCGAGCCTGATGAAGTACTACGGCAAAGATCCGCGCACCATTGTGAAGTGTCTGGTCTACGGCACGCTGCTGGCGCTGGCGCTGTACGTCATCTGGCTGCTCGGAACGATGGGCAACATCCCGCGCCCGGAATTTATCGGTATTGCGCATAAGGGCGGTAACATTGACGTGCTGGTGCAGGCGCTGAGCGGCGTGCTGAACAGCCGCAGCCTGGATCTGCTGCTGGTCATCTTCTCTAACTTCGCGGTGGCAAGCTCTTTCCTCGGCGTGACGCTGGGCCTGTTTGACTACCTGGCGGATCTGTTTGGCTTTGATGATTCTGCGATGGGGCGCTTCAAAACCGCGCTGCTGACCTTCCTGCCGCCGATTGTGGGCGGCCTGCTGTGGCCGAACGGCTTCCTGTACGCCATCGGCTATGCCGGACTGGCGGCAACCATCTGGGCGGCAATAGTGCCCGCGCTGCTGGCGCGTAAATCACGTAAACGCTTCGGCAGCCCGAAATTCCGCGTCTGGGGCGGTAAGCCGATGATTACGCTGATCCTGGTGTTCGGCGCGGGCAATGCCCTGGTACACGTGCTGTCGAGTTTTAATCTGTTGCCTGTCTATCAGTAAATGCAAAGCCCGGTGGCGCTACGCTTACCGGGCCTACAGGGATCGCGTAGGCCGGATAAGGCGTAGCCGCCATCCGGCAAAAAACTACCCCACCAACTCCTTTTTCACCTGCATGGCCAGCTCAAACGAGTGCAAACGCGCCTGGTGATCGAAAATCTGGCCGTTAACCATAATTTCATCCGCCTGCGTTTCACGCAGTACCGCCTCCAGCCCGTGACGCACTTTCGCTTTATCGCCTACCAGCGACATGCTCAGCGCCTGCTGAACGCCATACTGCTCTGAAGCTGACCACAGCTGATGCATATTCTCCACCGGTGGCGGAAGCTGGCCCGTCTCCCCGCGACGCAGCTTCACAAACGCCTGTTGCATGGAGGTGAACAGGAATTCCGCGTCGCGATTGCTGTCGGCAGCAATGATGTTGATACACACCATCGCGTACGGTTTCTCCAGACGCTCGGACGGTTTGAAGTGCGTACGGTAAAGATGCAGCGCCTGATGCAGCATATCCGGCGCGAAATGGGAGGCAAACGCAAACGGCAGCCCCAGCTGGGCGGCAAGCTGCGCGCTGTAGAGGCTTGAGCCCAACAGCCATACCGGGATCTTCTCGCCGTAACCCGGTACCGGGCGCACGTGCGGGTTCGGGTCACGCGCGTCGAACCAGTCCACCAGTTCGGCCACGTCGCGTGGGAAGTTATCAATATCGCCGCTCATATGGCGACGCAGGGCGCGCATGGTCGGCTGATCGCTGCCCGGCGCACGGCCAAGCCCTAAATCGATACGGCCCGGATAGAGGGTATTCAGCGTGCCGAACTGCTCGGCGATCACCAGCGGGGCGTGGTTCGGCAGCATCACGCCGCCGGAGCCCAGGTGCAGCGTGGTGGTATTTGCCGCCAGATAACCAATCAGTACCGAGGTGGCGGCGCTGGCAATGCCCACCATGTTGTGGTGTTCGGCCAGCCAGTAGCGGTGATAGCCACGCTTTTCGGCCAGCTGAGCCAGATCCAGAGAGTGCGAAAAGGCTTCTCTCGCCGAGGAGCCTTGTGGGATCGGCGCCAGATCCAGCACCGAAAACGGAAGGGTTTTGTCAGTCATAACAGCTCACTTTGTCGACGGTGAATCTTTAATACTGCATTAAAAAATGATAACCGTTGTTAACAAAGTGAGCCTTTTTTAGGCCTGAAGTTCCAGCCCGGCCAGACGCTTCCAGTAGCCGTTACAGTCGCTGTTCGCCGTCAGCGGCAGCGGAGCGGCACCGTTTTCGTTAGCGCGGAAGGCGTCCAGCATCGCGAACACGCCGGTATCGAGCGGCGACAGGCGCACCATATCTACCAGCCCGTCCATCGACGCCAGCTCGTTGCCGAGGTTATAGACATAGCCGCTCATGGTCTGAATACCGTTGAGAACAAACACCTGTTGGTTCTCCTGCGACAGCATGCTGCGCCCGTTCGGGTACTTAATGCAGCAGGTTTCGCACTCGTCTTTCGGACGGTCTTCCGAGCGCGCGGTAAAGCAGCGGGCGGAATAGGCCAGCGGCAGATGCCCGTAGCTCAGCACTTCCACTTCAAACTTGTTGCGAATGCCCAGCTCTTCGCACTGCGTGAGCAGGTTTGCCAGCCAGTCGCGGGAGAGTTCAACCGGCATGCACCAGCGCGTCATGCCCTGTTTGAGCAGCAGGCGCAGGGTCACGGCGTTGTAGCAGTTCAGGGCATGACCCGCGACAAACGGCAGCCTGCGTTCGGCGCACATGTTCACCACGCCGAGATCGCTCGCTTCCAGCAGGAACTCGCCGTTCTCTACGTAGCGTTTCAGCTCGCCCAGTTCGGAAGACGCCTGCACCAGCGCAAGGGTGGAGAGCACGACCTGCTTGCCGCTGCCGGCCAGGCTTTTCGCCATCTCCAGCCAGTCGCCCACTTTGGTGGCGCGGCGCTTGCTGCACACCGCTTCACCGAGGTAAATCACATCGGCGCTGCTGGTGGCGGCCTGTTGGTAAAAATCTTCCAGCGTCTCTTTTGGCCAGTAGTAAAGCACCGGTCCTAATGAATATTTCATGATTTTCTCACTGCCATTTACGGTGATACGCGCCCAGCGTGGTTTGCGTGCCTTCGGACATCGATCCGAGCGTCTCCATCCAGGCCTGCTGCGGAGCGTAGTTCTGCGGGTCTGCCATGCAGCGGTCGATGGCCTGACGCCACACTTTCGCCACCTGGCTCACGTAGGCCGGGCTACGCTGGCGACCTTCGATTTTCACCGAGGCAATATTGGCCGCCAGCAGTTCCGGCAGCAGCTCCAGCGTGTTGAGGCTGGTGGGCTCTTCCAGGGCGTGGTAACGCTCGCCGTCGACCAGATAGCGGCCTTTACACAGGGTGGGATAACCGGCGTTTTCACCGTCCTGATAGCGGTCGATCAGCACCTCATTCAGGCGGGATTCCAGCCCCTGCGGCGTTTGCTGCCAGCGGACAAAGCGGGCAGGGGAGCAGGCCCCGACGGTATTTGGCGACTCGCCGGTCAGATACGAGGAAAGATAGCAACGGCCTTCGGCCATAATGCACAGGCTGCCAAAGGCAAAAACTTCCAGCGGCACTGGCGTGACGCGTGCGAGTTGCTTAACCTGATGGATAGAGAGCACGCGCGGCAGCACCACGCGGGCCACGTCAAAGTTTCGGTGATAAAAACGCACGGCCTCTTCGTTGGTGGCAGATGCCTGAACAGAGACGTGGCGCTCAATATGGGGATAGCGTTCTGCCGCATACTCAAGCATGGCGAGGTCGGCCAGAATCAACGCATCGGCACCCAGCTGTGCCGCCATATCCACCGCGCGTTGCCAGCGGGCGTACCCGTCAGGATGAGCAAAGGTATTGATGGCGATATGCAGCTTGCGGCGGTGCTGGTGAACGAAGTTAACGGCTTCCTGAAGCTTTTTCTCCGTAAAGTTGAGGCCAGCAAAATGGCGGGCATTGGTGTCATCTTTCAGCCCGATATAGACCGCATCGGCCCCATTTTCGATGGCCGCCTTAAGCGCCGGAAGGTTTCCGGCAGGGCAGAGCAGCTCCATAATTTATCCTGATGTTGTCGATCGCAAAAATGTTAACGAGCTGGGATTTTAATTAACCCATACGCGACAATTTTTGATTTAAGGCAGCTAATGGCGTATTGATGGCACCAATAATGAGGTTGTCCGGACGACGGTTTGTTGATTTACGCCGCTATGTTGTGCGTCGGATATGGCAAAATAGCAGGACTATAGATATCAGGGAGTAAAGCTCGTGCTGGATAAACTGCGTTCACGTCTCGTACAATTTGGCCCATCAATGCTGAGCGTGCCGGTCAAGCTGGCGCCGTTCGCGCTTAAACGTCAGGTGCTGGAGCAGGTTCTGAGCTGGCAGTTCCGCCAGGCGCTGCAGGATGGCGAGCTGGAATTCCTGGAAGGCCGCTGGTTGAGCATTGAGGTGCGTGACATCGGGCTGCGCTGGTTTACCTCCGTTGAGAATGACCAGCTGATCGTCCGCGAAACCGCCGAGGCGGACGTGAGCTTTAGCGCCAACGCCAGCGATCTGCTGATGATCGCCGCGCGTAAACAGGATCCGGATACGCTCTTCTTCCAGCGCCGTCTGGTGATTGAAGGCGACACGGAGCTGGGCCTGTACGTGAAGAATTTAATGGATGCCATTGAGCTGGAGCAGATGCCGAAAGCGCTGCGCGTGATGTTGATGCAAATGGCAGATTTCGTTGAGGCTGGGCTGAAAGCCCCGCCGGACAGTAAACACACTTCAGTAGGTGAGCCATGCTGATTCGAGTCGAAATAGGGATTGATGCGCCGGGGATCGATGCGCTGCTGCGCCGTGCTTTCGCGAGCGATGCCGAAGCCCAGCTGGTCCACGATCTCCGCGAAGACGGTCTGATTACGCTGGGGCTGGTCGCCACCGATGACGAAGGTCAGGTGGTGGGCTATGTTGCCTTCAGTCCGGTCACCGTTCAGGGCGAAGAGCTGCAGTGGGTCGGTATGGCGCCGCTGGCGGTGGATGAAAACTATCGCGGGCAGGGGCTGGCGCGTCAGCTGGTCTATGAAGGACTGGATTCGCTCAATGAGTTCGGTTATGCGGCCGTTGTTGCGCTGGGCGATCCGGCGTTCTATGGCCGTTTAGGCTTCGAGCAGGCCGCGCATTACGATCTGCGCTGCCGCTGGCCGGGTACGGAATCCGCGTTCCAGGTGCACCGTCTGGCGGACGACGCGCTCAACGGCGTCAATGGCCTGGTCGAGTACCACGACCATTTCAATCGCTTTTAATCAGGCTCTCGCGTAGCGCCTCAAAGGAGCCGTCTCCGGTCACGAGGCGCTCTTTCTGGCGCTTCGTCAGCTGTTTGATGCGGTATTCCAGCCTGAGGGCCAGCGATCGGTCACCGACGGGCGCCGAAAAGGCGAGCTGTAATTCCCCTTTCCCCCGCAGCGCTTTTGCCCCTTTCCCCGTTTGATGTTGTAAAAAACGCCGCGCCACATCGGTGGTTATCCCGGTGTAGAGTGCGTTATCAGCGGTTCGGACAAGATAGAGAAACCAGCACACGGTAAACAGATTCAGTATGTTAAGGTGAACGCACCATAGCATGAGAGAGAACGAAAATGGAAACACTGGCAGCCATCAACCGCTGGCTGGCGAAGCAGCACGTCGTCACCTGGTGCGTCTACAGCGAGGGTGAGATGTGGTGCGCAAACGCGTTTTACTACTACGATCCGGAGCGCGTCGCGTTTTATGTCATGAGTGAAGACAAAACGCGTCATGCGCAGATGACCGGCCAGCAGGCGAAGGTCGCGGGCACGGTGAATGGCCAGCCGAAAACGGTCGCGCTGATCCGTGGAGTACAGTTTAAAGGGGAAATCCGTCGTCTGGACGGAGAAGAGAGCGACGCGCGTCGTAAGCACTACACGCGCCGCTTTCCGGTTGCCGCTGCGCTAAAAGCCCCGGTGTGGGAAATCCGCCTCGATGAGCTGAAATTTACCGACAACACCCTGGGCTTTGGCAAGAAGCTGCACTGGCTACGCGCCGAGCAGGCGTAGCGCTTCGCGGTTAAACGCCGGGAGATCGTCCGGGGTCCGGCTGGTGATCAGCTGGTCTTTGTCGTTGACCACCTCCTGATCGTAAAATTCGGCGCCCGCATTTTTCAGATCGATAACGATCGGTTTCACCGCCGTGAGCTTACGCCCGCGGACAACCTCCGCGCTGATGAGCAGCTGCGGGCCGTGACAGATGGCAAAGACCGGTTTGCCGGTAGAGACAAAGTCCCGGGTGAAGGTCACGAAGCGCTCGTCTCCGCGCAGGGAATCCGGTGAATGGCCGCCGGGTAATAGCAGTGCGTCAAAATCGGAGGGGCTAACGTTATCGATGGTCTCATCAATGGTTACGGTTGCCTCGCCCTTATGACCTGTCACCGTTTTGCCCGCTTCTTTCTCGATGGTGATGACCTCATGTCCCGCCTTGCGGAACGCCTCTGCAGGAGAGGTGAATTCTGAATCTTCAAACTCGTCGGTAATCAAGACTGCGATTTTCTTGCCCATGCTTCCTCCGTTGTTTTGGCTTCAGACTGATTTTTCTCCGCTTGTGGTAAATACTTACCTGTAACAGACTTCTAAGTGTGGTCGACGACGCTGAGTTCGCAAACGGACAATTCTGTAAAGGGGATACGATGAGTCAGGTACTGATTACCGGGGCTACCGGGCTAGTGGGCGATCATCTGCTGCGGCTGCTGATTCAGGATCGCCGCGTGAACTACATCGCCGCCCCGACGCGTCGACCGCTGGCGGACATCTCCGGCGTCTTTAATCCGCACGATCCTCAACTGACGGATGCGCTGGCGCAGGTGCAGGATCCCATTGATATCGCGTTTTGCTGTCTGGGCACCACGCGGCGGGAGGCGGGGAGCAAAGAGGCATTTATCCACGCCGACTATACGCTGGTGGTGGACACCGCGCTTACGGCGAAAAAGCTGGGGGCCAGACATTTTCTGGTGGTCAGCGCGCTGGGCGCCAGTGCCGGATCGCCTTTCTTCTACAACAAGGTGAAGGGCAAGATGGAGGATGCACTGATTGCGCAGAAATGGGAGCAACTGACGATTGTGCGCCCCTCGATGCTGATCGGCCACCGCGACGAGCGCCGCTTTAACGAGTCGATGCTGGCCCCGCTGTTTCGGATCCTTCCCGGCAACTGGAAAGCCATCGAGGCGCGGGATGTCGCGCGGGCGATGTTAAAAGAGGGACTGGCCCCGTCAAAAGCGGGCGTAAACATTATCCCTTCGGCAAAACTGCGTGAAATCGCGCAGGGCGAGGCGTAAACTCCCCCGGCTAATTACTCATACTCTCCGGGGAATGCTATGACTGGTCAGTCTTCATCTCAGGCGGCAACACCTGTTCAATGGTGGAAGCCCGCACTCTTCTTTCTCGTGGTCATTATTGGCCTCTGGTACGTGAAATGGCAGCCGTACTACGGCAAAGCCTTCACCGCCGCCGAAACGCACAGCATCGGTAAATCTATTCTCGCTCAGGCTGATGCCAGCCCGCTTCAGGCGGCGTGGGACTATGCCATGGTCTACTTCCTTGCCGTCTGGAAGGCTGCCGTCCTGGGCGTGATCCTGGGCTCACTGATTCAGGTGCTGATCCCGCGCAACTGGCTGGTGAAAACCCTCGGACAGCCGCGCTTTCAGGGGACGCTGCTGGGAACGATCTTCTCCCTGCCGGGGATGATGTGCTCCTGCTGTGCTGCACCCGTGGCGGCAGGGATGCGACGCCAGCGCGTATCAATGGGCGGCGCACTGGCGTTCTGGATGGGCAACCCGCTGCTCAATCCGGCGACGCTGGTGTTTATGGGCTTTGTCCTGGGCTGGCATTTCGCGTTCATTCGTCTGGTGGCCGGACTGCTGACCGTGCTGGTGGTGGCGACGCTGGTGCAAAATCTGGTGAAGGATAAGACGCCAGAGTCCGCGTCTATTGAGCTGGACGTCAGCGAGCCGCAGGGCGGGTTCTTTGCCCGCTGGGGCAGGGCGCTATGGCAGCTTTTCTGGAGCACCATCCCGGTCTATATCCTGGCGGTGCTGGTTCTCGGGGCGGCGCGCGTCTGGCTCTTCCCGCATGCGGATGGCGCTATCGACAACACGCTGTTGTGGGTCATTGCGATGGCCGTTGCAGGCTGCCTGTTTGTGATCCCTACCGCCGCAGAAATTCCCATTGTTCAGACCATGATGTTGGCCGGCATGGGCACCGCACCGGCGCTGGCGTTGCTCATCACGTTGCCTGCCATCAGCCTGCCGTCGCTGATTATGCTGCGTAAGTCATTCCCGGCGAAAGCGCTGTGGCTCACCGCAGGGCTGGTGGCGTTGAGTGGGGTGCTGGTGGGGAGTATTGCGCTTCTGTGAAAAACGCCCGGTGGCGCTACGCTTACCGGGCCTACAAAAAAATCCCCTCACTTGAGGGGATTTTTTTATTTAATGTAAGTAAACGCGGTGGTGACGTGCTTCACGCCGCTCACCCGGCTGGCAATATCGGCCGCCGCTTTCCCTTCACGGTCGGTCACCAGACCCAGCAGGAACACTTCACCGTTTTCCGTCGTCACCTTCACGTTGGAAGATTTCACCTGGTCCGAACCCAGCAGTTGGGAACGCACTTTGGTGGTGATCCAGGTATCGGAAGAAGCATCACCCAGGCCAATTGGCTTGCCCTGACGCACTTCGTTAAACACCTCTGTGGTCCCTTCAACGCCCATCGCAATCTGTTTCGCACGCGAGGCGAGTTCCATATTCGGCGCCTGGCCTGCCAGCAGCACTTTGCCCTGGTAAGCCGTCACGTTGATACGCGCCTCTTTCTTGATCTGTTCGTCTTTCGACAGCGCACTGTTGACGCGCAGCTCCAGCGTACCGTCATCCACCTGTGTCCCCACAGAGCGCGGATCGGTTGCCGCTTTGGTGCCTACTGCGGCGGTACCCACAACGGCCGCAGCGATACATCCCTGAAGCAGTAATGCAGACATAAGGACTGCGAGGGTCGATAAAGCCTTCATAAGAACTCCTTAATCATCCTGGTGAGGGAAAAGCGTGTTATCGATCAAGTCACATAAGCAGTTCACCGTGAGCATATGCATTTCCTGAATACGTGCGCTCCGGTGAGACGGAATGCGGATTTCCACATCCTGCGGCCCAAGCAGACCCGCCAGCTCACCCCCGTCATAGCCGGTTAAGGCCACGATAGTCATGTCGCGGGTGACGGCGGCTTCAACGGCTTTGACAATATCCCGGCTATTGCCGCGCGTGGAGATGGCCAGCAGCACATCTCCGGCATGACCCAAGGCTCGCACCTGCTTTGCGTAAATTTCGTCATGCAGACGATCGTTAGCAATCGCCGTTAAGACCACATTATCGGTATTAAGTGCAATGGCAGGTAAACTCGGGCGTTCTGTTTCAAAACGATTGATCATGCTGGCAGCAAAATGCTGTGCGTTGGCGGCTGACGTGCCGTTGCCACAACAGAGGATTTTGTTGCCGTTTAGCAGGGATTGCACCAGCGTCATTGCGGCACGCGAGATAGCATCCGGAAGGGCTTCCGCCGCGGCAATCTGAGTCTGGATGCTTTCTGTGAAGCACACTTTAATTCTTTCGAGCACGTTATCCCTTTTAAATCTTAATTATGCGTCTTCGCCAAAAGCGTTTTTAAGCCATTCGATCTCATTTCCGGTGAAGGCTATCACATCGAACCGGCAATCCACAGTATCAAAACTCCCATTATGGCGGGCAAGCCACAAGTGGGCAGTCTGTAATAATTTATGTTGTTTGGCGAGCGTCACGCTGGCGGCAGCACCGCCAAAACGGGAGGACTGTCGAAAGCGCACTTCTACAAACACGATGACCTGACCGTCTTTCATGATCAGGTCGATTTCGCCGCCACGCCCGCGGACGTTGGCGGCGATGAAATGCAGTCCTTTGCCTTCAAGCCAGCGACGCGCCTTTAACTCCCACGCATCGCCGGTCTGTTTACGGCTTAACTGGCCGGGACGATCTGCCCCTGCTGGTATTTGAGCCATGATAACTTCCTGTTAATCACACAATCCTGAGTGGCGGTCAGATCGCCGGTGTTGCCGTTAAGCTCGAAGCCCGGCACCTGACGCATCTGGGTAAAGTGGTTCGCCAGCGCCCACGCATCAACCCCCATCGCATACAGACGCGCCAGAGAGTAATCGTTACGCACCGCGCTCAGCGCCTGCTGCATCAGGGATGGATTGCTGCCAGCCAGCATCGGGATTTCGCTGTACTGCAGACCGTCCATTTCCAGACGGAAATCCGGGCCTGCGGTGCCCTGTGCGCTGCGGGAGCTGGCGTAAAGCGTTGCGCCGCTCTGGCTGCCGTTACGCATTGCAATCATCGGTTTGATAAAGGCGATCTCCTGCGGTGTGGCAACGATATAGGCCGCATCCACTTTACCGCCACCGCTAATCTGCGCGTCGGTTGGCGGTGCAGGGATCGTCAGGCCGCCAATCGTCACGCCCTGCTGCTGTGGCAGGCTCGCGGTGACCGGGCTACCGTTAAGCGCGATACCCGCCCCGCCGTTGACGCCCGCGCGCAGTTCAGAGACGGAACCGAATTTCTGCTGCAGTACCACGCCGCCGCCCAGCTTCTGCCACTCATCGGCAAAGGCATTGGCCACGCGATCGCCCAGCGCGCTGCGTGGGATGAGCAACAGCGGCGCCTGCTTACCCTGCTCGTGAATATGACGCGCCGCATCGCGGGCTTCATCTTCCGGAGAGAGCGCGAAGTAGCAGATATTGGCCCGGTTCTGAACCTGCTCTGGCTGGTTGAGCGCCAGCACGTTCAGCGTGGTATTGCTCTTCATCAGCTCTTCCACGTTGTTTTTCAGCAGCGGACCGACAACGATGCTCGCGCCATCCTGTTGAACCTGCGCCAGAACCTGGTCCAGCGGCTGCGAACTGGTATCGTAGATTTTCAATTCAGCGCCCGGGTTGGCGCTGGTGGTTGCCACGGACTGCGGCTGCGCGGCAGGTTGAGCAGTTGGCTGTGCAGGCGGCTGTTGAGGCTGTTCTGCTGTTGTGGCAGGAGCTGGAACAGCGGCTGGAGCCGGAGTTGCTGGCACCGGTGCCGGCGTCGTCGGGGCCGTCACCGGGTTTTGCATCGTGCCCTGCGCTGGCGCTTGCGCCGTGGTCAGGTCGCTGGTCTCTGCGGCGGATGGGCTGACAACATCATTCACGTTAGCCGCCTGGGCCGCCTGTGCGGGAACGGCGCTGCCGGTGACCGCCGTCGTGCCGTTTTTCGCCGCTTCAAAGCCCTGCTGAATGGTGCGTCCAAACACCGCCGCCTGGCCGTTGAGTGGCAGAAGGAGGGCGATTTTGCTGGTCGAGGCAGGCTTAAAGTTCTGCACGTTCACCAGCTGGGTTGGCAGCATTTTCGCGCCCGGGTTTTGCGGGTAGCGCGTCTGCCAGTCCGTAATGCCGGCTTTCAACATCTTAGGATCGCTGCGGTTGTTAAACCACATCTGCTGCAGATCCAGCCAGCCCTGCAGGACGTTTTCATCCGCATTGATGACCAGCGCCTGCGCCTGTTCCTGCGTCATCGACGCCAGCGCTTGCCAGGTGGCATCAATATTTTTCTGCTTATCAGCACCGCCAAGCAGCGGCTCTTGCGCGACGAGCGCGCGGAGCAACGTCAGGGAAGGGCGTCCCTGCTCAGAGGTAATGCCCGCCTGCCAGAAGCGCGCCTGCTGGTTTTTATCCAGCGCGCTCACGTCGATATCACCGAGGATCTTCTTCGCGGCGGCGTAATCTTTCAGCGCAACTTTCAGCTCGGCAGAGAGCAGGCTCTGCTCACGACGCTGGGCATCGTTAAGATCTTTTGGCAACTGGTTAAACAGTTCGGCTGCCCGCTGGGTTTTACCCTCTTTCAGCAGTGCACGAATGGCGAGTAATTGCCAGTTGGTCTTGGTATCATTTGAACTCTGCGACATTTGTTGCAGATAAAAGCCAGAATCAGCCTGAGCAGAACCCTGGAGATGGGCGGTGCTCTGGTCAGGTGCCTGGGTGCCACAGCCTGCAAAGATCAGGGCTGCCAGCAGAAGCGGCACGCTGCGCGTGGCTTTTTTTCGAAGAAACGTTAACGGTACCATACTGTATCCAGTGATTTTTTTTACGCAATGCTCAATATTAAATCGGCAATACGGACGAAACAATGAAACAACACGAAACGGCAGATAATTCTCAAGGCCAGCTTTATATTGTACCTACTCCTATCGGGAATTTGTCTGATATTACCCAACGTGCGCTGACCGTACTGCAAGCTGTTGATTTAATTGCTGCTGAAGACACCCGCCATACCGGCTTACTGCTGCAACATTTCGCGATTAACGCCCGTTTGTTTGCTCTGCACGATCACAATGAGCAACAAAAAGCCGAAACGCTGGTGGCCAAACTGAAAGAGGGGCAAAACATTGCCCTGGTCTCCGATGCCGGTACGCCGCTGATCAACGATCCGGGCTATCACCTGGTGCGTACCTGTCGCGAAGCCGGTATTCGCGTGGTACCCCTGCCGGGACCGTGCGCCGCGATTGCTGCGTTAAGCGCCGCAGGTCTGCCGTCTGACCGTTTCTGCTATGAAGGCTTCCTGCCCGCTAAATCCAAAGGCCGCCGCGACGTCTTAAAAGACCTGGAAGCGGAACCGCGTACCCTGATTTTCTACGAATCTACGCACCGCCTGCTGGAGAGCCTGGAAGATATGGTGACCGTCTGGGGGGAAGGCCGCTACGTGGTGCTGGCGCGCGAGCTGACCAAAACCTGGGAAACCATCCACGGAGCGCCGGTAGGTGAACTGCTGGCGTGGGTGAAGGAAGACGAAAACCGCCGCAAGGGTGAAATGGTGCTGATTGTCGAAGGGCACAAGGCGGAAGAAGACGCGCTTCCTGCCGACGCGCTGCGTACGCTGGCGCTGCTGCAGGCGGAACTGCCGCTGAAGAAAGCCGCTGCGCTGGCGGCAGAAATTCACGGCGTGAAGAAAAATGCGCTGTATAAGTATGCGCTGGAGCAGCAGGGGGAGTAAGGCATCTCCTGCCCGTTTTTGCCGGGTGGCGGCTTCGCCTTACCCGGCCTACAGATCTTTAAGCGTCTTTTAGCTAGCAGGTATCGCCTCAAATACCAGCGTTTCCAGCGGTTGCAGCGTAATCACCACGGCGTTTTTGTACGCCTCCGGTACGGTTGAATTACGGCCATACACCGCCTTCAGACTAAACCGCGCCGCGTTTCCTGTCGGGACTTCGAAATCTCTCGTCAAATCCAGGTAGTAGCTTTGCGGCTTATCCGACGGGTTACGCAAGCCAAGAATCGCTTTGTCTTTATTCCATGACGCCCAGCCGTAAACCTGCAGCGCCGTTGGGTCGCCGCCTATCCAGTGGGTGTCCACCAGCACGCTGGCGTTTTCCCGGGACCATTTCGCCGCCTGTGCCAGGGTGTCCCACTTCGCCTTATTCAGCATTGACGGGGTGATATACAGCTCCTGCAGCTGCGTACCGGTCGCGAAATAGCTCCAGACCTGGTCGGCAAAATCGCTGTCCGTTTGTACCTTCTCCAGACCGTAGTAGGCATTCTCCGCGCTGACGATCCCGTGGTACATCAAGGAGTTCAGCGGGAACAGCGGGCCCTTGCGCACAATCGAGCGGTACGTTTCCGCATCGCGGTAGGTCATCCACTGCTGCACCGGCGTGCCGGGGCCGTACAGGTTGATGTCGTCCCCCTGGCGCCAGATCGAATCAGCGTAGAACAGCCAGGACGGGCTGGCGTTGGTCCCGGTGGTCAGGTTGATAAACAGGTTTGGGTTAGCGCTGCGCATGTTATGCAGCAGGGCGATAGAGGCGTCAAAATCCGAGGCGAACGGACTGCCCTTAATATGCGAATTGGCGTTTCCCATCCCATCAAGTTTGAACGAGGTAATATGTTCGTTTTTGATCAGCTTAACGATCTGCTCATTGAAGTTCTTAAAGTAGTTCGGCCCTGACAGCGCCAGCTTCCCGTCGACGGTTTCGAATCCATACTCTTTTGCATGCGAGACGCGAATGTCGCGGGGCTTGTTGTAGCCTCCCCACGGTGAGAGCCACAGCCCAACCGAGCTGTGCAGGCTGTCGGCTTTTTCCCGTACCTTGCCAAAACCGTTGCTGAATGCCGGACCAAACAGCCAGCGCCCGGTAAGGTCGTCCCAGCCGTCGTCCAGCAGGAACGCGTCCAGCGCCACGCCGCGTCCGGTGATAAATTCCTTATTCCACTCGTCCATCCGCCCCAGCACATCCTGCTCGGAGTAAGGTGTAAAGAAGCCGATATCCATCCAGCTGTTGTAGTGCAGGTAAGGCTTATACGGACGGGGGCGCACGGCATCGATAAACTGGTTCACGCTGCGGCGCAGTTGGCTGGTTTCCGGGAAGGTGCCGAAATACATCGTGTAGCTGACCGGCGTTTCAGGCTGAATGGGGGTTTTCAGCTCGACGTTGAGGTTGGTCGTCGCTTCATAGGCGTAAGTATTCACGATCGGTTTATCCGGCAGAATAAAGAACGAATCAGCCACGATCGGCGAACTGTTAATGGCCCCGTCAACATACGGTGCCTGAGACTGTTTTTTTGTCGGGAAGAAGGTGATTTTCGCCACGTCTCGCGACTTATCAACAGCCGCGAGGGTGTAATCGATACTGGCATACTTATCCTTCACCAGATTCAGCTTCACCGTTACGTTAAAATCCGGGCGCGTAAAGTCGATGACAATCGCGTTGTCCCGCTTTTCGACATGCTTGATTGAGAAATCAGCGGCGTGGATTTTTGTCTCATCCGGCAGCGTCAGAAAGAACAGCTCCTGGGGCGTGAGCGGATGGTTAGCCTTGCTGTCCTTCACTACTACCGTTGCGTTTGCATCATCAAACGAAAGGGCAATATTGTCGTTATTGAGCGCGTAGTTGGCGGCCGCCGCGCCGTGAGAAACAGAGAGAGCCAGCAGCGAAAGAGTGAGCACTTTTTTCATCGGGTTTAGATCCTTATCAGTAATGCTTCAGCATTCGGGTGATGGACTGCTCCAGCCAGTAGCGCTGGGTGCCGAAGTTAATCCGCAGGTAGTTTTCGCCGTTTTGCACGTAGTGGCTGCCGTCTTCAATGACCACGCCCGCCTGCCGGGCAAAATGTTGGGTTAACTGGGTGGCGCTGCGCTCGTCGGCGCTCACGTCTATCCAGGCCAGATACGACGATTCCGGGTTCATCATCTTCCACGCCGGGAAGTGGGTCTGAATCGCGTCTGCAAGGTAGCGCGCGTTGCCTTGCAGATACCCGTTCAGCGCGTCGAGCCACGGCAGACCGTGTTGATAGGCGAGGATAATCCCCCATACGCCGAACATATTGGGGGAAGTAATCGAGTTCTTCTCAAGCTGCTGGCGGAAGCGCTGGCGCAGCGAATCGTCCGGGATCATCGAATAAGACGTTTTCAGCCCGCCCAGATTGAAGGCTTTATTGGGCGACGTCAGCACGATCAGGTTGTCCTGCGCGGCACAGCCCGAAGTCAGACAGCTGACGAATGTACCGTCCAGAATGTGCTCGGCGTGAACCTCATCAACCACCAGAATCGTGCCGTAGCGCTTACAGAGAGCGGACACCTGCCGTATCTCATCTGCGCGCCAGATTCGGCCCGAAGGATTATGCGGCGAGCAGAAGAACCACAGTTTTGGACGGTGGGTTTTGAGCTGATCTTCAATCAGATGAAAATCCAGCTGATAGCGGTTTTCCTCCACGCGAAGCGGGTTAGCGAGGACCTTAACGCCCTGGCGCTGTGCCGCCATTGCAAACGGGTCGTAGACCGGGGTGTTCATCATCACGCTGTCGCCAGCCGTGCAGAACGCCTGAACCGTGTAGTGCAGTGTGGACACGGTGCCGTAGGTCAGCGTGATCCACGACCTGTCTACCTCAACCTGATGACGCGTGCGCTGAAAGGCGATCGTCGCGTCGTAGAATTCGTCGAAACACCACGTATAGCCAAAGGTGCCGTGCTCCACGATGCGCTGGAAGCCTTCAATAACTGCGGGCGGTGAGGTGAAATCCATATCTGCGATCCACAGCGGAATAAACCCCTCCGGAACATCACCAAAGCGTGAGCAGACAAACGCATGGTCCCATTTACGGCACTTATCGCTTTTACGCTCGATGATTTTGTCGAAATCAAACACAACGACCCCCTGTTAAATTAAGGCTTCAATGCCGGTTTTGACGCTCTGCACCTGCGGGCCGATGATCACCTGTACGCTGTGAGCATCCAGCACCACCACCGACAGGGCACCCGCTGCTTTCAGCGCCTGCTGATCGATAAGGCCCATCTCTTTCACCACCAGACGCAAGCGGGTGATGCAGTTGTCGAGCGACTCGATGTTCTCTTTGCCACCGAGCGCCTGCAGGATAAGCCCATGATCGTATTTCGATTTTCCACGCGCGCGGGTGTTGGCTTCGACAGCCTGCTGTGCAGCCTGTACATCCACTTCACGTCCCGGCGTCTTGATATCGTGTTTGAGGATGTACCAGCGGAAGACGACGAAGTAGATAGCAAACCAGGCGATACCGACCGGGAACAGCAGATACCATTTGGTCGACATCCCCTGCATCACGCCAAAGATCAGCAGATCCAGAATCCCACCGTCGGTGTTGCCGATGGTTACCCCCAGCAGGGCCATCACCATCAGCGCCAGGCCCGACATCACGATATGGAAGGCGTAAAGCGCAGGGGCGATAAACAGGAACAGGAATTCAATCGGCTCTGAAATACCGGTAACGACGGACACCAGCACGCCGGAAAGCAGCAGTCCCTTAATCACCGGGCGGTTTTCCGGACGCGCGGTGCGGTAGATGGCGTAGGCCACGGCAGGTAAGCCAAAGATAAAGGTCGGCATAAACCCTTGTGACAGAAACGCGGTAACGTGCGGGCTAAACGGCAGTCCGGCTTTCAGCTCGGCGTAGAAGATATTCAGCGCGCCGGCCACTTCATGGCCGTTGACCATCTCAATCCCGCCTGCTGGCGTGAAGCGCACCATCGCCAGCAGAATGTGGTGCAGGCCGAAGGGTTTAAGCAGCAGCACGCCCACGCCGTAAAGGAAGGGGCCGAAAACGCTGGTGCTCTGGATAATATGGCCAATCCCGGCAATCCCCAGCGCCACGTATTCCCACAGCAGGGGAATGAACAGCCCGACCAGTGAAAGGGTAAGGGCGGTGATAATCGGTACAAAACGGATGCCGCTAAAGAAGGCAAAGGCGTCGTGGAGGACCGTGTCCTGAAAACGCTCGTGCAGGAAATAGGTAATCACCCCCACCACGATGCCGCCCAGCACGCCCATCTCCAGGGTCTGGATCCCCAGCACGATCGATTGTCCCACCTGTCTCATGGTCGCGGCATCGGCAAGCTGGTGGGTGGCGGTCAGGTAGTAGTTGATGCTCATGTTCATCAGCATGTAGCCAACGAACCCGGCAAAAGCGCCCACGGCCTTGTTGCGTTTCGCGAGGCCCATCGGGATCGCCATGGCGAACATCAGCGGCAGATAGGTAAAGGCGAAGCCGCCCACCATGGCGATAAAGCCAAAGGTTAACTGCGTTAACTCGCCGCCCAGAAAGGGAAAGCTTTTAATGGTGGAAGGGCTGGTGACGGAACTACCGATCCCCAGCAGCAACCCCATAAAGGCCAGCAGGGAGACCGGGAACATAAAGGTCTTTCCCAGGCTTTGGAAAAATTCCCACGCTTTCGATTTAAACGACTTTTCCTGTGTCATGTAGGGACTCCTCGGATTTTTAGGATAATGGAAGGCGCTGTCCGGCTTAAGGACGCGCCTTCATATTTGCGAGGCTTATAGTTATTTTTAAGTACTGACGTAATGCGCGATGGGATCAGGCTTCCGCTGGAAGCAGCAGCCGGTTTGCGGAGCCGCAAACGGTGATTTTGCTTCTGACCACCTCTTTCATGGCGTCCATGCCGACCCGCATATAGAAGCGCGGATCGTTGCCCTGCGGGTTGTCGGCAAACCAGGCTTTCACCGCGTCAGAGAAGGCGATTTTCAGCTCGGTTGCCACGTTAACTTTGCACACGCCCAGTTCGATGGTGCGACGCACATCCTCATCCGGCACATCGCTCGCGCCGTGCAGCACCAGCGGCACGGTGACCACTTCACGGATCTCGGCCAGCCGCTGGAAGTCGATTTTTGGGCGCTTGGTATACAGGCCGTGTGCGGTGCCGATGGCGACGGCAAGGCTGTCGACGCCGGTCAGTTCGACAAAGCGTTTCGCCTCATGCGGATCGGTGAGAAACGCGCTTTCGGCGTCCACGCTCATGTCATCTTCCACGCCGCCCAAGCGGCCCAGTTCGGCTTCGACGCTGCAGTCGTTGAGGTGGCAGAAATCGACCACCGACTTCACCAGCTTCACGTTCTGTTCAAACGGATAGTGGCTGCCGTCGATCATCGCGCTGCGCACGCCCGCGTTGACCTTGCGGCGAATATCGTCCAGCGATTCGTGGTGATCGAGGTGCAGCGCCAGCGGCATGTCGTAGGTGAGGGAGTAGGCGCTGCACAGGGCGTAAATCTCTTCCAGCGCAATATGCTTAAAGGTTCCCGGCGTGCCCGCGAGGATCACTGGCGATCGCATTTCGCTGCACACTTCTAGGATCGCCTGGATCGTCTCCGCGTTGTGGATGTTGAACGCCGGAACGGCATAGCCTTTTGTCTGCGCGTCCTGGAGAAGATATTTGGTCGAGATAATACTCATAATCAGTTCCTCTTAAGCCTGCCACGGATGAATAACAACGCCCTGCACCACGCGGTTGACCGTCCCGCTGGCGGATGGCGTATCGGGCGTATTGCCTACGCTGAGCGACTGGGTAAGGGCAAAGACCTGCGCATACATCAGGAAGCAGAACGCCTGTTCCATATCGTTAAACGGACGGGAAAGCGGGAGGAGAATATGCGGCCCCGCTTCAATGGCCGGATCGTTTTCAGCGGCGATGGCGACGACGCGCAGGGCCTGGCGATCGCGGCGCAGTTCGGCCAGCAGATCCAGATCGTACTGGCGCGTATACGGATGGCTGGAGATGAACACCACCACCAGCGTTTCGTTATCCACCAGCGACTTCGGCCCGTGACGGAAACCGGTGGGGGAGTCGTAGAATGCCGCCAGCTTGCCCGCCGTCAGCTCCAGCACCTTCAGCGCCGATTCGCGCGCCGCGCCCTGCAGACCGCCGCTTCCCAGATACACGATCCGTTTCCACGGTTCGCTGCCAAAGACGCCATGGCTGAAATCGCCGAGCGAGGTGAGGATCGCCTGACAGCGATCGGCCACGTCGCGGAAGGTTTGACTGTTGATCGTTTCCGGGGCGAATACGGCCAGACAGCTCGCCATCATGGTGGTGATGCTGCTGGTCATCGCGAACCCGCGATCGTGCGTTTCGGCAGGCATCAGCAGGGCATAAGCGTTATCGCTGTCGACGGCGGTCTGGTACAGGCTTCCGGCCTCGTTACAGGTGATCGACAGGTGGTAGCACTCCGGTACGAACTGATTGGCCAGTTCAACGGCTGCGACGCTTTCCGGACTGTTGCCGGATCGGGCAAACGAAACCAGCAGCAGCGGATGCGCAGGGCTGAAGTAATCCATCGGGTTTGTGACCAGGTCAGTGGTCGGGACGGCGGAGATAGTTTTCCCGGTGTGGCTCGCAAGCCATGGCGCAATGATATCGCCGATAAACGCGGACGTTCCCGCGCCGGTCAGGACGATCCGCAGATCGTGCTTGCGCAGCAGCGGCGTCAGGAAGCTGTCGATCGAAGAACGCAGGCTATCGATATTGTTGAGCGAGCGGATCCAGCTGGCAGGCTGCTGGCGGATCTCTTCCTCGGTCCAGGTGCCGGTTGTGGCGGTGGTAGTTTGTGGCATAACTCAATCCTTAGTCGTGTGAATTCCACATCAGACGCTGGCAATCGTGTCGCTATCTTTCGTTTCGTTTCACTTGTTCACTTTAGCAGTTAAATAAAATCTATAGAAAAGAAATCGAAACTTCAACGAAAGAAAAGAAATAAAACGAAAAGTGTGATCGTGAAAGGAAGAGGCAGATTAAAGGAAAGGAAAAGAAAGGCCTTACGGTTTCAGGCCGTAAAGCCAAAAGGAGATACAATGAAAGGGCTAAAGGGGGAGAGCCTGGCCCTGAATCCAGATCTGCTGGATGTGTAAACCCCCGTTCAGCGCGTTGAGATTCGCGCGTTTACCCGGCGCTAACGAACCGAGTTGATTATCCATGCCCAGCAGGCGGGCGGGATGCAACGAGGCCATATGAATGGCGTCTTCGGCAGTGATACCTGTATGTTCCACCATATTGCGTACAGCGGCATCCAGCGAGAGCGTGCTCCCGGCCAGCCCGCCGGAACCGGTTCGAACCACGCCGTTTTGCATCGTGACCGTTTCACCGCAGAGCGTATACCGACCGTCCGGCATACCGGCTGCCTGCATGGCATCGGTGATCAGCACCAGGCGTTCTTTTGCGCAGCAACGGCATAACCGCATGGCTCCCGGATGGACATGGTGGCCGTCGGCAATCAGCTCCAGCCACGCCCGTTTGTCCGTCAGCCCTGCGCCGACCATGCCGGGTTCCCTGTGGTGCAGTCCCGTCATGCCGTTATAGCAGTGCACCAGCCCATCGGCACCCGCGTCAAACGCGGCGAGGGTTTGATCGAACGTAGCGGCGCTGTGGCCCAGCATCACGCGTATTCCGCGCTGTTTGAGATGGCGAATCGCCAGCAACGCGCCAGGTTTTTCCGGCGCCAGCGCCACCACCCGTAACGTGCTCAGTGAAACGTCAATCAGGCTGTCCAGCTCGGCGATATCCAGTTCCCGGAACAGGTCAGGCGGATGCGCCCCTTTGTTCTGCGGCGTAAAGTACGGTCCTTCCAGGTAGCTGCCCAGGATCTGCGCGCCGGGGCCGCCCGACTGACAGCGACGGGCGATTCGCGCGAGCGCGCCGTGGATAGCCTCCAGCGGCGCGGTAACGGTAGTGGGTAAAAAGGCGCCCACGCCTTCGCGCGCTTTATGCATCGCGAGAATATCCAGCACGTCAGGCGGATCATCCATCACGTCCACGCCCGCGCCGCCATGGACGTGCGTATCGATATACGCCGGGCAGAGCAGTTCCGCATCGCGCGACGTCACGCCCGCTGGGACAGGCTCAATAGCCGCAATCACGCCGTTTTCAATGCGTAGCTGGTGGTCATCCAGCCAGCCCTGTTCGGTAAGCACCCGCCTCGCGCGCAGCAGCTGCCTCATATCCCTTCCTCGGCAGGGGCTTCCTCGCGACAACGTCCCAGTTCGTCTACGAGGCTCGTCAGGCCGCGGTGCCCGCACTCCAGCGCCTGCAGACGAAACGCTTCGCTGCTTAATCCGTCGCGCTCCAGCACCATCTCCAGCAGCAGCTGCAGGTTGGTCCCGGTGATCACTTCGCTGCCCGGCCGTTGCATGGCGAGCGTCGATGCCACGCGAAACGGCGTGCCGCCGAGCAAATCGGTGAGAAACACAATATCGTGCTCTGCATCGAGTTCACTCACTGCCTGCTCAAGCTGAGCGGTCAGTCGCGCGGTGGTGGATGTTTCAGGAAAATCGATGGCGATAAACTGCGGCTGCTCGCCGAGGATCTGCTTCATCGCCTGCTCAAGCCCGCTGGCAAAACCGCCGTGACCCGTCAAAATAATGCCTAACATCGCAACCTCTTTGCTTTTACAGGAAGTGACAGAACTTACCGACTACGCCCAGCAGCACGGTGATACCGATCAGCCGCAGCGGGCTCCAACCGCGGCGCACCAGCCAGAACATGGTCAGGGTGTAGACCAGCGGCAGGAACGCGGGCATCAGCTTGTCGATAACGTCGGCCTGCAGTTTGACGACGGCATCACCCGCCTTAATTTCAAGTGTCGTATTGAGTCGGACATAGGTTGCCACCAGCGCGCCAATCACCGTCATCCCGACGATAGACGCCGCGTGACCGACCTTTTTGGTGTTGGCTTTGATCAGCGGAATGGCCGCCACGCCCATCCGGTATGCGTAGTGCGCCAGACCAAAACGCAGGCCGAGGTGCACCACGTTAAAGAGCACGATAAAGACCACGGCCCCCAGAATCGACCCTTGCAGCGCCAGGCTGGCGCCGATACCGCCGCAGATGGGCAGCAGGGTTAGCCAGAACATGGCGTCGCCGATACCGCCGAGCGGCGCGCCGACGGCAATTTTGGTGCTCTGGATGCTGTTCACATCCTGCTTGGAGCGCTCCATCGCCAGAATGATGCCGATAACAAAGGTCACCAGGAACGGGTGGGTGTTAAAGAAGCCCATATGGCCTTTCATCGCCCGCGCCAGGTCTCGCTTGTCGGTGTGGATCTTTTTCAGCGCGGGCAGCAGCCCGTACAGCCAACCGGAGGCCTGCATACGTTCATAGTTAAACGAGGCCTGCAGCAGCATTGAACGCCAGGCCACGCGGTTAATATCTTTTTTCGTCAGTTCGGCACCGATGCTCTGGTCTTCGTAGACGTTTTCGTTGACGCCGGTCAGCAGCGTCTCTTCGGATTCAGACACGCCCGGTAACGTTGTTTGATTAGATGCCATCTTCGAATTCCTCTTTCTGGGCCGCAGGAGCCGTCGGTTCAGGTGATTTACGCATCAGGTCGATCAGCGCCATGGCCAGCGCGGCGGCCGCAATCGCCAGCACCGGAAGCTTGAGCCAGGCGGCGGCGACAAAACCGATAATGAAGTAAGGGATGTAGACGTTTTTCATCATGATCTTCAGCAGCACGGCGAAGCCGATGGCAGGCATGATGCCGCCCGCGACGCCGAGGCCGTCAATCAACCGTGCCGGCAGAACATCAATGGCGGTTTTCGCATGTTCCGCACCGAAGTAGATCGGGAGGAAGGCGCACAGAAAATAGAAGATGCCGAGCGCCAGCAGCGCAAGATAGTTCACCCGTTCAATACCGTGAGTATCTGCATTGGCCGCCATGCGATCGCAGCGTGACATCACGCCGGACATCACCGAGAAGAGGAACGTAATTCCCATCTGTACCGCGACGGCAAACGGCACGGCGACGCCAACGGCAACTTCTGGCTTCACCCCGGTGCTGATGGCAAATGCGGTACCCACAATGGTGCCGATAATGACGTTCGGCGGCTGGGCACCGGCGAGCGGCGCCAGCCCCATCCAGACCAGCTCTAACGTGCCGCCGGTCAAAATACCGGTATGCAGGTCGCCCAGAATCAGGCCGACCAGCGGCCCGAGCACCACCGGGCGGTGCATGTGCGTTAACCCGTTAAACATATCCAGACCGGCGATAAAGGCGAGAATGCCCAACCCCAGCGCCTGCAACAGACTGATTTCCATTGTGAATCCCTCAGAGCAGTTTAAAGAGATCCAAAGCAGTTTCTGTTGGAACGCCCTGAACGAAGCATTCCACCCCGGCCGCTTTCAGGCCGTTGAACGCGGCGATATCTTTCGCGTCGACAGAGACCGTTTTGGCAATTTGTTGTTTGCCACTGGCGTAGTGCATGTTTCCTACGTTGATACGGGTGATGGGCACGCCGCCCTCAACCAGCTTCAGAAAATCAGCGGGTGATTTGCAGACCAGCAGGATTTTCTGGCGGTCAGCGGCGCGGTGAATGTTGTCGATCACTTTTTGCAGTGACCAGAAGCGCACGGCGATCCCTTCCGCGAGCACCATCTCCATCAGGCTCTGTTGAACCGGATCGTCAGCCACCTCATCGTTGGCGACGAGTACCAGGTTTGCCCCCGCAAACCCCACCCACTGCACGCCCACCTGACCGTGGATCAGACGTTCATCAATGCGGCATAAGACAATGTTTGGCATAGCGCTTTCCTCTTTTTATTATGCGTTTTGCGTTGTTACACCTTCGCAGGCGGCGTGGTACTGCTGGAGTATGTCCTGAATGTGGTCGATGATGAGTTCCCGTGGCGTTGACTTGAGAGCGCCCTCGCGAACTTTGCCGTACTGCAGCGGCAGGTACTGGCTGATCAGCGGCAGCGGAATGGGCTCGTCTGCCAGGTTGCGCACCAGCCGTTCAAAAGCGTCGTCAATCTGGCTGTCTGGCCAGTAATAGCGCACGCGGTCAGAGTAGCTGTAGCCGCGGGCCAGGCGACGCGCGTTGCCGTCACCGTGGTAATGGCTTTGCCAGTATTTCGGGCGATCGAGCATGACGTTTTCCAGCACGTGACGCAGGCCAGAAACGGCTTTCGCTGGCAGCAGTTCCTCTTCGATGGCGGCCAGCGCGAAGAGCGCTTCGCGCAGGGCGAAGGTCAGGCCGGGGCCAACTTTCAGAATCGCAAAGTGATCGTTGACCAGCTTTCGCAGCGCCTGCGGCGTCTGGTAGTCGGTGGAGTGCGCTTCAAACACCAGCGTGTCGTAGGCTTCAACCATTTTGCTCAGGGCGACGGCTTTCTGCGGCTGATAGTCGCAGACGTGCGCATGGTCGAACTCCACGCCGGGCTGGACGACCAGACCAATAATGCGCGGCCAGATGTCGGTTAAGCCTTCCTTTTCGAATGCATGACGGTGCGCTTCAAGCGTGGCGCGGGCCGCGTCCGGCGTGGTGACTTCAAGTTCGGTGAGCGTCTCGTGCGCGCCACCGGGAACCGGTACTTCCGTGCCGATAACGTAGACCAGATCGGTTACACCAAACTGCTCGCGACAGGTCGCTTCGGCAATCTTCGCCAGGCGTGCGGCGCGTCCGGCGACGATCGCATCGGTCAGGGGAACCGGATCGTCCTCACAGGACATGCTGCAGTCGAGGTGGATCTTTTTGAATCCGGCAGAAACATAGCTTTTGATCAGATCGTCTGCGTTGGCCATCGCCTGTTCCGCAGGGAGATTTTGCCAGCGGTTGGGGCCTAAATGATCGCCGCCGAGGATCAGCTGCGACGTCGGGAAACCGAGCGACTCGGCAAGCTTGCAGACAAACCCGTGAAAATCAGCGGGCGTCATGCCGGTATAGCCGCCAAATTGATCCACCTGGTTGGAGGTGGCCTCGATCAGCAGCGGCGACTGATGCGAATGCGCATAACGAATTGCCGCTTCCAGTACCAGCGGATGCGCGGAGCAGACGGCGTAAATCCCGTTTGAATTCCCCCGTTTATGGTGTTCCACCATTTCTGTCAGATGTTTCACTTTCCTCTCCATTTCGGATGGTAATGATATTTATCTTTCGTTTTGTTTCATTTAATCCTGCATCATGGTGATATAAAAATAAAACGAAAGATAATGGTTTTCCGATCTGTTTCACAAAAGAAACATAATGAAAGGTTTCAGCGTGATGCCAGCTTGCGTATCGTCACCATGCAGGGCTTGCATTCCCGTAAAGGAAAGGCCTTAATAGGCAAAACGAAATGAAACGAAAGAATATTGATTAAGGAGCTCGTATGAGCAGCACCGATTCATCCGCAGAAAAGCGCATCACCGGCACCAGTGAAAGGCGAGAGCAGATCATTCAGCGGTTGCGGGCGCAGGGAAGCGTGCAGGTTAACGATCTGTCTCATCTGTACGGCGTTTCGACGGTGACGATCCGCAATGACCTCGCCTTTCTTGAGAAGCAGGGCATTGCCGTTCGCGCCTACGGCGGGGCACTGATTTGTGAAGGTAATGTGCCGGGCGCTGAGCCTTCCGTGGAAGATAAAAGCTCGCTAAATACGGCGGTGAAGCGCAGCATCGCCCAGGCCGCTGCCGCGCTGGTCAAACCCGGGCACCGCATCATTCTGGATTCGGGTACCACGACGTTTGAAATCGCCCGCATGCTGCGTCAGCACACGGATGTGATTGCGATGACTAACGGCATGAACGTGGCGAATGCGCTGCTGGAAGCTGATGGGGTGGAGTTGCTGATGACCGGCGGGCATTTGCGTCGTCAGTCGCAATCCTTCTACGGTGACCAGGCCGAGCAGTCGCTACAGAATTACCATTTTGACCTGCTGTTCCTGGGCGTCGATGCCATCGATCTCGATCGGGGCGTGAGTACGCATAACGAAGACGAAGCCCGTCTGAATCGCAAAATGTGCGAGGTGGCGGAGCGTATTATCGTTGTTACTGACTCCAGCAAATTTAACCGCTCAAGCCTGCATAAAATCATTGATACGCAAAGGATTGATATGATTATTGTCGATGAAGGTATTCCGGCGGAGAGTCTGGAAGGATTACGGAAAAGCGGGATTGAGGTGGTGTTGGTTTAAATTTTTTTACCCTCTCCCTGGGGGAGAGGGCAGAGTGAGAGAAAGTCACGTCACCGGTGCCGGGTTAAACACCGCCAGCTGGTTGTGTAATCCCCACTGATCCGAAAAGGTTTTCTTCCGCCCGCTGGCGACATCGAGAATGAAGTGGAACAGCTTCCAGCCCACGTCCTCAATGCTCTCTTCTCCGGTGGCGATGGTTCCCGCGTTGATATCCATTAAGTCATACCAGCGGTTCGCCAGCGCGGTTCGGGTCGCCATTTTAATCACCGGCACCGCCATCAGGCCGTACGGCGTGCCGCGCCCGGTGGTAAAGACCTGCACTGTAATGCCGGATGCTACCTGCTGCGTGCCGCACACAAAATCGCTGGCCGGCGTTGCCGCGTAGATCAGCCCGCGTTTCGTCGGGCGCTGTCCCGGAGAGAGCACCTCTGCAATGGCGCTCTGCCCGGATTTGGCAATAGAGCCGAGGGCTTTTTCCACCACGTTTGCCAGGCCGCCTTTCTTGTTCCCGGGGGAGGGATTGGCGCTGCGGTCGGTTTTGCCCATATCGAGATAGTTATCGTACCAGGCCATCTCCTCAAGCAGGCGCTTGCCGACCTCTTCATTAACCGCGCGCGGCGTCAGCAGATGGATGGCGTCTCGCACTTCGGTCACCTCGGAGAACATTACCGTGGCGCCGCAGCGAACAAGTAGATCGGATGCAAAGCCCACCGCCGGGTTGGCCGTCACGCCGGAGAAGGCATCGCTGCCGCCGCACTGGGTACCCACAACCAGCTCAGAGGCCGGGCACGTTTCGCGCTGGCGGCGGTTGAGCTTGTCCAGATGGCGTTCTGCTACCTGTAAAATATCGTCGACCATTGAGCGGAAACCGACGTGGCGTTCGTCCTGCAGGCGCACGATGCTGGCCTCGTCTGCCGGGATGGCTTTGACATCCTCGGTCCCCTGAAGCAAACGTTCTGGCTGCAATTTTTCACAGCCGAGGCCAATGACCATCACCTCGCCGCCAAAGTTCGGGTTCAGGGCGATATTGTGGATGGTCCGGATAGGCACCACGGCAGCAGGGGCGTTAATCGCCACGCCGCAGCCGTAGAGGTGGTTCAGGCCCACCACGCCGTCGACGTTCGGGTATTTTGGCAGCAGATCGCGTTCGATGATTTTCACCACGTAATCCACTACGCCCGCCACGCAGTGCACGCTGGTGGTAATGCCGAGCAGATTTTTGGTGCCGACGCTGCCGTCCGCATTGCGATAGCCTTCAAAGGTATAGCCTTCCAGTGGGGGAAGCGGTTCCGGCACGCGGGTTGCCAGCGGAAGCGTATTCAGCGGCGGCGCTTCTGGCAGCGCCACCAGCGACTCCTCCACCCAGCTTCCCTGCGGTATCGAACGAACGGCATAGCCGATGACTTCACCGTAACGCACGATTTCGCTGTTAACAGGGATATCCACCAGGGCGACTTTATGTCCCTGCGGAACATGCTCAATCAGTTCCAGCCCGTCCGGAAAGCGGGTTCCCGCTTTTAAGCCATTGTCGTTGACGATAATCGCAACGTTATCGGCGTCGTGCACTTTTATATAAAACGCCGTCGGCGGTGCCTGTCGAATTTCAATGTCGGCCATTGTTCAGTATTCTCCAGCAAAAACTCTGATAATAAATTCAGCCATTTTTCTAATGGTAGAAATAAATACGCGGCTTTCAGAAATAAAGCATGTCAGCAGAATGAATAGCAAAATGTGATCCCGATCGCTTCAGAACCCGTAATCCTTGATTCTGTGCATTAGCGCCCAGTGCTTTGTGCATATGCAAAAATTTTTATCAAAATATACCGTAATACCTGAGCATTAAAACAATGTGCGGTCGCGGATAGCGTCTTATACTGAATGACGTTTTTATCACGCCAGAATACGGCAAAATAATAAATATCATGCTGGTGCGGTGTCTGAATAAATAAAATGATGCTGAAAAAGGCTGCTGAATAAAAAAGGTAAATACGATGAATAACGCGATCTTCCCGAATAAATTTAAAGCGGCTCTCGCGGCGCACCAGATTCAGATTGGCTGCTGGTCCGCGCTGGCAAATCCCATCAGCACCGAAGTGCTGGGCCTGGCCGGTTTCGACTGGCTGGTGCTGGACGGCGAGCATGCGCCGAACGATATCAGCACCTTTATTCCGCAGCTGATGGCGCTTAAAGGCAGCCACAGCGCTCCGGTGGTGCGTGTCCCCACCAACGAACCAGTGATTATCAAGCGTCTGCTGGATATCGGCTTCTACAACTTCCTGATCCCGTTTGTGGAGACGGAAGAGCAAGCGGCGCTGGCCGTTGCGTCAACGCGCTACCCCCCGGAAGGGATCCGCGGCGTCTCCGTTTCACACCGCGCCAATATGTTTGGCACCGTCCCGGACTATTTCGCGCAGTCCAACAGCAACATCACCATTCTGGTTCAGATCGAGAGCCAGCAGGGCGTTGATAACGTCGACGCGATTGCCGCCACAAACGGCGTGGACGGTATCTTCGTCGGTCCAAGCGATCTGGCTGCTGCCTTTGGCCATCTGGGCAACGCCAGCCACCCTGACGTGCAGCGCGCGATCCAGCACATCTTTGCCCGCGCCAAAGTACACGGTAAACCGTGCGGCATTCTGGCGCCGGTTGAGGCTGACGCACGCCGCTATCTGGAGTGGGGAGCCACGTTTGTTGCCGTCGGCAGCGACCTCGGCGTTTTCCGCTCGGCTACGCAGAAATTAGCGGACGCTTTTAAAAAATAACCATCATTGAGGAAACAGATTATGACGCTGAAAGTGGGCTTTATTGGCCTGGGGATCATGGGTAAACCAATGAGTAAGAACCTCATCAAAGCGGGTTACTCACTGGTGGTATCCGATCATAATCCACAGGCCGTGGCTGAGGTGATGGCGGCGGGAGCAGAAATGGCCACCACCGCGAAAGCGATTGCCGAGCAGTGCGATGTCATCATCACCATGCTGCCAAACTCCCCGCATGTTAAAGAGGTTGCGCTGGGTGAAAACGGCATTATTGACGGCGCGAAGCCTGGCCTGGTGCTGATCGATATGAGCTCTATCGCACCGCTTGCAAGCCGTGAAATCAGTGAGGCGCTAAAAGCAAAGGGCGTCGATATGCTGGACGCGCCGGTCAGCGGCGGTGAGCCGAAAGCGATAGACGGCACGCTGTCGGTGATGGTCGGCGGTGATAAAGCCGTTTTCGATAGATACTACGACCTGATGAAAGCGATGGCGGGCTCCGTGGTGCATACCGGGGATATCGGGGCGGGTAACGTGACCAAGCTGGCAAACCAGGTGATTGTGGCGCTGAACATTGCCGCCATGTCCGAAGCGCTGACGCTGGCAACCAAAGCGGGCGTCAATCCGGACCTGGTCTATCAGGCCATTCGCGGTGGTCTGGCGGGCAGTACCGTGCTGGAGGCCAAAGCGCCCATGGTCATGGATCGTAATTTCAAACCCGGTTTCCGCATCGACCTGCATATCAAAGATCTGGCCAACGCGCTGGATACGTCACACGGCGTGGGCGCGCAGCTGCCGTTGACCGCGGCGGTCATGGAGATGATGCAGGCGCTGCGTGCCGATGGCCTGGGCACGGCCGATCACAGTGCAATTGCATGCTACTACGAAAAACTGGCGAAGGTGGAAGTGGCGCGTTAATCACGCCTTGCCCATACCTGAGGGTGACAGCGGCGCGCAAACCCTCTATACTGCGCGCCGAAGCTGACCAGACAGTCGCCGCTTCGTCGTCGTCCCTTTCGGGGGAGACGGGCGGAGGGGAGGAAAGTCCGGGCTCCATAGGGCAGGGTGCCAGGTAACGCCTGGGGGGGAAACCCACGACCAGTGCAACAGAGAGCAAACCGCCGATGGCCCGCGCAAGTGGGATCAGGTAAGGGTGAAAGGGTGCGGTAAGAGCGCACCGCGCGGCTGGTAACAGTCCGTGGCACGGTAAACTCCACCCGGAGCAAGGCCAAATAGGGGTTCACATGGTACGGCCCGTACTGAACCCGGGTAGGCTGCTTGAGCCAGTGAGCGATTGCTGGCCTAGATGAATGACTGTCCACGACAGAACCCGGCTTATCGGTCAGCTTCAACTTCTTAGAGAACCCCGCTTCGGCGGGGTTTTTGCTTTCTGAGTGTTGTAGGCCGGGTAAGCGCAGCGCCACCCGGCAACCACACAAACGACATCAATTCTCATATTTGCGACATTAAGCACATTTCACTGTTTTTCCCTTATCAATTCCAACCCGGCATCTGCATACGATCGACATCACAAAATTTAAATCCAAAAAACCGACGATCTGTAGTATTGATAATTTGTTATTATTGTTAGCTTAATGATCGCAAATCTTTTCTCGTTTGATATGCACATATTGAAATCAAATACATTTCTCCCATGAATGTGTGACGTATTCCACTCTTTTTCTGAAGTCTGAAAATTCACGCCGTAAAAAATTGATAAATTGAAAGAATGTTTCAAACAAATAACGGTTATTTATTGGTCTTTAATTGCCTGAAATATCGTCTTTATTGATTTTTTAAGAACGGTGGAATTAATCCGGGTTATCGCCATAAAATAAATTTATTACCGCTATTTTTGTTGATCAATATCAGCGTTATAGCGTATTTTTATGTTTCTATTTTGTTGATTTATAAGATTTTTAATGGGTTTTTGAGAGGTGGGTTAAAAGGGCTGAAAAGCAAATTGTGAGTAACAGCACATACCCCTTTAAACATTATTGAGTAGAATTCACCCCGTCATAGGGAAATAAGCGCAGAATATTATGAACACTATTATTCTACCGAAAACACAGCACCTCGTGGTATTTCAGGAAGTCATTAAAAGTGGCTCCATAGGTTCTGCAGCAAGGCAGCTGGGCCTGACGCAACCCGCCGTCAGCAAAATTATCAGCGATATTGAGTCCTACTTCGGCGTGGAAGTGATGGTGCGCAAAAACACCGGCGTGAAACTGACCGCCGCGGGCCAGGTTCTGCTCTCGTACTCAGAGTCGATCACCCGCGAAATGAAAAACATGGTGAGCGAAATCAACAGCCTGAGCTTCAGTACCGTTATGGATGTCTCCTTTGGCTACCCGTCACTGATCGGCTTTACCTTCCTGTCCGGGATGATCAAAAAATTTAAGGAAGTGTTCCCGAAAGCGCGCGTCTCAATGTATGAAGCCCAGCTCTCCTCTTTCCTCCCGGCCATTCGCGACGGTCGTCTGGATTTTGCCATCGGTACGCTGAGCGACGAAATGCTGCTGCAGGATCTGCACGTCGAACCGCTGTTTGAGTCCGAGTTTGTGCTGGTTGCCAGCAAAACGCGAACGTGTACCGGCCCGACGACACTGGCATCGCTCACGCATGAGCAATGGGTGATGCCGCAAACCGATATGGGCTACTACAAAGAACTCCTGACTACTCTGCAAGACAACCACATCAGCATCGAAAACATCGTCCAGACCGATTCGGTCGTCACCATTTATAACCTTGTCCTGAATGCCGATTATCTGACGGTGATTCCCCGCGACATGATCGCCCCATTCGGTTCGGATCAATTTATTGTGCTGCCTGTGGAAGATGAATTACCCGTGGCGCGTTATGCCGCCGTGTGGTCTAAAAATTACAGAATTAAAAAATCGGCGTCCGTATTAGTTGAGCTGGCAAAACAATATTCGTCGATGAATGTCGAAAGACGACGATAAATAATAAGTTTCTATTTTAAAAATACCCAGAGCTTAACGCATTAACGCTCTGACACCCTGACTTTGCCTGAAAAGAATGAATTATTATAACGAGGATATTATGCATATTACTTACGATCTCCCTGTAACCATTGAAGATATTCAGGATGCCAGAAAACGCCTGGCAGGCAAGATATATAAAACCGGTATGCCACGCTCGAATTATCTCAGCGAACGTTGTAAGGGCGAAATATTCCTGAAGTTTGAGAACATGCAGCGTACCGGCTCGTTCAAAATTCGTGGCGCGTTTAATAAATTAAGCTCGCTGACCGATGCTGAAAAACGCAAAGGCGTGGTCGCCTGCTCAGCGGGAAACCACGCGCAGGGGGTTTCCCTTTCCTGCGCCATGCTCGGCATCGATGGCAAAGTGGTGATGCCAATCGGCGCACCAAAATCCAAGGTGGCCGCGACGCGCGACTACTCGGCGGAAGTGGTGCTGCACGGTGAGAACTTTAACGACACCATCGCCAAAGTCAGCGAAATCGTCGAGATGGAAGGGCGCATTTTTATCCCGCCTTACGATGACGCCAAAGTGATTGCCGGGCAGGGCACCATCGGCCTGGAAATTCTCGAAGATTTATATGACGTGGATAACGTGATTGTCCCTATCGGCGGCGGCGGTTTAATTGCCGGTATTGCAACGGCGATTAAATCCATCAACCCGACCATTAATATTATCGGCGTACAGTCTGAAAACGTGCACGGAATGGCAGCCTCCTGGCAGGCAGGAGAAATAACCAACCATCGCGTCACCGGCACGTTAGCCGACGGCTGCGACGTCTCTCGCCCGGGCAAATTAACCTTCGAAATCGTTCGTGAACTGGTCGATGACATTGTGCTGGTGAGCGAAGACGATATTCGCAACAGCATGATTGCCCTTATTCAGCGAAATAAAGTGGTGACGGAAGGCGCTGGCGCACTGGCCTGCGCGGCGTTATTAAGCGGCAAACTGGATCACTATATTCAGGGCCGCAAAACCGTCTGCATTATTTCCGGCGGCAATATCGATCTCTCCCGTGTTTCCCAAATTACCGGCTTCGTTGACGCATAAAGGTGACCTATGAGCAACACAGAAAGCATTATCGTTGGCCAGACAAAAACGTCCTCCTGGCGTAAGTCTGATACCACCTGGACGCTTGGCCTGTTTGGTACCGCCATTGGCGCAGGCGTGCTGTTCTTCCCCATTCGCGCAGGCTTTGGCGGATTAATCCCTATCCTGCTGATGCTGGTTCTCGCGTTCCCGATTGCGTTTTACTGCCACCGCGCGCTGGCGCGCCTCTGCCTGTCCGGCAGCAACGTCTCCGGCAACATTACCGAAACGGTGGAAGAGCATTTCGGTAAAACCGGCGGGGTGGTTATCACGTTCCTCTACTTCTTTGCCATTTGCCCGCTGCTGTGGATTTACGGCGTCACCATTACTAACACCTTCATGACCTTCTGGGAAAACCAGCTCCAGCTGCCTGCGCTGAACCGCGGCGTGGTGGCGCTGTTCCTGCTGCTACTGATGGCTTTTGTTATCTGGTTCGGTAAGGACCTGATGGTGAAGGTGATGAGCTTCCTTGTATTCCCGTTTATTGCCAGTTTGGTGCTGATTTCGCTGTCGCTGATCCCTTACTGGAACTCCGCGGTGATCGACCAGGTCAACCTGAGCGATATCGCCTTCACCGGCCATGACGGCATCCTGGTCACGGTGTGGCTGGGGATCTCCATCATGGTCTTCTCCTTCAACTTCTCGCCTATCGTCTCCTCGTTTGTGGTTTCCAAGCGCGAAGAGTACGAGCCGGAGTTCGGTAAAGAATTCACCGAGCAGAAATGTTCCAAAATCATCGGTCGCGCCAGCATGCTGATGGTCGCCGTGGTGATGTTCTTCGCCTTTAGCTGCCTGTTTACGCTCTCTCCGCAGAACATGGCGGATGCCAAAGCGCAGAACATCCCGGTGCTTTCTTACCTGGCGAACCACTTTGCCTCGATGTCCGGTACCAAATCGACGTTTGCGACGGTACTGGAATACGGCGCTTCCATTATTGCTTTAGTCGCTATTTTCAAATCCTTCTTTGGCCACTACCTGGGCACGCTGGAAGGGCTGAATGGCCTGATCCTCAAGTTCGGCTACAAAGGCGATAAGAAGAAGGTCTCTGTCGGCAAACTGAACACCATCAGCATGGTGTTCATCATGGGCTCCACCTGGATTGTGGCGTACGCCAACCCGAATATTCTCGACCTTATCGAAGCCATGGGCGCGCCAATTATCGCCTCTCTGCTGTGCCTGCTGCCGATGTACGCCATCCGCAAAGCGCCAGCCATGGCGAAATATAAGGGCAAACCCGAGAACATCTTCGTCACGGTTGTGGGCCTGCTGACCATTCTGAATATCGTTTACAAACTGTTCTAAACCATTGCTCAGGAAGAGCGGAGTCACATGATGATTGAGTTTCCGGTTGTACTGGTAATTAACTGCGGTTCGTCCTCTGTTAAGTTTTCGGTGCTCGACGCCAGCAGTTGCGACGCCCTGATGACGGGCATTGCTGACGGCATCAACACTGAAAAGGCCTTTATTTCCGTGAACGGGGGTGAGCCAGCCAGACTGGCTCACCAGGACTACGAAGGGGCGCTGGCTGCCATCGCCCTGGAGCTGGAGAAGCGTGACCTGATGAGCAGCGTGGCCTTAATTGGCCACCGCATTGCGCACGGTGGCGACCTCTTCAGCGAGTCGACCCTGATTACGGAAGAGGTGATTGAGCAGATCCGCCAGGTCTCTCCGCTGGCGCCGCTGCACAACTACGCCAACCTGAGCGGCGTGGAAGCCGCAGAGCGTCTGTTCCCGGGCGTGCAGCAGGTCGCGGTATTTGATACCAGCTTCCACCAGACGCTGCCGCCGCAGGCGTATCTGTACGGTTTGCCGTACCGCTATTTTGAAGCCCTGGGCGTGCGCCGCTACGGCTTCCACGGCACCTCTCACCGCTATGTGGCCGCGCAGGCACATTCGCTTCTCGGGCTGTCCCCCGATGACAGCGGCCTGGTGATCGCCCATCTCGGCAACGGGGCGTCCATCTGCGCGGTGCGCAACGGCCAAAGCGTGGATACTTCCATGGGGATGACCCCCCTGGAAGGACTGATGATGGGTACGCGCTGCGGCGACGTGGATTTTGGCGCGATGGCGTGGATTGCTCAGCAGACCGGTCAGTCGTTTGAGGATCTGGAGCGCGTGGTCAACAAAGAGTCCGGGTTGCTGGGGATCTCCGGCATCTCTTCAGACCTGCGGGCGCTGGAGAAAGCCTGGCATGAAGGCAACGAGCGGGCTGTGCTTGCGATCCAGACCTTCGTTCACCGCATTGCGCGACACATTGCCGGGCACGCGGCGTCGCTGCACCGCCTGGATGCGGTGGTCTTTACCGGCGGCATCGGCGAAAACTCAACGCTGATTCGCGCCCTGGTGGCTGAACGCCTGAAGGTGTTTGGCGTCATCCTCGACGACGCCAAAAACTCCCTGCCGGGCAGCGCGGGTGAGCGCGTCATCAGCACCGATTCGTCCCGCGTGGCCTGCGCGGTGATCCCTACCAACGAAGAAAAAATGATCGCGCTGGACGCCCTCCGTCTTGGGAAGGTTACCCCGGCTGCGGCTTACGCCTGATAAAGCGAGAATCACATGAACGTAACAATCGATACGGGCGTCGCCCCCTACAGCGACGCATGGGCCGGGTTTCGCGGTGAAGAATGGAAAAACGCCGTCAACGTGCGCGATTTTATTCAGCATAACTACACCCCTTACGACGGCGATGAAGCTTTCCTCGCGCAGGCGACGCCAGCAACGACGGCGCTGTGGCAGAAGGTGATGGTCGGTATTCGTCAGGAGAATGCCACCCACGCCCCGGTGGATTTTGACACCAACATTGCCACCACCATTACGGCCCACGGGCCGGGCTACATCGATCAGGATCTGGAGACGATCGTCGGCCTGCAAACCGACAAGCCGCTCAAGCGCGCCCTGCATCCGTACGGCGGGATCAACATGATCCGCAGCTCGTTTGAGGCCTACGGGCGGGAGATGGATCCGCAGTTTGAATATCTCTTTACCGAGCTGCGCAAAACCCACAACCAGGGGGTGTTTGACGTCTATTCGCCGGAGATGATGCGCTGCCGCAAATCCGGCGTGCTGACCGGGTTGCCAGACGGCTACGGGCGCGGGCGCATCATCGGCGACTATCGCCGCGTGGCGCTGTACGGGATCGCTTATCTGGTACGCGAGCGTGAACTTCAGTTCGCCGATCTGCAGGGCAGGCTGGAGCGCGGCGAAGATCTGGAGGCGACGATCCGCCTGCGCGAAGAGCTTGCGGAGCACAAGCGCGCGCTGCTGCAGATCCAGCAGATGGCGGCGAACTATGGCTTTGATATCTCACGCCCGGCGATGAATGCCCAGGAAGCGGTGCAGTGGCTCTATTTTGCCTACCTGGCAGCGGTGAAATCCCAGAACGGCGGAGCCATGTCGCTGGGGCGCACGGCCTCGTTCCTCGATATCTACATCGAACGCGACATGCAGGCGGGACGCCTGAATGAGGTGCAGGCCCAGGAGTTGATCGACCACTTCATCATGAAGATCCGCATGGTGCGTTTCCTGCGCACGCCGGAATTCGACACGCTCTTCTCCGGCGATCCGATCTGGGCCACGGAAGTGATCGGCGGCATGGGGCTGGACGGCCGCACGCTGGTGACCAAAAACAGCTTCCGCTATCTGCACACGCTGCACACCATGGGACCCGCGCCGGAGCCGAACCTGACGATCCTCTGGTCAGAACAGCTGCCGATCGCGTTCAAGAAATACGCCGCGCAGGTGTCGATCGTTACTTCGTCGCTGCAGTATGAAAACGACGACCTGATGCGTGCCGACTTCAACAGCGACGACTACGCGATTGCCTGCTGCGTTAGCCCGATGGTGATCGGCAAGCAGATGCAGTTCTTTGGCGCGCGCGCCAACCTCGCCAAAACGCTGCTGTACGCGATCAACGGTGGGGTGGACGAGAAACTGAAGATCCAGGTCGGCCCGAAAACCGAGCCGCTGCTGGACGACGTGCTGGATTACGACACCGTGATGGCGAGCCTCGATCACTTTATGGACTGGCTGGCGGTGCAGTACATCAGCGCGCTGAATCTCATTCACTACATGCATGATAAGTACAGCTACGAAGCCTCGCTGATGGCGCTACACGACCGGGACGTTTACCGCACCATGGCCTGCGGCATTGCCGGGCTGTCGGTAGCGGCGGACTCCCTGTCGGCCATTAAATACGCCACGGTGAAACCGGTGCGCGACCATACCGGTCTGGCGGTCGATTTCGTGATAGAAGGGGACTATCCGCAGTACGGCAACAACGACGATCGCGTGGACAGCATCGCCTGCGATCTGGTGGAGCGCTTTATGAAGAAAATTCAGGCGCTGCCAACCTACCGCAACGCGGTACCGACTCAGTCGATCCTGACCATCACCTCCAACGTGGTTTACGGGCAGAAGACAGGGAACACGCCGGACGGACGACGCGGCGGCACGCCGTTTGCCCCAGGCGCGAACCCAATGCACGGGCGCGACAGAAAAGGGGCGGTGGCCTCGTTAACGTCGGTCGCCAAGCTGCCGTTCACCTATGCCAAAGATGGCATCTCCTACACCTTCTCCATCGTGCCGCAGGCGCTGGGCAAAGATGAGCTGGTGCGCAAAACCAACCTGGTAGGGCTGCTGGACGGGTACTTCCATCACGAAGCGTCTATTGAGGGCGGGCAGCACCTGAACGTTAACGTGATGAACCGGGAGATGCTCCTCGATGCCATTGCGCATCCCGAGAACTACCCGAACCTGACCATCCGCGTCTCGGGCTATGCGGTGCGGTTTAATGCCCTGACGCGCGAGCAGCAGCAGGATGTGATTTCGCGAACGTTTACCCAATCTATCTAAATGTGAGTTCTCATGCCCCCTCAACGCGGGGGGCATTTTTTTGCCCGCTAAACATACAAAATTGTTTATATAATTACTCACACATATTCATCCGCTCTTGAAAAACAATACGCCTGCTTTCCCCTATAACAGAATGTAAGGACAGTAAGATGATGAAAATGACCCGTATTGCGTTGGCCGCCGCCACGCTGGCCGTGTGCAGTTTTACGGCACAGGCCGCTAACGTTGAGGCTGCTCCGTCTCCATCGCAGGATCCGCTGGTTCAGCACCTGAAGCTCAGCAATGAGCAGGTTAAGAAGATTGAAGATCTGCATAAGCAGCTGGAACAAAATGTCAGCAAGATCCCAATGACGGGCGTGAAGGACGGCGCGCTGATCGACATGTTCCAGGCGGGTAAATGGGACGAAAGCACGGTGAAAAGCCAGCTTAGTGCATTCAGCAAAATTGAAGAGCAGACCCGCTATTACCGCGTGAAATATTACTTCGACGTCAGCCAGGTGTTAACGCCGGAACAGCGCAAACAGATTAGAACGGATATGGCTAACGCGCTGGCTGAGTAATCCTGAAATCATTCATTAGAAATGAGACCTCACAGAATCGCTTTAAATAGATTCTGTGAGGAACGATACAGACTTTCATGCTGATGCCCGTTCATTCCATGCATCTGAGAATTGAATGTTCCCGTCGCAATAGGTCCAGGTCGCTTTTTCGTAGCGCAATTAAATAGATTCAAGGTGGCCAGTACCAGGACAGTGACGAGTATCGTTAACAATTGGGGAGATAGAGACAACTTTCACACTGTCCAGCTCAGTTTTAAAATATTCTACCTCCAGACCTGCATCATTAATTCGGTAATATCTAATCTCAACTTTCTTAAGGTTTTGTCCTGTCGCTACCGCCTTATAAAGATAGGGAGATGAGCTATCAATTTCCTTCTCGAAAAGAAAAGGAGCGTGTTTCCTCGTCCCGGTTAATCTTCCGGAGAGTGGATCGGTTGGAATACTCACATTATGGGTTAAACCTCTAATTTCAACACTCCCTTCACGATCCTGAACATCACATGAACCTTTAATGAGTGAGCCACCATCGTCATAGAACCAAATGTGAACAGGTACGGCCATTATAAATACTCCTTCTAAATATCAATCGTGTATCCATTTACCTGCTTTAACCGCTTCGGCAAACATTCTTACCGTCAATGGCTTTGATATTTGCTTAACCGGTTCTTTAGTAAACCATTTCCTGAAAAACCAGGTTTGAGTCCAGGGGAAATAATTTTCAGTGTTAACGTCGATAAGGTACTCTTTTTCAAATCTCTCAATGGCATATACAACATCATCCAGATCGGTGTAATCCTGTAGAACATCATCCATCTCAAGTGGGATTCGCTTGCCAGTAAATGTTCCTTGTTCTGGTAAAATATCTCTGAAGAATTTCAAAACATCCGTTTCACTAGTCATATTCACCAAATCCGATCTTTAGAATGAGCAATTGTATTATAGCGTGAGAGCGTTTTGTAACTTATCATTGCAACATCTGCAGTAAGTATGGTTATTCCTAATGCCGGTATCCATCTACCGATGAATGCACCTAAGTTTTTTGTATACATTGGTTTTCGGTATCTGAAGCTTGCAAGTGTAATTGTAGGTAGTCGGTGTGGTAGCGGTACATTCAGTAGATCTCGCAGGTATTTAGATGCTACAGATGTGCCTATTGTAGCCGTTTCTGGCTTTGTTCTGGTTTCAAGTATCGGTAAACCAAGAACCATAGTGGCCATCATTACGACATCCTTTAATCCGCCGAACTGTTCATCGGTGGCATCCAGAAAAATCCAAAAAAATAACTCAGATGCTGAGATGTTACATACTCCTTTATAAAAGTATGTTCCATTGAGTTCTTCAACGCTGTCCATAGTAACCGTAATCATCCGGTGGTTTGTTGAAATATCATCCTATAAAAAAGAAAAGGCGGAGAGTAGGGCTTTCATCTTTATAAATTCTGAAATATTCTCGTTTTAATGATGATATGATTTTTTGAACTGCATCACTTTTGGAAAATGTTATCTGTTTTTTATGGTTTAATAGAATTTCTTACTCTTAATGCGGAAAACTCTCATAAAAGTTGTGACTTTTTTCTCCCTCGCTCCGGTTAAGATTTTCTCACACCAATAACAAGCACCTGCTGCCATCTGAATCGCAATCGCTGGCGATCGGAACCCTATAAAAACAACTGTTTACCCTACAAAATAAGCGAGTGCCCCATGGATACGGCAACAAACAGCAGTGTCATTGTGAATGATTCCCCCGCGGCAAGGCGGGCGGGAATGAGTGAAAGCGAGTGGCGAGAGGCGATTAAATTCGACGGCACCGACACGGGTTGGGTCATCATGAGTATTGGGATGGCTATCGGCGCGGGGATTGTTTTTCTCCCCGTGCAGGTCGGATTAATGGGGCTGTGGGTATTTTTGCTCTCCTCCATTATTGGTTATCCCGCCATGTATTTATTCCAGCGGTTGTTTATTAACACGCTGGCGGAATCCCCGGAATGTAAAGACTACCCGAGCGTGATTAGCGGGTATTTGGGCAAAAACTGGGGCATTTTATTAGGTGCGCTCTATTTCGTCATGCTGGTGATCTGGATGTTTGTCTATTCCACGGCCATTACCAACGACAGCGCCTCGTATTTGCACACCTTCGGCGTGACCGACGGTTTGCTCTCGGAAAATCCGTTCTACGGTTTATTTCTGATTTGCATTCTGGTCGCGATTTCTTCACGCGGTGAAAAGCTGCTGTTTAAAGTGTCCAGCCTGATGGTGCTTACCAAGCTGTTTGTCGTTGCGGCGCTGGGGCTGTCAATGATTGGCCTCTGGCATTTAGCCAACGTGGGCATGCTGCCGCCGCTGGGGCTGCTGATTAAAAACGCCATCATTACGCTGCCCTTTACCTTAACCTCCATTCTCTTTATTCAGACCCTGAGCCCGATGGTGATCTCGTACCGTTCACGTGAAAAATCGGTGGAGGTGGCGCGTCATAAGGCACTGCGGGCGATGAACATTGCCTTTGGCATCCTTTTTGTGACGGTCTTCTTCTACGCCGTCTCCTTCACTCTGGCGATGGGGCACGATGAGGCGGTCAAAGCCTACGAGCAGAATATCTCTGCCCTGGCGATTGCTGCGCAGTTTATCAGCGGCGACGGCGCGGGCTGGGTCAAAATCGTCAGCGTGATCCTCAATATCTTCGCCGTGATGACCGCGTTCTTCGGCGTCTACCTCGGCTTCCGCGAGGCTACGCAGGGTATCGTCATGAACATCCTGCGCCGCAAAATGCCGGCAGAAAGAATCAATGAAAACGCCGTCCAGCGCGGCATTATGCTGTTCGCCATTCTGCTGGCCTGGAGCGCGATAGTCCTGAACGCGCCGGTGTTGAGCTTCACCTCCATTTGCAGCCCCATCTTCGGCATGGTGGGCTGTCTGATCCCGGCATGGCTGGTCTACAAGGTACCGGCGCTGCATAAATATAAAGGCGTATCGCTGGTGATAATCATCATCACCGGACTGCTGCTTTGTGTTTCCCCTTTCCTCGCATTCTCCTGAGGGTAATTAAGGTCGTAACGATGTCTGAGCAAACTCATCCTTTATGGAATCAATTTATTCGCGCGGTGCAGGAAGAAGTGAAGCCTGCCCTTGGGTGTACCGAACCCGTCTCTCTGGCACTGGCCTGTGCGATTGCCGCAGACTTTCTGCCGGGGGAGGTCACACGGATTGAGGCGTGGGTCTCGCCGAACCTGATGAAAAACGGACTGGGCGTGACGGTGCCGGGTACCGGCATGGTCGGGTTACCGATTGCGGCGGCGCTGGGCGCAATTGGCGGTAACGCGCACGCCGGACTGGAGGTGTTGAAAGATGCCACCGCCGATGCACTGGTCCGCGCCAAAGCCCTGCTTGAGGCTGGGAAAGTGCAGGTAAAACTGCAGCAGCCCTGTGATGAGATCCTCTATTCCCGGGCCTGCGTTTATGCCGGGGATATCTCGGCGATGGTGACCATCGCGGGCGGGCATACCCGGGTGGTGGAAGTGGTTTGCCAGGGGGAAACGCGCTTTACGCTGGATAAGCCCGTGACCGAGGCGGATGACGACCCGCTGGCGGTACTGTCGCACGCTACGCTGTCGCAGATCCTGGGATTTGTCGAGCAGGTGCCATTTGAGGCCATCCGCTTCATCCTGGAAGCAGGACAACTGAACGATGCGCTCTCTCGCGAAGGGCTCAGTGGGAAGTGGGGGCTGCATATTGGCGCAACGCTTGATAAGCAGCGCTCGCGCGGATGGCTGGCGCAGGATCTGGGTTCAGACATTGTTATTCGCACCAGTGCCGCCTCGGATGCCCGGATGGGGGGCGCAACGCTGCCGGCGATGAGCAATTCGGGCTCCGGTAATCAGGGGATCACCGCCACCATGCCCGTCGTTGTTGTGGCTGAGCATCTTCAGGCCGGTGACGAACGGCTGGCGCGGGCGCTGATGCTGTCGCATCTGTCGGCGATCTATATCCATTATCAGCTTCCACGCCTGTCCGCACTGTGTGCGGCGACAACGGCGGCGATGGGCGCTGCGGCGGGAATGGCGTGGCTGATGGGTGGCCGTTACCAGACCATCGCGATGGCGATCGGCAGTATGATCGGCGACGTCAGCGGGATGATTTGCGACGGCGCGTCAAACAGCTGCGCCATGAAGGTCTCTACCAGCGTCAGTAGCGCCTGGAAAGCGGTGATGATGGCGCTGGATGAGTCGGGCGTAACGGGCAACGAGGGGATTGTCGCGCACGATGTGGAGCAGTCGATCGCGAACCTGTGCGCGCTGGCGTGCCGCTCGATGCAGGCAACGGACCGGCAGATTATTGAGATTATGGCGAGTAAGGTGTCGTGATTTAATCCCACCCGTTACCCCTCACCCTAACCCTCTCCCACTGGGAGAGGGAACCGATCGAGCGATGGGGCGTGTTTATCTTAAACCGGCAAATCAATCAGCAGCGCGCGCAGTGGCGTATCCGCCACCAGGGTGATATTCGCTTCATCACGAATAAACGCCCCGTCGCCACAGGTGAGGGCTTCTTTCTCTTCCGTGTGCGTCACCGCATGCACCGTACCGTGAATGGACTGCAGATAGGCGCGCGGACCATGAAGCTGGAAGCTTGCCTGTTCACCTTTTTTCAGCTCGATATGATGCAGCCACACCTGCTGACGCAACTGCAGGCTCCCTTTGCTGCCATCCGGCGATGCAATCAACTGCTGCTTATCGCCCATTAAATCTAACTTCTGTACCAGCGGATTTTCACGCTCAGGGCAGGCGTCGAGCCACAGCTGCATGCGCGTCAGCGTTTTGTCTTTGCTGAGGTTATGCTCGCTGTAGCTGATGCCCGGCTGCGTGGAAATTAACAACGCTTCGCCAGCCTTTGCCTGGACATGATTGCCCTCGCTATCGCGGTATTCTGCCTCGCCTTCCAGGATCAGGTTCAGGATATCGACTTTCGGGTACATACGCGGCTGGAAGGAGGCACCCGGGGCGAGCACTTCCTGGTTCAACACGCGCAGTGAAGCGTAACCGAGGAGTTTAGGGTCAAAGTAGTGTCCAAAGGAAAAGGTGTAGCGGGCCTGCAGCCAACCGAAATCGGCTTGTCCGCACTGTTTAGCTGTTCTTGTCGTAATCATAAACTTGACCTCTCTTTACACTAAAACAATGGTAAAGGTATGGACGCTTCATTGTTAGCCAGATATTCTGCCTGGTATGTTCAAATTTCCTGAATGAGAACGAGATGGCTAAAGAGAGAGCATTGACGCTTGAGGCGCTTCGCGTCATGGACGCGATTGACCGGCGCGGCAGTTTTGCGGCGGCGGCCGATGAACTGGGGCGCGTTCCGTCTGCGCTGAGCTACACCATGCAGAAGCTGGAAGAAGAGCTGGACGTGGTGCTTTTTGACCGCTCCGGTCATCGAACAAAATTCACCAACGTGGGCCGAATGCTGCTGGAGCGCGGCCGCGTGCTGCTGGAAGCGGCGGATAAGCTGACGACAGACGCCGAAGCGCTCGCGCGCGGCTGGGAAACGCATCTGACGTTAGTTACCGAAGCGCTGGTCCCGACCGAAGCGCTGTTCCCGCTGGTGGATCGCCTGGCGGCGAAGGCCAATACGCAGCTGTCCATCATCACCGAGGTGCTGGCAGGGGCGTGGGAACGTCTGGAGACGGGCAGGGCGGATATCGTTATTGCACCGGACATGCACTTCCGCTCATCGTCAGAAATCAACTCGCGCAAGCTCTACAGCGTCATGAACGTCTACGTTGCCGCCCCCAACCACCCGATTCACCAGGAGCCGGAGCCGCTCTCTGAAGTCACACGCGTGAAGTATCGCGGCGTGGCGGTCGCGGATACCGCGCGCGAGCGTCCGGTGCTGACGGTGCAGCTGCTGGATAAACAGCCTCGTCTGACGGTGACCTCACTGGAAGACAAACGGCAGGCGCTGCTGGCCGGTCTGGGCGTGGCGACGATGCCGTACCCGTTTGTGGAAAAAGATATTGCGGAAGGGCGGCTGCGGGTCGTGAGTCCGGAGTACACCAGCGAAGTGGATATCATTATGGCGTGGCGTCGCGACAGCATGGGTGAAGCCAAATCGTGGTGCCTGCGTGAAATTCCAAAGCTGTTTGCGCACCACAACAAATAAGCGTGTAGGCCCGGTAAGCGAAGCGCCACCGGGCATTTTTTATGCGCCGATCTTAGGATCCGGACCAAAGCGGTTTTCGCCCGGCGTCCCACTCTGACAGTTGAAGATCAAAATCACGATCCAGCCCACGATCGGAATCAGCAGCAGCAGTAACCACCACGCCGAACGATCGGTATCGTGCAGCCGACGGAACAGTACCGCCCATGATGGCAGCAGGACTAACAGGCCATAGATGGTGGTCAGTACGCCTTCACCGCCAGCCCGCTCCCAGCCGAGAATTTTATCCACGATGCCCAGCACCATAATCAGGACGAAGTTCACCAGAACGAACATCCAGTACTCTTTGCGGCGGGCGCGGCCACCAAATCCAATGTAGTTGCGCAGTACTTTTAAATACCAGTCCATTTTCCTTGCCTCATTAGTCAGTCAATCACTTGTTTTCTAAGCGATCGAGGTAAGGATAGATGGAGATTGTGAATTAAAAAAGGGCATCTGGTGATGCCCTTACTATTTATCCAAAACGGACGTCGCGCCCGTGCGGTTCATCCAGGTCCTGCCAAGGGCCGATGGAGATAATGCCCGTCGGGTTGATGGTCTTGTGGCTGCGGAAATAGTGGGTGCGAATATGGTCGAAGTCGACCGTCTCCGCGATGCCCGGCATCTGGTAGATGTCGCGCAGGAAACCATACAGGTTCAGGTAGTCGCTGATGCGGTGTTTATCGCACTTAAAGTGGGTGACATAGACCGGATCAAAGCGAACCAGCGTGGTCCACAGGCGAATGTCTGCTTCCGTCAGGCGATCGCCCGTCAGGTAGCGATGCTGGCCCAGGATCTGTTCCAGGCGTTCCAGTGATTCAAACACCTTCCCGACCGCTTCGTCATACGCTTCCTGGCTGGTGGCGAAACCGGCCTTATAGACACCGTTGTTGACGTTGTCGTAAATCCAGCTGTTCAGCTCATCAATCTTATCGCGCAGTTCAACCGGGTAGTAATCCCCGGCGCGGGCACCGTGGGCATCAAATGCGGTATTGAACATGCGGATGATTTCCGCAGACTCATTGCTGACAATCGTCTGGTTTTTCTTGTCCCACAGCACCGGCACGGTCACGCGACCGGTGTAATGCGGATCGGCGCGCAGATAGAGCTGGTACAGGAAATCGTGGTGATACAGTTCGTCGCCGGTTGCCGCAGGGAAATCACTGTCAAACGTCCAGCCATTTTCCAGCATCAGCGGGTTGACGACGGAAACCGGAATGAAGGATTCGAGACCTTTCAGCTTGCGCACGATCAGCGTGCGGTGGGCCCACGGGCAGGCGAGGGAAACATAAAGATGATAACGATCTTTCTCAGCCGCGAAGCCGCCTTCGCCGCTTGGGCCTGGTGCACCGTCGGCGGTCAGCCAGTTACGGAAGGCCGAAACAGAGCGCTTAAAGCGACCTCCGGTGGATTTGGTGTCATACCAGACATCCTGCCAGACGCCGTCTACGAGTTGTCCCATTTTTTCTCCTCCGTCAGATAGCAAAAGCGAGGAGATGTCTCCTCGCTTTGTGTTTATTCAGTATAGCGTGCTTACCATTTCTTATTCAGAAGACGGTCGATGCTGTATGCGCCCGGGCCAGTAACGGCCAGCAGCAGGAAGCCACCCGCGATGGTCAGGTTTTTCATGAACATCAGAGAGTTCACGCCTTCCGCAAAGTTGCTGTGGAAGATGAACGCTGTCAGCACGGTGAAGCCTGCAGTAAACAGCGCGGTGGTGCGGGTCAGGAAGCCGAACAGGACTGCCAGGCCGCCGCCGAACTCAAGAAGAATGGTCAGTGGCAACAGGAACCCCGGAACGCCCATGGCTTCCATATACTGCTGGGTACCTGCATAACCGGTGATTTTTCCCCAACCTGCCACGATGAACAGAATTGGCATCAGAATACGCGCTACCAGTACACCAACATCTTCTAATTTTTTCATTTTACTCTCCAGGAAACCACATCAGCGGCTGAACGTTATTTGTCTGCAATTCCGGGTAGATACCGCGTCGTTGCTGTCGATGGAGAGCATCATAAACGTGACGGTGGGCGATTGTTAGCAAGGAAAACTGTCAATCTCCTTCAAAGATATTGAGTAAGGGAGGGGGAGAGGATTTTTCCGGGAGGCGCTGCGCTTACCCGGCCTACGCGTGCAAGTAGGCCGGGTAAGGCGTAGCCGCCACCCGGCGAGAAGGCTACCGCAACTGCTGCTGACGAATCGTGGCTTTCACCAGACGCCAGGCGCTCCAGGCACCAAATCCACGGCGCGCCCAGCGGATCAGCATATTTGGATGACGAACCGTCCAGATAGCCATCACGCTGCTGCCGACCAGCGCCCATGAACGCAGGCTCAGGAAGGTGTTCCAGCCCCGGTCAAACCGTCGCGTCGCGTCAATCCAGTCGCGGCGGCTCGCCGACAGATCCAGCCGTTGCTGCTGGATCTGGCTTAGCAGGTACGCTTTTCGCTTTTGACGTTCGGCTTTACCGCTCACGGCTTGTCATCCTCCAGCAGGGCGCGATCGTTAGCCAGCTCCTGACGCGTATGGCGCAGGAACGTGGATTTACGCGCTTTACGCAGCGTCCAGATACCGCCAATCAACGCGGCGACCAGCAGAACGACGGTGGTGGCAATCATCGCGTTAAGACGATACTGCGGGTCAATGGCCCAGATGATTAACACCATCAGGCTCATCAGACCAAACGCGGCGAAGAGCATGGTCAGTCCGAGCATCAGCAGCATCTGGAAGAGGTTGGCTTTCTCCTCTTCCAGCTCGACCACTGCCAGCCGGACGCGCGTTTCGGCAATCCCGACCAGCGTCGTTAAAATACGCTGGCCGATGCCGAGGACGTTGTTAGCAGGCCCTTGTGCGTGACGAGGATCTTCCATATCAACGACGCGTCAGCAGGACACCCAGTACCACACCGACTGCGGCACCAATCCCTACGCCCGTCCATGGATTATCACGCACGTATTCGTCCGCACGCGCGGCCGCTTCGCGGGTCTGTTTTGCCAGTGCATCACCGGTTTCACCCAGGCGATAGCGGCTCTCCTTGAGCGCCTGCTCCGCCTTGCTGCGCAGCTTGCTGACCTCTTCTTTTGACTTGTCAGCAGAGGAGTTCAGCACCTCTTCAAGGGTATCGGCCAGGGATTTCAGTTCAGCGCGCAGATGTTCAGACGTCGTATCTTTTGACATGATTCTCTCCTGTTGAGATTTCCGTTAACTCAATAATCGCGAGCTTCCAGCGCTTTCAGGTCGTCCTGCGCTTCTTTCAACTTCTTCTCGCGCTTAGCAATTTTTTCCGCATCCCCTTTCTCTTTCGCTTCCTGCAGGTCGCGACGGCGCTCGGCTATCTCGTCCTTCTGTTCAGCGATTTTCTTCTGGTGGTCGGCACGAAGCTTGCTGTCTGAACAGTTCGCTTTCACTTCGCTCAGCGCTTTTTTGAGACCATCAACACGGTGCTGATTGTTATGCTTTTCGGCATAACCGATCTCACGCTGAATATCCTGTTCTTTCTCCTGACAGAGAGAATTGGCGAAGGATGCTGTGCTTAAAGAAAAAAGGGCCAGAGCCAGAGTCATGCGGAATTTCATTATCGAAACCTTCCATTGTGTTGCGGCGTAAGCCGCTATCCAAAGTTATGCGGAGTACAGTCGAGGGGTGCTCCGCGTACTTAAGCATAGTAAGTAAACGGGGGATTCACCAAAGTGAGTGAAAAGATTCGGAATCCTGGTAATTATCCAAATCGATGCGACGTATCGCGAATCAGCGACAGCCAGGCTGCTGGCTGGCTGTCATCTTCCTGCTGAGCAATGATATACCCCTGCGGCAGCGTACGGTCGAGAACCACTTTTGCGGCGGCACTTTGCGCACGGGAATCAAACTTGATCAGTAAAACATCGTCCTGCGGGGTGATGCTCTTAAAACGTATCCCGTTCGCATCCAGATGATGCCAGACAGAAAAACCGTCAGGCACGCTGGCACCCTGGTTCACCGGGCGTATGGCCAGCGTGGATTCCTGGTGCGAAAGCGCGCTCCATACCAGCAGTATGGCGCTGAGCACCACCAGCGTCATCACGGCACAGGCAAAACGGCGCAGGGCGAGCGGTGAGATAGCCATCGTTAGCCTCTGGCTCCGTATTTCTTTTTCCACAGCACGACCAGAGAGCCGATCAGGCCGAAGACCAGCAGCACAACGGGCAGCAGCATCAGGCAGGACATCAGCTGATCTTCATATTTCATAAAGACCGGCGTTTTACCCAGGGCATAGCCGAGCGTCGTCAGAATAAGCACCCATAACAGACCGCTCATCCAGTTAAAGAACTGGAAGCGCGCGCTGCTCAGCCCCGACAGACCGGCAATGGTCGGCAACAGGGTACGTACAAACGCGATAAAGCGGCCAATCAGCAGCGCGGAAAGCCCGTGCTTATGGAAAAGGTGGTGCGCCCGCTGATGATAATGTGCAGGCAGGTGCGAGAGCCAGTTCTGGACGATCCGGGTATTGCCCAGCCATCTTCCCTGGATGTAACTCACCCAGCAGCCGAGGCTGGCCGCGACGGTCAGTAATAAAATGGTGTGCGGAAACGCCATCGCCCCTTTGGCACACAGCACGCCGACGAGCACCAGCAAACTGTCACCAGGCAGGAAGGCTGCAGGCAGCAAACCGTTCTCAAGGAACAGGATCATAAACAAGACGAAATAGAGCATGCCAATCATGGAAGGGTTGGCCAGCGTTTCAAAGTCCTGCGCCCAGAGGGCATGCAGTAGTTGGGTCAAAAGTTCCATTCAGTGTTCCTGGAAATCGGTTAACGTCACGCCTGTTATCCGGGGCAAACAGCACGGCGATATTGTTGTGATTTCATTATGGTCGCTCGCGGACACATTGCGGTGTGGCCAACACGGTTCCCTGTTAATTGGCTGGTTAGCAAGCACTAACTTACAAAATAACGAAGTGAATCCAATTGTAACAAAGCCCAACGTTCTGCGTCACAGAATTTGCAGGCGTGAGTTGATTTTGGCGTAAGCCCAGGAAGTGAGCGAGGGGATTTACAAAGGCTGACACTATATATGTTTTGCTTACCCACTGAAGCCAGAAGGCGCAGCGAGGCGCCTGCCAGCGGGAAGGTCATCTATTTTGCGGCACTGGGGGCCGTATCGAGATGAACAACGGGATTATCGGCGAAAAGGTAGCGGTCAGCGTTAAATTCGAAGTCGTCACTGGTTTCATTGAACAGCATCTGCTTTGTGTTTTCCAGGTGCTGCCACATCGCCAGCTTAGCGGCATGCGGATCTTTACGAATCAGCGCCTTAAGGATTTGGTCGTGATCGTCACACCAGTTGTCGACGGTACGGGAATCGATATGGTCGTGCAGTTTTTTCCAGTACGGGTTGTGAACGCGCTGAGTCCACATTTTCTCAACGATTGCCGCCAGCGCCGTATTCTGGGTTGCCAGGGCGACCTGGACGTGGAACTGCAGATCCCACTCTGAATCGCGGAAACATTTTTCCTTACGGGCATTCTCCTGGATTTCCATCAGCTTCATGATGTCCTGCTTGGTCACCTGCGTCGCCGCAAATTCGGCAATGTTGCTTTCAATCAGCTGGCGAGCCTGGAGCAGCTCAAACGGACCATAGCTGGCAAATTCCAGACTTTCGTCCGCGACGGGAGAGTGTTTCGGCAGATTGGAAATGACGTGAATGCCGGAGCCTTTGCGTACCTCAACGTAGCCTTCCACTTCCAGCATGATGATCGCTTCGCGCACCACGGTGCGGCTGACGCTTTTTTCATCCGCGATGAAGCGCTCGGCGGGCAGTTTATCACCGACAAGATAGACCCCTTGCTCGATGCGATCTTTCAGCTCTGCAGCAAGTTGTTGATATAAACGACGTGGTTCGGTGATTTCCATATGCGCTCCAGGCAGGGTACGGCAGATGATTTGTTATACCACTTTTGCGTGCCACTCTCCAGATTTGCCATTAAAAAAGCCGCTACTGAGCGGCCTTTAAATGCCCGGCGGCGCTTCGCTTGCACGGGCCTACGGGTTTTGTAGGACGGGTAAGCGTAGCGCCTCCCGGCGGGAAAATGGTTGCTAACTCTGCGTCGCCGGTTTCCCGAGCGACTCTTTCGCCAGCTCCTCTGCCGATTTGCTCTTCAGCACCGTCCAGATCACCACCGCGCCCAGCAGGTCGAAGATAGCCAACACGGCGAACAGCGGGCTGAAGCCGATGGTATCTGCCAGCGCGCCGACGACCAGCGCAAACATCGTACTCGCGGTCCAGGCGGCCATCCCGGTCAGGCCGTTGGCGGTGGCCACTTCGTTACGACCAAAGACGTCAGACGAGAGCGTAATCAGCGCGCCGGACAGGGACTGGTGCGCAAAGCCACCGATGCACAGCAGGGCAATCGCGACGTACGGGCTGGTGAACAGGCCGATCATGCCCGGGCCAATCATCAGCAGGGCGCCCATGGTGACTACCATCTTACGGGAAACAATCAGGTTCACCCCAAACCAGCGCTGGAACAGCGGTGGCAGGTAGCCGCCCACGATACAGCCCAGGTCAGCGAACAGCATGGGCATCCAGGCGAACATCGCGATCTCTTTCAGGTTAAAGCCGTAGACTTTAAACATGAACAGCGGGATCCACGCGTTAAAGGTTCCCCAGGCCGGTTCTGCCAGGAAGCGCGGCAGGGCGATACCCCAGAACTGACGGGTGCCCAGGATCTGCCAGACGGTCATTTTCTTGCCGTTGTTGGTCTGATGCTGTGCTTCCTGACCACCAATGATGTACTCGCGTTCTTCTTCGGAGAGTTTTTTCTGATCGCGTGGGTGCTTATAGAAAACCAGCCACGCGATTGCCCAGGCGAAGCTCAGCACGCCGGAGATAATGAAGGCCATCTGCCAGCTGTGCATCACGATAGCCCACACCACCAGCGGTGGCGCAATCATTGCCCCGATGGACGAGCCCACGTTGAAGTAGCCAACAGCGATAGAGCGCTCTTTTGCCGGGAACCACTCGGAGCTGGCTTTCAGGCCCGCCGGGATCATCGCAGCTTCTGCCGCACCGACCGCACCGCGCGCCAGCGCCAGGCCGCCCCAGCTTCCCGCCAGCGCGGTGGCTCCGCAGAACACCGCCCAGGCGATGGCGAAGAAGGCATAACCGATTTTGGTACCGAGGATATCCAGCACATAGCCTGCAACTGGCTGCATGATGGTATACGCCGCGGAATAGGCGGCAATGATGTAGGAGTATTGCTGTGTGGAGATATGCAGCTCTTCCATTAACGTCGGCGCTGCGGCTGCCACGGTGTTACGTGTCAGGTAGCCCAGCACGGTGCCTAACGTCACCAGTGCGATCATATACCAACGTAACCCTTTAATTTTACGCATCTAAAACCTCATCGTTATGTTATGTCCGCGCCAGAGCACGGCAACTTCTCAACCGTTTCCGGGAGCAGTTGTGTAACGGGAGGGGCGTAGCCGGAAGCATGTCCCGGAACGGCCCGAACCTTGCCATAAGTAAGCGTGCATAAGTCGGTATCCGTACCGTTAAACCCGATGCCTCTCACACCGGTAATGCATTCCGTCGGCTTAGCGTTTGCGACGGCGAAAAGATAACTTGTCATACAACTTTAAAAGGTGAGTGACATCACAAATGTATGATTCTTTGTAGGGGCATTAATCGCTGCACGCAAAGCCAGTAATGGCGCGGTCTGTAGAAGGGTTTACGCCTTAGAGGGTAATTTATTTGTTAGCGTTTATTGATCTCACTCACGAAAAAAGCTTCGGTGGCTGGAAATTGGTGTGATAACTTTGCAGCATATGAACATACGCTTTCTGACGCTCCCGTAATGAGGAAGACGATAATGACGCCGTTTATGACCGACGATTTTCTGTTAGATACCGAATTTGCTCGCCGCCTGTACCACGACTACGCAAAAGACCAGCCAATTTTCGACTACCACTGCCATCTGCCGCCGCAGCAGGTTGCCGAAAATTATCGTTTCAAAAACCTGTATGATATCTGGCTGAAGGGTGACCACTACAAATGGCGCGCCATGCGCACCAACGGTGTGGCGGAACGCCTGTGTACCGGTGACGCCACCGACCGCGAGAAGTTTGATGCCTGGGCGGCGACCGTCCCGCACACCATCGGTAACCCGCTCTACCACTGGACGCACCTTGAGCTGCGTCGCCCGTTTGGCATCACCGGTAAACTGCTCTCCCCAACGACCGCCGATGAAATCTGGGAGCGGTGCAATGCGCTGCTGGCTGAGGAGAACTTCTCCGCGCGCGGCATCATGAAGCAGATGAACGTGAAGATGGTGGGCACCACCGACGACCCGATCGACTCCCTGGAGCATCATGCCGTTGTCGCCAAAGACACTTCTTTTGATATCAAAGTGCTGCCAAGCTGGCGCCCGGACAAAGCCTTTAACATTGAGCAGGCCACGTTTAACGACTACATGGCGAAGCTGGCGGAAGTGTCCGATACCGACATCCGTCGTTTCGCCGATCTCCAGGCCGCGCTGACCAAACGTCTGGATCACTTCGCGGCGCACGGCTGTAAAGTCTCTGACCACGCGCTGGACGTCGTGCTGTTCGCGGAATCAAACGAGGCCGAGCTGGACAGCATTCTGGCGCGTCGCCTGTCCGGTGAATCGCTTAGCGAGCACGAAGTGGCGCAGTTCAAAACGGCGGTACTGGTGTTCCTCGGCGCGGAATACGCGCGTCGCGGCTGGGTACAGCAGTACCACATCGGTGCGCTGCGCAATAACAACCAGCGCCAGTTCAAACTGATTGGCGCGGACGTGGGCTTTGACTCCATCAACGACCGTCCGCTGGCGGAAGAGTTGTCAAAACTGCTGAGCAAACAGAATGAGCAAAACCTGCTGCCGAAAACCATTCTCTACTGCCTGAACCCGCGCGATAACGAAGTGCTGGGCACCATGGTGGGTAACTTCCAGGGCGAAGGGATGCCGGGCAAGATGCAGTTCGGTTCCGGCTGGTGGTTCAACGATCAGAAAGACGGCATGGAACGTCAAATGACGCAGCTGGCGCAGCTTGGCCTGTTGAGCCGCTTTGTCGGCATGCTGACCGACAGCCGCAGCTTCCTGTCCTATACCCGTCATGAATATTTCCGCCGCATTCTGTGCCAGATGATTGGCCGCTGGGTGCACGCAGGCGAAGCGCCGGCGGATATCCAGCTGCTGGGCGACATGGTGAGAAACATCTGCTTTAACAATGCGCGTGACTACTTCGGCATTGAACTGAACTAAGGCCGTTTGAGGTTGATATGCAATACATCAAAATCCATTCGCTGGATAACGTGGCCGTCGCGCTGACGGATCTCGCTGAAGGCGACGTGGTGACCGTTGATAACCAGAGCGTCACCCTGCGTCAGGCGATTGCTCGCGGACACAAGTTTGCCGTGAAGCCTCTCGCGAAAGGGGACAACGTCATTAAGTACGGTCTTCCGATTGGGCATGCGCTGGCGGATATCGTGCCGGGTGAACATCTTCATTCCCATAATACCCGCACCAATCTGAGCGATCTGGACGAGTACAGCTATCAACCTGATTTACCTGGGGCGCAAGAGCAGGCGGCGGATCGTGACGTGCAGATCTACCGCCGCGCCAGCGGCGACGTGGGGATCCGCAACGAGCTGTGGATCCTCCCGACCGTCGGCTGCGTGAACGGGATTGCGCGTCAGATCCAGACGCGCTTCCTGAAAGAGACCAACAATGCCGAAGGCACCGACGGCGTGCATCTGTTCAGCCACACCTACGGCTGCTCCCAGCTGGGGGATGACCACATTAACACCCGCACCATGCTGCAAAACATGGTGCGTCACCCGAACGCGGGCGCGGTGCTGGTGATTGGCCTGGGCTGCGAGAACAACCAGGTTGATGCCTTCCGCGACACGCTGGGCGAGTTTGACCCTGAGCGCGTGCATTTTATGGTGTGTCAGCACCAGGATGACGAAGTGGAGGCGGGCGTTGAGCAGCTTCATCAGCTGTATGACGTGATGCGCCACGACAAGCGCGAGCCGGGCAAGCTGAGCGAGCTGAAGTTTGGGCTGGAGTGCGGCGGGTCTGACGGTCTGTCCGGTATCACCGCCAACCCGATGCTGGGCCGCTTCTCGGACTATGTGATCGCTAACGGCGGCACGACGGTGTTGACCGAGGTGCCGGAGATGTTCGGCGCGGAACGTATTCTGATGAGCCACTGCCGCGACGAGGAGACGTTTGAAAAAACCGTCACCATGGTGAACGACTTCAAACAGTACTTCATTGCCCACAATCAGCCCATTTATGAGAACCCGTCTCCGGGTAACAAAGCGGGTGGGATCACCACGCTGGAAGAGAAATCCCTTGGCTGCACCCAGAAAGCGGGCACGAGCCAGGTGGTTGACGTTCTGCGTTACGGCGAGCGCCTGAAAACGCACGGTCTGAACCTGCTGAGCGCGCCGGGTAACGATGCGGTCGCCACCAGCGCGCTGGCGGGAGCCGGCTGCCATATGGTGCTGTTCAGCACCGGTCGCGGCACGCCGTACGGCGGTTTTGTGCCGACGGTGAAAATCGCCACCAACAGCGAGCTGGCGGCGAAGAAAAAGCACTGGATCGACTTCGATGCCGGGCAGCTTATCCACGGCAAGGCGATGCCGCAGCTGCTGACGGAATTCGTGGACGCGATTGTGGAATTTGCCAACGGCAGGCAGACCTGCAACGAGAAGAACGATTTCCGCGAGCTGGCGATCTTTAAGAGCGGTGTGACGCTTTAAGTACTTTGTCGGGTGGCGCTAGCGCTTACCCGACCTACTAAACCCTGTAGGCCCGGTAAGGCGTAGCCGCCACCGGGCTTTTCTTTTTAACTGCGCAGGGCGTTCTTCGCTAAACGCGCGTCTTCCGCCTGGCACACGGCGGCGGTAAACATCACGTCGGTGGAGGAGTTGATCGCGGTTTCGCAGGAATCCTGCAGCACGCCGATGATAAAGCCTACCGCAACCACCTGCATGGCGATCTCGTTCGGGATGCCGAACATATTACATGCCAGCGGGATCAGCAGCAGGGAACCGCCCGCCACGCCGGATGCGCCGCAGGCACACAGCGAGGCCACCACGCTCAGCAGCAGCGCAGTTGGCAGATCCACCGGAATACCCAGCGTATGCACCGCGGCCAGCGTCAGCACCGTGATGGTGATGGCCGCTCCCGCCATATTGACGGTCGCACCCAGCGGAATGGATACGGAGTAGGTATCGCGGTCCAGATTCAGCTTCTCACACAGGGACATGTTGACCGGAATGTTTGCCGCCGAGCTGCGGGTGAAGAAGGCGGTCACACCGCTTTCGCGCAGGCACATCAGCACCAGCGGGTACGGGTTACGACGGGTCTGCAGAAACACCAGCAACGGATTAATCACCAGTGCCACGACGGCCATACAGCCAATCAGCACCAGCAGCAGCTGCGCATAGCCCCACAGCGCGCCGAAACCGGTGGTAGCCAGCGTGGATGCCACGAGGCCAAAAATACCAATCGGCGCAAAGCGGATGACCACCGTCACGATGAAGGTCACGGCGTGAGAAAGGTCGTTAACCAGGTTTTTAGTCGTGTCGTTGCTGTGGCGCAGAGCGAAGCCCAGACCGACGGCCCATACCAGGATCCCGATGTAGTTCGCGTTAATCAGCGCATGGATCGGGTTGGCGACAATGCTCATCAGCAGGCCGTGCATCACCTCAACAATACCCGCGGGCGGCGTAATGTCGGTCGCGCCGGTGGTCAGTTGCAGCGTGGACGGGAAGATAAAGCTCACGACAACCGCCGTCAGCGCAGCCGAGAACGTCCCCAGCAGATACATCCACAGAATCGGGCGAATATTAGTTTTCTGCCCCTGCTGGTGGTTGGCGATTGAGGCCATCACCAGCGTCAAAACCAGAACCGGCGCGACCGCTTTCAGTGCGCCGACGAACAGTGTGCCGAGCAGACCAGTGGCCTCGGCGGCAGGTTTTGAGATCAGTGCCAGCGCGACGCCGAGCACCAGTCCAACCAGTATTTGCTTAACAAGGCTGCCGCGCGACAGGCGCGCAAGCAGGCCCGATGAGGTTGTCGTCATGAATGTTCCTTAAGTGAAATTGCGTTCCATCCCGGATGTGCTCTTAGTCACATTTATGTCCGGATGTAAGTAAATGTTTGCCTGGTCGAGTATAGGGAAAGCGTCTGCGGAGGGAAGCGTAAAATGCTGGATTTTACGTGTTGCGTCATGTTTTTTAACTATTGATTAACGAAAGTGCCGGGTGGCGTTGTTGGCCCGGTAAGCGCAGCGCCACCGGGCAAAAAGCACTAAGCCTGTTGCTTCTTATCGTGCTGGCGGTTAACCCAGGTATTGATAATCAACGTCACGATCAGAATGCCAAACACCACGCCGAGCGAAATGGCGATCGGGATATGGTAGAAATCGACGATCAGCATTTTGATACCGATAAACACCAGGATCACCGACAGGCCGTACTTCAGCATTGAGAAGCGCTCCGCCGCGCCTGCCAGCAGGAAGTACATGGCGCGCAGGCCGAGGATGGCGAACAGGTTAGAGGTCAGGACGATGAACGGGTCGGTGGTCACCGCAAAAATGGCCGGAATGCTGTCCACGGCGAAAATCACGTCGCTCAGCTCAACCAGGATCAGCACCAGCAGCAGCGGGGTGGCAAACAGCAGGCCGTTCTTGCGCACGAAGAAGTGCTCGCTCTCGATCTTGTCGGTCATGCGCAGATGGCCGCGGATCCACTTCACCAGCGGGCGATCGCCTATCGCAGAGCCGTCCTCTTTCGCCAGCGCCATTTTGACCCCGGTGAACAGCAGGAACGCGCCGAAGACGTACAGCAGCCATTCGAACTGGGTTATCAGCCAGCTGCCAGCGAAGATCATGATGGTACGCAGGATAATCGCGCCCAGCACGCCGTAGACCAGCACGCGGCGCTGCAGGGCCGCAGGTACGGCGAAGTAGCTGAACAGCATCAGCCAGACGAAGACGTTATCGACCGCCAGGGCTTTTTCAATCAGATAGCCAGTGAGGAAGGCGAGGGCCTGAGGATCGGCCACCGCGCGGCCTTCGGTCGAAGCCAGATACCACCAGAAGGCGGCACAGAAGAGCAGGGAGAGGGTGACCCACACCAGCGACCAGGCCGCAGCCTGTTTCATGGTCATGCCGTGCGCGCCGCGACGCCCCTGTAAAAAGAGGTCGATCGCCAGCATGATGAGCACGACAACCGCGAATCCGCCCCACAACATGGGAGTGCCGACAGAATGCATACTATTTTCCTTACACATAAAAAACAAAAACGGCCATGGTCAGAAGACGATAGCCGTTAGCTTTTTATGCATAGACCTCGCCTTCCGGCAAGGTCTCACTTACAACCACGAGGGTTGCCCGGCGACCGGATGCGGTATTGCACGCATCGTAATGACGATCCACCGACGAAGAAGTTACTCCCCTTTGCAGGTAACAAAATATGTCAGACCATTGGTTTCGTCAATGGTCTGCGCCGTTTCATTACACAGCTTTACGCGATAACTTCCGCGCTCACGCCGTCTGCCGGGAACACCACGCCGGTCTGACGGCGGATCTCCGTTTGCAGCTTCGCCGTGGTGCGGCTCACCGCAAGGCCTGGGTGATTCACTTCGTTGTCTTCCACCAGACGGGCGAAGACCTCTGCCTCATAGAGCATAGTGTTAATATGCTGAGGCTGCGTCAGCTCCTGGGCTTTGCCGCCGCGCGGCACAAAGCTCACCTTCTGGCACTCGGAGATCTTCTCGATGACCAGCGAGCCCGCTTCGCCCTGAATTTCGCTCGGCAGGACAGAGTCGCTCACCTTGGAGTGCTGCAGCGTCACGCTGAAATCACCGTAATCCAGCACCGCGACACCGTGCGCATCCACGCCACTCTCCAGCAGGCTGGCGGTGGCCGTGACGCCGTGCGGCTCGCCCCACAGGGCCACGGCAGAGGCCAGGCAATAGAAACCGATATCCATAATCGAGCCGTTAGAGAAGGCCGGATTAAAGGTGTTCGGGTTCTCGCCGTCGAGATAGCGCTGGTAGCGCGACGAGTACTGGCAGTAGTTGATAAAGGCTTTACGCACTTTGCCCACCTTCGGCAGGGACTGCTGCAGCAGCAGGAAGTTCGGCAGGCTGGCGGTTTTGAAGGCTTCGAACAGCACCACCTGGTTTTCGCGGGCAAGCGCAATGGCGGCTTCGACTTCATCGATGTTCGACGCCAGCGGCTTCTCGCAAATCACATGCTTTTTATGGCTGAGGAATAGCTTCGTTTGCGGGAAGTGCAGGGAGTTCGGGCTGGCGATATAGACCGCGTCAATGGCGTCGCTTTGCGCCATCTCATCAAGCGAGGTGAAGAGATGCTCGACGAGGTAGTCGTTGGCAAAACTCTGCGCCTGCTCAAGGCTGCGGGAATAGACTGCGGTAAGTTTCAGTTTGCCGGTTTCGTGGGCGGCGTCGACGAACTGGCGCGTAATCCAGTTCGTTCCAATGACTGCGAAACGTATCATAAACGTTTACGTACTCCGTAGCGGGGAACCTTTAGCCACTGTAGCACGTCATCATGACAATTCGCGTGCGCTATTCCGCATTACCTTTTAACGATAAATGCGTAAGCCACAGCCGGGTATCAAACTCCAGCTGGTGGTACTGCGGCTCCATATGGCAGCACAGGGAATAGAACGCTTTGTCGTGCTCTTTTTCTTTCAGGTGTGCCAGCTCATGGACGACGATCATCCGCAGAAAGGCTTCCGGCGCGTTGCGGAAAACCGTCGCGACGCGGATTTCGGCCTTTGCCTTCAGCTTGCCGCCCTGCACGCGGGAGACGGCGGTGTGCAGGCCGAGCGCGTTTTTCAGCACGTGGATCTTGTTGTCGTACATCACCTTGTTGATCGGCGGGGCGCTCTTCAGATACCGGTTTTTCAGATCCTGCGTATACTGCCAGAGGGCCTTATCGGTCGCGAAATCGTGGGTGCCGGGGTAGCGTTTTTCCAGCACCGCGCCCAGCTTCTGCTCGGCAATCAGGCTGCGAACCTGAGTGAGTAAATGCTCCGGGTAGCCCTGGAGATAAGTAAGTTGGTTCATCAACGCCCCAAATCGACAATAAAACGGGTATACTCACGCACCCTTTTCAGGGATACGCCAAATTTTACCATTCAGGAGGGCCGATGAGCCACTTAGACAACGGTTTCCGTTCACTCAACCTTAAACGTTTCCCGGAGACGGACGACGTTAACCCGCTTCAGGCGTGGGAAGCGGCGGATGAATATCTGCTGCAGCAGTTGGATGACACTGAAATCCGCGGCCCGGTTTTGATCCTGAATGACGCGTTTGGCGCCCTGGGCTGTGCGCTGGCGGAACACACGCCGTACAGTATCGGCGACTCCTACCTGAGCGAGCTGGCGACGCGTGAAAACCTTCGCCATAACGACATCGAAGAGTCCAGCGTGAAGTTCCTCGACAGCACCGCAGACTACCCGCAGGCGCCGGGCGTGGTGCTGATCAAAGTGCCAAAAACCATGGCGCTGCTGGAGCAGCAGCTGCGCGCGTTGCGTAAGGTCGTCACGCCAGAAACCCGCATCATCGCGGGTGCCAAAGCGCGCGATATTCATACTTCGACGCTGGAGCTGTTCGAGAAAGTCCTTGGCCCGACCACCACCACGCTGGCCTGGAAAAAAGCGCGCCTGATCAACTGTACGTTCGCCGCCCCTGAGCTGGCCGACGCGCCAGAAACGCTGAGCTGGAAGCTGGAAGGGACCGACTGGACCATCCATAACCACGCGAACGTCTTCTCCCGCACCGGTCTGGATATCGGCGCGCGCTTCTTTATGGAACATTTGCCGGAAAATCTGGAAGGTGAGATTGTCGATCTTGGCTGCGGCAACGGCGTGATTGGCCTGACGCTGCTGGCGAAGAACCCGGAAGCCAGCGTGGTGTTCAGCGACGAATCGCCGATGGCGGTGGCCTCCAGCCGTCTGAACGTAGAAACCAACCTGCCGGACGCGCTGGACCGCTGCGAGTTTATGATCAACAACGCGCTGTCGGGGGTAGAGCCGTTCCGCTTCAACGCTGTGTTCTGCAACCCGCCGTTCCACCAGAAGCACGCCCTGACGGATAACGTCGCGTGGGAGATGTTCCACCACGCGCGCCGCTGCCTGAAAATCAACGGCGAGCTGTACATCGTGGCGAATCGCCACCTGGACTACTTCCACAAGCTGAAGAAGATTTTCGGTAACTGCGTCACCATTGCGACGAACAATAAGTTTGTGGTGCTGAAGTCGGTGAAGCTGGGACGTCGTCGTTAAGATTGTTTTGCCCGGTGGCGCTTCGCTTACCGGGCCTACAATGGCCTCGGACCCGTAGGCCGTGCAAGCGCAGCGCCGCCCGGCAATGTTCTAGATCATCAGAGCTAATTTCGTCCCCTGCGCAATCGCGCGCCGCGCATCCAGCTCCATCGCCACGTCACACCCGCCAATCAGATGCACCGTTTTACCGGCCTCGCGCAGCGGATCGGCCAGATCGCGCTTCGGCTCCTGCCCGGCACATAAAATCACATGATCCACGCGCAGCAGCTGCGGCTCGCCGCCGATCGTGACGTGCAGCCCTTCGTCGTCGATCTTCTGGTAGCTGACCGCCGGGATCATCTTCACCCCGCGTGAGAGCAGGGTAGCGCGGTGGATCCAGCCGGTGGTTTTGCCCAGCCCTTCGCCCGGCTTGCTGGCTTTACGCTGCAGCATCACGATCTGACGCGGGCTTTTTGGCAGCTGCGGCCCTTCGGGGCGCAGTCCGCCGGACTGGCTGAGGCTGGTATCAATGCCCCATTCGACGCAAAACTCGGCAATGTTCTGGCTGGTCGCCTCGCCCGGCTGGCTCAAATACATAGCGGTATCAAAGCCGATCCCGCCGCAGCCGATAATCGCCACCTTCTCGCCAACCGGTACTTTGTCACGCAGCACGTCGAGATAGCTCAGCACTTTTGGATGATCGATACCCTCGATCGCAGGCGTGCGCGGTACGATCCCGCTCGCCAGGATCACCTCATCGAAATCAGTCAGATCCGCCGCGTGGACAAACTGGTTAAGCCGCAGCTCGACGCCCGTCAGCTCGATCATCCGGCGGTAGTAGCGCAGCGTTTCGTAGAACTCCTCTTTGCCGGGGATCTGTTTGGCGATATTAAACTGCCCGCCAATCTCCCCCAGCGCATCAAACAGCGTCACGCCGTGCCCGCGCGAGGCGGCATTGACCGCAAACGCCAGGCCCGCAGGTCCTGCGCCGACAACCGCCAGGCGTTTTTTCGCTGTCGCCGGGATCACCGGCATTTTGGTTTCGTGGCAGGCGCGCGGGTTGACGAGGCAGGAGGTCACTTTCCCGACGAAGATCTGATCCAGGCACGCCTGATTACAGCCGATGCAGGTGTTGATCTCATCCGCACGGCCGCTTTGTGCTTTGGACAGCAGCTCGGCATCGGCCAGGAACGGGCGCGCCATCGAGACCATGTCGGCATCGCCGCGTGAAATCACATCGTCCGCCACCTGCGGATCGTTAATGCGGTTGGTGGTGACCAGCGGAACAGACACTTTCCCTTTTAGCCTGCGCGTTACCCAGCTGAACGCCGCGCGCGGCACCGGCGTAGCGATGGTCGGGATGCGCGCCTCGTGCCAGCCGATGCCGGTGTTGATAATGGTGGCCCCCGCGGCTTCTATCGCCTGCGCCAGCTGCACGGTTTCGTCAAACGTGCCGCCGCCCTCCACCAGATCGAGCATCGACAGGCGGAAGATGATAATAAAATCCGCGCCCGCACGTTCGCGCACGGCGCGCACGACTTCTACAGCAAAGCGCATCCGGCGGGCATAGTCGCCGCCCCATTCGTCGTCGCGCTGGTTGGTGCGGGCGGCCAGAAACTCGTTAATCAGATAGCCTTCAGACCCCATCACCTCAACGCCGTCGTAGCCCGCTTCGCGCGCCAGCGCCGCGCAGCGGGCGAAGTCGTCAATCAGCGCCAGGATCTCGTCGTGGCTCAGGGCATGCGGAGTGAAGCGGTTAATTGGCGCCTGAATGGCCGATGGCGCGACCAGATTCGGCTGATAGCTGTAGCGTCCGGTGTGCAGAATTTGCAGGGCGATTTTACCGCCCTCGTTGTGTACCGCGTCGGTCACAATGCGGTGGTGCGGCAGCTGTGACGCATCGTTCAGCACCGCGCCGCCCTCCATGCCGACGCCGGAAGGGGCAGGGGCCACGCCGCCGGTGACGATCAGCGCTACCCCATGGCGGGCGCGTTCGGCATAGAAGGCTGCCAGACGCTCGGCCCCGTCCGGATGCTCCTCCAGCCCGGTGTGCATCGAGCCCATCAACACGCGGTTTTTGAGTGTGGTGAACCCCAGATCGAGAGGGGCGAATAACGACGGGTAGCGGCTCATAGTCTCTTCCAGTGTAAAATTATTGTTATGTGGTCGGATGAGTTACTAATTTAGCCAGCGGCAGCGGAAAGGTAAAAGCGGGATCGAATGATTGTGATAGATCTCAAAGAACTTCCCCTCACCCTAACCCTCTCCCCGGAGGGGAGAGGGGACTGGCCGGTGCGGCCTTAAAGAATCAGCTCGATCTGGTTTTTTCCCTCTCCCCTATGGGGAGGGGGGCAGGGTGAGGTGTATGGGTTTTTAATAACCCCGGCGCCTGCCACATCGACGTCGTCAATCCGCTGTCCACCAGCCCGAGCTGGTCTGCATATACCGCCTGCCATTTCTGCATCATGCCGTCGTACAGTTCGCGATGTACCGGGTTTGGCGTGAATTCGCGGCTCCATTTCACCAGCCGCTCGCCCGTCGAGGCCATATCGGCAAACAGCCCTGCGCCAACGCCTGCCGCAATGGCGCAGCCCAGCGCCGTGGCCTCTTTGACCTCCGGCACGCGCACCGGCAGGCCGGAGACGTCGCTTAAAATCTGACTCCACAGCGCACCTTTCGAGCCCCCGCCCGCAAAGACCAGGCTTTCAAACGTCACGCCGGAGAAGTGGGAAATCTGCGCCAGGTTACAGGCCGAGACGATCGCCGCGTTCTCCTCCAGGGCGCGGAACAGCGTCGCTTTATTGCATTTTTCCGGGTCGATGGAGAGGTTAATAAACGACGGCGCGGCGTGGTACCACTGCTTAAAATGCATGGCGTCGGAGAAGATTGGCATCACCCCGTGGGAGCCCGCCGGCACCCGGCTGGCCATCTCTTCCAGCAGAGAATAGGTGTCCATCCCCATCCGCTCGGCAATCAGCTTTTCCTCGGCGCAGAATGCGTCGCGGAACCAGCGCATGGTCAGCCCGGTAAAGAAGCTGATCGACTCCGCCTGCGCCATGCCGGGAATCACGTGTGGATTCACCCGAATGTTCATGCCAGGGTCGGTGCGCACCTGCGGCAGGTTCACGACCTGCTGCCAGAAGGTCCCGCCCAGCACCGCCGTTTGTCCGGCGCGGACTACCCCCAGACCCAGACAGCCCAGCTGCACGTCGCCGCCGCCCATGACGACCGGCGTGCCTTCGCGCAGACCGCTTTGCTGTGCGGCCTCTCGGGTGATAGCGCCCAGCACGGTGCCGGTCTCTTTTACCGGGGAGAGAATATCGGCACGCAGCCCGGCCATGTCCAGCAGCGCCGGACGCCAGTCGCGGGAGAAGAGATCCAGCATGCCGGTGGTGCCCGCATTAGACGGGTCGACCGCCAGCTCGCCGGAGAGTTTCGCTGCCAGCCAGTCGCTGATCATGGTGATGGTGGCGGCGCTGCGGTAAATATCCGGACGATGGTGTGCCAGCCACAGCAGGCGCGGCATCGCGCTCAGCGCCAGCGTCTGGCCGGAGACGTCATACACTTCGGATTCAAATCGGTTGTCGTGGATCTCTTTGAGTTCGGCCACCTCGCGGCTGGCGCGGGCGTCAACGTTGGCGCAGGCCCAGATGGCCTCGCCGTTTCGGTCGTAAAGCACTATCCCTTCGCGCATGGAGCAGCAGGCGACGGACTGAATATCCGCCGCGCCCAGATTCGCGCGCGTCAGCGCCTGATGAATGCACTGGCAGGCCAGCCGCCAGTTGGTGTCGAGGTCGAACTCCATCGAGCCCGGCACGTTCTCCACGCTCAGGTGCTTCCACTCGGCCTGGCCGACGGCAATCTGGTTGCCCTGCAAATCGAAAATCACGGCGCGAACGCTGCCGGTCCCTGCATCTAATGCTAAAAGGTAACTCATGAGCTTGCCTCGCTGTTAGCGCAGGGCGGGCTCTCACTTGGCCAGAGCCAGCACCGCGCGGGCTGTCGTCTCCTCCGTCACCAGGCCATTGATACGGCGACCCTTCAGTGCGGCATAAATCGCATCGGCTTTCTCTTCCCCTCCGGCCACGCCAACGATGGTGGGCAGCTGCGCCAGCTCATCGAGCGAGACGCCGAGTAATTCTTTATGGATCTCCAGCTCCTCGACGCACTCCCCTTCGGTATTGAGGAAATAACCGAGAATATCGCCGACCGCGCCTTTTCGGGCGTACATCAGCTGTTCACCTTCGCTGATGTAGCCGGAGCGCAGGATCGTGGCATCGCGGCGCTGGTTCACTGAACCAATACCCACCACCGCGACGTCGGCGGCGGTGGCCGCGAGGATCACGTCCCGCACGCTGGTTTCGCGTTTTAAGATCCCGGCTACCTCTGCGGATGACACGCGAAGCGGGGCGGGGATCATGCTGACGCTGCAGGCCGCATCCAGCTGGCCGATACCGGTCATGTACGGCCCGACGCCGCCGGAGAGCGTCACCAGGCGGATCTGCTGTGAGCTGATAAATCCGCTCAGGTGCTGCAGGCTGCTCATGGTGGTTTCACCGAACCCCACCGCCAGCAGCTGGCCGGGTTCCAGCACGCCCATCAGCGACTGCGCTGCGCCAATGCCCAGCCGCACGTTCATTGGCGGCGTATTTAAGGCAGGCATCACGCGCACCAGCTTCAGGCCAAAGCGCTGCTGCAGCTCGGTTTCCAGCGCCAGACAGCCCTCGTAGCGGGAGTTGATCTGCACGCGGATCACTCCGGACTGACGGCCTTTCTCCAGCAGGCGGGAGATTTTTAATCGCGGCAGCCCGAGGCGTTCGCCGATATCGTTCTGGGTCAGCCCGTCGTGGTAGTAACACCAGGCCACGCGCGCCACCAGCTCCTCTTCCGCCAGCGCCAGCCCGGCAAACCGTCCTTCTTCCGCAGTGCGTTTATCGCTCATAGTTGAACTCTTATAAAAATTTAGATCATATGTTCGTGATGGCGCGAAGGGAAAGTGTGAGCCACGCGACAAAACGGATCATTTCGATCGTTTCTGGTTTATCTGAATCTCAATCGATAAAACTGTGATCCCTGCACGGTTGTAAATATAGTTCACCGTCTACGCTTTTGAACATTATTAAATCTAAAAATCATTTGTTCAATAGCGGAGCGATGATGACCTCACTTCTCGACGCGCGGAATATCAGCAAGCAGTTCTCAGGCGTGCCGGTTCTAAAAGGCATTGATTTCACGCTGCTTGCGGGCCAGGTGCACGCGCTGATGGGCGGAAACGGCGCGGGAAAATCGACGCTGATGAAGATCATCGCCGGGGTCGAGACGCCGGACGGCGGTGAACTTTCCGTCGAGGGGCAGTCATATGCGCGGCTGACGCCCGTGCAGGCGCACAGGCTCGGCATTTACCTGGTGCCGCAGGAGCCGCTGCTGTTCCCTAACCTGACGGTGCGGGAAAATATCCTGTTCCGCCTGCCGCGCGAGCGCGATCGGGAAAAGCGGCTGGCGGAAAAACTTGAGCAGCTGCAGTGCCAGCTCAACCTCGACGCCGCCGCCAGCACCCTGGAAGTGGCGGATCAGCAGATGGTGGAGATCCTGCGCGGATTAATGCGCAACGCCCGGATCCTGATCCTCGACGAACCTACGGCCTCCCTCACGCCGGGCGAAACCGAACGGCTGTTCCGCCAGATCCGCGCCCTGCAGGCGCTCGGCGTCGGGATCGTGTTTATCTCCCATAAGCTGCCGGAAATTCGCGTGCTGTCGAGCCACGTCTCGGTGATGCGCGACGGCACGGTAGTGCTGAGCGGGGAAACCGCGCAGTTCGACGATAACGCCCTGATTACCGCCATGACGCCGGTGAGCCGGGAGAAATCCCTGAGTGATACGCAAAAGCTGTGGCTGGCGCTGCCGGGCAACCGTCGCACCCAGCCGCAGGACTTTCCGGTGCTGCGGGTGGAGGATCTCACCGGGGAAGGGTTTATCGATCTGAGCCTTGAGATCTACGCTGGAGAGATCGTCGGCCTTGCAGGGCTGGTGGGATCCGGACGTACCGAGTTTGCCGAAACCCTCTACGGCCTGCGGCCGGTACGCGGGGGACGCATCTGGCTGGAGAACCAGGAGATCGCCAACGAGCCGGTGCGCTCGCGACTAAACAGAGGCCTGGTCTACCTGCCGGAAGACAGGCAGGTGTCCGGCCTGTTCCTCGACGCGCCGATCCGCTGGAACACCGTGGCGCTGAACGAGCCGTCGTTCTGGCAGCAGCGCAAGCGGGAGTCTGCGGTCGTGGAGCGCTATCACCGGGCGCTGGGGATCAAGCTCAACCATGCGGATCAAACCGTGCGCACGCTCTCCGGTGGCAACCAGCAGAAGGTGCTGCTGGCGCGCTGTCTGGAGGCCAATCCTTTACTGCTGATCGTCGATGAACCGACGCGCGGCGTGGACGTCTCGGCGCGCGCCGATATCTACCAGCTCATCAAAAGCGTGGCGGCGCAAAACGTGGCGGTGCTGATGATCTCAAGCGATCTCGATGAGTTTCCTGGCCTCGCGGACCGCGTGTTGGTGATGCACCAGGGCGTGCTCAGCGGCGAGCTGCCGCGCCATGCCGTCAGCCTCGATCGCATGATGGCGCTGGCGTTCGGAGGGCAAGCATGAAGATCTTACTGAAAAACCGCGAGCTAAGCGCGTTTCTCGCCATTCTGGCGCTGTTCGCCGTGCTAGTGGCGCTTAATCCCTCTTACTTCAGCCTGCAGACGCTGGGGATGATTTTCGCCAGCTCGCAGATCCTGATCCTGCTGGCCATCGGTGCGGCGCTGGTAATGCTGACGCGCAATATCGACGTCTCCGTGGGGTCGACCGTCGGGCTGTCCGCCATCGCCGTCGGCGTGGCGCTCAACAGCGGCTACAGCCTGCCGGTTTCCATCCTCTTCGCGCTCATGGTTGGCGCGCTGGCCGGGGCGTTCAACGGGTTGCTGGTGGTGGGGCTGCGCATCCCGGCGATTGTCGCCACCCTCGGCACGCTGGGGCTGTACCGTGGAGCGATGCTGCTCTGGACCGGCGGGAAGTGGATTGAGGGGCTGCCGCCGGGGCTGAAATCTCTCTCTGAGCCTGCGGCCATCGGCGTGTCGCCCCTTGGCATGGTGGTGTTGATTATCGTGGTCACCGGCGCGTGGACGCTGTCGCGCACCGCGTTCGGGCGTGATTTCTACGCGGTGGGGGATAACCTCGCCGCCGCGCGGCAGCTGGGCGTAGCGGTGAACCGGACCCGCATGATCGCCTTTACCCTCAACGGCATGCTGGCGGCCTGCGCCGGGATTGTCTTTGCCGCACAGATTGGCTTCGTGCCCAACCAGACCGGCAGCGGGCTGGAGATGAAGGCCATCGCCGCCTGCGTACTGGGTGGCATTTCACTGCTGGGCGGCACGGGCACGCTGATCGGCGCGTTGCTCGGTGCGTTCTTCCTCACCCAAATCGACACCGTGCTGGTGCTGTTCAGGCTTCCTGCCTGGTGGAATGACTTTATCGCCGGGCTGGTGCTGCTGGGCGTGCTGGTGCTCGACGGGCGTCTGCGCCAGGCGCTGGCGCGGCATCAGCGGGCGCTGAAGTACGGTCGCTTCCAGCCGGGCAACAAAGGGGGAAAGCACGTCACACCGTTTCCCAAACGCAAAAAAGAGGTGGCGTAAATGAGGCTTAACTGGGAAAGCGCACTGCTCATTTTGCTGGTGCTGGAGATCCTGCTTTTCGGCGCCATCAACCCGCGCATGCTCGACATCAACATGCTGTTGTTCAGCACCAGCGATTTTATCTGCATTGGCATCGTGGCGCTGCCGCTGACGCTGGTGATTATCAGCGGCGGGATCGACATCTCCCTCGGCTCGACCATCGGCCTGTGCGCGATTGCGCTGGGGGTGATGATGCAGGCCGGGTGGCCGATGGCGGTCGCCGTTCCGCTGACGCTGCTGCTGGGACTGCTGTGCGGGCTGGTAAACGCGGCGCTGATCCACTACACCGGCATCAGCCCGCTGGTGATTACCCTCGGCACGCTCTACCTCTACGGCGGCGGGGCGCTGCTGCTCTCCGGCATGGCGGGGGCCACGGGCTACGAGGGCATCGGCGGCTTCCCGGACAGCTTTACCGCCTTCGCTAACCTCACGGTATTTGGCCTGCCGATCCCATTGGTCTTGTTCGCGGCTATCACCGTCTTCTTCTGGCTCATTACCCACCGCGGGCGCTTTGGGCGCCATCTGTTCCTGATTGGGCAGAACCCGCGCGCGGCGCGCTATGCGGCGCTGTCGGTGAACGGCATGCCCTACGCGCTGTACGGCCTGGTGGGCGTAGCCTCCGCGATTGCCGCGCTGGTAATGGTCTCCTATTTCGGCTCCGCGCGTTCGGATCTGGGGCGCGATTTACTGATGCCCGCGCTCACCGCCGCCGTGCTCGGCGGGGCCAATATCTACGGCGGGTCAGGTTCGGTTGTCGGTACGGCGCTGGCGGCGCTGCTGGTGGGCTACCTGCAGCAGGGGTTACAGATGGTCGGCATCCCCAACCAGGTATCGAGCGCGCTGTCAGGGGCGCTGCTGGTTGTGGTGGTGATGGGGCGTTCGCTGAGTCTGCACCGTGAATGGGTGCGATCTCTCTTTAGAAAACTATCCGGAGCGTAAGATGAAAACAAAACTGTTCGTCCTGGCAATGGCCCTCAGCTTCGCCTCGGCGCAGGCGGCGGACCGCATTGCCTTTATCCCGAAGCTGGTGGGCGTCGGCTTCTTCACCAGCGGCGGCAACGGCGCGAAAGAGGCGGGAAAAGATCTTGGCGTGGACGTCACCTATGACGGTCCGACCGAGCCGAGCGTTTCCGGCCAGGTGCAGCTCATCAATAACTTCGTCAACCAGGGCTATAACGCCATCATCGTCTCCGCCGTGTCGCCGGACGGATTGTGTCCGGCGCTGAAGCGCGCGATGCAGCGCGGCGTTAAGGTTCTGACCTGGGACTCCGACACCAAACCGGAGTGCCGCAGCATCTACATCAACCAGGGGACGCCGGAACAGCTGGGCGGCCTGCTGGTGGACATGGCGGGCAAGCAGGTCACCAAACCGAATGCCAAAGTGGCGTTCTTCTACTCCAGCCCGACCGTCACCGACCAGAACCAGTGGGTGAAAGAGGCGAAGGCCAAAATCGAGAAAGATCATCCGCAGTGGGAGGTCGTCACCACCCAGTTTGGCTATAACGACGCCACCAAATCGTTGCAGACCGCCGAGGGGATCTTAAAAGCGTATCCGGATCTGGATGCGATCATCGCCCCGGACGCCAACGCCCTGCCTGCCGCGGCGCAGGCGGCGGAAAACCTGAAGCGGGAAGGGGTGGCGATTGTCGGCTTCAGCACGCCAAACGTGATGCGCCCGTACGTTGAGCGCGGCACGGTGAAGGCCTTTGGCCTCTGGGACGTGGTGCAACAGGGCAAAATTGCGGTCAATGTCGCCGATCGTTTGCTGAAAAAAGGCGATCTTAACGTCGGCGACAGCGTGGACGTAAAAAACATCGGGGCGCTGAAGGTCGAGCCGAACAGCGTGCAGGGCTACCAGTATGAGGCGAAGGGCAACGGCATCGTGCTGCTGCCGGAGCGGGTGGTGTTCACCAAAGAGAACATCAGCAAATACGATTTCTGACGGGGGAGCAAATGGCTGATTTAGACGATATCAAAGACGGTAAGGATTTTGGCATCGGCACGCCGCAGCAGAATGTGCCGTTCACGCTGAAGGGCTGTGGCTCGCTGGACTGGGGCATGCAGTCCCGCCTGGCACGCATCTTCAACCCGCAGAGCAACCGTACGGTGATGCTGGCCTTTGACCATGGCTACTTTCAGGGGCCGACCACCGGCCTTGAGCGTATCGATCTCTCCATTGCGCCGCTGTTTGGTGAAACCGACGTGCTGATGTGTACCCGCGGCATCCTCAGGAGCCAGGTGCCTGCTGCGACCAATAAACCGGTCGTGCTGCGCGCCTCCGGTGGTAACTCGATTCTGGGCGAGCTGTCCAATGAATGCGTGGCGGTGGCGATGGAAGATGCCCTGCGCCTGAACGTCTGCGCCGTGGCGGCGCAGGTCTATATCGGTAGCGAGTTTGAGCATCAGTCGATTAATAACATCATCAAGCTGGTGGACGCGGGGGCGCGCTACGGCATGCCGACGCTGGCGGTGACGGGCGTGGGGAAAGAGATGGCGCGGGACGCGCGCTATTTCTCGCTTGCCAGCCGCATCGCCGCCGAAATGGGGGCGCAGTTCGTCAAAACCTACTACGTGGATGAAGGCTTTGAAAAAGTGACCGCCAGCTGTCCGGTGCCGATTGTCATCGCCGGGGGCAAAAAGCTGCCGGAGCACGAGGCGCTGGAGATGTGCTGGCGCGCGATTGACCAGGGGGCATCCGGCGTGGACATGGGGCGCAACATCTTCCAGTCCAGCGCGCCGCTCGCCATGCTGAAGGCGGTGAAAAAAGTGGTTCACGAGAACTGGAATGCCCGCGATGCGTTCCAGTTCTGGCAGGAAGAGAAACAGGGAGAAGCAAAATGAACGTGACGCTGGTGGAGATCAACATTAAGCCCGAGCGGGTAGACGAGTTTCTGGACGTGTTTCGCGCCAACCACGAAGGCGCAATCAAGGAGCCGGGGAACCTGCGCTTTGACGTGCTGCAGGACCCACGCGTGAAAACCCGGTTCTTTATCTACGAGGCCTACAAAGACGAAGAGGCGGTGCTGGCGCATAAGCAAACGCCACACTATCTGGCGTGCGTGGATAAACTTGAGGAGCTGATGTCGGAGCCGCGCAAAAAGCGCAGTTTCGTCGGGCTTTTGCCGGAGTAACCTCGTGTCCGATGACGTGCTTTTGCGCGTCATCGGAAAGAAAAGCGTTCGGGCTATCCTTTGGCTTTCTGAATCGCCATGATTAATGCATCAGCAGAAACATTGCCGGACATAACGCTAATGCGCTGAATGACAGGATCTTTTTCCTGAGGCAAAACGACAAACGCTGGCATGTTGGTAAAACCGATCTGCTTCACTAGCGTCACGTTTTCCTGTAATGCTATGTTTGCCGACCCGGCTGAAGGCAATTTTTTAAAGATAAAACGCACATCCGGATTGGCATGGATAAGCTCTTGTGTGATGTTGCAGTTCACACAGTTTTCCTCCACGAAAGCCACCACGGCGGCTTTTGCGTCAACGGGGCCGACGACGGGATCGCCGGCGGCAAGTAACCGATCGCGATGGATCACGGCATTTTGCACCATGGCTTGCTGCTGGGCTATCTGTTGACGCTGGCGAAGGCTTTCGCCCGCCGCAACCAAAAACTCAGGATGCTCGGCAAGATAGGTCGAGACAATTTCCCCTATTTTTTCAGGATGTGCAGCGAAATAGGCTTCTGCCGCTTTTCCTGTTTGCTCGATCTGCTGGGGCGTGGCGGGCTCTGCCTGCGTTGCGGTGGAGAAAACAAGTGCCGCAGCAAGGGGGACTGAAAGGCGACAAAGGACGGTAGGGACTTTCATACTATTATTCCGTAAAAAGAGTAAGAACTGGACTACGGCAAAAGTGTTTGCATTCGAACAGGCATAATGCGGCCATAGTCATTAATCGTTTGCCAGCGTACCTGGCACAGCGCGGCGTCTTTACAGCCTTCGAGCTCGCGCTTGCTAAAAGGGGCGACAACGCCGCCGTCGGGTATGTTTTTCCCCCCGAGGCTGAGCTGATAAAGCGTGATGTAATAAGGCGTCGGGTTATACACGACGACCTTACTTTTGCTTCGCGACCAGCGTAGAGCCTGATAAGCATCATCAGGATGACCGGTGAGCCCGGCGGGGCGATAAAAAAGTTTAAAGCGTGAACGCACTGCAGTCTGAACGCCTGCGGAGTGCTTGTTCGCAGAAGGAATGGCCGAAACGCTTAACGTGAATAGCGTTTCGCGATCTTCAGGTATGACGCCTCCCGTAAATATCAGGCGAACCGTGTTTTCACGTTCAGGATGCAATGAAAACAGCTGTGGCGTGGCGACAAATGCCGATTGCAACCCAGACGGAATATCAGAACCTGACCAGAGGCCGCCTGGCTCGACTTTGGTGTAGATCAGGTAAGAAGCGTCAGAAGGGTTACGGACAGAAAAACTGATTGATTTCTCTCGTTCCGGATAGACAAAACGTGTTCCACCGATCGTGACCCCTGCCCTTGCCTGGGGCACGGTCATCGAGAATAAAAAGAGAAGCAGCATCGTCGCCGGGAATAAACGTTCACGCATAATTAAGAATAAATGTCGTCGTCGCATTTGCCGTCCCCGTGGTGACGGTACTGGCAGTGGCAATGTAGCGGGCGTAAAAATGCAGAATGGCGTCGCTTTGATGAGGGATAATCAAGATATCCTGGCTTTTACTTCCGATGGAAATCAGCGATTTGTCCTGATTGTAAATACCTACACCGATGCCCGTCGCATAGCCTTCACCGCCGATGAGCGTGAGCAAATCGGGGTTTACCGTGTCGGGTGTACCATCAAAGGTAATACTGACGGAGCCTTCTGTTCCGGCACAGTTTTCCACATTAATGGCAAACGGGTGATAATCGGCCCCCATACCCGGTTGGGTGAAGTAAAGGCTTTGAACGCTGTCCATTGGGACCGTCAGCGTCTGTGAGTCAGGCGCGATAGTGCACGTCTTTTTATGGATAACGCCAGTGATATAAATTGTACCGTCGTGCGCCAGTGTACATTCAGAAAACAATGCCACCAGAAAAAGCGCGGTGAATATCATTGTTAATTTTTTTTTCATTTCCGCATCCTACTGATAGAGCAAATCAAAATACATAATGGCCGTTGCATTCCCAGGCGTAACCGCTGGCAGAGTGGATTTATACCGTAAATTAAACGTCAGGCTATTATCGCCTTGCTTTAACGGATAGATTGCTGATTCCACATTATTTATCTTGATTGGATTCAGTTCGGCATTAAGAAGCTCCACGCCAACGCCGGTCGCCATTTCGGTGGCCGTGCCTTTACCCGTGTCGCTCAGGGCTAACAGATCGGGATTATTACTATCGGGCGTACCGCTGAACCAGACTTTTGTTCCCTGGATGGCACGTGAACAATTATTCAGGTCGATGGTAAACGCTTTTTCTGGCGACGTTGTTCCAGGTACTGGAAACTCCGATGCGTCAAAGTCGCCCAGATCAACCGTTTGTTCTTTACTGTTCACATCAACATCACAAGACTCACCAATAATGGTGCCGAATATCTGGAGGTTAATTGACGCGCCATCATCCGCATAGGTGACCGGCATTCCGGAAAACAGCATCGCCAGCGGGAAAAAATAAACGATTTTCATTATTCACCCCTTACGCAAAATCGATACGTAAACATGCCAGAGCTGTGAAAACACCTTCTGCTGGAGCATTGCCTGTGGTGCTGATAGGGTAGGTTTTTAACGTTACATCGGCATGGCCCTTATCATCAGTAATAAAATCAGCGACACTGGACGTGTCGTTAGGGATCATGACGGTGCCATTTTCGTTGGTTACCACGACGCCAACATCTTTATTATCGGTTGCAAGCGCCTGACTAACGTGTGTGTCTGCTGTTGCCACCAGTCGAAGCGTGAGATGCGCGGGTGATATCACGTCCGCATTACATTCGACAGGAACGTTAAAGGTTTTTACCGGCGCGTTATACGGCTTCTCACCGACGGTCGTGAAGGAAGAACTGTTTAGTTTTCCCAGGTCAACAGTGATCACCTGCCCCGCATTAATGACGCAGTTTTGCGGCACGGTTACGGCGCCGTTGTACGTAATTTGATAAACAATAGTATTCAGCGGGTCAGTGTTCGTTGTTGTAACATAAACATTGAACATCACTTTATTGGGGATGATGACCGTACCAATAAAAGGTTTGACAATCTTTATTCTGAACACCAGATTGGAATCATATACAGGGAAAGGTTCATTAAGATCTTCTTGATCCACCCTCCAGTCTTTCCCCATATGGATATAATCCCCAGGGGGATAATAATCACCAATATCTGAATCGGTAATGCGCATCGCGCCCGCGATATAGGTTGGATCGAGGCTCATATATTTCCACTGATCTTCTGTGAAGATGACCGGAAAGGGGCTTCGGTATGAACGATAGGTTCGAGAATCCCCATCAGGATGTAACGCGCATATGGCTTCAACGCCCACATCCTGTGATTTAATCAATTCAACAGCCTTTCCCTGCTGGTTTTCTTCTTTGGTTAACGTCGTTGTCAGATCGTAATTTACAACCGTAATGCTATTTGAAAAGTTATGGCAGATCACCGCCAGGCTTTTCGCTGATGTGACAAGACTCAGTAATAAAATAAAAATACGTAATTTCACCTATCGGCACTCCGCTTTTAAACGCACGAGGGACTGCTTTGTTTCAGTTAGCTTATAGATCGCAATACATTTTTTATCGCGGGTGTCGCCCCATTGCGCCGTCAGGGTTCCTGTTGAGCCCAGCCCTGACAGATAAGCTTCGCCGTTCTCGCCTACAATCGTGTCTCCCCCTTCATCACTGCGTGTGACAATGGCACCAAAGGGTACCGGTTGACCGTGATGAATTAATGAGATCATGGCACGATTGCCGGAGCGGGCTTTGAAGGTCGCGCGTACAAGGGCACCCTGGGTGGGAACAACCTGGGTAACGGCCTCGTCAATGTCCAGGTCGTCGCTCAGGGAGTTGGTATTCAGCGCCATACGGTTACGGTGGTATGCGCTGGCGTACGGCACAACGGCATAGCCTCGCCAGTCAGTGTGGATCCCGGGTCCGTCTTCAACCTTAACGTTGCTTGCGCCAGGCGCTGCGATCAGGACATTGGTATCGCCCAACGGCTGGCTCAAGGTAATGCCATTGCGGTGGGCGACAATACCACCGCTGAGGCCATAGTTAATCTGTTGATAATCGCCGTTATTACTGTAGTTGTACCCCAGGTTCGCATTACCGTAGGCGCTATCATATTCCGCGCTGACGCTACCGCTGGCACCGGCATGCTGATTTTGATAACCCTGCTGAACGCTGTAGCTCAGGTTATTATCCTCAAGCAGCGTTCCGTTAACGCCCGCTGTGTTGGTGACCCTACCATTATCATCGGCGCTCATGCCGTAAGTGGTATAAATGCTGTTTAAACGTTTGGTCACGTCTCCACCCGGGTGGAGCCAGAGATTAAGCGGGAATGAGAGCGTTAACGAATAAATGCGATCGCTGTTGCTCATGCCTGGCGCTTTATTGTAGTTATACGTCAGGTTATAGCTCACGCCTGCTGCCGTTCCGCTATAGCCTAGCTGCAGAAGCGTGTTTTTTTCATCGGTATGCCAGTAGGTTTGCTGACTGCCGTTGAGGAAAATCGACCCGGCCTGACCCAATTGCTGGGAAATATTGGCCTGTAACTTACCGCGTTTGGTGTAGTAGAGATTGTAATAATCAGTCCACACGGGCTCATGGTCTTCGGTGCCGTTATTCGGATCGTCCTGGCCGATATACCCTTTCATCTGCTTATAGGTGGTTTCATCCAGCGTATAAAAACCGGATGTTGAGTAGCGATAACCTAACAGCTGAAAGTTGGTTCCAACGCTGTTCAGCGATTTTGCATATAAAAAACGTATTGATTGCCCGCTGTGTGAGCTACCGTCGCTCAGTTCGCTTTGGGCATGGGTGAAATCGGCCGAGACGGCACCAAAGTTACCCAGGTTCACGCCGGAACCGGCGGCAAAGGCGGCGTATTTTTCCGTCAGCTGAGAACCGCCATAAACTGTAAACCCTTTGGGTAAACCCCAGATGAGCGTCCCCTGGATAAAGTTCACGTCTTCTTGCTGATCGCTGCTACTGCGATAACGGGCAACGGTAGCGGAATATTTTACGCTACCTTCACGCTGTAAAACCGGAACCGCAGAATAGGGCACAGAGTAACTGTTGATCGTACCGTCAGATTCTTTTACCTCGACATTCAAATCGCCGCTGGATGAGGTGGGGTAAAGATCGGTAATCGCAAATGCGCCTGGCGGGACATAGCTTTGATAGATGGTGTAACCGTTTTGTTTAACCGTCACCTGCGCATTGGATTTCGCGATCCCGCGAATGGTGGGGGCAAAACCCTTCATGCTATCCGGCAGCATGTTTTCATCCGAATTGATCTGCACTCCCCGAAACGGCAGGCTATCGAAAATATCCGACGTTGTGTAATTTTCACCTATTGTGAGCTTGCTCTTCAGTGGGATAACGGCACGTTCAACGTAGGTTTTAATGTGCTGCCAGTCTGTGTAAGTCTCTGAACCGCTGCTGCTGTAGTTCCATGTGGAAAAATCCCGCAGTCGCCAGGGACCCAGGTTAAACCCACTGTTCATTCCCAAAAAGTAGTTGTCGGTTGTCGAACTATGATCGCCGCTATTACGGCTGTGTGAACCCGTAAAGTCGTAATTCAGCAACAGGGCATTGATCCCTTCATCCCATTGTTCTGGAGGAATATAACCACGTGCGTTATTACGCAGTGCAGCTTGCGGGATGCTGATATCCAGGCGTTGCCGTTCAAAATCAAAAAGGGTGCTGGCCGCAGGGATGGCAGAAGGTAAGTCCGCACACTGGCTCTCTTTTTCGTCTTTCAAGCCTGGAAATGCATCGACATTAACGCCCATTGCATCCAGTGATTTGAGCGATAAACAGGGCGCGAGCCCTGTATCATCATCTGTGGGTTTTGACACCTTACGAATATTAAAGGTGATGTCGCGCGTGGCGATAAAATTGTCATTCAGCCAGACGTCTACGCGGTAAACCCCGGGCGCCTGACCTGAAGTACTAAAACGGGATAAATCCGCAACCGCAGCAGGATCGCTTGAGAGGAAGGCAGGGTTGAAATAATAGTTTGCATCCGCGCTAACGGATGATAAGGCACCGAGCATGGCCAGTGTGAGAGGGGCCAAACGATGAATGACAATCCTTGTCTGATACTTACGACACTTCATTTTTCCTGCCTGCTTCAACGCGCTATGTTCGTGTTTTTTCGGGAACGTTATGCTCCAGGGCATGACTGAACAGGTGTGGTAGCACCAAAATCATTAACCGTCTGGAAACTCACCTGGCTCCCGCTTCCTGCCGGGAGATCAATGACCAGACTGTTCATGGGCGAAACCATTGTGTTTGTTAATTTCGCGCTTCCGACTTTGAGTTGAACCAGAGAAACGTAATAAGGCGATGGGTTTTTGATGGTCAGTTTGCCGTTAGCCAGCGCGCAACGCAGCGTCTTTGGCGCATCAATGGACGGCGTCGGTAACTTTTTAGGACGAATAAAAAGCTTAATAACGCTTTGGGTCGCAATCTGCAGCGTGTTTCCCTGCAACTTGCTTTTATCGACCGCCGGGATGGCTTTACTGTTGAAAAAAAAGACGCTTTCTCTGTCCGAAGGCAGATCCGGTCCAGCGTACATTATTCGCACAGTGTTTTCTTTTTTTGGATGCATCACAAAAAGTGGGGGAGTAACAATAAAATCCTGAGATTTAGACTGGTCAGCATTTGCTACCCAGGATTGCACTAAAAAGGCATTGCTCTCGGAAGTATTCGTAACAGGCAATGAAATCTGCTTATCACCTTGCGGATAAATGATTCGCGTTGCGCCAAGGCCGATACCACCAGCGTGAGCCATAGTCAGCATTGAAGCGGCTAATAAGAAACAATGAGTAATCAGCTGGCTGATAAAAGTTGCTGGAGTAATTCGTGTCATTTATATTTCACTTTCTTAAATATATAACTGAATACACAGGACACCGTATTTCGTTTAATCCTCTGTATTCAATACATATAAAATGCGTGTTTACATTGAAAAAACCTCCTTCACACCGGGGCGTGAAGGAGGTTCAACAACCTTCCGTCCAGATCAGGAATAAACCATCTGGAAGGTTGCCGTTGACGCTACGTTACCCGGTGTTGCCGCGCCAGTTGCGATATAGTCAACGCTCAGTGGAATGATATTTTCACCGTTAATCAGACCGATCGCTGAAGACGTGGTTCCCAGGTCAAGTTTTTTACCGTCAGGGCCAAACAGTTGCAGAGCAACGTTCAGCGCAGACCCTGCACCCGCAGTATTCGCCATCGCACCCGGCTGAGTGGCATCCTGCTGGGCGTTAAAAATGACGGCTGCATTTTGGCTCACGGACGTGTCGCAGTCTTCCAGCTTGATGTGGAAATCTTCTTTCTGATTGGCCAGCATTCCGCTTTCAGTCAGTTTTACGGTACGAACCTGGCTAAGAATTACGGTCTGGTCGACGGAGTCTGCAGCGACTGAACACGCTGCATTCACAACCTGACCTACGAAGTTAACACTACCGCCACTTACCGTTGTGCTTTCCGCTTGTGCATTCATGGTTACAGCGCTTGCCATTGTGGCAGCAACAACCATTGCTAAGACATGCTTTTTCATACAAATCCTTTTAAATAAACAGTTCTCTGTCAAGTTGAAACAAAATTGTAAATACCTGAATCAAATAATGCTGGTTTAAAAAGCCTTGATATACAGCATTATACAGTAAATATGTTTCGCACATTCTCATGATGTTTCGGGGAATTATTTTATGTGCTGATAAATATTATATCAATCTGTTGGTTTCTGATTTTAAATTAGAAATTCTAAATATATCTTTAATTATATCTTTATTAATTCTTAGAATGGTTAAGTGCATTAAATACTCGCTGCGGTGAAATTTTGCGGGTTTGTATCGCTGGGATTGATAATTGGGATGGATTATTAAGCACCGTCTTACTGCATTGATTTAATATTTAGCATCGGGCGGAAATTATACGTCAAGGGAAGAGGCTATTCATTTTCATTATGGAATACTTGATTACAAATTGAAATGATTCGCGTCGGCGCTAACGTCACCTCTTCTTGCGAAAGCTGTACGGTCCGGGAATGAAGTCAATATCTGTCAACTCTGTTCCCGGACCGTACAAAAGAAAAGAGGAATAATTATATTTCTTCCACTTTTACCCGCAGCGCCACCAGCGCTTTACGCGCCGCTTTCAGCACCTGCTCACACTGCTCAATCGTCAACGTCAGCGGGGGTTCCACGCGGATGGTTTTTGAGTTGTTGAGCGTGCCGGCCACCAGCACCCGCTGGCGGAACATCTCGCTCGCGAAGCTGTAGCCGATTTCGTTGTCAACAAACTCAATGGCCATCAGCAACCCTTTGCCGCGCGCATCCTGGATCAAATCCGGGAATTCACGGCCCAGCTGGCGGAAGCCATCCAGCAGCATGTCGCCTTTTTGCTCCGCCTGCGCAGGCAGGTTTTGCTCCAGCAGGACGTTGATGGTCGCCAGCGCCGCCGCACAGGCCAGCGGGTTACCGCCAAAGGTGGTGGTATGCAGGAACGGATTGTCGAACAGCACCGAGAACACCTCTTCGGTAGCCACCGTCGCGCCAATCGGCATGACGCCGCCGCCCAACGCTTTCGCCAGGCACAGAATGTCCGGTTGAACGTTCTCGTGCTCGCAGGCAAACATCTTGCCGGTGCGCCCCATCCCGGTCTGGACTTCGTCGAGGATCAGCAGCGCGCCAAACTCATCGCACAGCTGACGCACGGCAGGCAGATAGCCCTGCGGAGGGAGGATCACGCCGCCTTCACCCTGGATCGGCTCCAGGATCACCGCCGCCACGTCATCGCCGGTTTTACGGCATTCGCTCAGTGCGGTGCGCATGGCGTGAATGTCACCGAACGGCACGTGGCGGAAGCCCGGCAGCAGTGGCATAAACGGTTTGCGGAACGTGGATTTCGCGGTCGCCGACAGTGCGCCCAGGGATTTACCGTGGAACGCGCCGCTGGTGGCGATAAAGGTGAATTTCCCGCGCGGCGACTGGTACGCTTTGGCGAGCTTAATCGCCGCTTCGACCGATTCCGTGCCGCTGTTGCTAAAGAAGCTGTATTTCAGTTTGCCGGGCGTTAAGGCCGCCAGCGTTTTCGCGAGCATGGCGCGAAGCGGGTCGAGCAGTTCCTGGCTATGGAGAGGTTGTTTCGCAAGTTGATTCTGTACGGCGGAAACCACAACTGGATTACGGTGCCCCACGTTGAAAATTCCAAAACCTCCCAGGCAATCGATAAACTCCTGTCCCTGGGTGTCGACAAGCGTGTTCAGACTTCCCGCTTGCCACTCTACGGCTCCGTAATCCCCGCCGGCGGTAACAGATTTGCGATACTCCAGAAACCCTGGATTGACATGCTCTTTAAAGTAATCGATGACCTCTCGGTTAAGTTGTTTCATCTCCTCATGATCAAGCGTTCGCTTCTCAATGAGATTCAGTGCGTGCGCGGTACAGGCAAGAGCCGAGGCGCTGGAAGGTAACCTGTTCAAAATGTGCTCCCGGGGATCGCGTATCACATGATACTGGTTTAAGTATTGCAGGGATTACGCCACTTCAGATGCCTTAACGAAAATCGGGATAAACGCCAGGTTAAAATAATGTTGCACAATATTTAATCATGCCGATAGAAGCCAAACGAGATTTAGCGGTACGGGGCAGAGAGTATAAGGAAGGGGGTAAAAGCGCCGCTGCACTAAAGAAGTGCATACGCTGCGACTTAAGCGGGCATTAACGAGTCATGCTTTGTGGGTAATTTCTCTGCGAAAGTATTTGAAATCAATGGATTAAAAAATCGCACAAAAAGTATGGTTTAAGTCAAATCTGCGATCTCCATCAAGTTTAACAACTAAAGATAAATTGTTTACCGCCGAAAAAACAATGACCCACAAAATTAACATTCAAATAACCTGCAAGGGATGCACGCCATGTCCTCTCCAACCTATGTCACCCAGAATGAATATCCTCTGGACGATGACACCACCTTAATGTCTACCACAGACATCCACAGCTACATTACCCACGCCAACGACACCTTTGTGCAGGTGAGCGGTTACCAGCTCGATGAGCTGACGGGCCAGCCGCACAATATGGTGCGCCATCCCGATATGCCAAAAGCCGCGTTTGCCGATATGTGGTACACGCTGCAGCAGGGCGAGCCGTGGAGCGGGATTGTCAAAAACCGGCGCAAAAACGGTGACCACTACTGGGTGCGTGCTAACGCGGTGCCGATGGTGCGCCGCGGGCAGGTGACGGGCTATATGTCGATTCGCACCAGAGCCACAGCGGAAGAGATCGCCGCCGTGGAGCCGCTCTACCGGGCGCTGAACGACGGGCGCTGTAAAAAACGTATTCACAAAGGGCTGGTGGTGGGAAAGAGCTGGCTGGGTAAACTGCCGGCCATGCCGCTGCGCTGGCGCGTGCGCAGCGTGATGGCGGTGCTCTTTGCCGTACTCGCCGCCACGCTGGCCGCGACCTCCGCAGGCTGGACACCGCTCGCTGCGGCTGCGGTGGTGATGCTGCTGGGAACGCTGCTGTTTGAGCAACAGATTGTCCGCCCGATCGAGAATGTGGCGCGACAGGCGCTGAAGGTCGCCACCGGCGAGCGCAATAGCGTGCAGCACCTGAACCGCAGCGACGAGCTGGGCCTGACGCTGCGCGCGGTAGGGCAGCTTGGCCTGATGTGCCGCTGGTTGATCAATGACGTGTCGAGCCAGGTGGTGAGCGTCCGTGACGGCAGCGACAGGCTGGCGCAGGGAAATGAAGATCTGAACGATCGTACGCGTCAGACCGTCGCGAACGTGCAGCAGACCGTCGCGACAATGAACCAGATGGCCGCGTCCGTTCAGAGTAACTCCGAAACCGCCGCCGAGGTGGACAAACTCTCCGTGGCCGCGAGCAGCGCGGCAACGAAAGGGGGCAATGCGATGCAGACCGTCGTTAAAACGATGGATGACATTGCCGACAGCACGCAGCGAATTGGCTCTATTACCTCTCTGATTAACGATATCGCTTTCCAGACCAATATTCTGGCGCTGAACGCGGCAGTTGAAGCGGCAAGGGCAGGCGAGCAGGGTAAAGGGTTTGCCGTGGTCGCGGGCGAAGTCCGCCATCTTGCCAGCCGCAGCGCCAGTGCAGCGAATGATATTCGTAAACTCATTGATGCCAGCGCCAGCAAGGTGCAGTCCGGCTCTGAGCAGGTACACGCTGCGGGCCGTACGATGGATGATATCGTTGTGCAGGTGAAAAACGTGACGCAGCTTATCGCCCAGATCAGCCACGCGACCTCCGAGCAGGCAACCGGGTTATCAGAGTTAACCCGCGCGGTGGCTGAACTTGACAGCATCACGCAGAAGAATGCCGACCTGGTTGAGGAGAGCGCGCACATTTCTGCCATGGTGAAGCATCGCGCCGGACGTCTTAAGGATGCGGTGACCGTGCTCCATTGAGTCAGTCATGTTCCAAAAAAGCCGTTTATACCATAAGGAATAAACGGCTTTTTATTTTTCCCATTGTGACTATTAATGTGGTTTATTGTTAATTTAATATTAAATAACTAAAGAAAGTGCCTCAGTTATTTATTCCTGCCTAAGTCAGTTCTTCAGAATCCTGTTTCAAAAATACCCCGTTTGACGGTCTGGTAACGATCGATGAAGCAATATTAATAGCCTACACCTATGCATTGTGAGGGTTATGAAATAAAAAAACGATCAAAGTCATAAAGTTAGCCAATCCGTTACCGATAACAGCGATCGTCTGAGAAATAATCACATCGATGGAGTAAATATGTTCTTACATGACGTAAAGATCGGCACGAAATTATTTCTGGCGTTTGGGTTCTTTATTGTCCTGATGGCGATCAGCGCAAGTGTGTCTTTGCTGAGCCTGAACCGGGCAAATAATGGGATGCAATCCATTATTACCCATGACTATCCGACCACGGTAAAAGCGAACCAGTTAATCGATAACTTCCAGGAATTTATTAGCACTCAACAGCTGATGCTGCTGGACGAGCAGGGTACTTACACGGGGCAATCTCAGCAGCGCCTGAAAGAGATCAGCGAGCATATTACGGTGATTCTGGGCGAGCTGAACAACGCCTTGCAGGATCAAAAGTCTCAGCAGGTGCTGGCGGATATCCGCAGCGTGCGCCAGCAGTATCTGGATTCGCGCTATCGTATTTTGCAGGCAGTGCAGAACAACAACCGTGCGGGCGCCATTCAGGAGATGATGACCACCACCCTTGCCGTGCAGCAGGCTTATAAAGCGAAGGTGAAGGAGTTGATTGCCATTCAGAACAGCGAGATGCAGCGTGCGGGTACGCAGGTGGAAGGGGATTTCAGGTCTAACCGTCTGCTGCTGATCCTGCTCACGCTCTTTAGCGTTGCGGCAGGCAGCCTGATTGGCTGGTTTATCGTGCGCGCTATCACCCGCCCGCTCGGTGAGGCGGTGAATTTTGCAAAAGCGATTTCAGAGGGCGATCTGACGGGCAGCATCACGCCGCACGGCAAAGACGAAACGGGCATGTTGCTGCATGCGCTGATGGAGATGAAGACGCGTCTGCTGGACATTGTGCAGCAGGTGCAGACCGGCTCGGAGAATATCTCCAGCGCAGCCGCGCAGATTGTCGCCGGTAACCAGGATCTGGCCGCACGCACGGAAGAGCAGGCCAGCTCCGTTGAACAGACTGCCGCCTCGATGGAGCAGATCACCGCGACGGTGAAAAATACCGCCTCGCATACCGGTGAAGCGACCAATCTTTCTGCCGATGCCGCCACGGTGGTCAAAAACAACGGTGAGATGATGAAGCAGGTGACCAGCAAAATGCGCCTGATTAACGAGACCTCCAACCGGATGTCCGACATTATCGACCTGATCGACGCCATTGCATTCCAGACCAACATTCTGGCGCTGAACGCGGCGGTGGAAGCGGCGCGCGCCGGTGAGCATGGCCGCGGCTTTGCGGTGGTCGCCGGAGAGGTGCGCCAGCTTGCCCAGAAGAGCGCGTCGTCTGCGAGCGAAATCCGGGAGCTGATTGAGAGCTCCACCAGCCAGACCCAGGACGGGATGAACCTGGTCGAAAAAGCGAGTGGGCTGATTAACGGCATGGTCGGCAACGTGGAGGAGATGGATGCGATCCTGCGTGAGATCCGTCAGGCCAGCCATGAGCAGACGGAGGGGATCTCGCAGATCAACAGCGCGATTGGTCTGATTGACGCCACCACCCAGCAAAACTCCGCGCTGGTGGAGGAGTCCGTCGCGGCGGCGGCATCGCTTAATGAACAGGCGATGCACCTGAAAGAGCTGGTACGCGTCTTCCGCGTGAGCGAGCACGCACCGGCTTAATCCAGCTGGGAGATCTCCAGCGCCGCGCGGTCAATCACGCCGATGATCTGCTTAAGCTGCGCGTCGCTGAGCTCTCCCTGATTTACCTTCAGGTCCAGTACCGCTTTGAAGTTATCCAGCGCCCGCTTCATCTGCGGGTTTTTGCGTAGCTGAAAGCCGACGCTGCGCGCTTTGATACGCACCTGGATCTGTTCCAGCTGTTCCTGGTTTTCATCCAGCCAGCGTTGTCCTTCAGCGGTAATCGCAATGCGCTTACGCCCGTTTTCTTCTTCCGTAATGGTGATAAATGTCTGATCCTGCAGATAATCCAGGGTGGGATAGATGACGCCCGGGCTCGGGGTGTAGTTCCCCTGCGTCAGGTTCTCGATCTCTTTGATCAGCTCGTAGCCGTGGCTCGCGCTGCGGGTCAGGATATCCAGAATCACCAGCCGCAGATCGCCGTGGCCGAAAAAGCGCGGTCTACGTCCGCCGCCATCGTGTTCGTGTCGCATAATATGCCCTTCATTTTGATATATCTAAACTATATCTAAGATATATTCAGATGCAATCTAAAAGATCTTGCATTTTTCCTTATTAGTAATCATTATCATTTGAAAATTGATTTAGATATATCGTATTCACCAGAAAAGGGTCTAAAAATGGCATCTACCCGTTATCCACAGCGTGTTCGTAATGACCTGCGTTTTCGCGAACTGACGGTGCTCCGCGTTGAGCGCGTCAGCGCGGGTTTCCAGCGTATTGTGCTAGGTGGCGAGGCGCTGGAGGGCTTTAGCTCCCGCGGTTTCGACGACCATACCAAAGTCTTTTTCCCGGCACCCGGGACGACGTTTACGCCGCCGGTAGTCACCGATGAAGGCATCGACTGGGGTGACGGCGTGCGTCCGCAGGCGCGCGACTATACGCCGCTCTACGATGAGGCCCGTCATGAGCTGGCGTTGGATTTCTTTATTCATGACGGCGGCATAGCCAGCGGATGGGCGCTACAGGCGAAGGTAGGCGATAAGCTGACCATCGGCGGCCCGCGCGGTTCGCTGGTGGTGCCGGAGGATTACGCCTGGCAGCTGTACGTGTGCGACGAGTCCGGCATGCCCGCGCTGCGTCGACGCTTAGAGAGCATTGCGCAACTGACGGTTCGCCCGGACGTGCAGGCGGTCGTGACGGTTGGGGATGAATCGTATAAGGACTATCTGGCGCACCTGAGCGCATTCAACATCACCTGGGTGGTGGGCCACAGCGAGCAGGCCGTCGCGGACCATCTGGCGACGCTGACCGTTCCGGGGGACGATTACTTTATCTGGCTAACCGGGGAAGGGAAGGTGGTGAAAAGCCTGAGCCGTCAGTTTGAAGCCGACGCCATTGACCCGCAGCTGGTGCGTGCCAGCGCATACTGGCACGCCAAATAATCAGGCTGCCGAATCCAGCTGCGCTTCGCTCACCTGATGTTCGAGCGAGGCGCGGACCTCGTGCAGCGCTTTCTCCTGCTGAGCAAAGTACGCTTCCATATTGCTCAGCGAGGAGACCAGCAGCCAGGACTCTTCTTTCTCCAGCTCCGCCAGCTCGTTCACTAAGGTGTCGATCTGCTCGCGGACCTGCGTCATTTTTTTGCGGATACGTTCCAGATCGTTCAGCCTGTCGCTGGCCATCAATGGCTCGAAGCCCTGCTGCAGGCGGGCCACCAGCGAGCGAATGGCTTTCACATCGCCGCGCTGCTTCGCCTGGTTAAGCTGCACCATCATGTTGTTGGCTTCTTCTTTCAGATCGTCCGCCACCAGATCCGGGTGGCAGAGCTTGCTCGCCTGTCGCCAGAGACGCTTGAGTTCGTTCTGGTCCTCTTGCGAAAGATGCTTACCTTTGCGTAGCCGCACTTCGGCATCGTGATGCTGTTCGCGATACTTCTCGTACTCTTCGTTGGCCTCGTCGCGAGCCTGACGCGCAGGCTCCTCTTCGCGCGTTAAGCCGCTCTCCAGCTCCTGCGCTTCGGCCAACAGGTTGGCAATCAGATTGCTTTGCTGCTCCAGATGCTTACGCGCCTCGGCGGCCTGGACGGAGTCAGCCGGGAGATCGCGCCAGCGCTGGGTGAGCGTCGCCAGCACCTCTACCGCCTGCGCCATATAGTGCTGGCAGCGACGGTAATCCTCCTCGCGACGACGCGCTTCCGCCTGCTGACGACGCAGGTTCAGCTCCGCCAGCGTTTTACGCAGGGCGAGGATCTGCTGCATCAGCGGCCCGAGGCGTGAGAAATAGAGATCGTTGAACTCATCAAGCTGCTGCACCCGCGCGTTGCGGCGGTCAATCAGATCGCGCAGACGCTCTTCCAGCGCCTTCAGCTCCAGCTTGCTGGCCGCCACCTGCGGATCGCGCCACGGGGTCACGGCGCGCTGGCCCTGCAGCCAGGCGGTAATGGCCGCCATGGCCGCGGTGTAGTTCTTCTCCTCGAGCGCCACGACGATTGCCTGTAGCTCATCGTCAAACGCTTCATTTTTCAGGCGTGTCAGCTGGCTCTGGATGATGTCGTCATCTTCCAGTTCAATGGCATTTTTAATGATTTCTAGCCGTTTGATCGGTGTGCTCATGATGCCTTTCGCTTTGGCGCTTAAGTATTTGAGTTAAGGTTAGTTGTTGTAAAAGCTACAGGAAATAATACACACGGATGATGATCGGCGCGATGGGGGATTTCTTTAGTTTTGCAGTTTGTGAGTAAAGGAACAGGAGGGTTTGTGTTTACGGTTCCCGCTCTGCCAGTGTTGCCAAGCTTGAAGAGTGAGCCAACATTGGCGATTCGTTGTTCAAAAAGTATTAATAAACTCCTCAAAATCCAACGGCACGCGCATTTTTATTACACTAAACCTAAATTTATTTTTTTTAGTTGACCTTTATATCTATGAGTGATTTGTTAATAGCATTCAGGGATGTTAATGCCTCGGGGTGTCTCTCTGAAAAATAAGCAAGGATATATATAAAGGTAAAGGTATGCGATTTTTAAAATATATAATTATTCCAGCAATAGTGAGTCTTTCTGGCTGCAGTACTTTCTTTCCTGAGCCGAAAATGTACACGCCACCGCCGAGTAGCGAGGATGTCGCTAAGCTTCGTCTCATTGGGCCGCCGATGAGTTATGGCATCTATCAGTATGATAAATCTGGTAAAGAAACAGGTGGGTGGGTACTTAAGCACAATCGTTATTTGAACCCTTTCCTTGGGTCGACGAAAGATATTGGTCTCCCTAAAGTCACGGGGAAGAAATACGATAAAGACTATTTCGAAACGTTGATTGTGCCAGATGAAAAAACCACTATCCAGCACGCTTTATATCAGGGGTGTAATGTATCGCTGACTTTCACGCCAGAAAAGAAAAAGATCTACGAAGGGCATATTAGCTATAGCGATAAAACGGGATATTGCGTGCTTTATATGAAAGAAGTCGCGCTTGATACCGTCAATGGCATTTATGTTGAAAAGGATTTTGTACAGTGAAAGCCATTAACTTTTTAGGCGTGGCGTTAGCCTGTCTCCTGAGCGCCTCATGTGCATCGAACTACGACGGAACCAAGGCGACAAGCCTGGCTCAGTATTCGGAAAAAGAGATAAAGCAGAAGCTGATCCCAGAGGTCACGACCCGCAAAGATGTGCTGATTGCTTTTGGCGTACCAGCAAATACGGCTGACTACAATAATACGCGCCACTGGGAGTATACGTCGCAGATCATCGATCGTCGTATCTATCTCATCATTCCTCTTAATCTGGATCGAAAGCAGCACCTGTCCGTCGATTTTTCTGACAAAGGAATTCTGACTTCTTACAACTACATCGAAAAATAGCGTTTAAAATCAACCAAAAGGCTGGCGAATCTCGTCAGCCTTGGATTTAGTATCCTCAGCTTACTTCGCTATAGATCCCTACCACGCGCCCCACCGTTTTTATCTCGTCGATACCGCATTCAAAGGGAACCTTGCCGCCCGCCACGTGAAGTTTTTTCCCCGGCAGCAGCGTCAGGTCGCGGATGCTGGCGGTGCCTTCAATCTCAACCAGCCACAGGCCGTCGGTTAACGACGCCTCTTTTTCAATAAAGTGCAGCTTCCCCTCTGCCCGGACGGCGATGCCGCGCGTCAGCGGTTTGCTAAAGAAAGCAGCGTCGATACTCAAAATGGAATTTTCTTCCAGTCTCCCATCACTGAGTGTGAATGTCGAAACCGAAACGGGATCGCCCGGTGCGGGGTTTCCTGCAAACTGCGCACCCTGGCCGGTCATCAGCCAGCGGAGGCTGGCGCCAGTGTCCAGCGCACACTGAACCGCAAAGTCGTAAGAGATGGTACCGCGCGCGTAGCGGTTCTGAAGCGAGCTGGCGGCGATATTAAAGTGTCGGGCCAGCTGGATTTTCTGCGTGAAACCATATACCTGACAGATTCTATCGAGCAATTCTTCATTATTCACTTGAGAATCTAGTATCAAAATATATTCCTTTGGGTGTTTACTAATACTCACTTGGGTATTAGTATCATTACAAATTCGGGCAATCAGCGGCAGACGTTGGCAAACTGAGGCTAATGATTGCAGGCATTATCAAAATGGGAATCATGCAGCATGGCTTCCGAAATCGCAATCCTCAAACGGCGGAAAAAGCCGTGCTCTGCCCGTTTTGAACGCATTAGCGTGCATACATTTATGCGAGGGGAGATATGGCGATAGAAGCTGCCTGTGCAAGGGTTCCACTAAGCGTGGGGGCGCGTCTTAGCGGGCTTAACCACATCGCTGAACTGCGCGCCCGCTACGGGAGCGATAGCGGGAAAGAGCTGGCACGGTTTATGGCTGACATGCGCGATAAGCGCGATCCCTTTTTTGAGGAGAACAGCAGGGCGCTGGCCGCTCTCTTTTTCCTGGCGAGATTACCCGTCGCCCGTCATGAGTGCGATATCAGCGAGCTGACCACAGAGGAGAAAAGAGCGCTAATTACCGCGATGAATCATTTTCGTGCTGTTGTGAGTTTATTTCCTGAACGGCTGACCATGCCGTTGTAACCCAACCCAAAAACGAATGGCGTCAACCCGCCGGGCACCCTGTTGCCTGAATTTAAGGAGAACGCGTAATGCGACACAGTGAAAACCGCCCTTATCCGATCGGAAGTGAAGAACTGCAACGCCTGCTGATGGAGGCAAAAACAGAGGAACGATGCGCGCGCGCCCTTGCGGTCTCCCTGCGTCTGGAGGCGCTGGCGAGCCAGATCTACAAAACCGGCATGAGCGGGGAAGACGTTGCCGAACTGCTGTGCCACGAAGCGGCCCGCTACGAGCGTGAATCCCAGGAGCTGCACTGATGGCCGATTTTATCGATCTTGCCCAGGCGCGCGAGCAGGAAGACAGAGAGCGCCACATTAATAGCGCCCGCAGACGACCCGCATCGCCTTCACGTTTCTTCTGCGAGGAGTGTGAGGCTCCAATACCGCAGGCGCGCCGTATGGCGGTGCCCGGCGTGGCCCTGTGCGTCACCTGTCAGGAGATCGCGGAGATGAAAAATAAACATGTCCGGGGAGGATAAGTTGGCGACGTCATTTGCTTATCCGTGGAATGCACCGCGGTCGGCCATTGCCAGCCCTTATCTTACCCATGCCCAGCAGCAGCGTCGCGATCGCTTCTTCGCGACGCTGCAGCAGGCAAGAATGGCCCTCTCACAGCAGCCTGACTGCGTGCGTTTTGAGGTCTGGCGCGCGGTTGACGCCCTCGAACAGCATCGTGGCAGCCCGCAGGCTAACGCCTTTTTGATCCGCTTCTGCAACAGGATATTGCCCCGCCTGCGGCGGGTCTCTGAACGCTATGCCTGCGCAGGTTTGCATGACGCAGTCTCCCGAGCCGTGTTTAAAGGCCATTTCGATACCCAGCTTCTGCAGTACCTTGCCTCGCGAATGGTTGAACTGGTTGCCCGCTATAACCGTCTGCCGGATATGTCCCGCGCGGATATCGACCTGCTGGCCGCCGATATCGCCAGCTTTATTCGCGGCGAGCTGGCAAATATTAACGATGCTGATATGGGCGAATACCAGACGCTCTTCATCTGGTATCAGCGCGCCGGACTGATCGCCCGGCAGTTCAACGTGTCGCCTCCGCACTGGGAGCGGGTGTCGAAGACATTTTTCAACAAAGACGATGTTGCCGCCGCGGTGATGCGGATGTTTTCCGAGGCGTGGTGGCGCGGGCGTTTACGTCGGATCGCGGCTGCCTGGCGCGAGCATTTGCAGATTGCTCTCGGCAACGTCAGCAAAAAGAGAAGGGCGTACGCGAGCAAACGCTGCGTGACCGAGTGGCGCGAGCAGAAGCGCCGCACTCGTGAATTTCTCAAGGGCATGGAGCTGGAAGATGAAGAGGGCAACCGCATTAGCCTGATTGAAAAATACGATAGCTCGGTGGCCAACCCGGCGATACGTCGCTGTGAGCTGATGACCCGCATTCGCGGGTTTGAAAATATCTGCCAGGCGCTGGGCTATGTGGGCGAATTCTATACCTTAACCGCCCCCGCACAGTATCACGCGACCGTGAAATCGGGCTACCCCAACGCGAAGTGGAACGGGGCCAGCCCGGCGGATACGCAAGGCTACCTCACCCGGGTGTGGGCGCGCATCCGCGCAAAGCTGCACCGGGAAGGTCGCCGTATCTTTGGTATCCGCGTCGCGGAACCCCATCACGACGGTACGCCCCACTGGCACATGCTGATGTTTATGCGGCCGGAAGACGTCGAATGCGTTCGCCGGATTATAGGGGACTACGCCCGGGAGGAGGATGCCGCTGAGCTGCAGAGCGAAAGCGCCAGACAGGCTCGCTTTCACGCGGACGCGATCGATCCGCAGAAAGGCAGCGCTACCGGCTATATCGCCAAATACATCTCAAAGAATATCGACGGCTATGCGCTCGATGGCGAGACCGATAACGAAAGCGGCGGCCTGCTAAAGGAGACGGCGTCCGCCGTATCGGCCTGGGCAGGGCGCTGGCACATTCGCCAGTTTCAGTTCATCGGCGGCGCGCCGGTAACGGTCTACCGCGAGCTGCGCCGACTGGCAGACGCAGAGACCGCGCGTGGTCTGAGCGTCGAGTTTGCTGCCGTCCATGAAGCTGCCGACGCCGGTGACTGGGCGGGTTACGTCACTGCACAGGGTGGCCCGTTTGTGCGTCGCGATGATTTACAGGTGCGCACGCTGTATGAGCCGGGTACCGGGTTTAACCAGTACGGCGAAGAAACGGTCCGCATCCGCGGCGTGTACGATTCCGCCGTCGGCGCGGGCAGCCCGGTTTTAACCCGGCTCACGCAGTGGAAAATTGTGCCGAAGCGGGCCCAGGAGCCTGAGGATGTATCTGCGTCTTCTTGGAGTTCTGTCAATAACTGTACGCTGAGCGATCTCTCTCAACCCCTTAACCGGCGTGCGAGACGGGCATTAACCGAGCGTATCAGGCACATCCGGCCCGGCGCAGCGGCGCCCTTTGTCTACGAGCGGGATCCGCAGAACGGGGTCCCGGAGAAGGTGATTGATGAAGTTCGGCTCGCCACCGGAATCGCCATCAGCCGCGCAGAGGCCCTGCATCTTATGGCGGGCGGCGTCAGCCGTTTTAACGACAAATGGTGCAGAGGCGCAGTTGACGGAACGCTCTTTCCGGCAGCGCGTTCTTATCAGCACAAGGCGCGGAAAATCCTTGAACGTATTGGGCATTTATCGGATCTGTTCGCTCTGAGAGCACGCTAATCTCCATCGATATCATGTACATACCGTGAAGAGTTCTGATTTTTCGCTTCACTCTTTTTATGAATACGTGCTACTGTATGTTTATACAGTATCTCGTGGTGGAGGTTGTGTGGACAGAGAGTTGAACGAGCAGGTCATGATTGAACGCGTCGAGATGATTGCTCGACTGACGACAGAAGGAACATGTCAGGAAAGAGATCGTGAGATTGCCCTGAATTTGATTGCTGAGATTGCGCGGGGAAATTTAATCAAAAACAACGCGTTTACCGTTGTTTTCTCAGCATCGCCTGTTCCGGAACGCATCAAAAAAGAGGGTAACGTTCGGGTGAACATTACGCTCGATAAAGACCAGCAGATTGGCCATGGCGTCGTCGAGGCCTTCCAGAACGAACTGACCCGCCGAATAAGATCCCTGTTCCCGTCATCGCGGGTGACCGTGAAAATAGGATCGATGACGGGAGTAGAGCTCCAGGGGCTCGAAGGAGAAGCTGATCGCGAGATGCTGGATAATATTCTCCGGGAAGTCTGGGAAGACGAGAGCTGGCGCTAGCCCAGCGTCATTACCCGAACGCACGCCCTCATTCAGATTTTGCGCTTTCGTTGACCCACGCTTCGCTGCATGTGGACGGTCTGTTGTGTCCGCGATTGTCCATCCTTCAGCGATAGCGAAAAGGCCGCCAGCCCGGGAAACTCTACAGTACCTGGTAACCGGATGTTGGGAGCGTCTGATGAAGATCTATGCAATGCAGGGGGACACGCTTGATGCCGTTTGCGCCCGCTATTATGGGCGCACGGCTGGCGTCGTAGAAGCCGTTCTGAAGGCCAATCCTGGCCTCGCGGAGTCAGGCGTTATCTTGCCTCACGGCACGCCGGTAGAGATGCCGGAGGTAAATAGCGCCCCCACCAAAGAATCCGTAAATCTATGGGACTGAGCCTGGAGAAAATCACCACGTTTATCGCCTACTGGCTGGCCGTGGCGCTGGCCTGGTTCGGGGCGATGTCGCCTGAAAAGGTCGCGCTGTACGTGGGGAGTGTTTGCGCCATTTTTACCGCGCTGACGAACTACTGGTTTAAGCGAAAAACCTGGCGCTATCTCCAGTCGCTGGGCCTCGATAAGAAGAGCATTCGTGAACTCAATCATTAAGCGTTGCAGCGTCGCCGGCGTGCTGGCTCTGGCGGTGCTGATGCCCGATTTTCGATTACTGAAAACGTCCCCTGAGGGGCTGGCGCTGATTGCCGATCTCGAAGGTTGTCGCCTCTCGCCCTATCGGTGCAGCGCTGGGGTATGGACGTCAGGCATTGGCCACACGGCAAACGTTGTGCCGACGCGGGACATTACCGAGCGTGAGGCCGCGGTAAATCTGGTTGCTGATGTGCTCAACGTTGAGCGACGGCTGACGGCGTGCGCGCCGGTGGAGATGCCGCCGCGTGTCTACGACGCGCTGGTGAGTTTTACCTTTAATGTTGGCGCAGGCGCCGCCTGCCGTTCGACTCTGGTGTCTTTTATTAAGCGTAAACAGTGGTCGCAGGCATGCGGCGAGCTTACCCGCTGGGTGTACGTCAACGGCGTCAAAAACACCGGTCTGGAAAACCGCCGTGTCCGCGAGAAGGCCTGGTGCATGAAGGGGCTGCCATGAGAGTCCTCATGCTGATGCTGGCCGGACTGCTGGCGATCGCGCTGTGGCTTCGTCATGACAACCAGACCCTGTCCCGTTCCTTAGCCACGGCCAACCGTGTCGCCAGCGAACAAAAAAATGCCCTCGCCACGCTTAACCATCAGCTGTCCCAGTCGCAACGGATGGCCAGAGCAAACGAAAACGCCCAGGTCAGGCTCCGTGAAGAGCTTGTCGCTGCGGGCGAGGAGAGGGCAAGACGGGAAGCGACTATCGGGAGATTACTCAATGAAAATGAAGCGTTACGCCGCTGGTATACCGCTCAGTTGCCTGATGCTGTCCGCAGGTTGCACACCCGCACCGCCTGCGCCTCCGCAGCCCATTGTTTACAACGCCTGCCCGAAGGTGAGCCGCTGCCCGATGCCGGGAAGCGAACCCGCCACTAACGGCGATCTCAGCGCCGATATACGCAGGCTTGAGTACGCCCTTATCGCCTGCGCGCTGCAGGTTGAAACCATTAAAGACTGTCAGGATAAACTCGATGCACAAACTCAAGAGCCTGCGTCAGGCATTAATTGACGCGATCCCCCAACTGAATACCAACCCGGAGCGCCTGCAGATGTCGGTCGGCAGCGGCAATATAGACGCCCGCCTGGCCTCCTCGCTCTCCTTTGAAAAACGGTATGTGCTGAACGCGAAGGTTAGCGGTTTCACCGGCGACAGCGAGGGGTTTTTTGTCCCGGTACTGGCCTGGCTGCGGGAAAACCAGCCGGACATTTTTACTCTCGATGACGGACGCAAAAACGGATACACCTTCGCGATCGTTTTAAACGATGACGCTACGATGGATATCAGCATCAGCATGCAATTAACCGAGCGCATTCTTGTTTCCGAGGAACAGGGCGTTCTGCACACGACCTATTCCCCGGAGCCGCCGCTGCCGGAGCCCGTCACGCGTCCGAAGGCGTTGTACATCAACGGTGAGCTGGTCAGCCAGTGGGAGGACTAAGCTCCCCACGCTGAAGGCCGCCAGCCGCCAGCTGTCTGGACCGCTTGTTGTATCATCCCGCAGAAAACCCCGTCTCGTTGCTGCCGTTCCTCCTGAACGGCATTCTCTTCTCATGAATACATTAACTTCCATGCACGGTATCGCTCGCGCGATCCGCAATCTGATTCGTATCGGTGTTGTGACCGACGTTGACCTCAACAGAGGGCTTTGTCGTGTCCAGACCGGCGGGATGAAAACCACCTGGCTGAACTGGCTAACCTGCCGTGCGGGACGTTCGCGCGTGTGGTGGGCCCCTTCCGAGGGAGAGCAGGTGCTGCTGCTGGCCATCGGCGGTGAGCTGGATACCGCCTTTGTGCTGCCCGGCATTTTCTCTGACGACCATCCGGCGCCGTCCGGGTCGCCTGACGCGTTCCACGTCGCGTTCCCTGACGGCGCGGTGATCGAGTACGAACCCGGACGCGGGGCGCTGACGGTTTCAGGTATTAAAACAGCCGACATCTCCGCTTCTGAATCGCTGACCGCCACCGTGCCGGAGGTGCGGGTGATCTCAACGTCCCGCATCACGCTGGATACGCCTGAAGTGGTGTGTACCAACAAGTTAATTACCGCCTCGCTGGAAGTGCAGAAGGGCGGGGTGATGACCGGAAATATTGAGCACTCCGGCGGTAAATTGACCTCCAACGGGGTGCAGGTGGACAACCACGCGCACGGCAGTGTGCAAAGCGGCGGAAGCTGGACTAAGGGGACACAATGACGGTGCGTTACAGGGGAATGAACAGGCAGACCGGGCTAAGCCTTTCAGAGGCTGACCACATCCGGCAGAGCGTGCGCGACATTCTGGTTACGCCGATTGGCTCGCGGGTCATGCGCCGGGATTACGGCTCGCTGCTGGCGGCGATGATAGACAGGCCGCAGAGCCCGGCGCTGCGCCTGCAGATCATGGCCGCCTGTTATTCCGCCATCCAGAAATGGGAGCCGCGGATAAGCCTGACGGCCATCACTTTCGAACGTTCGGAGAACGACGGGACGTTGTATGTCGATATCACCGGCACGCGTCCGACCTCCGGACAATCCTTTTCTATCACCATTTCACTGAGTTAAACGCTATGGCTATTGTTGATCTGAGCCAGCTCGCCGCGCCTGATGTCGTGGAGGAGGTGGATTATGAAACGCTGTTGGCAGAACGAAAGGCCACCTTTGTCTCCCTCTATCCGGAAGAGGAGCGAGAGGCGATTGCACGGACGCTGACGCTGGAATCCGAGCCGATTGTGAAGCTTCTGCAAGAGAATGCTTACCGGGAAGTTATCTGGCGCCAGCGGGTTAATGAGGCTGCGCTGGCTGTGACGCTTGCCTATTCTGCCGGTCACGACCTTGATGTTATCGCGGGAAACAATAATACCGAACGCCTGACCATCACCCCGGGAGATGACACTACCATTCCGCCAACGGCTGCCGTCATGGAGTCTGATGCTGACCTTCGACTGCGCGCCCAGCAAGCATTTGAAGGATTGAGCGTCGCGGGTCCGGTTGGAGCCTATGAATATCATGGTCGAAGTGCCGACGGACGGGTCGCTGACGTTTCGGTTGATAGCCCTCAGCCTGCATACGTGACGATTTCGGTGTTATCCCGTGAGGGTGATGGCACCGCTCGTCCTGAACTACTGGCGGTTGTTGAAAAAGCGCTTAACGCTGAAACCGTCCGCCCGGTTGGCGATCGTGTGACAGTTCAGTCAGCAGAAATTGTGCCTTACAAGATAAACGCAACGCTCTACGTTTATCCCGGACCAGAGTCTGAACCTATCAGGCAAGCAGCAGAGCAGAAACTGCAAAATTATATCAGCGCACAGCATCGCCTTGGACGCGATATCCGCCTGTCGGCCATTTATGCAGCACTTCACGTTGAAGGTGTGCAGCGCGTTGAACTGATATCTCCCCAGTCTGACATTGTGCTGACTAAGTCGCAGGCATCGAACTGTACCTCGTATCAGATAACTATCGGGGGTTCGGATGAGTGACAGGCTATTACCCGTTGGGTCCTCACCGCTGGAAATCGCTGCTGCCGCTGCGCTCTCGAATATTGAGCGTGTGCCGGTACCGCTACGCACGTTATGGAACCCCAGCGCGTGCCCGGTGAATTTACTTCCCTACCTGGCATGGGCGCTGTCGGTAGACCGTTGGGATGAGGCGTGGCCGGAGAGCACTAAACGCAGCGTCATTATGTCCTCGTTTTTCGTCCATCAGCACAAAGGAACCATCAGCGCATTGCGTCGTGTGGTGGAACCGCTTGGCTTTTTGATAGAGGTGCGCGAGTGGTGGCAGCTCGATGAGGAGCCAGGCACATTCCGTCTGGTTGTCGGTGTGCTTGATAACGGCATCACTGACGAAATGTATCAGGAGCTTGAACGGCTAATTGAAGATGCCAAACCGGCAAGTAGACACATGACCGGGCTGGCTATCAGCCTGAGCTCAACGGGAGAGTTTTATGTCGGCGCAGGATGCTATCACGGCGATGCGCTGGCTGTTTACCCCTATACCACTGAGGAACTTATTGTCGGTGGTGATTATTACCCGGCCTCGGCCATCCATTTGATTGATAACCTGAGAGTGAACGCATGACCGCAAAATATTTTGCCATACTGACTAATCAGGGCGCGGCGCGGCTAGCTAACGCGACGGCACTTGGTACAAAACTCAATCTGACGCAAATGGCGGTAGGCGACGCTAACGGAACGTTGCCAACCCCCGATCCGGCGCAGACGAAGCTCGTCAACCAAAAACGCATAGCACCGCTGAACCTGCTCGCTGTTGACCCTAATAATACCAGTCAGATCATCGCGGAACAGATTATTCCCGAGAATGAGGGCGGTTTCTGGATCCGAGAGATCGGTCTCTATGACGACGACGGCATTCTGATCGCCGTGGCTAACTGCCCGGAGACTTATAAGCCTCAGCTGCAGGAAGGCAGTGGCCGCACGCAGACCATTCGCATGATTCTGATTGTGTCGAGCACGTCGTCAATTTCCCTGAAAATTGATCCATCGGTTGTGCTGGCAACGCGGCAGTATGTTGACGATAAAGTTATTGAGGTAAAGGGCTACGCTGATGATCAGATGAAAAAGCATATTGCTGCTGATAATCCGCATAAACAGTACCCTTTAATCGCCAATGCGTTAAAAGAAATTGCCGATGCAGGGTTGAGTGCTGAGGTTCTCAAAAACCTTGGTTTTGTAGGATCGCTAACTTCACCTGGTTATGCGGTTATTCCGCTAGGGACGAAAAAGCTGGTGATCCAGTGGGGATCGGTAACTGTACCGACTGCCGGGTCAGCCTCTGCCACTTATCAACTGGCGCTCAACGCGGGTCTGGCACAGTTCTGTACGCCGGTTGATGTTTCGTCAATAAATAACTACCGCGTAGGGGTCGCGACCTCTACAAACACAAATATCACCCTGGCATCTACCAACACGCAGAGCGTGACGGGTGTTATGTGGCTATCAATTGGGACGATTAACTGATGAATAAATATTATTACTCCCCGTCAACGCGCGGATTTTATCAATCACAGATTCATAAAGAATACCCTGCCGATGCCGTTGAAATTGATGAAAGCGAATATTGCCAACTTATTCAGGCACAACAAAACGGAATGGAGATAACACCAGGCGCTGATGGCGGTCCCGTACTTACCGAGCCAGTGATTGATTATGCCGCACAGGCACAGCAGGTGAAAAACTCGCTTCGCCTGACCGCTGATGCAGAAATTTCATGGCGGCAGGACGCTGTTGATGCAGGGATAGCCACGGCGGGAGAAACCGCCGCGCTTGCGGAGTGGAAAAGGTACCGGGTGCTGCTGATGCGTGTTGATACATCAAAAGCCCCAGTCATCGAATGGCCTACACAGCCGGACGCTCAGGCCAGTTAATATCTGGCGCGGTAGCGGTATCTATTGCCGTCACCGCGTCGATATAGTCCAGCGTGTTGTTAAGTTTTTCGGTCTCTGCCGTGGTTAGCTTTCTTCCGGCCTGCAACTTCAACTGGATTACACTGATTGACTGCATTGCGGAATCTATCAGGTTCTGCCGCTGCTGGTCTGCTGCCACGATCATCTCTTGATGTGTCGGCGTTGGCAGATCCACCCATCCAGGCAGGCCATCAATCACCCCACGAGTTTTCCCTTTAGGTGGCTCACCGGCATATTGATAATAATCAGAATCCTCTACAGCAATACAATCATCAGGTAATGTTCCTGCATTGCGATATTCATTCAAAAGAATCTGGGCGTAAAAAGAATTAGTCGAGGGTGAATATAAATAACTCATAAAACCTCTTTTCTCAGAAACCAATAGAGATATAGCGACACACAACAGACACCCCATCCTGATAACGCAAGCCATCAATACGGAAGGTAATACCCGTGTTACCGGCTGCTGTTACACCGACAGAATATGCGCCACCACCGCTGTCACAGCTTACGACCTGAAACATTCCGGCAGGAAATGCAATGGGTAACATAGCGACCTGACCCTGCGCTTTAATCTCAGCCTGTCCCCACTGGAGGATGAGTGTGTATCCTTTTGTCAGTGGTATTTTGCACCATCCATTGGCAGATAAACTGCCACTCGCTGCAGGTAATTTTGCTGCCTCTCCCAAACCAAGGTTTTCGAAAATGCGTGTTTATCAATTAAGTGGCATGATTTCCGGTTTTGACGGAGAGAAATTCCATGCTTATTGGATACATACGCGTGTCAACAAATGAACAAAACACCGCCTTACAGCGTGACGCGCTGCAGCGTTCAGGATGTGAGCTCATTTTTGAAGATAAAATCAGCGGTAAATCGACAAACAGACCGGGACTCAATCGTGCCCTCAGACAACTGAATGCGGGCGATACTCTCGTTGTATGGAAACTCGATCGGCTCGGGCGCAGTATGCGCCACCTTGTTTCAATGACCGAGGAACTACGCCAGCGAAACATTAATTTCCGCAGTTTGACTGACAGCATTGATACCTCAACGCCAATGGGGCGTTTCTTCTTCCATATCATGGGGGCGCTTGCTGAAATGGAGCGTGAGCTCATTGTCGAGAGGACGTGCGCCGGGCTGGCCGCAGCGCGGGAACAGGGGCGAATTGGTGGCAGACGCCCTAAATTGACGCAGGAGGAATGGGCTCAGGCTGGAAGACTGATTGTTGCCGGAGAATCCCGGCAGCGCGTTGCGTTAATTTTTGATGTGGGTATTTCCACGCTTTATAAAAAATTCCCCGCCACGGTAATCGGACAATCGTTGTGTCAGTCATCGCTGGACGGTGACAGTTAGCTCATAACAACTCCAGCCGCGACAATATCACTCACCAACTAACCAAGGAGTTAAACGGATGAGTGATTTTCACCACGGCGTGGAAGTTATCGAAATCAACGATGGCACCCGCACCATTTCCACCGTCTCGACGGCAATCATCGGTATGGTCTGTACGGCCAGCGATGCTGACGACAAGACATTTCCTTTAAACGAGCCTGTGCTCATTACCAACGTGCAAACTGCGATTGCGAAAGCCGGCAAGGCGGGGACGCTGTCCGCTTCTCTGCAGGCGATTGCTGACCAGTGTAAACCGGTTGTCGTTGTTGTTCGCGTGGCTGAAGGCACCGCTGAAACCCCGGAAGAGGCGCGCAAACAGACCGTTTCCAACATCATCGGTACCACCGATGAAAACGGTAAATATACCGGCCTGAAGGCGCTTCTCACGGCGAAAACGGTAACCGGCGTTAAGCCACGTATTCTCGGCGTGCCGGGGCTGGATTCTCAGGAAGTGGCAACCGCGCTGGCCGCGATGTGCCAGAGCCTGCGCGCGTTCGGCTATGTCAGCGCATGGGGATGTAAAACCATTTCTGAGGCGATCGACTACCGCAAGAACTTCAGCCAGCGCGAGCTGATGGTTATCCACCCTGATTTTCTGGCATGGGATACCACCACGAACGCAACGACGACGGCCTGGGCAACCGCTCGCGCGCTTGGCCTGCGCGCCAAAATCGACCAGACCATCGGCTGGCATAAAACCCTGTCAAACGTTGGCGTCAACGGCGTCACGGGCGTAAGCGCTTCTGTCTCCTGGGATCTGCAGGAACAGGCTACCGATGCGAACCTGCTTAACCAGGCTGGCGTCACCACGCTGATTCGCAACGACGGCTTCAAATTCTGGGGTAACCGTACCTGCTCTGACGACCCGTTATTCGTCTTTGAAAACTATACCCGTACCGCGCAGGTGCTGGCCGATACCATGGCGGAAGCGCACGCGTGGGCGATGGATAAACCCATCACGCCAACGCTTATCCGCGACATCGTTTCCGGTATTAATGCCAAGTTCCGCGAGCTGAAAACCAACGGCTATATCGTCGACGGCTCCTGCTGGTATGACCCTGAGTCGAACGACGCAACCACCCTGAAAGCGGGGAAACTGTATATCGATTACGACTACACCCCTGTCCCGCCGCTGGAAAATCTGACCCTGCGCCAGCGCATCACCGATACCTATCTGGCAGACCTGTCAGATTCGGTTAATAGCTAAGGAGCTGAAGCATGGCGTTACCACGCAAACTTAAATACCTGAATATGTTCAACGATGGCCTGAGCTATATGGGCGTTGTTGAGTCAGTGACCCTACCGAAGCTTACCCGCAAGCTGGAGAAGTATCGTGGCGGCGGTATGCCGGGCTCGGTCTCTGTCGATCTCGGTCTGGATGATGATGCCCTGGCGCTGGAGTGGACCGTTGGCGGTCTGCCGGACGCCGCGCTGTGGGCACAGTACGCCTCTCCGGGCGCGGACAGCGTGCCGCTGCGCTTTACCGGCTCTTTCCAGCGTGATGATACCGGCGAAATCTCCGCCGTCGAAATCGTCATGCGCGGCCGTCATAAAGAGTTTGATGGCGGCGAGAACAAGCAGGGCGAAAGCGGCACCACCAAGATGTCCACCGAGTGCGCGTACTACCAGTTGACCATTGATGGCAAAGAGATCATCGAGATCGACATCATCAACATGGTGCTGAAAGTCGACGGCGTCGATCGTCTGGCTGAACACCGTAAGGCCATCGGCCTGTAACCCTTTAACCGGCCGGGATAGCCGGCCGGTAAGCTAACTTTCAGAAGAGTAATGAAATGGAAAATAGCAACGAGAACGCCATGAACAACAGCTCATACATCGTCACGCTTGATAGCCCCGTTCAGCGCGGCGAGCAAAAAATTGAACAGGTGACGGTCTCCAAACCGAATGCCGGGACTCTGCGTGGGATCTCGCTGGCCTCGCTGGCGCAATCCGACGTTGATGCGCTGATCAAGGTGCTGCCGCGAATGACCTCGCCGGCTCTGACCGAGCATGAAGTTGCGCGTCTGGATGCCTGCGATCTGCTCTCTTTTGCCGGTAAGGTGATCGGTTTTTTGTCACCGGCTTCGGCTCGCTGAGATTTCCCGAAAACCTGTCGGTCGACGATCTGATGGCGGATATCGCGGTGATTTTTCACTGGCCGCCGTCAGAACTGTACTCCCTTAGCGTGACCGAACTCCTCTTATGGCGCGAAAAAGCGCTGCAGCGAAGCGGAAACCACCATGAGTAATAATGTCAGTCTTCAGGAGCTGCTTAAGGCAGTTGATCGTGCAAGCCGACCGCTTAACGCTCTTCACAACGCCAGCCAGACTCTCGCGAGCGATATCCATGATTCGCAGACGGCGCTGGGGGCGCTCGACGAGCAGGCGGGGCGCATTAACGGCTTCAGAAAAGCAAATGCCCAGCTCGCCACGACGGAGCAGTCGCTTGCTCAGGCGAAACAGCAGGCGGCGGCGCTGGCGTTGCAGTTTAAAAACACACAAAACCCTACTCAGGCACAGGCTGATGCGCTGTCCGCAGCCCGAAAATCGGCAGCCAACCTCAAGCTTGAGTACAACAGCTTACGTTACTCGGTACAGCGTCAGCGGACTGAACTCGCTCAGGCGGGAATCAACACGCGAACGCTTTCGTCGGATGAGCGTCGTTTAAAAAGTCAGATCGGCGAAAAAACGCAGCAGCTTAACCGACAGCGGGATGCGCTGGCCCGCGTCAATCAGCAGCAGGCGCAGCTGAGTACCGTTCAGAATCGCTACGAGTCAGGCAAACGCGCTGCCGCGCGGGTGCATCAGCTGGCTAATGCGGGCGTGGGCATGGCCAAAGCGGGCTTTGATCAGACGTCCCGGTTTATGGCGCCTGGCATCAGTTTTGAAAAACAGATGTCGACTATTCAGGCAAGCCTTGGTCTGGAGAAGGGCGACGCCCGGCTTGAGGCCATTCGCCAGCAGGCCCGAGAGGTCAGTGCCAGGACCGGAGTACCCGCAAATACGGTCGTCCGTGCACAAACCGAACTGGCTCGTTCAGGCTACGACGCCGATGGGGTTATTGCTGCCACTGTACCCACGGTTAACCTCAGCCTGGCGGGGAATGTCGACGCGGCTAAAGCGGCCGATATGATCGCCAGCACGCAGGCCGCCTATAACCTGACCGATACGGATGCGGGACGCATCGCAGATTTACTTACCCGCGGGTTTACCTCTTCGAACACCAGTCTCGTTGAGATGGCGGCGGCCGTCACCTCCGCTGCGCCCGCTGCGGATGCGACCGGTATGGGTCTTGAAGAGACAATCGCGCAGCTTGGCGTTCTGACGGAAAAGGGAATGAACGGTGCCGCCGCCGGGGACGCGCTCAGCGCGATGCTGCGACAGCCCCAGGCTCCGGATGCACTGCGCTCAGCCGCGGGTAACGGCGCGCTTGATAAAAAACGCCAGCAGCTGCAGGGGGCAACGGGCAGTGCCGCGCTCGTGGCTACCGTGCAGACCGACAATCTTGACGGCGATATCAGCAAATTCCAGGCCGCGTGGAGCGGGCTGAAGATTGACGTATTTGATAAAGCAGATGGCGCTTTGCGCAACCTGATAACAACCGCAACCGGCTGGCTTGGCACGGCCTCCCTGTGGGTGAATGCCAACCCTGAGCTGACGCAGACCCTTGCCAGCATTGTTGTCGGCGCGCAGGCGTTTGCTGGGGTACTGGGTGGCGTAGGCACGGTTATTGGTCCGGTTCTGACGGGCATCAATATAGTTATTACCGCGGCCGGGATGTTAGGAACGGTATTCAGCGTGGTGGGCGGCGCCATCATGACGGTGCTGGGCGCCCTTAGCTGGCCGGTGATAGCCCTTGGCGCGGCGATTGCCGCCGGTGCTTTGCTGATTTTCAAATACTGGGAGCCCATCAGCGCCTTCTTTGGCGGGGTGATGGAAGGGCTTTCAACGGCTTTCGCACCGCTGGGTGCGCTGTTCTCACCGGTGATGGCGGTATTTGACGCTATCTCGGAGAAGCTGGGCGGTATCTGGCAATGGTTCACCGACTTGATTACGCCGATCAAGGCGACGCAGGAAACGCTGGATGGCTGTAAAAACGCTGGCGTGATTTTTGGACAGGCGCTGGGTGATGCGTTAATGGCACCGCTTAATCTCTTTAACAGCCTGAGCGGCAAGGCCAGCTGGCTGCTGGAGAAACTCGGTCTTATCAAAAACGAGTCGGGTCATCTCGACGCCGCAGCGGCAAAAGCAGACGCGACATCCTCTCCTGCGGGCAGTTCGTCCATTCCGGTGGCGGGGATCTCTGGCGTCGGCCAGGGGTATCAGCCAACCCTCGTGCCGGGAGGACGCTCTTACGTTGATCAGAGTAAAAGCGAATATCACATCACGCTGCAGGGGGGCACGGCCTCCGCAACGGATCTGACGCGTCAAATCCGGGAGACAATAGATAGCATTGAACAGGATAAAGCGAGACGGCAGCAATCCAGCTTAATGTATGGTTGAGGAGAGATAAAATGTTAATGGTGCTGGGTCTGTTTGTCTTTGAACGACGAACCTTACCCTATCAGACAATGCAGTTTACAAAGGATTACCGCTGGGCGTCCAACGATCGGATCGGGAAACCTAAAGCCTGGCAGTACCTTGGCGAAGGCGAGACATCTTTTACCCTCTCCGGACTGCTTTACCCGGAACTCACGGGAGGGCGGCTTTCCCTCAAGGCGGTTGAGCTGATGGCGAATGAGGGGCGGGCATGGCCGTTGATAGACGGTACCGGCATCATTCACGGCATGTTTATCATTGAAAAAGTCACGCATACGCATTCGGATTTTTACAGTGACGGTACCGCCCGAAAAATTAATTTTACGCTGGAACTGAAACGCGTGGACGAATCGCTGATGACGATGTTTGGCGATCTGAGAACCCAGGCCGAAGAGCTGGTGACGAGCGCACGTAATAGCATTGGAGGGCTGGTGGGATGATCACCGAAATGAATATCCGGGCGGGTGGGAAAATCGCCCCTGATTTTATGCTTAAGCTTGACGATCGCGATGTCACACAGAATTTCAGCCACCGTCTTATCAGTCTTAGCATGATCGACAAACGTGGGCTGGAAGCCGATCAGCTGGATATTCAACTGGATGATTCCGACGGGCTGCTAGACTTGCCGGCCCGGGGGGCAAGGCTCTCCTTATGGCTGGGATGGGAGGGAACCCCGCTCGAGGAGAAAGGGGACTTTACGATTGATGCGATTCAATTCCGGGGCGCGCCGGACACGCTGACCATCCGGGGATTCAGCGCAGATTTTCGTGGAAAGCTAAACGTGCGGCGCGAACAGTCGTGGCATGACACGACGATTGGCGCGATAGTCGATACCATCGCTCAGCGTAACCAGTTGACCGCCAGCGTCGCGTCGGGGCTTGCATCCATCGCCATCTCTCATATTGACCAGTCTCAGGAGACAGACGCGGCGTTCCTCTCCCGCCTTGCTGAACGTAATGGAGCATTTGTTTCAATCAAAGCCGGGAAGATTATCTTTATGAAAGCGGGCCAGGCCGTGACGGCCAGCGGCACGCCGATTCCCTTAATGATGATTGAGCGTGGGGATGGCGATAAGCACCTTTTTTCCGTCGCTGACCGTGAAAATTATTCCGGCGTGACGGCCAAATGGCTGCAAACGCGCGACCCAAAGCAACAAAATACTCAATTGAGTATTTCACGCCAATCAAGCGTACAGCCGACAGGAGCACTGCAGCACCCGGATGCCGTCGCACCGGTAGCGGAAACAGGAGGCAAGGAGCAGAAGCCGCAAGAGAGGCTGGTGGGATCGGCGGAGAACGTATTTGAGCTCACCACGGTTTATGCCTCTGAAGAGCAGGCGCTCAGGGCCGCAGAGGCTAAGTGGCGCGCGCTTCAGCGGGGAACCGTAGAGTTTTCCATCCAGCTTGCCCTGGGACGCGCCGATCTGTTCCCCGAAACGCCGGTGCTGGTAAACGGTTTTAAACGCGTCATCGACGAGCAGGCGTGGATCATCAGCGAAGTGGTGCATACTCTCAACGATAGCGGATTTACCACGCAGCTTAAGCTTGAGCTGAACGTCAGCGACGAAAAATTTACTGTTGATAGTGAGTAATGTAGTTGCTATTGGTTTTATTTTGGGTATTATTGATTCACAAAATGTGAATTAAGTGGAGGGGTACATGTTTCATTGTCCTAAGTGCAAGCACTCTGCGCATGCGCGTACCAGTCGCTATCTAAGTGAAAATACCAAAGAGCGCTATCACCAGTGCACCAATGTGGACTGCAGCTGTACGTTCGTGACGATGGAGTCCGTAGAGCGTCTGATTGCGACCCCTGGTGCCTCTGGACGTGTCCAGGCGGCTTCGCTGAGCCAGGGTTAGCGGGTTTAAAAAAAACAATAAAAAAGCCACTCAATTGAGTGGCTTAATTATATGAAGCCAGCAGACCCAACGGAGGATTACGACCAGACACCAAAAGGCAACATCACTTTTTGAAGGCGGAAAAAACTGCCTTTCGTCGGGTTTTGCGTAATGCTCATTTTTATGCCTGGATTTTGCTATTCAAAATTCGCGCGATAAAGTCAAAAAACCATTGTACCGTACTGAGCATTCATCATCGTTGACGAACGCTGAAGAAATGAATTCACTACGTTTGCCTTTTTTGTCCGTAAAAGTATATTTTGCCGTCACGGTCAGTACATGCCTGTCGTGATACATATTGTAATAATCATTCTCAGAAAGCCTGATATCAGCTGATTTCTCTAAATCTGCCTGGCTATCTGCAATCGCCATTTTTCTGGCGAATACATCTGACACTGGCAGCACATCAAGCACTTCCACTGTTGTTTTGCTGTACTGGATAGACGTCAGATCAATGCCGAGCTCGTTCTTAATGCTGGTTAGCAGCATACCTTCGATATAATGACCGGGTGCTGCACATTCACCACCCGTAGAAGCTGCCATTGCACACACAGGCAACAATACGATGGAAATTGCAATTATGCGGATCATCGTACAACCTCCAGCAATGCGCCTATATCATTGCCCACAAGTAGACGGGTTGAAGAACTCATAATAATACAGCCTTCAGATGCGTATCCGGGTATACCGATGCGCTTATCACCGTGCATACGGAAAGAATGCATGTCACGCGCGTATGAATTGCCGCTAATATGTTTCAGTTTAATTGTCAGCGGTCCTTTGCTGGTGCCGGAACTACCGATTTTCCATATACCGCGTGGAATTGGCCCCATACCGCGAACATGCTCACGGTCTGGATTATTTTTATTGGTGAGGGCGCCGGAGTAACCTGTTTCAATCAGTTTTCCATCTTTAAACAGTTCGCCGGTGCTTTGCTTATAAAGCCATTTAGCCATGGTGATCTCCTTATGCTGTTTTACGGTCTTTCCAGCTATCGGCGTGCTGGATGTTGCCATCGACATAGCTCCACGTGATTTTTTCGTAACGCAGGCCTACATGCTCTATATGCCCGTGTTTTTCGAAATCGGGATCTTTGGTATCAAACATAATTGGCACAACGTGGCACACCTTCACGTTCTCCAGCACGACATTGAAATATTCTTCTTCCATGCCGTTATTATTGATGCGGTAAAGTTTGAATTCGGCTTTTGCCAGGGTCCGACCTGTAGTTAAGGCCCGGTAAAGAAGTGGGGTTGATGGGTCTATCTCTTTTTCAAATGTAAACGCCTCATGCTGTCGCGTTCCGGTTAATGCTCCACTCATGTTATCGGCAGGAATAAACAAATCGTGCTGCATACCTACTACTTCAATGCTGCCTTCCCGGCCACGAACATCAGAGCCACCTTTTATCTGTTTCCCTTCATCGTTGCAAAGCAGGAGATAAATGGGTATAGCCATGCTAATTAACTCCATTTAGTTGACAAATTAACCAAACAATACTCCTTCATTATTTTTCTGGTTGTAAGTTTTTATATCACCATTGTTACCTATATTTGTTTTTTTTATAAATGAATATAAATAATAATTTCAGTGAATCGGTTTAATTCATTCTTGATTTGAGTTATTAGTTGATTAACCGCATTACGTAAAGTCTGGTGAGCTTACGGCCACTACCAGAAGCACGCATGATTACATCCATGAAAAAACCAAAAATAACAGGCGAAAATTTCCCTCAGGGATTTTCCCTCCGAGAATTAGAGGACAGCACCTGGTAGATAATTGTGAATTCGGCGTGATTTAATGACTTTTTGGCTCAATCTATCTGTGCCACCAGTAACTTTTTGCGGGGCTGAACTAACCTCATTTTGCCGTATGTTGGTTCGAATAAATTCATTGCTAGCGTGGCTTACAGAACTGTGAACCAACTGAACCGACATTTTTCTGTGTCTATATATGCGTTTTCATTGTGTATGGACTGGCAGGTTAATTGGGAACCACAGCGCTGGAGGTAGGGGGCAGATGGTGTGAGTGGTCATAAATTAACCATAAATCACTATGGCTACTTTTCTGAAATATCCCCGGTATATCCCCGGAAAAAACAAAGGGCCAGCGCTTTTAGCGCCAGCCCTTGCTGTATCTGGTGGCCCCTGCTGGACTTGAACCAGCGACCAAGCGATTATGAGAACCATAACAGCCAAAGCAAAAACAATAACTTAGATAAAAATCAAGCAGTTGCAAAACCAATATCCACCAATAAGAGCCAATATTCTTAAGTTTGTGCGACACTTTTGCGACATTTGAGAGGGTTGAGCTTCAACGCCTCCTCTAAGTGGTTCGGCGCGAAATGAGCGTAACGCATTGTCATTTTGATATCGGTGTGCCCGAGGATTTTTTGAAGGACTAATATGTTGCCGCCGTTCATCATAAAATGGGATGCAAAGGTATGTCGGAGAACGTGCGTCAACTGCCCGGCCGGTAATTCAATTCCCGCTCTTTCCAGGGCAGATCTAAAAGCGTAATAACACGGACTAAAAAGCGCACCATTCTTTTTTGGCAGTTCAGCTATTATTGCTGGGTCTAATGGTATTGTGCGGTTGCGCTTACCTTTCGTTTTTATAAATGTGACCTTCCCAGCACCGATTTGGCTGCGCTTCAATTTCTCAGCCTCTCCCCAGCGAGCGCCAGTAGACAGGCAAATCCTGACAATCATCTCCAAATCTTTAGCAGAGCTGTGGCGGCTTTCTTCTAAGAGCCTGTCTATCTGCTCTCCAGTAAGATAGGCCATCTCACTTTCTTCTGTTCTGAACTGGCGAACGTTCTCTAACGGGTTAGGCGCGTCCCATTCACCGAGACGTTTTAATTCATTAAATACAGCGAGGAAATAAGCGTGTTCCAGGTTCATGGTGCGCGGCGAAACCTGAGTGACGCGTTTAGTCCTGGCAAAGTGGCCATCCAACCTTTTAGCCCTATAAGCGGTGAACAGCTGCGCGGTGAACTCAGTAGCCATAGGAGAACCCATACACTCATCAGCCCATAGCATGGAGCTTTTACGCTTTTCACCATCGCGCAGGGTTATCCCGTGACGCTCAAACCAGAGATGTATTAGATCTGAAAGGCGACGTTTATCTTTTCCTTGACCAAGCCAGGGCGTGTCCTCAACTTTTTGCAGGGTGTAGTTTTCGAATGCTAACGCCTCGCCTTTAGTCGCGAACTTTTTGCGGATTCTCTTCCCTTGCTTGCCATCGCTACGGTTGATGGGGTAGAAGTCGGCAAGCCATTGGCCATTGCTGAGTTTTCTTACGGTCATGTTAATGAATCGTCAGGACAACACGCCCAATCACGGTTATGTCGTCGATACCACAATCAAAAGCCATACCTACGCCGCTCACTCTTACTTTCTTAATTGGAATGCGCGTAAGGGTACGGATACTCGTTTTACCCTCGATCTCTACAAGCCATTGATCGTCATAAACCTCTGTAAATGAAGTATCAACGATAAATTGGTTAGTACCTTCAAGCACACATATTGGAGAGGTAGGCAAAGGAACGCCCGGTAAAAAAGATACCTTATCCAACATGTACATCCCTGCTTCATAAATCAGACCATCAACGATCTTACGCCGCGGCATCTTTAAAATGTCTAATTCTTCATCATCAAACTTCCTGCCTTGCCCAGTTGCAATCCATTCTAAGGATGCTCCTGTTTCTGCAACACATCGCACAACCATGTCAGCAGGAAATCCACCGCGCTTGTAACGTCCAGCCAAGCTACTGGATGCCATATCAAAATGGTCTGCCAGCATCAGCTTCGAAGTAAAACCATAGGCATCAATGATGCGATCAAGCACTTCGCTACTGTGGCTTATTTGTCCGTAAGAGAATTTGCTCATAATTTAGCCTGCCATTCGTAAAATGCGAAAATTATGTTGATTTGTCGCTTAATACGATCTAGCCTCTCCTCGCTGTAGTTTTTTACGAATATTGGTTGATAAAGGTGGATATTGGCGTATCCACAACCGGAGGAGTTTGCATTATGCGTCCCAACATTACAATCGTGATCCCCGATCCATATATCCCTCTTGATGAATATTGCCGCCGTACGGGCATGTCCAAAAGCACTGCTGAGAATCTGATTTCATACGGAAAACTTCCTATCAAGCCTAAAGGAGCACAGAAAAAAGGGCTGGTTGAAGTGAACATGGCCGCCTTAACCGTAATGGCGTTAAGCGAATGTGATGTTTCGCTTAACGCGTAACTCATCGTACGGATTAGGGAGGAGCTAACAATGTTTGATTATCAGACTTCTAAACATGCTCACTTTGATGCAGCTTGCCGAGCGTTTGCGCTGTCGCACAATCTGGAAGATGTCGCTGCTGCCGTTGGTATGCGTCCCCAGATTCTGCGCAATAAATTGAACCCGATTCAACCGCATCGCCTGACCTGTGACGAGCTACTGGCTATTACCGATTACACCGAAGATGCGCGTTTACTGGATGGGATGCTGGGGCAGATTAACTGCCTCCCATCCGTTCCGGTCAATAACGCCACTGAAGCGAACATGCAGTTTTGCGCATTAAGCGCCACCGCAAACGTGGGTGCGATCGCTGGGGAAGCCGTATCAACTGAGCACATGACCGCCGCGCGCCGAACGCAAATTCTTGATCGTGCCCGTGATGCCATCCGTTCCCTTTCCGTTCTGGCTTACACCGTTGAAAGCCGCCTCCAGTCTGCGCCGGTTCTTGCTGCTGCCGTCGATATCGTGACTACCAGCGCCAGCGGCATGATGTGAGGGATAACCATGAAAGCTTTCGTTACCTACCTGAAAAAAGAATCTCCGGCCATGCAACTGGCAAGCGGCTCCACTGGATGGATTGAGCTGCCCAATGGCCAACGCTGGAATCCTGGCCACGTACATAAATTTACTGCGCATCAACCGTGCCGCCGTTGGTGGCATCGCCTGATGGGATTGTTCCGGGGGCGTTATGGCCATTAGCTCAGAACAGCAGGAGATCGGCCTGAAGTGGCTGGAGTATATGCGCCGTAAATACTGGAGTGAAAAAAGCGAAGCCGCCGAATGGTGGGACAAATTAACACCTGAATGGCGAGGGGTTGTTTTACATGCAGCCGCAGTAAATTCCGGTTCGGACGTTTTCAAAGCCCACCTGTGTAAATGCTGCTGGCATGAGCTGTATGCGCGCCTGAACTACCGGGAAATGATTCAACTGAAACAAGGTATTTCCCGCGCCCGGTTAACGTTTGAGGGGTTCGGGAGTTTGCGTGACAGCGATTTTTCCCGGCGCACCGCCAATCGCCCGGCAAAGGTGGTTAATCCGATTTACAGCAGTAACGGGGTGCAGATGGTTGTGGCACCTCAATTCGTTAGCAAAATGCAATTGTTGCAACAGCAGGAGAATCACTGATGTCCATTATCTCTGTAAATGCCAAAGAACTGGGGCGAGAGTTGGCCGCGTGGGGTGTTCCACATAATTACGCCATTCTCTTTCTGGCGAAAAGTACCGTTAAAAATGGCCGTGTGGCCTTACATCCGTTTTTCTTTAACGACACCGAGCACATGACAAACAAACGCCACTGGCTGGCCGTTAATGTTGCGTACTGGTGCTGTGTCTATCGTGAAGCGGAAAGCCAATACCAGCAGGTTGAAGCGCTGGCCAGCATTCGTTCCATGTATTACATCGCCGGGTCATTGGGTGCAGGGGAAGTCAAAGCACTGATCCAGGAGTGGTGGCGCAATACCTACGAGCTGCACAAAGTACCCGCGCCGAGCTATTCAGCCGCGCCCGTTACCGTCTCTTTCCACTAATTAACTGCCTGAATTTTTGGCCATCCCTGCGGTGGCCGGGGATTCTTTTGCCCTGAGGAAACCAAAATGCAAACAACACGCATGTTTTTACCCGCCAGCCAATCCGGTACTGACCTGCTGGCAATGCTGGAAAAAGCTACTGAGGAAGGTAAAGCGGCCTCCGCAGATCTGTGTTCTGCCCGTCTGGATAAGCTGGCCGCGTATGCCGCGAACGAAGGTTTGAGCGCTGCCGAAATCGTAGAGCTGATCCGTGAAGAAGCTGCGGCCATTTGCAGTAAAGGTGGTGAAGCATGGCAGTAAAAACGCCTCTTAAATGGGTGGGCAGCAAAGTCCGCCTCATGCCGCAGCTGCGTGACTACTTGCCGGAAGGCAAGCGCCTGGTTGAACCCTTTGCGGGTTCCTGCGCCGTCATGATGAATACGGACTATGACGAATACCTGATCGCTGACCTGAACCCGGATTTAGTCAATCTGTATAAGGCGATGGCCTACCATACCGACGCGTTTCTTATGGAGCTTGAAGCCCTGTTTTCTGCCGGTGCGTTGGGTGAACAGGAGAGCCGCGCTATTTTTTACTATGCCGTCCGGGGCGCGTTCAATTTGTCCGGAAAGGGGATTGGGGCGGAAAGTGTTGAAGCCGCTGCCCGTTTCATGTACCTAAACCGCCACGGCTTTAATGGGCTTTGCCGTTACAATCGCCGTGGCCAGTTCAATGTCCCGTTCGGGAAGTACAAAAAAAATTATTTTCCGCTTAAAGAAGTCCGTGCATTTGCTGAGAAGGCAAAGCGTGCAACCTTCATTGCAGCGCATTACTCCGAAACGCTTGCGCTGGTTCGTGCCGGGGATGTGGTCTATTGCGATCCGCCATACCTGACGGAATCTGGAAATTTCACCTCATACACTGAAAGCGGTTTTTCACATCTTGATCAGGGGCGGCTGGCCAGAAAGCTGCGCCGTCTTGCTGAAAAGGGCGTGAGTGTTGTCGCGTCAAACAGCGATCTGGAAATGGTGCATTACCTTTACGCCGGATTTGAGGCAGTGAAGGTCAATGCGCCCCGCAGTGTTGGTGCCGCAGCTGCAAGCCAGAAATCTGCCGCTGAGCTGATCCTGAAATCCCCGTCCCGTGCAAAGGCTCGCGCATGACGCTCGTTGCTAATGGCCAGCATCACGCCGTAGATATCTGGCGGCGTGATACCTTTGCGCCCGGAACGCCAGCGAACGCGACGATCACAGAGCGCCGATTGTGGGCAGTTAACCCACAGGACTACGAATGGCGTTCACAGTTTCTTCACGAGATACCCGACTGGTTAGCCGGGTATTTTGGCAACCGTTACGAAAAGCTGTTCGCTGGCCGTGACGGCCGCCGCCGTGCCAATACATTCCTGCGCAAAACTATCGGTGAGAATGTATTGCCACGTCTGCGGAAAGTGGCTGCGCGTTACCAGCTGGCCGCTGATGTAAGCGATCTCCCATTCGGAAAGTCATTGCAACGCTTGCCGTCGCTTGACCGCACCGATCTCAAAAAGCTGTCTGGCCAGATATCTGGCTGGATCGCTCAGATGTTTTATGACTTCACCGACACGCTGAAGGGCAAACCAAAAGACGAAAGAGAAATGCGCCAGCGCACGCTGGAGGCTTACCGCAACCTTTGTTCGCTTTCTCTCATGCTGAACAATCAGCCGCCGTACTGGGCAGAGCATGAAGCCAATGAAGGCCACCTGGAAACCCGAAAGGCGGAGTCCGGTATTTTGCGTCTCATGGCGCCGGAATGGTGGTATCAGCGTCTGAAGCGTGCCCGTGACCTGCAACGTGAACATCTGGCCATCGCCGTTGGCCAGGTGCAGAAATCTGCCAGCGCCTACGTATCACGTAAAACCCTGGGCGAATGGATAGAGCAGAAAAAACGAAATCTGGAGTTCTTCAAAAAGTTTGATCTGATGGACGAAGAGGGCAACCGCATTGCGCTGGACAGCATGGTACACCGCAGCGTTGCTAACCCGGCCATTCGTCGCTGTGAACTGATGGTGCGTATGCGCGGGTTTGAAGATATCGCCAATGAACAGGGGCTGGCTGGCGAGTTTTACACAATCACTGCGCCTTCACGTTATCACGCGGTACACAGCAAAGGCGGCTTTGTGTCTCAGTGGAACGGATTAAGCCCACGGGACACGCAGCGTTATTTATGCAACGTCTGGGCAAAAGCACGCGCGGCGATCTCCCGTGCCGGTATTCATGTTTTTGGTTTTCGCGTGGTGGAGCCACACCACGACGGGACACCGCACTGGCATATGCTGCTGTTTATGCAGCCGCATGACGTTGAGGCGGTGCGCGATATTCTTTGCTATCACGCCAGGATTGCCGATTCAGAAGAGCTACAGACACCCAACGCGCTTAAGGCGCGTTTTCACGTTGAGCCTATCGATCCCGCTAAAGGGTCGGCAACAGGTTATATCGCTAAATACATCTCAAAAAATATCGACGGCTTTGCGCTCGATGGCGAGCAGGATGAAGAAACCGGGGAAAACCTGCGAGATATGGCCAAATCCGTATCAGCCTGGGCATCCCGCTGGCGTATTCGTCAGTTTCAGCAAATTGGTGGTGCGCCAGTGACTGTCTGGCGGGAGCTGCGCCGCCTGGGCGATCAGCGCCTGACTGATAGCCGCATGGATGCGGTGCTGGCGGCGGCAGATGTTGGGGACTGGGCTGCCTATACCCAGTTGCAGGGTGGCGCACTGGTTGCGCGTCGTGATCTGGTTGTTCGCCTGGCGTATGAAATCACAGAGCAGGGTAACGAGTACGCCGAAGATGTTCAGCGTGTGCAGGGTATCTATTCGCCTTTGATCCCGGATTCTGAAGTTTGCACCCGTCTGGTCAAGTGGCAGAAGGTTGCGAAGTTGGCCGAAGCGTCAGCGGAGGCGGGTTTTTCTGGCGGCAGCGCCGCCCCTTGGAGTTCTGTCAATAACTGTACGGAGGGTGGAACCCGGAGACGGTTAAAACTGGAACTTAACCAGCGAGGTTTTGCCGGAACGGATGACGAAATCGACATTCTGAGGCGTGGCGGTGGTCTTAAATTTGGCCGTTCTGCCCTGATTTACAGAGAGGGGCGGTTGCAGGAGAAGCGGAATAATCCGGAAGAGGAACAATGGCCAGGCTGGCAGTAATGGTCTGTAAGTGTGTGATATTTAATAGCAAAGTCATTACTTGAATGAATAATTATTTCACATATCGTGCTTTTAGGTGTACTGTATGTTCGTACAGTATTTTGTGATTTTGTGGAGGCTGCATGGATATCTTAGAGGCATCAGTAAAGCTGGAGCGCATCGAACTGCTGGCAAAAATAGCCCATGTAAGTGAGATAAGCGCGAAGGAAAAGACTATTGCCTTAACCTGGATTGGTGAAATTGCTGAAGAGATGCGAAACGTGGTCAGGGGGGAAATAAAAAACCCCCAGAACGGGGGCATTTCAGGCAGCGGGCGCAGCCTTCAATAAATCCAGAGCCATTTGCTTTTGGTCGGGTGACAGGTTTTTGAGCAAGGTTTGCACCAGAGCGTCACCTGTTTTAGCGCTGGGGCTGAGGGTATGGGAAAACGTCAAATTCATAACAAAGGTGTGCCCACACTCCACGTCAGCGCAGGCGCAGTAAATATCTGCAATCTGGCGGTGTTTCCGGTTGGTCTTGCGAATCACAGCCTTTGAGCCACATTCAGGGCATTCAATTTTCAGGACTCTCATATTCCGCTCTCCAGCTGTTAAATAATGCCTGGATTTTAGCCTTTTTAGCCTCATGCCGCACCCTTATCTGCTGTTTCAAAATCAAAATTTAAATGCAGATGCGGCGGGATTTCCGTATCGTCTTTGATGGCGGCCGCCAGGCGGCGCTGAATGGGCACCACTTCATTCTTTTTGTAGGTGCGTTCAACTTTCTCCGGGTCACCCAGTCCGGCAGTGTTCTGCGGAACGATACCCGCCAGCCCGGCCGGGAAACGGTGTGCGTTCAGAATGTCCTGGGCGCTGATGTTCTTCACGCTCGCAAATTCATCTTTGGCCGAAATATCCCCCATCTCAATAAACTTGATCGCGTCCCCATCACCGCCAGGGATGTTCACCAGGATGGTGGAGAAGTTGCCGATCCCCTTGCTGTCCCGCAGTTGCTGTTCAATTTCTTCCTCCATTTCGTCCGTCATGCTGGGGTCACGGGTATAGAGAATACCGCCCGTGTGTGCGCCGTTGTGGTAGTAGCGACGGCGGAAAATGACCGCCTCACTGTTCAGCAGGGCGGAGTGAACGCCGCCGATATAGTCCGGCAGACCATAGATGTGCTGCTGCGGGTCGTACATTTTGATGAAAATGATATCTTCAGGCGGATACGTCAGCGGCTCACCCTCCTGTAAAACCACGTAATCCCCTGGCACAGTCTCCGAGTTTTCTTTCTCCTTACGGCGGCGCAGGTAAAGCCCCGGCAGTGGCTGAAGCCCGATCACGTCTCCCCAGCCATTACGGACTTTTGCCACGGCAATATCCCCGAAAGTCAGGTAATCAAACACAGCGGCTTCCAGTTCGTCGAACGTGAGGCCGCCGCCCTGATAGTCTGCCGTGACCATGTTTTTACGGGCGTGGATAATCCCGCCGTGCTGGCCGTTCAGGTTGATAAGCTGCGCCAGCGCCAGGCGGTCAATCGGCTGGGTGTAGTGATCGGCGGCGTTGTCATACCAGATTTCCCGGTAATCGGTTCCGGTTGTCAGTACCGGTTCCGGCTTGCCGAAGCTGATAATGCTCATTTTTTTGGACTTATCGCCGCGCTGTTCGCGCTTCACAAAACGTTTCTTTTTGCTCATGCTGCCTGTTTCCTTACACCCCAACGGGATTTTGGTTTGTTTTCATAGTTGAGTGGTTCGTTATGCAGGGCGTGGGTGATTGCCCAGAATGCCTCTGCGTGGCCAGTGTCCTGGCTGCGGTCTGCAACAAAGGTCATTGCGTTACCGCTCTGGGTGGTAGTGCGCCGTACTGACATAAAGCTGGCGGGGATTTCCTTCAGGTTTTTGTCCCACTCGATACGCTGGCTTTCCACCACGTCCGCTGCTTTCAGTACCAGCTGGTTTTTGGTGTTCATGTCATAGCGAATCGGCACGACAACCTTCATGGCAAAGTGCTGTATGTTGTCAAAAACTCCCTGGCCGATCCCGGTTACATCCACGCCCAGATAAGTGAAGTTGTACTGGTCGAACAGCTTTTCGATCTGCTTTGCCTGGTAGCGGAAGTTCATGCCCTTCCAGTAAATCACCTTCAGCACGCGGAATTTTTCAACGGCGAACATCGGCGGGGCGACAATCACGAAACACGACAAATCGCCGCTGCGTGCCGGGTCAAAGCCGCCCCAGACTGGCCTGTCTCCAAACGGCCGTTTTGCATCCGGGTTATGATCCTGCCAGGTGTCCACCTCCACTCCGCACGCTTCCAGGTCGGAAAAGCTGAAAACGGAATCCTTGCTGTCCACGAACACGCACATATAAAGCATGTCGAATGTGGCAGTGTTGTAGCGGTTTCGCAGCTTCTCGATGTTGGCCAGGTTGAAGCCGCCCGCAATGGCATCCTCCATCGTGATGACGTATCGCCACTGGCCATCCGGACAGAGCCGGCCACCGTCCCGCATTTCATCAAACAGGGGAAATTTAATAGCCGCGCGTTTCTTGCTGCCCTGTTTCCACTCTTCACCCGTCCAGAACGGGTACGCCTGGTGTGTTTTGGCCGATGGGGTGGAAAAGTAGGTGGTACGCCATTTGTCATGGGTGGCCATTGCGCTGGCCACCTCGTTCAATTTTGCGAAGTTAGGAACCCAGAAATATTCGTCACAGTAAAGATGGCCACTGTATGACTGGGCGGTGTTTTTGTTGGTAGACAGGAAGCGCAGCTCTGCGCCGTTACTTAAGCGGATCGGGTTCCCGGTCAGCGTGATACCAAAATACTGTTCTGCAATGTTGACGATGTAAGACCGGAACACTTCCGCCTGGGCTTTAGACGCGGACAGGAAGATTTGCGGATCGCCCGTCATTACTGCATTTTCGAACGCCTCAAACGCAAAGTACCAGGTTGCACCGATCTGGCGGCTTTTCAGGATGTTCCTGACCAGCTGGCCTATGTTGCGGCGCAGGTGTTTCTGATATTCGAAAAGATGCTCATCCGCCCAGGTGTCAAAATCATCCTGAGTCAGTGATGAAATATCGTTTTTCTTGTACTTGCGTTTGCTGCGGGGTTCGTCCTCGCTTTCCCCTCGCGCAGCTGCTTGCCGTTCCCCCTGGCAGGAGGCCAGCTTTTCTTTATGTTTATTGCTCTGGGCACGCAGCTTTGTGGCGTGAGCAATAAGCAAATCCATTTCTTTTAAATCCAGATCTGTTTTATTGTCGCGCCCAGCTAACAGCTGGTAACGGCGTTCTATTGCTTCCTCTGTACTTTCGAAACTGAGCAGGTCAGCCCATTTATATTTTTCCGCCCAGTAGTAAACGATCCGCGCATTCGGCAGATTTAATTCTGATGCAATTTCTTTAGGCGTGTATCGGCGCAGGTAAAGCGCGCGGACAACGCCTTTTAGTTCGTCTGAGTATTTAGCCATAGATTTAATTATGCCGTGGTGCTGATGAAAAAACGGCGGGGTTAATTCGGGGCTGTTCGGTAATGGCTTATAACCGAACTGTCCAGAATAAAGCGTAATGCGGGGATGTGTTTAATTAGCAATAATCAAATCCACAGCAAGGGAAACAGTTAATCGACAGAGGGGGAAATATGTGTCGCATTTAAAAACTGGCTGGCTGTGTGTTGCTACTGAAGGCGATACGGTTGATGGACGTGTGCTGGAACGGCAATGGATTATCGACATGGGGGAAACCTATGACCCAAACCATTACGCAGCCTTACTATGGCCAGAACACGAGCGCTACGCCGGAAACTTTGGAGAAGTGCTGGAAGCGATGTGGCAGGACGGTGATGACGGGCTGGCGCGGCTGTATGTCAGCCTGTGCCCGAATAAGCGCCTGATTTATGCAAACGACGAAGGCCAGTTGCTTTATTTCTCTGTAGAGCCGGAGCTGAACTGGCGCGGAGGGGATCGTACATATCTGAAGGGGCTGGCTGTTACTGACAACCCGGCAAGTGTAGGAACTACACGGCTGCGCTTTAGTCGGCGCAAATTAAACAAACAGGGATATTACAGTTGTGTGATTTCCCGAAACGGTAAAATTACACAGGAAGGAAATATGAAAGGCTGGCAAAAATATTTTGGCTTGAAACCGAAATTTGAAGAACAAGACACGCAGGATAACCCGCCAGCGGGTGATGATAAATTACAGGCGCTGGCCAGTGCAGTAAACGATCTGGAAGCGCGTGTGGGTGCAATTGAAACCCAGCTTAATTCCGTGCAGGACGATGTTGACACTATCGCCGAAGTTGTGGATACGGAAGAATTTGCCGCTATTCGTGACAATGCAAAAGAGATTGTTACCCGTTTTAACGATCTGGGTAATAAAGGTGGTCAGCGCAAACAGCGCCAGGTTCAGTCCAAATCCGGGAAATTCAATTTCCTGTAATTTGCATAAAAGCAAAAAAGTAAAAACAAGTTAAATAATCGCGTAAATGCGAGGGAGTTTTATGCACCTTAATAACCGTGGGCGGGATTTACTGGATAAATATACGGCTGGAATGGCGCAGCAGTTCGGCGCACGTGATACCAGTCGCTATTTTTCCCTGAATGACCCGCAGGAAAATGCGCTGCGTCTGGCGCTGCTGGAGTCGGTAGAGTTCCTGGACATGCTCACATGCCTGGACGTTGACCAGCTGAGTGGCCAGGTGATCTCTGTTGGTTCATCTGTTCTTCACACCGGGCGCAGTGAGAACGGCCGATTTGTCCGTCAGGTAGGCGTTGACGGTAATGATTATTCGCTGGTTGAAACGGACAGCTGTGCGGCGCTGCGCTGGGATTTGCTTTCCGTCTGGGCTAATGCTGGCAAAGACGAAAACGAGTTTTACAACCTGGTTCAGGCTTTCACTACCCAGGCATTCGCACTGGATATGCTGCGCATTGGTTTCAACGGGAAGAGCCGCGCTAAAACCACTGACCCTACCGCTAACCCGAACGGCGAAGATGTGAACATTGGCTGGCATGAGCGTATGAAAACGCTGTTGGGTGGCAATCAGATTATGACCGATCCGGTTGTTCTGGATGAAGCGGGGGATTACAAATCGCTGGATGCGATGGCCTCCGATCTGATTAACGCCAAAATCCCGGCACAGTTCCGTAATGACCCGCGCCTGGTGGTGCTGGTAGGTGCTGACCTGGTGGCCGCCGAACAGTACCGACTGTATCAGGCCGCTGATCGCCCAACGGAGAAAATCGCGGCGCAGATGCTGGGAAGCACTATTGCTGGCCGTCCGGCAATCATTCCGCCGTTCATGCCGGGTAAACGCATGGTGGTTACTCCGCTGAAAAACCTGCACATATACACCCAGCGCAACACCCGTATGCGTAAGGCTGAGTTTGTGGAGGATCGCAAACAGTTTGAAAACAAATATCTGCGCAACGAAGGCTATGCGGTTGAAGTGCCGGAGCTGTACGCGGCCATTGATGAAAATGCCGTGACCATCGGCAAACCGTCTGAGCCTGTGGAGGGTTAATCAATGTCTCTTTCTCCCGCGCAGCGTCATAACCAGCGCATTGCGATGGAACAAAAGCTGAAGCAAAGCCTGGCCGTTGGCACCACGGAAAGCATGCACCTGCTGATTAAGGCGCTTGAAACAGACGTGGAACAGGTGCGAAGCCTGCCGCTAATTGCCGATCGCGTTGAGCATAAGCGCAATGTTCTGCTGCCTAAATGGGTTCCGACAGTGGAAGCGTATCTGGCCAGCGGCCAGGTGTATGCCAATCCGGTTCTGGCGTGGTGCGTGATCTGGCTGTTTGATGTGGGCGATCTGGATAAGGCACTGGAATGGGCTGATATCGCTATTGCCCAGCAACAGGCCACGCCGGAACGGCTGCGCAGCAATTTTCCCACGTTTGTGGCCGATACGATGCTGGCCTGGGCGGAGGAGACTGCCGGGCGCGGAGAAAGCATTGAGCCGTATTTCTCTCGTACGTTTGAGAACGTGGCCACCAAATGGCGGCTGCATGAGCAGGTGACAGCAAAGTGGTTCAAGTTCGCCGGGCTGGAGTTGCTGCGTAATGAAAGCGGTCAGAAAACTGCGGCAAGCGTTGACGATATTGACACGCTGAAAAAAGCCGATGGTCTGCTGGCCATTGCTGAAAAGCATTATTTAAAAATCGGCGTGCGAACTGTCCGGCAGACCATCGCCGCGCGCATTCGACGCCTGGAGAGTGGGGCATAAAAATGGCAACAGTGATCAAGTTCAAATATGGGCTTAAGCAACAGGTGAAAGTCGCAATTAGTGGTGAAACGGGACACGTAAAAGCCCGTGCGGAATACGCCAATTTCACTAATCAGTACCTGATCCATTATCTGGCCGCTGATGGCCGCGCAGTGGACTCCTGGTTTGATGAAAGCGAGCTGACACCCTCTCAGCCTTAATGACTACCGCAAGCCAGACGGGCGCGGTGGAGGGCAGCAACACGATGTGAAACTGCGCCGTGGAAACCGGACAGCCCGTCTATTTATTCGGGGGAGCCATGTTTAGTGGAAAGCCGCTTGATTATCAGGATGAGCCGCTAAAAAACGAAGGATTCTGGCCAGACCTGAACCTGAAGGACTTTCAGGCACAGCGAGCTATCCCGGCTGACGTTGACGCGGACACTGTTGCCCAGGCGCTGCTGGCGGCTGTGGCTGAAGTGAATGCGGAGCTGGAAAAAGTGGAAGCCAGCTGGAAGGCAAAAGGGGTGCTGAGCGCAGGGGACGCGCCGGGGGCACGAATGGGGGAGTTAAACACCCTCTCAGCGCAATACATAAAGGCGGTTTTCGCCAGGGCTAAAGCGGACTTGCTGGGAGAGTTTGCCACTGTAGGGCGACGTGAATCTCATCCCGGACAGGAAAGTATGGAAACCCGCGCCGGACTGCTGGCAGAGGCGTCCGTTGTAATCCGACGAATGAAGGGACTGAAACGAGCGACGGTGAAAAAAGTATGAGCCAGACGCAACTACAGTCACTGACCGAGTTTTTCCGGCAGAACGTTCCAGCCCGTGCGCAGCAGTCTTTTGACAGTGTGATCGACGATATGCAGGTGGTTCCTGCTGCAAAAGATTACGGCCAGGGGCAGTACCGCATGGCGGTGATTCGTTACAACGCGCTGCTGTCATGGGAAAGATTTCCTTACCGGCTTTGCGCCCCGCAGCTGCTGTTTGCATTGCTGGAAGCCTGGCTGGACGACCACGGTAACCCGGTGATGGATGAAGTGGGTATAACGGACGCTGATCCTGACTGGGATGTGTCGGTAGAAAGTGAAGAGACGGCCACTGTTGTGCTGACTATGCCGCTGCTTGAAGAACTGGTGGTGGTTGAGGACGAGAATGGGGAAATCCCCTGGCAGGGTACGCGCTGGCGGCTGGTCGATCCTGAAATCTGGACGGCACAAAACGGCGCAGTATACGGCAGTGATGCCACAGGTGCACCAGTGGGTGACGAGTGATGATTGTCGGCGGCGAGCTGAATAAAAAACAGCTTTCAGCACTACGTGAAGCGCTGGCCAGTCTTGATTTGCCGCCCCGCAAGCGCCAGCGGCTTTTGTGGCGGCTGGCGAAATACGGGCTGATTGCCGCAGCAAAGCGCAACGTGCGAAACCAGGCTGAACCGGACGGGACGCCGTGGCCAGGGCGTAAAACGAAGCGCAAGGGAAAGATGCTGCGCAACATGCCGAAACTGCTGCATATCCGCGAAATGCCGGAGCTGGATGCCGTACGGATTTATTTGCAGGGGGGCGGGTATCGCAACGGTGAAAGCCCGGTTCCTGCGGGTGTGGTGGGCTACGCACAGCAAAACGGCATGACTGCGCGGGTGAGCCGCAGCGGGCGAACCGGACAGGCAGAGGCCGGAAAGATGGCTACAAAAGCCCAGGCGAAAAAGCTGCGGGCGCTGGGGTATCGGGTGAGAAAAGGGGCTAGGTGGAAAAAGCCTACCTTTGCCGAAATTACTGCATCCATGCCCTACGCACAGGCCGGATTGTTGATCCGCAAGCTGAGCGGACAGGCAGTAAAGACGAGCTGGACGATTGACCTTCCGGCTCGTGCGTTCCTCGGTATGAGTGACGACGAATTTAATAAAGCGCTGGCACGTCAGCTTCAGGCCATCGGGTTTGGCTGGGATGTAAATGCGCAGGATATCAAGGGGAAAACATGACCTGGCCATTAGTGGATGTAAACCAGGTAAACCAGCTACTGGGCGAAGTGTCGGAAGTTGAGCGCACAGTGCTGTTTATCGGTAAGGGGGGCGCTGGTGTGGGTAAAACCCAAGCGGTGGATTCCCAGACAGATTTTGATGCGTTGCTGGGTGAGCCAGAAACAACGCTGAAAAAATTCCTGAAAGCGGCACAGGCCAATGCTGGCCAGAACTGGTGGGCGTTCGTGCATGTGCTTGCTGATGATGCGGAAGCAGATGCATGGACAAAGGCGGTTATTGCCGCGCAGACGTCTTGCTCTGTTGAGGGTGTCATTTTGTGCGATGCCGTCACAGGCAAAGCGGAAATTAGCCAGGCAGTCACGCTGCGATCCACGCTGATTTCAAAGTTTGGCCGCTGGGTTTGGTTCGGGCTGGCGGTGTCCGGTTTCGACGCTGACGAGCCGCAGGCCGACTATCTGGCGCGTCTGTCTGTTCTTCAGCAGGGCATTGCAGAAAAAGCGGTTCATCTGATCCCCTGCCTTTGGGGAAATGAGCCTGGCGTGCTGGCGGGACGGCTGTGCAATCGTGCCGTGACCATTGCTGACAGCCCGGCGCGGGTGAAAACGGGGGCGGTGCTGGATATTGGCAGTGACGAGATTCCGGTTGATGGAACGGGCGCGCAGCTGGAGATTGCCACGCTCAAGGCGCTGGAGGCGCAGCGATTCAGCGTCCCAATGTGGTATCCAGACTATGACGGTATCTACTGGGCTGATGGCCGCACGCTGGACGTGGAGGGCGGGGATTATCAGTCAATTGAGACGGTGCGCATTGCCGATAAGGTTGCCCGCCGCGTGCGTCTGCTGGCTATCTCAAAAATCGGGGATCGTTCGCTGAACAGTACGCCGGGCAGTGTTGCTGCGCACGAATCGCTGTTTGCCCGCCCGCTGCGTGAAATGTCAAAGGCGGTAGAAATCAACGGGGTGACATTCCCCGGCGAGGTGAAACCGCCACAGGATGGCGATGTGAAAATCGTCTGGAAAACGAATAAACGCGTCGAGATTTACATTGTGGTGCGCATTTTTGAAGTACCGCTGCAAATTTCTATCAGCCTGTTACTGGATCAGAAGCTGGAGGCCACGGCATGACAAAGCGTATTTCCGGTATGTCCTATGACTTTTATCTGGATAGCACGCTTGTGCATGTGGAAAAAGTCACTCTGGACATTACCGATAACACGGCAGCCGCCCAGACCCACGGTGTGCCGGATGGTTACGTGGACGGGGATGTATCGGCCGAGGGCGAGATTGAGCTATCAATCAAAGCAGTCGGCGCCCTGAAGCAGCTGGCGCGCCAGTACGGATCATGGCGTGGTATTCCGGCAGTTGATTTTCTGTTCTACGCCAAAGCGGGGAATGAAGAATCGAAAATTGAAGCTTTCGGCTGCAAGCTGAATCTCTCCGGTCTGCTGGATATCGATCCGAAAGGTGGGGCGGTGGCAACACGCAAGTTTAAATTTATCGTGACAGACCCGCGTTTTATCAACATCGACGGCATCCCGTATCTGGAAGCGGAAGCCACAGAAAACCTGATCGGTTAAGGGGCAGGGATGCAGGAACATGAAAAGAGCCTGTACACGCTATTGCTGATGGGCGCACTGATCGCCATCGGCAAAGTATTGGCCAGTAACGACCCCATCACGCCGCGTTTGTTTGTCAGTCGCGTAATACTTGGGAGCTTTGTTTCCGTGATCGCCGGGGCGGCACTGATTCAAATCCCGGATGCCAGCCCACTGGCTATTCAGGGACTGGGGGCGGGGCTTGGTATTGCAGGTTATCAGGCCGTGGAAGTGTGGTTGCGCCGTCGCGCAGCCGGAAAAGCCAGCAGGAGTGAAACAAAGTGACGTTAAGTGAAAAACAGCAGCTGTTTACCGTATTAATTGCGGATCTAATCCAATGGGCTGGTTCGAAGGGCTACCGCCTGACGTTTGGCGAGGCGTACCGCACGCCGGAACAGGCTGCACTGAATGCCAAAAAAGGCACAGGTATTTCGAACAGCCTCCACACTCAGCGTCTGGCTGTGGATTTCAATCTGTTCATCAACGGTGTGTACCAGACGAAAACCGAAGCCTATTTGCCCCTGGGGGAATACTGGGAATCGCTGGGCGGTGCATGGGGCGGGCGCTTTAAGTCCAGTCCTGACGGCAATCACTTTAGCCTTGAACACAACGGGGTGCGGTAATGACGAACGGCCAGTGGCTTATCGTGGTGGCGCTGGCGTTTGTCTGGGGCTGGCTTACTTCGGACTGGAAGCGGGACAGCCTGGAGCTGGCGATCAATACGGCCGCGCAGGTGGCGGGTGACAAATCGCGTAAGGAAATGCAGGACATTGCCAGCGATTCCGCCAGGGGACTTGAAGAACAACTGGAGGCGCTGCAACGTGGCCAGCCGAAAGAAATCAGGACGGAAATTATTAAGCCGGTTTTCACTAACGTTTGCGTGTCTGATGATTTTATCAGGATGTTCAACGCAACCGTCGAAAACACCGAACGTGCCCTATCAGGAAAACCTGAAGCGAAAGTGTCCAACGGAAAATCTTCCGCGTATTAAGGGTAACACCGGAGCGGATATCGCTTCCCCGGCAATTGAATATCGGGATTTATATTCTGTGTGCGCAGCGCGGCATAATGCGCTCATTGACGAAATCTTTAAAAGAGAGAGTTTATTAAATGGAAAAAATTAAACTGGCAGTATCGGGTGTTGAACTGGTGTTTGAACCAAATACCACGGCATACAATAAATTCATTAACGATATGTCAATGGATAATAAAGTGGCTCCGGCTGTGGCTTATCTGAATCGTATTGTTTCCGCTGACAGTAAAGAAGCACTGGCGGATATTATTAAGCGCCCAGGTGCTGCCCTTCAACTGGTGGGGAAGATTAACGAGATTTTCGCGCCTGAACTGGAAATCGAAGTAAAAAACTAGAACGCCGGGTTCAGGCGATTGAATCAAATGGACTCGACCAGTATTTAATTTTACGCCGTCATTATCTGCCAGTCGGGCAGGATAATATTGATGATATTGCTGCCGCCGTATGGCTGGATAACCGCTACTGGGAATATATGTCCGTGGCGATCGCCAACGGTATTGGCACAGCATTTAAAGGTTCGTGATGAAACAGCTGGATTTTACATTAAGCCTGATCGACAAGCTGACGCGCCCGCTAAAACAGGCGCAGCAGTCTGTTAAAGGCTTTGCAGAAAAATCGGGCACAGCCTTTAAAAAAATCGGCGCGGGTGGGCTGGCGCTCTTTGGCGTGGGCGCGGCGGTACACGCTGCGCTTTCTCCTGCAATTGAGATGTATGACGCGTTAAGCGAAGCCTCTGCCAACGGCATCGACAGCACGGCGCTGGATCAGGTAAGCAGGGATGCCACGCGATTTAGCGTGACTTACGGGGCGAGTGCGCTGGATTTTGTGAAATCCACTGCGCAAATCAACGCGGCCATCGACGGACTGAATAACGACGAACTGCCGAAGGTAACGAAGGTTGCCAACACGCTGGCGTTTGCGATGAAAGCAACTAGCGAAGATACGGCGGAGTTTATGCGCCAGATGTTCGGAAACTTTCACAGCGAAGCGGAACGGCTGGGCAAGGTGCAGTTTGCCGAACAGCTGGCCGGAAAAATGACGTTTATGCGCCAGAAATTTGGCACTGAAATGGGCGTGATTAAAGACCTGATGGAAGGGGCGCGCGGCGTCGGGAATAACTTCAATATCGGCATTGATGAACAGCTGGCCGTGCTGGGTGAACTTAGCCGGACTTTGGGTACAGAAGCCTCCAGCGCCTATGAGCAGTTTATGACTAAAGCCATAGACGGGGGCAAAAAGCTGGGGCTGTCCTTCAAGGATGCACAGGGAAACATCCTCGGTATGCCTGAAATACTGATGAAGTTGCAGGGTAAATACGGAAAGAGCCTGGAGGGTAATCTGAAAGCCCAAAAGGAGCTGGATGATGCCTTTGGTGACAGCTCGGCAGTGATTAAGCAACTTTATGGCAACGTCAGCAGTCTGCAACGCAACATCACCGAGCTGGGCGGTTCGGACGGATTGCGGCGCACACAGGAAATGGCGCAAAAGCAGGTGAAACCGTGGGAACGGTTCATTGCCATCCTGACGGCGATTAAAACCACTATTGGTCTGACGCTGATCCCGGTGCTGTACCCGGTGCTTAATCGCCTGGCTGATATGGGGGCTACGTTTGCAAAATGGATGCAGATGTTTCCCAACATCGCGCGGGTGGTGGGGTATGTAGTGCTCGCCTTGCTGAGTCTGGCCGGGGCGGGGGCGCTTGCCAATATCGCAATGGGTGTCTCGCTCTTTGTTATGACAGGGCTGCGCGGACTCTGGGTGGCGCTTACCTCCGTGACGAAGCTCTACACCGCTGCGGTATGGCTGTCTACCAAAGCGGTGATGGTATGGAATACCGGGCTTAAGGTGCTGCGCGGTGTCCTGCTGGCTGTGAGAATGGCTGCGATCATGGCGGGTATCGGAATTAATCTGATGAGCTGGCCGGTTCTGCTGATCGTGGGTGCAATTGCGTTGCTGGTTGCCGGGTGTTACCTGCTGATCACGCACTGGGATGCAATCAAGTCAGCCGTGATGAATACCGCCGCGTTTGAGGCCGTAGCCGCAACGGTTAAATGGGTTGCTGGTGTATTCTCAGACGCCTGGCAATTTATCGCTGACGGCTGGAATAACTTTGTTGCTTTGCTGATGGGATTTTCTCCGGCTGATGCGCTGTCAGGTATGGCCAGCGGGATTGTCGGGATGTTTGACAATATCTGGAACACGATTAAAGGGACATTCCTTAATTCCTGGAACTGGATTGTCGGAAAACTCAATAAAATCCCCGGCGTGGATATTTCTATGGCGGGTGAGGGAATGGATTCAACCGTTTCAGGAAATAGCCTTTCAACAGGTGGTTCTCTTAAAAATATTGATAAGGGCGGTATCAGTAAAACCATTGCAGCCAGTTCTTCATCCAACACAGATAAAAGTCAGCATATTGGGGAAATAAATCTTTATTCGCAACAACCTATGACACCGGGACAGTTGGCAGAATGGCAGGAGCTGGGGTTATGAGTGACCTTTTATATATTGATTTGCTGATCGAGGGGCGAAACTTCGTTCTTAATTCCGGTAATGAACCTTTATTGTGCAATAACAGTAAAAGCATCGGGCAGGATATTGTCCATTCAATTTTGGAAAGTGGTCTGGCAACAGAGTTAATTGCGGAAAGAAGCCCTACTATGCGCGGCGATATTCTCACCAGACTGGAATTGCTGATTGAAAGTGATGAGCGCATTGAACCGGGAACGGTGGTTATTTCGGAGGAAAGTTTGAAACGCCTGTGGATCACCGCCAGCACATGGGAATTTGGTTCGATTTCGACAAGGATTGATTTATGACAGAAAAGCCGCAGGTCGATTTTGAAGAGGTGCTTAAAGAATCCGGGATGCCGACAACCCAGGACGAACTGCGCACCCGGTTTAACGCCATCGCGGAAGAAGAGGGAATTATTACTAATACCTCCCGAATGTCTCCGTTCTGGCGATTAATTACCGCCATCGTCACCACGCCAGTGCTGTGGCTAAAGGATGTACTGGTGACTACCGTGCTGGCCAATATGTTTGTGGCCACGGCATCCGGCCAGTTGTTACGTCTCCTTGCCTGGGCGGTACGTGTAACACCGAAACCAGCCAGCGCGGCGCATGGGGTGATCCGTTTCTTCAAAAACAGTGCGGCAGCAGTGGTTACAGTCAAAGCGGGAACGATTATCCAGACCGAAAGGATTAACGGTATCGTTTATGAACTGGCCGTGGTCAGTGACACGACAATAAACGCCAATGTGGAAAGTGCGCTGATCGCCGTCGTGGCGGTTGGGACTGGCGGTGCTTATAACCTTGCCCCCGGTTATTACCGCATCTTACCGCTTGCTGTGGCTGGTATCAGTCATGTGGTGAATGAAGAGGACTGGCTGACCACTCCGGGCGCAGATGAGGAAAGCGACGACGAATTACGCGAGCGCTGCCGCAACCAGTTTAACCTGGTAGGCAACTACCACACTGATGCGGTTTACCGATCGATGATTGCGGGCGTGGCCGGACTGTCCATTGAGCGCATTTTTTTCGAACACGATGCGCCCCGTGGTCCTGGTACAGCTAACGCCTATTTACTGCTTGATACCGGAGTGACGTCCGAGCCGTTTATTGCTGCCGTCAATGACTACGTGAACACGCAAGGCCACCATGGACACGGTGATGATATGCAGTGTTTCCCTATGCCGGAAACGCGCCACGATCTGGAAGTGGTGGTGTATGTGAAAAACAAAGCGAACCTGTCTGTTGACGATCTGGCCGCGCTAAAGACCGGGGCTGAAAACCTGATCCGTTGTGCATTCAGGGAAAACAGTGATTTTGAAGTGAAACGGACGTGGCCATGGTCGCGCTTCTCGTTCTCTAATTTGGGCAAGGAGCTGCACCGCACGTTTCCCCTGATCGATTCTCTTACCTTTTCGCTGGTCGATATCGTCAGTGATTTGAGCGTGCCGCGTCTGGCGTCACTGAATGTGAGGATTGAAGATGCCTGAATTTATCAAAAAACTGTCCAGGCTGGCGCTGCCGTTCTGGATGGATGTCGGCGAACCGAAAACGATTCTGGCGGCGGCGCGTAAGTTCTGGGCGGCGGTTTACAGTTGGGTGACATGGCCGGTTAATCAGTTTGATCCGCTGACCTGCCCTGAGCCGCTGCTCAACCTGATGGCGTATGACCGGGACATTACCCGTTTCAACAACGAGCCACTTTCCCTGTTTCGCAAGCGCGTGGCTTACGCCTTTATTAATGCGCGGGATGCGGGTTCGATTGCGGGTTTTATTGCCATATTCGAGCGACTGGGGATCGGCTACGTCGAATTGCTGGAGCGTCAGCCGGATATCGACTGGGATGTGATCATTGTGCGCGTGTCGGATAGTCAGCTTGCGGCCAATCCTGAGCTGATGTTGCAGATAATTCGGCAGTACGGGCGAACCTGCCGCCGCTATCAGTTTGAAGTGCTGACCAATCTGAAACTCTTCATTAATGGCGGTTCTGAGAGCGGGGAATATATCTGTTACAGCGCCGGAAATAATATGCGCGGCGAAGTGAAAGTGGGGGAGTACCTTACCTTTTACGCCAGCGAAGAAAACCAGACCAGCGCCGTCTTTGGCGCAAAATTATAAGGTGTTTTATGAGCCAGAGTGTCATTACAACGGCATTTGAACAACTAAAGGCGCAACAGGCAGCAAATGGCGGTGTGTTGACGCTGGACGAGTTTGTGTTTGCCAACATCCCTAATCTGAATATTACTGATCCGATTGACCGCGCAGAGTCATGGCCAGCGGCAAGCCAGATTGTGCATCGCCAGGCCGTGTCCAAAACGGGCATGGTCAACAACAACGCAGTTGTTTACTCCGTGGTTCTTGGCGCTGACGTAGGCGATTTTGACTTTAACTGGGTGGGGTTAATCAATAAAGCCAGCAATACGGTGGCGATGATTGTCCATGCCCCGTTACAGAAGAAAATCAAAACGGCGTCAGGCCAACAGGGCAACGTGCTGACCCGTTCTTTCCTGATGGAGTATGACGGCGCATCACAGCAGACCCAGATTATTACGCCAGTCGATACCTGGCAGATTGATTTTACTGCCCGCCTGGGTGGTGTCGATGAGCGACAGCGCCAGGAAAACATCGACGTTTACGGCGCTGCGGCTTTCCTGGGTAATGGCTGGCTTGTCACCAAAAAGAGCAGCACAAAATTCAGCGTGCAGTCTGGTGTTGGCTATATCGCGGGTTTGCGTGCAGAACTTCTGGCAAGCCAGGAAATTACCGTCAATGCGAAACCGACCAAAATTTGGGTGGACGTGTGCTGGCGTGGGACGCTAACCAGCGCCTGGGCGTCTGTCAGTAAAATTACCGTTGCGCCGGATCTGGTTAATTACAACGAAAGCGGCGTGCAGCATTACGTTTTCGCGTTAGCAGAGATTGACGCGACGGGGGCAGTAAAAGACTTGCGAAACACCAGTAACGTGACAGCGCTTGCGGGACTGAAACCCGAAGCCAGCAGCCTGATCCAGTTTGATGGCGATTCAAAACTGGCGTTGTCTCCACTGGCTGAATTTATGCGTCAGTTTCTAGCCATAGATACCGCAGCAAGTGCTGTTAAGGCGCTTGGTCTTGCTGACGCTGCCGGATTTGTTGGACGTATTGTCAGCGTTAACTTTTACCAGGCGTCGAAGAAAATCACCCGCTCGCCTGGGGTAAAAAAATACTTTGTGATCATTACCGGAGGCGGAGCCAGCGGGGGTACTCAGGTCGGCAATTCCCTGTACGCACGCTCTGGCGGTGCGGGCGGAACGCGGTTTGCACTGATCGATGCGAGCAATCTTGAAGAAGTGCAAATCACTATTGGTGCTGGCGGTTTGTCTCTTGCTCCGACAACAACTTACGCTCATCCAGGGAATCCTGGTGGAGATTCAACCTTTGGGAGTCTTTTGACTGCGAAAGGCGGAACCGTAAATAGTCTGGGCGGGGGGACGGAGGGGTTGGGGTTCGGGTTTGATGGGGGCTGCGGCACGATTGGTTCCAACCAGGCGACCTACACGGGAGGTGGTGCGTCATTCTGGGGTGGGGGCGGTGTTGGTCCGGCAACAGATGCGGCATTGCATGATGGACGTTCTCCGGGGTCGGGAGGTGCGGGAATTTCGCTGGCACAGTCTCGTTCAGGCCGCGGGGCTGACGGGTGTTGTCTGGTTGTGGAGCTGGGATGATGAACAGTATTTATGCAGTGGTAAATGATGGCGTGGTAGTTAACCTCGTTGCCTGGGACGGAAAGGGATACTGGCAACCTGAGATCGGGGAGGCTGTGCAGGTGCATGGTATGGTTTCAAAGGGCTGGCTTTACGACGGGAAAACATTTTTTAAGCCTGCTGGCCAGTCTGGCGACAATGATGATATTCACCAGGCTGAAGAGTTGCGCCAGGCGCTTTTGAGCGATGCCCGACTGAAAGTAGCTGACTGGCAAACCGATCTTTTGCTGGGTACGCTGAGCGACGAAGATAAAACAAAGCTGATTGCGTGGCGCGGGTACATTAAGGCGCTGGAAGCTATGACCATTTCAGATGGTGCAGAAATTAGCTGGCCGGAGCCACCTGATGTGGCGTGATGCAATCCTGGCACTGCCGGAGGGGTTCAGTCCGGTGAAATGTTCTGTGGTTGCCGCGCATCCGTGGGTGTACGGGCTTGGCCAGCAGACCGAAAATGGCGCATATCTCAGCCCGACCAATGCAGTGGCGTGGCTCGCTGAAAAGCTGGCAAGCGCGACAGGGGAAATGGATGTGGTTGTGTTTATGGCAGCGGGAGCAACGCACGGTGATTTTTTGTCGGCTCTCGAACCGCTGGTGAGTGTATTTCCCGCGCCCGCGTTTACCCAGGTGAAGCGCCTTGCCGAATCGGCGGCGCAGCTGGCTGTTGAGAAAATGCAGAAACCCGCAAAGCCGTTAAACGGTCTGCCCGCTGCGATCCCGCTTTCAGTCCATACAGCCAGAACAGTGACCAGTGCAGCCGCCAGCGCAGCTTTGCCGGAAGTCTCCAGCATGGCCACGCTGAAAGCGAGCCTTGCGGCATTTGCTTCACAGCGCGACGGGATGCTGGCCAGCATTGCAGACGGTGCGGGGGAAATTGTCGGGAAAGAAGCGCGGGCGTGGGTGTTTACTTCCAGCGGCAATGCGGCGGGTATCGTGCGTAATCTGGTCGCCAACATCCCGTCACTTTCGTCAGTTTACAGTGCGGCCATGATGATGGTCGGCAGCGATCTGAGCAGTATCAGAGGAATGATTCATGACTTCGACAGTAATGCTGGCGCTTAACGGCGAAGCCATCACGCTGAAAAACATGCGGGTGACGCTTACACAGCAGTTTCCCGATAAAGACCAGTCAGGCGACACCAGTTCAACCAGTAAGGCTGAAAAGGGCGCAAAGGGAAAAGAGCTGCGCGTATCCGGTGAGATCCCTTTTAAAAATGTGGATGTACTGACCCGCCTTTTCCAGCTGGCTAATGCCACGGATGCGGGCGGTAATCGCGTGGTTTACCGTGTGGCCAACAGCACGGCGCGTGCGGTCAATCTGCGCGAGGCAACGTTCACCGGAACGCTGGATGCACCGCAGCAGGACGGGCGTATGTCCTGGCTGGTGACGTTTACCCTGGGCGAAAAGCTGAGTGTGGCTGAGAAAAAAGAGGCTGTGGCCAACGGGAAAAAGGTCAGCAAAGCGCAGACTGGCGGAGGGAAAGCCGGAGGGGGGGGCAGTCAGGCTAATGCCGCTGAAGATGATGAAAAAATGACGTGGTTTGAGCGCAAAGTGCTGAAGCCAGTAAACGAGGCGCTGGGGTAAAGTGAAACCGATTAAACGCCTGTACCTGTCCGGCGATGAGGTGCATGTTGCTGATGTGAATATGGTGCTGGAGCTGAACAGCTGCGGCAGAGGCTTTGTGACCGCGCAGACGGATCAGGACTATACGGGAAAAATGGTGCGTCTCGATGTGGGTTACAGTGATCTGCTTCTGCGCTGGTTTACCGGGTATGTGGAGCGATCACAGCCAGCGGATAAAGGTTTTGTGCGTTTGTTCGTACGGGAACTGGCAGGAGTGTTTGAAAAGAGCTGGCCTTGTTCGTTTCAACACCCCACGTTGCGGGATGCCGCGGCCTGGCTGACCGAGCAAAGCGGTATCTCCATTTCTGTGCCGGATGCAGATTACAGCGATAAACCTATTCCGCACTTAACTCATTCCGGCAGCGGGATGCAGTTGCTTAACAATCTGGGGCGGGCTTTCAGCGTGCCGGATTACGTCTGGTATCAGCTGCCGGACGGTTCGTTATATGTTGGTGGGGCTGAAAAATCCCTGTTTGCCGGGCGTCCGGTAGACATTCCAGCTGAATTTAGCCAGGAGTCGGCGGGCGGTAACATCATGACCATTCCACTTGTTCAGTCGCTGCGCCCGGGCGTGGAGATGAACGGTCAGCGCCTTACGAAAGTGCAGCTGTCCGGTGACAGCATGACGGTGACCTGGACGCCGCGAAATAAAACAACAGGTGAGCCGTTACAGAAAAGCCCGGCACAGCGCCAGATTGAAAGCCATTTCCCGGAGCTGGCCAGCGGGTTACATCTGCCAAAATTTGCCCGCGTGGTGGCGCACAGTGAGCCAGTGGCCAGCGGCAATTTTGCTGATCCATTCCGCCCGCGCTATGCCGTGGACGTGCAGTTGCTTGACGCGAACGGCAACCCGGATGGCAGAACGCCGATTTATTCCGCCGTGCCACTTCCTGTTCCTATGGCGGGGAATGATTCCGGGATGTTCCAGTTTCCGCATGAGGGGACAAAGGTTGAGATCGGTTTTACAGATGGTCGGCCTGACAAGCCGTTTATCCGTCAGAGCGTGCCGGAAGGGACGAGCCTGCCAGACGTGAAGCCCGGCGAACAGCTGCAACAGCAGCGGGAAGGGGTATCACAGCGAGTGACCCAGGCGGGAGACTGGGAGCGCCAGACGGATCAGGTTATCCGCGAAACATCGATGTCGCGCGACGTTAAGGCCGATACTGAATACCGCGAGCTGGTTACGCGTGAAACGACGATTAAGGCTACGGATAAAACAACGGTGCTGGGAAAGGCCACGTTACTGGCCGGAGCCATTCAGCAGGTCGCTACCGGGGATTATACGCTGGCAACCGGGGGCAATTATCTGGCCAGCGTTGCGGGTAATGCCGAAACGGATATTGAAGGGCAGCAGTCCACAAAGGTGGCCGGTAATATCACTACTGAAACGATGGGGGTGCTGACGGAGAAAATTGCCGCCCAGCGTAAGTCCATTGCAGCGGCACAGCAGATTATTGGCGGGACGGTGCATATAGGGAATGACACCACAAACACCCTGGCCATGTTGCTGGACACTATTGATTTACTGGCAGAGCTGGCGCAGCAGTGCGCCGCGCATACACATCCGGGCACTGGAGCGCCGAACAACGCGAGCGACTTTACCCGAACGCAAACAAAGGCCGGGCAGACCCGGAAAAAGTACCAGGACATTATTGCCTGACCCAAGCGAACCCGCCCCGTGCGGGTTTTTTTATGCCCTGTATCTCCTGTTGGGTATAGCCCTTTCATTATTCCTTGGCGGGGGTTTCACACCAGAGGCCGCAGGACGCGCAACACGCCACGCATTCCCCATGTAGTAACCACACAACCCATCTAAGAGATCTTTTCAGTGCTGAAGCGCTGGCGCATTCTCAGCCCAACAAAATAATCACATCGCAGACCAAAACGGCGCTACACCGCACCCGCCTGCGGTTTTTGGATCATAAAAATTTTTCAGTTTTATTTTTCTTCAAACCTGACCGCCAGACCGCGCCAGTGCTGGCGGCTTTGCGGAAAACCGAAACTGAAAAGATTGAAAAGAATTTCAGTATTTTTCATTTTTATGGATCTGCGGAGGATCGAATGAAAACCATAACTATCAGATAAATAATGGTAATTTTAGTTTTATGTGATAGGGCAGGATCGTTTCGCTTTCCTGGACAATCCCGGCGTGGCAAAGCTGACACCAGAGCTGGCGCGGCACACAAGCAAACACAAAGGCGCTGGCAAACTGAAAAAGTTACGCACTATAATACTGGTTATAAATACAGTATTTGTTTTTGGGAGAGGTTAAGTCAATGCGGAAAGTTTCAATCAACGGCGCGGTTTTTATCTTCATGGCCAGACGTGAAAAGCTTAAGGATTCGGACTGGCTCCCCTCCAACTCACTGCCGGACAGTAAATATGTTTTATGGCCGCGCGGGGAAGGGTGGGACGTGCGTTATTTGGTGTTTGGCGCTGAGGGGGTGGAATGGCTACCGATAACGAAAACGCTGTTTGCCGATGAGGCGGAAGCATGGCAAGCAGCATATGAGCACTGGATGAATCGAAGTAAAAAAACCGCGCCGCCGATAAAACATGACGATTACCTGTCAGAGTTTCCCTTCAGTCACCTTGAGGCCAACAATTTCTTTTGACTTCAGATCCATAGTGCACGCATAGGTCATGTTGACCTTTGCATTAAAGCCGTTGGTGAATCTAACTTTATCGCCTATGTAAGTGAGCTGATTTTTTTTTGAATCAATACGGCCATGAGAGAAAATCGTGTCCACAAGGCTGTCTGTCCATTCATATTCGTATTTTGCAGCCTGTTGGATTAATGGCTTGCATTTGGTCACAGCGTCTACAAGGTTCTGATCGAAATTACACTGCGTGTCTGTGTTTGAGCAGTTCTGTGCGGCCTTCGCCTGTTCATCATCGCCAGACGCCATGTAAACACCAAACCCAACAGCCAGAACAATCAGTACCAGGCAACCGCCTAGAGTCTGTTTTGCTGTCACGCCTGGATTCTTAACGCCACAGTGCGGGCAAGTTTTTGCAGCTGTGGAGACTTCTTTTTTGCATTCTTTACATTTAGTTAAGGCCATAAGTAACGTCCTATTTGTCTCAAAGGCAAAATGATAAAGCTCAAAAGTGCGTGACACAAAAGACATTGTTACGAATTAGCGCGACACTTTTGCGACACTCAAGGAGATAGCAATAAAAAAGCCACTCGGTAGAGTGGCTTAATTATATGATTTTAAAGCTAAAATTTGGTGGCCCCTGCTGGACTTGAACCAGCGACCAAGCGATTATGAGTCGCCTGCTCTAACCACTGAGCTAAGGGGCCGTGGCGGTGAATTATAAAGTAACTCCCCGCAGCAATCCAGCCATTCACACCTGCCTGCTGTTTTTATAAACAACGCATAATCAATCCTTTATACTTCCATAACGATGTATCAGCGGGAGTAAAGATGATCAACGATATTCTGGCCCCTGGCCTGCGGGTGGTGTTCTGCGGAATTAACCCGGGCAAGTCCTCGGCGCACACCGGTTTTCACTTTGCCCATCCGGGCAATCGCTTCTGGAAGGTGATCTACCAGGCCGGGTTTACCGACAGGTTACTCAAGCCTGAAGAGGAGCAGCACCTGCTGGACACGCGCTGCGGCATAACTATGCTGGTCGAGCGGCCGACGGTGCAGGCAAGCGAGGTCAACCTGCATGAGCTGCGCAGCGGCGGGCGGGAGCTGGTGAAGAAGATTGAAGACTACCAGCCTGCCGCGCTGGCGATCCTCGGCAAGCAGGCCTACGAGCAGGCATTTAGCCAGCGCGGGGCTAAGTGGGGTAAGCAGAGCATTATGATTGGCGTGACGCAGGTGTGGGTGTTGCCGAACCCGAGCGGGCTCAACAGGGCGACGCTGGACAAGCTGGTAGAGGCGTATCGGGAGCTGGATGAGGCGCTGATGGTGCGGGGGCTTTAAGCCTCTGCGGCCTGATGCCCTCACCCTCTCCCCACATGACTGAGGGATCCCCACAACATTATGGCAGCACGGAACAGTCCCCTCGCCCCTCCGGGGAGAGGGTTTGGGTGAGGGGAATATACGGCCGTGGTGGTCATTCCGTTCACTTTATGTTCCTTGCTACTCTGTCACGACATGACCTGTGAACGTGCCAGGATGGCTCAGTCGCCACCACCCTGGCGACCCGCCCTCTCGGCGCATCCATGCGCCTCGCCCCGGCCTGCAGGAAACGCCTCAGCGATTTACAGCCGGACCAGAGCATCGCTGAAAGTCTTCACTCGTTCTGAAACAAGGTTATTGCTTCTGCTTATAAATTACTGGGGAGCCCACAGCCCACAGGAAGAGGGAATAAAAAAAGCTCCCCGAAGGGAGCTTTTTCACGGTCAGGACAGGTTAGTCGTCCAGGAAGCTACGCAGCACTTCAGAGCGGCTTGGATGACGCAGCTTACGCAGCGCCTTCGCTTCGATCTGACGGATACGTTCGCGGGTAACGTCGAACTGTTTACCCACTTCTTCCAGCGTGTGGTCGGTGTTCATATCGATACCGAAACGCATACGCAGGACTTTTGCTTCACGGGCGGTCAGGCCAGCCAGGACGTCGTGCGTTGCGGCACGCAGGCTCTCGGTGGTGGCAGAGTCCAGCGGCAGCTCGAGGGTGGTATCCTCGATGAAATCACCCAGATGCGAATCTTCATCATCACCGATTGGTGTTTCCATGGAGATTGGCTCTTTGGCGATCTTCAGCACTTTACGGATTTTGTCTTCCGGCATCAGCATGCGCTCGGCCAGCTCTTCTGGCGTCGGCTCGCGGCCCATCTCCTGCAGCATCTGGCGGGAGATACGGTTGAGCTTGTTGATGGTCTCAATCATATGCACCGGAATACGGATGGTGCGTGCCTGATCCGCGATAGAGCGGGTGATAGCCTGACGGATCCACCAGGTTGCGTAGGTGGAGAACTTGTAACCACGACGGTATTCAAACTTATCTACCGCTTTCATCAGACCGATGTTGCCTTCCTGAATCAGATCCAGGAACTGCAGACCACGGTTGGTGTATTTCTTGGCGATAGAGATAACCAGACGCAAGTTCGCTTCAACCATCTCTTTCTTCGCACGGCGGGCTTTCGCTTCCCCGATGGACATGCGACGGTTGATATCTTTAACCTGCTCGATGGTCAGGCCGGTCTCTTCTTCAATCTGCTGCAGCTTCTGCAGGCCGCGATACACGTCTTCTTTCACGTCGTGCAGTTTTTCAGACCACGGCTTGTTCATCGCAATAGCCGCGTTGAACCAGGTTTCGCTGGTTTCGTTGCCGGTGAAGAGGGTGATGAAGTTCTTCTTCGGCATTTTGCACTGCTCAACGCACAGCTTCATGATGATACGTTCCTGGGTGCGTACGCGATCCATCATCACGCGCATGCTGTTCACCAGGTAGTCGAACTGTTTTGGCACCAGGCGGAACTGTTTGAACACTTCAGACAGCTTCAGGATCTCTTCCTGAGCGGCAGCGTGGCTGCGGCCTTTCGCTTTGATGGTGTCACGCGTCACTTCGTACTGGGTACGCAGCTCGGCAAACTTCTCGCGTGCCAGTTCCGGGTCGATGCTGTTGTCATCGTCCGCGGTGTCGTCGTCGCTCTCTTCCTCATCTTCGTCTTCGTCGTCATCCATCTCTTCCTGAGACAGTTCAGAACCGACGTGAGTGGCGGTAGGCGCCATATCTTCTTCAGCGTTCGGGTCGACAAAACCGGTGATCAGGTCAGACAGGCGCGCTTCTTCCGCTTCAACGCGATCGTACTGCTCCAGCAGATAGGTGATCGCTTCCGGGTACTCGGCAACAGAGCACTGAACCTGGTTGATCCCGTCTTCGATGCGTTTTGCGATGTCAATTTCGCCTTCGCGGGTCAACAGTTCAACGGTACCCATTTCGCGCATGTACATGCGGACCGGGTCAGTGGTACGCCCGATTTCAGATTCCACGCTGGACAGTACCTGTGCAGCAGCTTCTTCCGCATCTTCGTCAGTGTTGTTGGAGGTTTCAGCCAGCAACAGATCATCGGCATCCGGTGCTTCTTCCATCACCTGAATGCCCATGTCATTGATCATTTGGATGATGTCTTCGATTTGATCTGAATCGACGATATCTTCCGGCAGATGGTCATTGACCTCGGCATAGGTCAGATAGCCTTGCTCCTTACCACGTTGGACAAGAAGTTTCAGCTGTGACTGCGGGTTTTGCTCCATAAGACGGTATCCACACTTAATTCGTTTGATTGGTGTCGGCGATGGGGCTGCCAACCTTTAAAGCGAGGGCGTACTTATATTTTTGCCGCTGCCTCTCAGTGCGGCTGCCGGGGGCTTCCCGATCGATATTCGGCACTTAAGCCGTTAAATACTTCATCCTTCACGTTGTCTCTGCGTTAGCTGCGTTCTCTCATCCTGGTCATGTGTTTATGTACACTCCAGGACTTCGTTCGCTTGCTGCCTTGATACAACGCGAATGATTTTGTCTTTCACTTATTTTCTTGCCAGTTCCTGGTTAATCATCCAGAGTTCCCGGCGTTCTTCGCTGCTTAAACCGTGTGTGCGCTCGCGAGCTATCAACTCTTCCTGGCGCAGCTCAAGCATCGAATCAAACATATGGTTGAGTGAGTCGGTGAACGTTTTTTCTGCAATGTCCTTATCTGCTATATCGTCCCACATCGACAATTTTTCAAGGGTAGCGGCCTCTTTTGTGCCGCGATAATGCTCTAAAAGTTGTCCGGTGGTCAGACCTGGCTGAGACAAACACGTGTTGACCAGTTCTGAAAATAAGCCAAGTCCGGGCAATTTTTCGTGGTTCAAACCCGCCAGCGACGGCACCTGTGGCGCCAGCTCGGGGTTTTGGACCAGTAACCCTATCAGTATACGCATGGTTGTGCGTTTTAGCTGAGGCGCGGGGCGAACCGCACCGTTTTCAGCCTGTTTAGGCATTAAACGTTCAAGCTGGCTGTCATCCAGAATGCCGAGCTTGTTGCCTAGCTCCTGACGCAGATAGATGCGCAGCGTTTCGCCGGGCACCTGACTGATTAACGGCAGCGCCAGCGTGCTGAGCTGCGCGCGCCCGTCAGGGGTACTCAAATCGACCTGCGGCATCAGGCTGTTAAACAAAAACGTGGAGAGCGGCTGAGCCTGCTCCATCCGCGCTTCAAACGCCGCTTTACCCTCTTTACGCACCAGCGTATCCGGGTCTTCACCGTCGGGCAGGAACATAAAGCGCAGCTGACGCCCGTCGGTCATATAGGGTAGCGCGGTTTCCAGCGCGCGCCAGGCGGCGTCGCGTCCGGCGCGGTCTCCGTCGTAACAACAAATCACGTTGTTGGTCACGCGGAACAGCAGCTGAATGTGATCCGCTGTCGTGGACGTTCCTAACGACGCCACCGCGTAGTTGATGTCGTACTGCGCCAGCGCAACGACGTCCATATAACCTTCGACGACCAGAAGACGCGGAGGTTCCGCGTTATCCTGCTGCGCCTCATAAAGACCGTAAAGCTGGCGGCCCTTATGGAAAATATCGGTTTCCGGGGAGTTGAGGTACTTCGGCAGGGCATCACCCAGCACGCGACCACCAAAACCAATTACCCGGCCTCGCTTGTCGCGGATTGGGAACATCACCCGTTCGCGGAAGCGGTCGTAGCTTCGTCCCTGGTCGTTGGTGACCAGCATGCCTGCATCGATGAGAGATTTACGATCTTCGCTATTGCCGCCAAAACGCTTTAACACGTTGTCCCAGCCGGGCGGGGCGTAGCCAATAGCGAAACGCGCAATGACATCGTCGCTCAGTCCGCGCTTGTTCAGATACTGACGCGCAGGCTCAGCCGCAGAGTGCTTAAGAGACTGTTGGTAAAACGAATTCAGGCCATCCATCAGTTGATACAGCGTTTGCCGTTGATGGCGCTCGATCTGACTTGGCCCACTGCCTGCTTCATACGGCACTTCAAGGTTATGCATTGCCGCCAGCTCTTCGACGGTTTCAACGAACTCGAGCTTGTCGTAGTTCATTAAAAAATCAACGGCATTACCGTGAGCACCACAGCCGAAGCAATGGTAAAACTGCTTTTCACCGTTTACGGTGAAGGAGGGGGTTTTTTCGTTATGGAACGGACAGCACGCATGGTAATTCTTGCCCTGCTTTTTCAGCTTTACCCGCGCGTCGATGAGATCGACGATGTCGGTTCTGGCGAGCAGGTCATTGATGAAAACGCGTGGGATTCTTCCGGCCATATGCCCCAAAATTTAAGCGACTTATAAACGAAAACAAGCCGCGCATTCCTTCCGGAAGCACGGCCTTACGACTATTACTCTGTCTGTCAATTGAGGGCTGAGGCCCTCAACCAATTAGTACAGACGAGTACGGCGTGCGTTTTCGCGAGCCAGTTTCTTCGCGTGACGTTTCACAGCGGAAGCTTTAGCGCGCTTACGTTCGGTCGTTGGTTTTTCATAAAACTCACGACGACGAACTTCAGCCAGAACACCTGCTTTCTCGCATGAACGTTTGAAGCGACGCAGTGCTACGTCGAACGGCTCGTTTTCACGTACTTTAATTACCGGCATGTAACTCTCACCTTTAATAAATTCGGTTTGCCGCTGGCATCAACGCCAGCTTATTTCAAAATGGTGCGGAATTTTACTGCAAATGCTGCTGCTTTGTAAAGCACCGATGCGATTTTGAAAGGGACTTTAATAAGGGTGAGGAGTATACACGAGCCTTCTTCCTGGGGCGAACAAAGTTTTACATCAACCCGCCCAGGCTCTACACTGCGCGGTATTGAAACGAGGTAAAACAAGTCATGCGTGTACTGGGTATTGAAACATCCTGCGATGAAACCGGCATCGCCATTTACGACGACGAAAAAGGGCTTCTGGCCAACCAACTGTATAGTCAGGTGAAATTGCACGCTGACTACGGCGGCGTCGTGCCTGAACTGGCCTCTCGTGACCACGTGCGTAAAACGGTTCCCCTGATTCAGGCGGCGCTGAAAGAGGCCGGGTTGAGCTCAACCGATATTGATGCAGTGGCCTATACCGCCGGTCCGGGCCTGGTCGGTGCGCTGCTGGTCGGCGCAACGGTTGGCCGTTCGCTGGCCTTCGCGTGGGACGTGCCGGCCATCCCGGTTCACCATATGGAAGGGCACCTTCTGGCGCCGATGCTGGAAGAGAATCCGCCTGAATTCCCGTTTGTGGCGCTGCTGGTCTCCGGCGGCCATACGCAGCTGATTAGCGTAACGGGGATTGGCAAGTACGAGCTGCTGGGCGAGTCGATCGACGACGCCGCCGGTGAAGCGTTCGACAAAACCGCCAAGCTGCTGGGACTCGATTACCCAGGCGGTCCGATGCTGTCCAAAATGGCGTCGCAGGGAACGGAAGGGCGCTTTGTCTTCCCGCGTCCGATGACCGACCGTCCGGGGCTGGACTTCAGCTTCTCCGGGTTGAAAACCTTCGCAGCCAACACGATCCGCAATAACGACGACAGCGATCAGACCCGCGCCGATATCGCCCGCGCGTTTGAAGATGCAGTGGTGGATACGCTGATGATCAAGTGCAAGCGCGCGCTGGATCAGACCGGCTTCAAGCGTCTGGTGATGGCGGGCGGCGTCAGCGCCAACCGCACGCTGCGCGCGAAGCTCGCCGAGATGATGCAAAAGCGTCGCGGAGAAGTGTTCTACGCGCGTCCGGAATTCTGCACCGATAACGGGGCGATGATCGCCTACGCGGGGATGGTGCGCCTGAACGCTGGCGCAACGTCTGACCTGAGCGTGTCCGTGCGTCCGCGCTGGCCGCTGGCGGAACTGCCTGAGGCGTGAGTTTTTTTGCCGGGCGGCACGTCGTTTGCCCGGCCTACGGTTTTGTAGGCCCGGTAAGCGCAGCGCCACCGGGCAATAAACCGCACTACACCCGCAGCATCCCTTTCTCTTCCAGAAACGCAATAATCGTCCCCAGGCCGTCACCCGCCTTCAGGTTAGTAAAGGTCCATGGACGATCGCCGCGCATGCGGTTGGTATCGCGCTCCATCACCTCCAGCGAGGCGCCGACGTACGGCGCAAGATCGGTTTTGTTGATCACCAGAAAATCGGATTTGGTGATCCCCGGCCCGCCCTTGCGCGGAATTTTTTCCCCTTCGGCCACGTCGATCACGTAGATGGTCAGATCCGCCAGCTCCGGGCTGAACGTCGCGCTCAGGTTGTCCCCGCCGCTTTCCACGAAGATCAGGTCCAGATTACCGAATTTCTCGCTGAGCGCTTCCACCGCCGCCAGGTTCATTGAGGCATCTTCGCGGATGGCGGTATGCGGGCAGCCGCCGGTCTCCACGCCCACAATGCGCTCCGGCGCCAGCGCGCCCGCTTCGGTCAGGATGCGTTGATCCTCTTTGGTGTAGATATCGTTGGTTACCACCGCAAGATGGTAGGTATCGCGCATCGCCTTGCAGAGCGCTTCCAGCAGCGCGGTTTTGCCCGACCCTACCGGGCCACCCACGCCCACGCGCAGGGGATGTTTGTAATCAGCCATGTTGACTCCTCAGGAACGGAATAGTCGTGAATATTGGGTTTCGTGGCGCGCGGAGGCGATGGCGGACAGCGGCGTTGCTGCGCCCAGCGCGTTGTCGCGACGTAAAAAGGCCTGTTCAAGCCCGGCGGCAAAATGGTCGCTCAGTTCGATAATCAGCTGCTGCGCGGCCTGCTGCCCAAACGGCACCAGCTTAACGCCCGCCATGACTGCGCTCTCAATCCAGCTGTATCCCAGGCTCAGGGCCAGCTCGCGCACGTCAATGCCCCATCGCACGCCGAGCCACGCCATGCCGCAGAGCTGGCTTTGCCTGCACAGCGCCAGCCATTCTGCCGGGCAGTCCGGCTCCCAGCTTTTAATCAGGCGCGTAAAGGCCGCTCCGCGGTTGCATTCTTCTTCGCGCAGCTCGCGCGTTTCCCGACAGGCGAGCAGGTATGCCGTCCAGCGTCTGGCCGTTGCCAGATCGTGCCGATCGCAGGCCTGACAGAGACGGTGAAACAGCGGCAGATCGACGCAGAAAAAGCTCTGCTCCATCTGCTGGATCTGCCAGCGTTTAAAGGCGTCGGCGTCCGTGACCCAGCCCGCCTCAACGGCCCACTCCAGCCCCTGCGACCAGGTAAACGACCCGACCGGCAGGCTGCTGCTGGAGAGCTGCATCAGGCGCAGCCTCTGGCGGGCGTGCTCCATCAGCTCATCAGCGCCAGCAGGGCGGAAACAATCAGCCCGCCGCCAAAGGTTTTACGCAGCCCGTCGTGACGGCGCAGCAGCAATCCTGCGGCGAAACTGGCGCACAGCACCGTGGCGCTGGCGAACATAAACCCGCTGGTGAAGAGCCAGAAGTTATGGCCGGACATCTCCACGCCGTGCGCCCAGCCGTGGAACATCGCCAGGGCAGGCACCGCCAGCAGCAGGCGATTTTCGGTTTTAAACATCATCACGCCACTGACCGCCAGCGAGGCGATAATCAGCATCTCCATGCCGCTAAAGCCGCCGAGCAGACTGCCCGCAACGGCACCGACAAGCATCATCCCGAGGGTGGCAAACGGCAGCAGGAGCTTGCGGCCGCTCAGCGCTGAAAGCACGCCTGCACCGGTCAGCATCAGGAGATGATCGAGCCCGGTCAGCGGATGGAAAAAACCGGCCTGAAAGCTGTCGGCGCCGTGGCCGGGATGCGCGAGCGCGGGAACGGAAAAGGCCAGCAGTAACAGGGGAAGTAACTTGCGCATGATGGATCCTTAATGTGAATGGGTATGAGCGTGGCTATGGCTGTGGGCATCGCTGGCGTACGCGCCCGCTTCCGGTTCAAACGGCAGGCTGGCGTAGGTTACCTCCAGCCCAAACTGGCGCAGCATGTCGTCGAGAACGTGATCGTGGTGATAGCGCAGCTCGCCGGGCATGACCTGCAGCGGCACGTGGCGGTTGCCCAGGTGGTAGCAGGCGCGGGCGAGCAGGAACGGATCGGCGCAGCGCACCACGGAGACCGACTCCGGGGCGGCGATCACTTCGATCACTTCGCTGCCGTCGTCGGTGGTCAGCAGGTCGCCCCCGCGCAGTAGCAGGCCGCGCGGCAGCATCAGCCCGGCTTCGCGGCCGTCGTTAAGCGCCACGCGGGCGCGGCTTTTCACCCGCACGTCAATCGGCAGCGTGACGCTGGCGGTAGTCTGATGCGCATGGTCCAGGCGTTGGGTCAGATAAATCATCATCACTCCTCAAAACAGGAAATAGCGTTGCGCCATCGGCAGAACGTCAGCCGGTTCGCTGGTAATCAGTTCGCCGTCGACGCGCACCTCGTAGGTTTGCGAATCGACGGTGATGTTCGGCTGCAGAGCGTTGTGGATCATGTCGGCCTTTTTCACCGTCCGGCAGCCTTTCACCACCGCCGTGGCGCTCTGCAGGTTGAGCTGCTGGGGGATGCCGTTCGCGTGAGCCGCCTGCGAGACAAACGTCAGCCGCGTGGCGTGGCGCGCGGCGCCCAGCGCGCCAAACATTGGGCGGTAATGGACCGGCTGCGGTGTGGGGATCGAAGCGTTGATGTCACCCATCGGCGCGCAGGCGATCATCCCGCCTTTGACGATGGTGGCGGGTTTTACGCCGAAGAACGCCGGGGACCAGACCACCAGATCTGCCAGCTTGCCCGCCTCAATCGAGCCCACTTCATGGGCGATACCGTGGGTCAGCGCCGGGTTAATGGTGTATTTGGCGACGTAGCGCTTCACGCGGAAATTGTCGTTCTCGCCGGTCTCTTCCGGCAGCGCGCCGCGCTGGACCTTCATGCGGTGCGCCACCTGCCAGGTACGGATAATCACTTCCCCGACGCGGCCCATGGCCTGCGAATCTGACGACGTGAGCGAGAACGCGCCGATGTCATGCAGCACGTCTTCGGCGGCGATGGTCTCCCGACGAATGCGGGATTCGGCAAACGCCACGTCCTCGGCGATATCCGGGTCGAGGTGATGACAAACCATCAGCATGTCGAGATGCTCGTCGATGGTATTGACCGTGTAGGGCAGCGTCGGGTTGGTGGAGGAGGGCAGAATATTCGGGTGTGCGCAGGCGGTGATGATATCCGGCGCGTGGCCACCGCCCGCCCCTTCGGTGTGGAAGGTGTGGATGGTGCGCCCGCCAATGGCGGCCAGCGTATCTTCGACAAACCCGGACTCGTTCAGCGTGTCGCTGTGCAGCGCCACCTGAATGTCCATCTCTTCGGCCACCTCCAGCGAGCAGTTGATCGCCGCAGGCGTCGCGCCCCAGTCTTCGTGGATCTTAAGCCCGATGGCGCCCGCGGCAATCTGCTCGCGCAGGGCGTCCGGATTGGATCCGTTACCTTTGCCGAGCAGGCCGATATTCACCGGCAGCGTATCGGCAGCCTGCAGCATGCGGGCGATATACCACGGCCCCGGCGTGCAGGTGGTGGCGTTGGTGCCCGCCGCGGGTCCGGTACCGCCGCCGATCATGGTGGTGACGCCGGAGACCAGCGCCTCTTCCGCCTGCTGCGGGCAGATCCAGTGGATGTGGGTGTCGATCCCGCCTGCGGTGACGATCTTCCCTTCGGCGGCGATGACTTCGGTTGCGGCACCAATCGGGATCGTCACGCCGGGCTGAATGTCGGGGTTGCCGGCTTTGCCGACGGCAAAAATCCGCCCGTTCTTGACGCCGATATCGGCTTTCACGATCCCCCAGTGATCGACGATCAGCGCGTTGGTCAGCACCAGATCCACGCAGTCGTCTGCGGTCATCTGCCCCTGGCCCATGCCGTCGCGGATCACCTTCCCGCCGCCGAACTTGACCTCTTCGCCGTAGATCGTGAGATCGTCTTCCACTTCAATCCACAGCTCGCTGTCGGCCAGCCGCACTTTATCGCCGGTGGTGGGGCCGAACATATCGGCATAGGCCTGGCGCGAAATCTCAGCCATGTTTCACCTCGCCCATTACCTCGCCGCGAAAGCCGACAATGCGCTGCGCCCCCGTGACCTGAACCAGCGTCACTTCGCGCTTCTGGCCGGGCTCAAAGCGCACGGCGGTGCCTGCCGGGATGTTCAGCCGGTAGCCCCGGGTCACCTCACGGTCAAACTTCAGCGCCGGGTTGACCTCGTGAAAGTGATAGTGCGATCCGACCTGGATCGGCCTGTCGCCGTGATTTTCGACAATCACGGTTTGGGTTTCGCGCCCGATGTTGATCGCAATCGCGCCGGGCTGGATCTGGTATTCGCCAGGGATCATCACGCGCTCCTTAGACGATCGGGTTGTGGACGGTGACGAGCTTGGACCCGTCCGGGAAGGTGGCTTCCACCTGGATATCCGGGATCATCTCCGGCACGCCCTCCATTACCTGGTCGCGGGTCAGGACGTGGCGGCCTGCCTCCATCAGCGAGGCGACGGTTTCACCATCGCGCGCGCCTTCCATGATGAAGGCGCTGATCAGCGCGACCGATTCCGGGTAATTGAGCTTTACCCCGCGCGCAAGGCGGCGTTCGGCAACCAGCGCGGCGGTGAACAGCAACAGCTTGTCTTTTTCTCTGGGGGTCAGTTCCATAACGTTTCTCTTATGTCTGCCAGATACGCGGCGAACAGGCGGTTTTGGTGGTGAGAAGCGGGCGAAGCGACTGCCAGACGTCGCGCATCACCCGCTGACAAATCAGGTTATCGTGGGAGAGAAAGCGCACCGACATGAGATCGTCTGCGAGCGTGGCGCCCGCAAACGTATCCAGCGGGGCGAGCAGCGCACGCGCCGCGTCGAGATGTCCTTCTCTGGCCGGGTAGAACAGCAGCGTGCCAATCCACGGATGCCCGGCGACGGGCGTGAGATCGCCGTCGGCAAGGTGCTGACGTTCAATCAGGCGTGGCTCGTCCTCAACCCAGACTTCAAGGCGGCTCTCCAGCGTGCCGTGGCTGAAGGTCTCATTGATTACCGGTCGTCCCAGGCAGTACAGCTCCCACGCCAGCAGCGTGCTGGAGGCCTTCAGGTGGAAGACGGAGCGCAGCGCGGCATTCGCACCGGGGAAGATAATGGTGTCCTGCGGCAGCCACTCCAGCGTGGATCCCTCATCGAGATAAAAGTGCTGATGCAGGCGAGCCTGCGGGCCGCTGCTGCGATAGAACTTGCTGGCGCCGGGCATGGTGATAAGCGCATGGCTTTTGGCGTCCAGACGCACGGTAATATCCAGCGTATCCCCGCCCACAACCCCGCCCGGCGGGTGCAGAAGATAGAGGTGGCAGGTCTCGCCTTCGGGATAAAATGGACGCTGAACGGTAAGCGGCCCGACGTGATGAGCGGAGTGCAGGAGGGTTTTCTCAGGGGTGTGACAAAACTGCAGGGCAAGCGACGCCTGCCAGCCTTTGTATGAATTATCAGTGACCTGAGCTGCTAACATGCTGCATCCATCTGCTCATCATCGGGTCGTTTCAGTATGCCCTGGCAGAAATGAAGGCTGTCATATGAGTCGCTTATGGATGGCGGTTAAGACGAAACAAAAAAGCACGCCCGGAGGGCGTGCTGTCTGACAAACATCGCGATGCCGTTATTTCAGGTGCTCATGCAGCGCTGCGCCAGCCTGCTCCAGGGCAACCTTGACCGTAGGCTCTTCGCTCAGTGGATTGAGCAGGCCATAATCGTGGATCATGCCGTTATAGCGCGTGACGGTCACCGGGACGCCAGCCGCATCCAGCTTACGCCCGAATGCTTCACCTTCATCCCGCAGAACGTCTAGCTCTGCTGTCTGAATCAGCGTCTCCGGGAAGCCTTTCAACTGCGCGGCGCTGGCGCGAAGCGGAGAGGCAAGGATATTCTTGCGATCGGCCGCGTTGGTGGTGTAGTTATCCCAGAACCATTTCATCATGTTTTTCGACAGGAAATAGCCGTTCTCGAACTGGTTATACGAGGCAGTATCAAAATTCGCATCGGTCACAGGCCAGAGCATGACGTTGTAGCGAATTTTTGGCCCATTAAATTGTTTTGCCTGCAGCGCCACGGAAGCCACCATATTGCCGCCCACGCTGTTACCGACCAGACCCAGACGGCTACCGTCCACGCCAATTTCCTGACCGTGCTCGGCTACCCATTTTGTCGCTTCAAAGGCCTGATGAATGGCCACCGGGAAATGGGCCTCAGGTGACGGCGTGTAATCAACGTAAACCGCTGCGGCACCTGACGCGCGAACCAGATCTCGGATTAAGCGTTCGTGGGTTGGGAAATCACCCAGCACCCAGCCGCCGCCGTGGAAGAACATAAATGCCGGGAGCGTGCCGGTCGCGTTTTCAGGTTTCACTATTTTCAGTTTGATCGCCTGACCATTTACCTGGATCGTTTTTTCTGAAACCTGAGCGGGCGGCAGTTTTGCGCCTTGCTGTGCGCCGATCAGTACCTGACGGGCTTCCTGCGGGGTCATCTGTTCCATTGGCTTACCCTTGCCCGAATTCAGAACATTAAGAAATGCCTGTACGCCTGCGGTCGGGGTAGGGGTATTGGTGGTGTGAGCGGACGCTGCAGCAGACGCGAACACGGAAGAAACCAGGATGGCGGCTAATGTTTTCATGGTAGTACCTCTTTAAGCGAGTGTTAGACAGTAACGTTATTTAAGTAGTGCGCTATTAAGTTGTTGCTGTAATACTTGCGCGCAAGATACTTTTAGTCAAACTTTATTTATAATTTTTTTATAAAACTGACTAAGGGTTGAAAGAGAAATGAAAGAAAACAAGACGTTAGATGATTTACTTTGCTTCTCACTGTACTCGGTCACCAACGCGTTCGTTCGGCAATATCGTCCCTTATTGCAGGAAATGGATCTTACCTATCCGCAATTTGTTGTTTTGATGGCGCTTTATGAGAAAGACAACATTCCACTTCGCGATCTCAGCGATAAGACGTTTTTTGATTCGGGTACATTGACTCCGCTGGTGCAAAAGCTTGAGGCAAAAGGGTTTCTCAACCGTATCGCGGTTGTGGGTGACGAAAGAATGAAAAATGTCGTTCTGACGGAGAAGGCTAACGCACTGAAAAAGCAGGTGATGGCGCTGCCGGACCAGATACGTTGCAGCATGCGGATGAATGATGAAGAGCTTGAGATGCTGAAAAAACTTTCCCGAACGCTGCTGGATGATTTGTAAGAATCCTTCGGTGGGGTTAACCCACCGAAGCGAGGTCATTAGCGGTAATCCTCCGCATCCACATCATACCCCGATGGCTCCCAGCGTATCGCCAGCAGCGAGGCCAGGCCGATAAACGGCGCCAGCGCAATTACCCAGAACACGGCGGTATCCAGCGAGGCGACCAGCAGCGGGAACAGGAACAGCGACAGCGTCGAGCTGCTGCGCATCAGCGTCTGGTTAAGGCCCACGCCAACGCCGCGCAGCGAGGTCGGGTAGCTCAGCGAGGCAAACGTCATGGTATGTGCGCCCGGGCCGAAGCCCTGGCCGAACAGGAAGAGCGCCAGCATCGCCACGGCAAGCACGCCTTCGGTGGCGCCTTCCGGACGACCAATCAGCCCCAGGCCCAGCAGCGCGGCCAGCTGGCAGGCGTAACCCGCCAGCGACATTCGCCATGCGCCGAAGCGCGGCACGTAGCGTACCGCCAGCAGTCCGCCAACGAAGGCAAACAGCAGGTTAAGCGCCAGAGATATCAGGATGGTGGTCAGCATCGACTGGACAAAGAAGCTGGAGATGATCACTGGCAGACCAAACGCCACCGCGTTATAGGCGAACGAGGAGACGACGGACAGCAGCGTGGCGAGCGTGGTGCGCCGCAAGTAGATCCCGCGGAACAGGTTCAGGTAGTTTGACCATTTCGCTTTATTCACGACGGGGGCTGGCTGGCTCAGCGCATCCTGCGGTACGTGGGCATTGATGTTGTATGAGTGGCGTAAAATGGACGCTGCCTCCTTCAGGTTGCCCTGATTTGCCGCCCAGACCGGCGATTCGCTCATATAGCGGCTGCGGATGGCAATAATCACCAGCGCCGGCACGGCGCCAAAGCCGAGAATCAAACGCCACAGCCAGTCGCTGTGGCTTTCCGGGAGTACGGCGTAGAAGAAAAGCACCAGCAGGTAGGAGATACTGATGGCGGCATACCAGGTGGGGCACCACATGGCGACGCTGGAGGCCTTATTGCCGGGGCCTTTCAGCCTGGCGAACTCGCTTAAAAACGCCATCGCCACGGGAAGGTCGATCCCAACGCCAAGCCCCATGACAAAGCGGGCACCCGCCAGCACATATTCGTTCGGAGCCAGCGCACAGGCAATAGCCGCTACGACGAAGAACACCATATCAGCCATAAAGACGCGATAGCGCCCGATTTTATCCGTGAGATAACCGCCGAGCAGCGCCCCGACAATGGCGCCAAAGGTAATGGCCGAGGCCACCATGCCGGTACCGGCGGGCGTCAGGTTAAATTCGCGGGTGATGTCTTTAATGCCGAAGGCCAGCGCGCCCAGATCGTAGGCATCGAGGAAAATCCCGCCCAGCGCGATACCGACCACGATACGGGCGTTGGCCCGACCCTGAGAACCGTCATTAACGAGGCGTGAGACATCCGAGGCGCTGCGCACCCACTGGATGTCGCCATCGGGGTGTTTTCCTGCCGTTGAAAGGGGAGTGGTTTCTGTGATTTCTGCCATTTTCTTCTGATGTGGTTGTGTTGTGTCATTAACAGTTACCACAGGCAGAAGGTGACCAAAATCACATTTGGCTATAAGGCATAACTAACCTTACGGGGCGTCTTTTTTCTTCCTCTTGAGCTTCGTCCAGATTTTTGTCTCCTGACGACGCCACAGGCGCTGAATATTATCGTGATGACGCAGCAGGATAAGGCAGGAGAGCATCGACACCGGGAAGGTAAACTGGGGCTTGAACCACCAGACGTAGAACGGCGCGATCAGCGCGCTGACGATGGCGCCCAGCGACGAATAGCCGCTCAGCAGAATGGTCAGTAGCCAGGTCCCGGCCATCACGCCGGTCAGGTCCCAGCCGATGGGCGCAATGGCACCAAAGGCGGTCGCCACACCTTTGCCGCCTTTAAAACCGAAGAATACGGGCCAGATGTGGCCGACACAGGCAGCAATCGCAATAAGCCCCAGCCAGAACGGCGTGACGCCCAGCGCATACGCGCCCCAGACGGGTAGCATTCCTTTCAGAACATCAAAAATCAAAACCGCTACGGCTGCTCCCTTGCCGCCAATTCGTAGTACGTTGGTCGCTCCCGGATTCCCGGAACCACTTTCACGCGGGTCAGGTAACCCGGCGATGCGGCAGACCAGAATGGCGCTGGAGATTGAGCCGCAAAGATAGGCGAGGAGGATCATTCCAGGCGCGATTGCACTCATAACGCTGTTCCGTTTTGAAAATGTATCTGTATTCTCAGCATCTGTGGATAATACGCATAATTCGCCGGAAGTGGTATCCGGTTTAGCCAAAAAGCAGGCAGGTCGTGATGGACATTGTATTTATAAAGCAACTTTCGGTAATCACCACTATTGGTGTTTACGACTGGGAACAGACCATCGAGCAGAAGCTGGTGTTCGATATCGAAATGGGCTGGGATAACCGCAAGTCGGCAAAAAGTGATGACGTGAATGACTGTCTGAGCTACGCCGATATCAGTGAAACGGTCATCGCCCACGTTGAAGGGCAACGTTTTGCGCTGGTCGAACGGGTGGCGGAAGAAGTCGCAGAACTGCTGCTGAAAAAATTCAACTCACCGTGGGTGCGCATCAAGCTGAGCAAGCCGGGCGCGGTGGCGCGCGCCGCCAACGTTGGCGTCATCATCGAGCGTGGCACAAATCTGAAAGGCAAGATTTAACGTCATAATAGCTAAACCCTTTTAGGTTATATCTGTCTTATAGCTGTATCTTTCACGGTAGCCGTTGGGGCGACCGTTTTTTTTATATTTTTTTAGGGGTTTATAGATGAGCGATATGCACTCGCTGCTGGTGGCGGCAATACTGGGTGTGGTCGAAGGATTGACGGAGTTTTTACCGGTTTCCAGTACCGGCCATATGATTATCGTTGGCCATCTGCTGGGCTTTGAAGGCGATACCGCCAAAACGTTCGAAGTGGTTATCCAGCTGGGTTCGATTCTGGCGGTGGTGGTGATGTTCTGGCGCCGTCTGTTTGGCCTGATCGGTATCCATTTTGGCCGTCCGCCGCAGCACGAAGGGATGAGTAAAGGCCGCCTGTCGCTGATCCATATTCTGCTTGGGATGGTCCCGGCAGTGGTGCTGGGGCTGGTTTTCCACGACGCCATCAAATCGCTGTTTAACCCGATTAACGTGATGTACGCGCTGGTGGTGGGCGGCTTCCTGCTGATCGCCGCGGAAGTGCTGAAGCCAAAAACGCCGCGCGCGGAAGGGCTGGACGATATGACGTATCGTCAGGCGTTTATCATTGGCTGCTTCCAGTGTCTGGCGCTGTGGCCGGGCTTCTCGCGTTCAGGCGCAACCATCTCCGGCGGGATGCTGATGGGCGTAAGCCGTTACGCCGCGTCAGAGTTCTCGTTCCTGCTGGCGGTGCCGATGATGATGGGTGCCACCGCGCTTGACCTCTATAAAAGCATCGGTTTCCTCACCACGGGCGACATTCCCATGTTCGCCGTTGGCTTCATCACCGCGTTTATCGTGGCGCTGATTGCCATCAAAACCTTCCTGCAGCTGATTAAGCGTATCTCGTTCATTCCGTTCGCGATCTATCGCTTCATCGTTGCCGCTGCGGTATACGTGGTCTTCTTCTGACCGATGGCCCTCAGTCTTTTGGCTGAGGGCAATGCTTTTCCTTCCAGTCAGAGACCGCCTGAATTCGCCGTTTCGTGAGTTCTTCGCGAATTTCCGGTCCTTTGAATCCCGCCTCGACGACGTCCTTCGTCGGCACCGCTTTCGCTACCTCCCAGGCTTTACGCAGTAAACGTCCCTGCGGGTAGTCGCACGCTTCAAACCCGGTACGCCCGCGCACGTCAGCTTCGCTGGTCAGTGCGATTTGCGCCACGCGCTGGGGTTTGCGCCAGGCGTCGATGTTATCGAAAAGCTTAACGATGGTGGCCGGTTTCAGGATGGGGAAGGTGTGGATCAGATCGTGGAATTCGGCCACCAGTTTCGCCAGATCGCGGATTTCGTTCGGCACGCGCAGACGCTGGCACAGCCCCTCGACCAGCTTCACCCCGGCCGGACCGTGCCCGTGATGCCGAGGCCAGAGCTCTTTTGGCGTCAAGCCTTTGCCCAGATCGTGGCACAGGGTGGAAAAACGCACGTCCACGTCAGGGCTGAGCATGGCCGCCATGCTCAGGGTCATCAGCGTGTGCACGCCGGTATCAATTTCCGGGTGCCATTTCGCCGGAGCCGGGACGCCAAACAGCGCGTCTATTTCCGGGAAAAGCACCTTCAGCGCGCCGCAGTCGCGCAGGACCTGGAAAAAGACCTGCGGGTTACGCGTGGTGAGGGCATTCTCCGTCTCTTTCCAGACGCGCTCTGGCGTCAGGTGTTCAAGCTCGCCCGCCCCGGTCATGGCGGTCATCAGCGCCATTGTCTCATCGGCAATACGGAAGCTGAGATGGGCGTAACGCGCGGCAAAACGCGCCACGCGCAGCACGCGGAGCGGATCTTCAGAAAACGCCGGGGAGACGTGGCGTAAAAGACGGTTGCGCAGATCGTCCTGGCCGCCATAAGCGTCAACAATCTGGCCGTGCTCGTCCTGCGCCAGCGCGTTAATGGTCAGATCGCGACGCAGGAGATCTTCCTCCAGCGTGACGTCAGGCGCGGCATAGCAGGTGAAGCCCGTATAGCCCGAACCTGATTTCCGCTCGGTACGCGCCAGGGCATACTCTTCGCGGCTTTTCGGGTGCAGGAACACGGGAAAATCGCGGCCTACCTGCTGGTAGCCCGCGTCGAGCATCTCTTCCGGGGTGGCGCCCACCACCACCCAGTCTTTATCTTTGACCGGCAGACCTAACAACGCATCACGAACCGCACCACCGACCAGATAACTCTTCACGCCTGACACTCCCGTTTTCTCTTTTCCAGAATGATACGTAAGTCTGGCAGAGAAGACGAATTAGTTCATCCAGCGATCTTTACGCTTACGGCTTGGGATCAGGTGCGGCAGAACCAGACCCAGCACCAGACCGACGCCCAGCACGCCGCCGCCATACATAAACCACTGCATGATGATGGTGCGCTGTTTGTCATCGAGCTGCAGGTTGGCGGCATTCACTTTCTTCTGCGCGACAATCAGCTCGTTTTTCAGCTTCTGGTTCTCTTCTTTCAGCCCGTTAATCACACCGTCGCTCTGCGCCACTTTCTGCTGCATTTCGGCGGTACGCTGGTTCCAGGTTCCGTCGATGTTGTTCAGCTTGTCGGTCAGGGTTTTCACCTGATTTTCCAGATCCGGCACGCGGGTGCGCAGGCTTGGCACGGTGCTCAGCTCTTTCAGCGGGATCCAGGACGTACGGCCAGAGCTGTCGCGAACCTGACCGTAGTTGGTGTCCGCGTTGGTCTGTAACAGGGTGACTTCCTCGCCGGCATTGACCGTGCCCACGAGGCGATAATTATCTCCGGGGCCACTGCGTACCCAGGTGTTCAGTTCGTCAGAAACGTAACGCTTCTCTTCAGCGTGCACGGCTGTTGCGGCGCTAAAAGCGAGTAAAGTAAGTCCAATCAGGCGTAATTTAAGCATCATTAGTCGTTATTTTCATAAATAGTGGAACGATAGTAGTGGCAACAGTGTCTCTACGCAAAGCATTCGTCAGCAATCAGAATCATCTGTGTCACGACTCTGGACATTTACGCCCGACAAATTGCTCATTGCATGGCAATTTGGCGCAAAATACTATGTACTGACAAACAAATGGCGAGGAAGTTCGCCCTCATTGACGCGTCTGTGACGCCCGCAAAAGTACAAGGCTATGGCTCAGGAAATCGAATTAAAATTTATCGTCGAAAAAGACAGCGTTGACGCACTCCGCCAGCATCTGCATACGCTCTCCGGCGAACACCATGCACCGGTACAACTGCTTAATATCTATTACGAAACGCCGGACAACTGGCTGCGCCGTCACGATATGGGGCTGCGCATCCGTGGCGCGAGCGGGCGCTACGAGATGACAATGAAAATTGCCGGCCGCGTGGTCGGCGGGTTACATCAGCGTCCGGAATACAATATCGACATCAGTCAGCCAGAACTTGAGCTCGAACGCTTCCCGACGGACGTCTGGCCTGAAGGCGAGCTGCCTGCCACGCTGGCAGAACAGGTGCAGCCGCTGTTCAGCACCGATTTCTGGCGCGAGAAATGGCTGGTGACGGAAGGTAAAAGCCGCATCGAAATCGCTCTCGATCTCGGTGAGGTGAAGGCGGGGGAGTTCCAGGAACCCATTTGTGAACTGGAGCTTGAACTGCTGGAAGGGGACGCAAATGACGTGCTGAAGCTGGCGCGCAGGCTGGTGAGCCAGTCCGGACTGCGTCAGGGAAGCCTGAGTAAAGCCGCGCGGGGTTACCATCTGGCGGCCGGAAATGCGCCGCGCGTCCTGAAAGAGACGACCATTTTGCGCGTTGCGCCGAAAGCCAGCGTTGAGCAGGGGCTGGAAGCCGCGCTGGAGCTGGCGCTTTCGCAGTGGCAGTACCACGAAGAGCTGTGGGTGCGAAATGTGAAAAACGCCAAATCCCACGTGCTCGCGGCGATTGCCCTGGTGCGCCATACCCTGGCGCTGTTCGGCGGTATCGTTCCTCGCAAAGCGAGCGCTCACTTACGTGATCTGCTGACGCAAACCGAAACGCTGATGCTCTCGGACGTCTCGGCGCAAACGGCAATTTACAGCCCGCAAGCCGCTTCGGCAAAACTGGCGCTGACCGAGTTTCTGGTCACGCGCGGCTGGCGCGCGTTCCTGGATGCGAAAGCCGAGGCCAAAATCGCGGAAAACTTTAAGCGTTTCGCGGACATTCATCTTTCCCGTCATGCCGCTGAACTGAAGAGCACCTTTGCGTATCCGCTCGGCGATAAGTATGGCGATCAGCTTCCCCGTCTTTCGCGCAACATCGACAGCATGCTGCTCCTTTCCGGTGCCTACGACGGGCCACAGGCGCAGGCGTGGCTGGAAAACTGGCAGGGGCTGAAGCATGCCATCGAAACCCGTCAGCATATTGAAATTGAGCATTTCCGTAATGAGGCCATTTCGCAGGAGCCGTACTGGCTGCACAGCGGAAAACGTTAACTCTGGCAAGGAACCCCTAGAATGCCGCTTTCTTCACCGTTACAGCAGCAGTGGCAGACCGTTTGCGAACGTCTGCCTGAGTCATTACTGGCGTCATCGTTAAGCGAGCAGGCGAAAAGCGTGCTCGTCTTCAGTGATTTTGTGCAGGAAAGCATCGCCGTCTACCCGGACTGGCTGGCGGAGCTTGAGAACGCACCGCCGCAGGCGGACGAGTGGCGGCATTATGCCGGCTGGCTGCAGGCCGCGCTTGAAGACGTCGCGGATGAGGCGACGCTGATGCGCGTCCTGCGTCAGTTCCGCCGTCGTGTGATGGTGCGCATTGCCTGGGCGCAGGCGCTGGAGCTGGTGAGTGAAGAGAGTACGCTGCAGCAGTTAAGCGAGCTGGCGCAGACGTTGATTGTCGCCGCGCGCGACTGGCTCTACGCCGCCTGCTGTAAAGAGTGGGGCACGCCGTGCAGCGAGGAAGGGGTTCCTCAGCCGCTGTTGATTCTGGGGATGGGCAAGCTGGGCGGTTGCGAGCTGAACTTTTCCTCCGATATCGACCTGATTTTCGCCTGGCCTGAGAACGGCTCCACGCGCGGCGGCCGTCGCGAGCTGGACAACGCCCAGTTCTTTACCCGTCTCGGTCAGCGCCTGATTAAGGCGCTGGATCAGCCGACGCAGGATGGTTTTGTCTACCGCGTGGACATGCGCCTGCGTCCGTTCGGCGATAGCGGGCCGCTGGTGTTGAGCTTTGCCGCGCTGGAGGACTACTACCAGGAACAGGGGCGCGACTGGGAGCGTTATGCGATGGTCAAAGCGCGGATCATGGGCGACAGCGATGACGCCTACGCCAACGAGCTGCGTGCCATGCTGCGCCCGTTCGTGTTCCGTCGCTATATCGACTTCAGCGTCATCCAGTCCCTGCGCAATATGAAAGGGATGATTGCCCGTGAGGTTCGCCGTCGTGGGCTGAAGGACAACATCAAGCTTGGCGCGGGTGGTATTCGCGAAATCGAATTTATCGTCCAGGTCTTCCAGCTGATTCGCGGCGGGCGCGAGCCGTCGCTACAATCCCGCTCGCTGCTCCCGACGCTGAGCGCCATCGAGCAGCTTCACCTGCTGCCGGACGGCGACGCGCAAACCCTGCGCGAGGCCTATCTGTTCCTGCGTCGTCTGGAAAACCTGCTGCAAAGCATCAACGACGAACAGACCCAGACCCTGCCGGGGGATGACCTTAACCGGGCGCGTCTGGCCTGGGGCATGCGCGTGGATGACTGGTCAACGCTGACCGAACGGCTCGATGCCCACATGGCAGGCGTGCGCCGCATCTTTAACGAACTGATTGGTGATGATGAAAGTGAATCGCAGGACGATGCGCTTTCCGAGCACTGGCGCGAGCTGTGGCAGGACGCGCTCCAGGAAGATGACACCACGCCGGTGCTGACGCATTTAACCGACGACGCGCGCCATCGCGTGGTGGCGCTGATTGCCGATTTCCGTCTTGAGCTGAACAAGCGCGCCATCGGCCCGCGCGGTCGACAGGTGCTGGATCACCTGATGCCGCACCTGCTGAGCGAGGTCTGCTCGCGGGCGGATGCGCCGGTGCCGCTGTCGCGCATGATGCCGCTGCTGAGCGGGATCATCACGCGCACCACGTATCTGGAGCTTTTGAGCGAGTTTCCGGGGGCACTCAAGCACCTGATTACGCTCTGCGCCGCCTCCCCGATGGTGGCCAACAAGCTGGCGCGCTATCCGCTGCTGCTGGATGAACTGCTCGACCCGAATACCCTGTATCAACCCACGGCGACGGATGCCTACCGTGACGAGCTGCGTCAGTATCTGCTGCGCGTGCCGGAAGAGGACGAAGAGCAGCAGCTGGAGGCGCTGCGTCAGTTTAAGCAGGCGCAGATGCTGCGCGTGGCGGCGGCGGACATCGCCGGAACGCTGCCGGTGATGAAAGTGAGCGATCACTTAACCTGGCTCGCAGAGGCGATCATCGACGCGGTCGTGCAGCAGGCGTGGGTGCAGATGGTGGCCCGCTATGGCCAGCCGAAGCACCTTGCTGACCGCGAGGGACGAGGGTTTGCCGTGGTCGGTTACGGCAAGCTCGGCGGCTGGGAGCTGGGATACAGCTCCGATCTGGATTTAATCTTCCTGCACGACTGCCCGGTTGACGTGATGACCGACAGCGAGCGTGAGATTGACGGGCGTCAGTTCTATCTGCGCCTGGCCCAGCGCATTATGCACCTGTTCAGCACCCGCACCTCGTCGGGCATTTTGTATGAAGTCGATGCGCGCCTGCGTCCGTCCGGCGCGGCGGGCATGCTGGTCACCTCAACGGAATCCTTCGCCGATTACCAGAAGAATGAAGCCTGGACATGGGAGCATCAGGCGCTGGTGCGCGCCCGCGTGGTGTATGGCGATCCGCAACTCAAAACGCAGTTCGATGCCATTCGTAAGGACGTCATGACCACCCCGCGCGAGGGCAGTACGCTGCAGACCGAAGTGCGCGAGATGCGCGAGAAAATGCGCGCACACCTGGGTAATAAACACCGCGATCGCTTTGATATCAAAGCCGACGAGGGCGGGATTACCGATATTGAGTTCATTACCCAGTATCTGGTGCTGCTCCACGCGCACGACAAGCCGAAGCTGACCCGCTGGTCCGATAACGTGCGCATTCTGGAACTGCTGGCGCAAAACGACATCATGGACGAGCAGGAGGCGCAGGCCTTAACCCGCGCCTACACGACGCTGCGTGACGAGCTTCATCATCTGGCGCTGCAGGAGCAGCCGGGCCACGTGGCGCTGGACTGTTTTGTCGCAGAACGCGCTCAGGTAACGGCCAGCTGGCAGAAGTGGCTGGTGGAACCGTGCGTAACAAATCAAGTGTGATATTATCGCGCGCAAATTGTGAATCTTTCTGGAGTCAGGAATGAAAGTAACACTGCCAGAGTTTGAACGTGCTGGAGTAATGGTTGTTGGGGATGTGATGCTGGATCGCTACTGGTATGGACCGACCAGCCGCATCTCTCCGGAAGCACCGGTACCGGTGGTTAAGGTAGACACCATTGAAGAGCGTCCCGGCGGCGCGGCAAACGTGGCGATGAACATAGCCTCTCTGGGCGCGCACTCGCGTCTGGTTGGCCTGACCGGTATCGACGATGCGGCGCGCGCGCTGAGCAAGTCGCTGGCGGACGTGAACGTGAAGTGCGACTTCGTTTCGGTTCCAACCCACCCGACCATCACCAAGCTGCGCGTGCTGTCACGCAACCAGCAGCTGATCCGCCTCGACTTTGAAGAAGGGTTCGAAGGCGTTGATCCCGAGCCGCTGCACGAGCGCATTAACCAGGCGTTGGGCAATATCGGCGCGCTGGTGCTGTCCGACTACGCGAAAGGCGCGCTGGCCAGCGTGCAGACGATGATCCAGCTGGCGCGTAAGGCCAGCGTACCGGTGCTGATCGACCCGAAAGGCACCGACTTTGAGCGCTATCGCGGCGCAACCTTGCTGACGCCAAACCTCTCCGAGTTTGAAGCGGTGGCGGGCAAATGCAAAACCGAGGAAGAGCTGGTTGAGCGCGGCATGAAGATCATTGCTGACTTCGAGCTCTCTGCGCTGCTGGTGACCCGCTCCGAGCAGGGGATGACGCTGCTGCAGCCGGGCAAGGCGCCGCTGCATATGCCAACCCAGGCGCAGGAAGTGTATGACGTGACCGGTGCTGGTGATACGGTGATCGGCGTGCTGGCGGCGACGCTGGCCGCGGGTAACTCCCTGGAAGAGGCGTGCTACTTCGCTAACGCCGCGGCGGGTGTGGTCGTCGGTAAACTCGGTACCTCAACCGTGTCCCCAATCGAGCTGGAAAACGCGGTGCGCGGCCGTGCTGACACCGGTTTCGGTGTGATGACCGAAGACGAGCTTAAAGTGGCTGTCGCCGCCGCGCGCAAGCGCGGTGAGAAAGTGGTAATGACCAACGGTGTGTTCGACATTCTGCACGCGGGCCATGTCTCCTATCTGGCGAATGCGCGCAAGCTGGGCGATCGTCTGATTGTGGCAGTGAACAGCGATGCGTCGACCAAACGTCTGAAAGGTGAAACGCGTCCGGTGAACCCGCTGGAGCAGCGTATGATCGTGCTCGGCGCGCTGGAAGCCGTGGACTGGGTGGTGTCGTTTGAAGAAGACACGCCGCAGCGCCTGATTGCCGGTATTCTGCCGGACCTGCTGGTGAAAGGCGGGGATTACAAGCCGGAGCAAATCGCAGGCAGCGAAGAAGTCTGGGCCAACGGTGGCGAGGTGATGGTGCTCAACTTTGAGGACGGGTGTTCCACCACCAACATCATCAAGAAGATCCAGAAAGACAGTCAGTAAAAAAACGGGCCTGTTGGCCCGTTTTTTTATGTCGGGTGGCGGCTGCGCCTTACCCGACCTACGCGTTCATGTAGGCCCGGTAAGGCGTAGCCGCCACCGGGCACAACAGGCCGCACTTACTCCTGGTTATCCACCGGCGGAATGGCCGGCGCTGGCTTCACTTCTTCCGGCGCATTGCGGTTTTCCAGCTCGGTCAGACGTTGTTCCAGCAGTGCCAGCTTCTCGCGGGTGCGCAGCAGAACCTGCGTCTGCACATCAAACTCTTCGCGGCTGACTAGATCAAGGCGAACCAACTGCGCCTGCAGCGTCTGGCGGATTTTCTTCTCAACGTCATCACCAAATTCACGAATGCCTTTCGGCATGGATTCATGAACCTGACGCGCAATTTGCTCAATTTTCTTCGGGTCAATCATTGTCGTTTCCCTTGATGGAAAGGTGTCAGTGTCCATTGTAGCGCGTCATGCCCGGGGTAAACAAAATTGTTTGATGCTTATGCATTGCCCAGGATAATCAATAGCGTTATAGTTATCTCGCTTATTCTCAGGGCGGGGCGAAATTCCCCACCGGCGGTAAATCAGCTTAACGCTGAAAGCCCGCGAGCGCTTTGGGTGAATTCTCAAAGGTCAGCAGATCCGGTGTAATTCCGGGGCCGACGGTTAGAGTCCGGATGGGAGAGAGTAACGATCCAGTCGGGCATGGGCCCGCTCACGTTATCTTTTTGCCGCTTATACGGCGCTCCTAAGACTGCCCTGATTCTGGTAACCATAATGTTAATGAGGTTTTTTTACCATGAATCAGACGCTACTTTCCTCTTTTGGCACTTCAACTCAACGTGTTGAACATGCACTGGATGCACTGCGCGAAGGCCGCGGTGTGATGGTGCTTGACGATGAAAACCGTGAAAACGAAGGCGACATGATTTTCGCCGCCGAAAACATGACCGTTGAACAGATGGCGCTGACCATCCGTCACGGCAGCGGCATCGTATGCCTGTGTATTACCGAAGATCGTCGTAAGCAGCTTGAGCTGCCAATGATGGTCGAAAACAACACCAGCGCCTTTGGTACCGGTTTTACCGTGACCATTGAAGCGGCGCATGGCGTGACCACCGGTGTGTCTGCGGCTGACCGTCTGACCACCGTACGTGCCGCCATTGCTGATGATGCGAAGCCCTCCGATCTGCATCGTCCAGGCCACGTCTTCCCACTGCGCGCGCAGGCTGGCGGCGTCCTGACCCGCGGCGGCCACACCGAAGCGACCATCGATCTGGTGACGCTGGCGGGCTTCAAACCTGCGGGCGTGCTGTGTGAACTGACCAACGATGACGGCACCATGGCGCGCGCGCCGGAGTGCATCACCTTTGCGCGTCTGCACAACATGCCGGTGGTCACGATTGAAGATCTGGTCGAGTACCGCCAGGCGCACGAGCGCAAAGCCAGCTGAAACTGCTGATGTAAAAAAGCCGGGGAAACCCGGCTTTTTTACGTTTAGTGGTAGTTAATTTTGAACAGCACCACGGTTTCAAATGGTCCGGACTGGATCGCCTTTCCCGGCACCGGCGTCAGCTCAGCGGTATAGGTCTGTTCGTACTGCAACGTACTGCCGGTAAAATCGGCATACTCTTCGTATCGGTTAAAGGTGTAGGGCTGCGTTCCGTTAAGGATGCGTAATTTCAGGCCGTTACCGATGAGCAGGGCGGTATCTTCTTCGCTCAGCGTCTCGTTCGTATAGAACGACGAATCCATTTTAAACCCATCGGAACACTCGGCGTCCTGTATCTTGGTCGTTCTGACCGAGAACGTGCGCGTTCGCTTTCCCTGATTCATTATGTCGCGAGCGCTGAACGTACCAAAATCAATCTCCTGATTTTCCGGATAGATGCTGAAGGTCGCCCCGCAGTCCAGCACGGTGATATTGTTCAGGCCATTAATATGATACTTCAGGTTTTTCGCGTCGGACATCTGGTTGACGCCGCCCTTGCCGTCGAACTGCACCACGATATAGTCCCCGAGCGTGCTGACGTAGCCGTGCGGCGGCATGACCTTGATTCTGACGTACAGACGAAAGCGCACGATGAACGTGCGTGAGGTGTGAATGTCGTTCGCATTGCCGGAACAGATGCGGTTCTCCCAGCCCATTTGCTGGATTTGGGCGGGGGTATAGATAGTGATCTGTTTGTTATCAAGGCACTGGGAGGTATCGACCCCGTTGGGTTGCCCCGTCGCATCGTAGTCAATCCCTTCATAGGTTACGCCGAGTTCGTAGTAGGGATCGGACGCCGACGGGTAGGGGTTAACCCAGGCGTAGATGTCCTCTTTTTCAAAATTACTGGTGGTGTTGTGGTCGCAGGTCACAGGGACTTTGATATCGTCAGATTCCCATATCTTTTCCCCCACCTGCGCGTTGCTGGGAATGGCAAAAGGCGAGATCGTTTTTGTCTCCTCGACGGGCCCGCCGGAAACGCCGAGATAGCAGTCAAGCGCCAGCGCCTCTCTGACGGGCAGAAGGGCGAACAGCAGCAAAAACAGACAATTAACGAGCTTGCGCATTGTTTTGACCCTTCCGCTCGCTGAGCTGGCATGGCGCCTTACCTGCACAGGTAACGTCCACTTTTTTCAGCGCGCCGTAATCATCAATGTAACCCACGCTGTAGTAGCTCCCGTGGTAGTCGCCGGTAGAGGTGGACGCTGTGGCAAATGGAGCAATCATCAGGCTGTCGAAGCCCGGCAGCTGGGTTTTCGCATTTTTACTCAGCCACGCAAGGGTGATGTAATAGGGCGTGGGGTTATGCACGCTGAGCCCCGTTGCGGTGGCGGTAATTTCCATGCGCATTTCGCTTTGATCACCCGGCTTTTTGGTGATGGCTTTTGGCCGCCAGAACAGCTTAATGCGGCTCTGCATGGCCACCTGCATAACGCTGCGCGCCTCGCTGGCGCCGCTTTTGGGCGGAACTTCGCGCAGGTTGAAGTAAAACAGCGACTCTCTGTCCTTCGGCAACTGCCCAACCGCCGCCTGCTTCACAATTCTGACCTGCGATGACGCGCCCGCTTCAATACGCTGAATGGGCGGCAGCGCCATGAAGTGGCTGTCCTCTTTGCGCCCGTTTTCGTCTTCAATCCAGGAAAGCGCCAGGTAGGGTAAGGTTTTGCTCTGGTTATCGACTTTCAGGCTGCTTGCCTTGTCCACTTCGGGAAAAACGATCCGCGTGCGGTCCAGGTTAATGGCGGCATGCGCGTTCAGTGCGGTGCCGAGCAACATCAGGCTCAGGGCCTTGAGTGGGGTGAGTTTCATCATGGTTTCTTACTGGCAAGGCAGCATGAGCTGCATACTGTTTTCAAGGTGAGAAGGTAACGAGAAGCGACACTGTTGGTTGTCTCCCCACGTGACCAGGAACTGTTGCTCAGGCTGGACGGCGCCCAGCCAGACGCGGCCCTCCTCGGCGACCATGCCGACCTGCAGGCCGTTATCCTGCAGGCGGACCAGGGCGCCGAGCGGCGGTGTCCCGGAAGGCGTTCGCAAAATGCCGGCAATATCGTTACCGGCTCGGGTCGCGATTTGACGATAGCCGATGGCACCTTCTGTCCAGGTGGAAGTGACCACCCGCGTATCGACGTCAACGCCGTCAGGCAAATTGTTCATGTTGACCCGCACGCTGGCCGGGGTATAGCTGGAAAACGACGGCAGAACGCCGATACCCGACGCGTTGGTTTCGTCATGCGATACGTTCAGCGGGATATGGCCCACGCCGTCAGTGCTGACCATGATGCGTGGCTCATTGCCGTAGCTGCGACGGTGCAGGGCAAACCCTTTCGCCGTCCCGGTAAACGATCCGTTCCAGCTGGCGCTCATTGAGTTGTACTCATTCGCCTTATAGCTGCCCGAGACGTTGAGATCCCCCAGCGAAGAATAGTGCTGATAGTTTCCGCTGAACTGTGCGCCCGCATCGGCTTTTTCGCTCTCGGTGCCAGCAGAAACGCCCCAGGTATTGTTCCGGTCAGAGGTATCGTACCAGGAGACGCTCTGGCTCAGGCTGTCGCCGTTGCGCAGGTCGTAGTTCAGGCGATGGTCAGGATCGAGCGGCACGCTCAGCGAGAGATAAAACTGGTTATCGTCCTCTTCATCATCTTCGTAATGGGTTCTGCTCAGCGACAGGGTCAGGCCAAGGTTTTTCCAGCGGCCAAGGTCGAAGTTATATCCTGCGGTGACGCTGCCGGTCGTGGAAGGCGAGTCGTCCCACCAGGTTTGGCGCAGCATGCTCAGATAAAGGTTTAGCGAGAGGGCCGATATGTACTGACTGGCGGTGACGCTGAGGGTCTGTTTTTCCGTCTGGCTGTCGCTGTTGTCGTTATCCAGATAGCGCGCATAGCTCAGGAACTGACGGTCCGAGTAGCGGTAGCTCGCCAGCGTAAGCTGGCTACCGGTGGTGTCGAACCGTTTACTGTAGTTAAAACGGTAGCTGTAGCCCGCCTGCGGATCCGCGCCCGGCAGCTGGCTGGTGGCCCGGGTGATATCAAACGAGAGCGCGCCCAGATACGCCATGTTTTGTCCCAGCCCGGCGGCCAGGGCGCGGTAGTGGTCACCATCGGCCAGCGTTCCGCCATAGAGCGAAGTTTGCGACAGCATACCCCAGGAAAACTCGCCGCTCATGAAGGTGCTGTCCTCAACGTCATGCGATGCGTCCTTTCGCGGCTTGCCTGCCGCCAGCTTGTAGCGAACCTGGCCCTGACGCGTCAGGAAGGGAACGGATTCGGCGGAGACCTGGAACGTACTCACCCGGCCATCTTCTTCCGTCACCTTCACGTCGAGCGTGCCCTGCACCGACTGGTTGAGATCCTGAATGATGAACGGGCCCGGCGGGACTTTTGTTTGATAGATGACCCTGTCGGCGAGGCTTACGGTGACCGTCGCGTTGGTTTGGGCAATACCGGAGATTTGTGGCGCATAGCCGCGCAGTGACCACGGCAGCATGCGCTCATCGCTGATAAGCGACGCGCCGGTGTAGGTGAAGGCGTCGAAAATCGACGACTGGAAATCCGTCTCGCCGAGCGTCAGCTTTGCGCCCATGGTGGGGAGGGGGCGGAACATATAAACGCGCGAGAAGCGCCCGTTATGCTCTGAACCGCCGTCCGCGTGCGTCTGGTTGTATTGATAATCGCTGCGCAGCCGCCAGGCGCCGACGTTCGCGCCCGCCGTGCCGTAAGTGTTGGCATTATCTGAACTGCTGCCACTGTTGGGCTGGTAGTGGCTGGCAAAAAGATTATAGTCCAGCAGGATGCCCGCCACGCCGTTATCCCAGGTTGACGGGGGCATCCAGTCGGCAGAACGGTACTGCAGCCACGCCTGGGGAATGGACACGTTTAGCGTCTGGCTTGCTTGTTCAAAGGTAAAATGAATGTCCGGCAGCGGGGCGAAGTCTATACAGCCCTCTTTTTCAGTGAGCGATTCCCGTATTTTATCCTGCAGGCCGAACGTGTCGGCCAGTTCGGCGGGAATACAGACCTGAACTGCATCATTCACTTTTTTCCACGTTAACTGCCAGCCGTTTGTTAAGGGGGTGTCATTAATTGAAACCGTAACAAAATAACGACCGGGGACGACGGAAGCGCGATCTTTAAATTGAGTTAAATCGACGCTGTTGCGCTGATCTTTATCGATGGCATTAATATTAAATTCGGTACCAGAGGCGACTTTCGTCATTAACAGGGCGGTAATGATGATTATGCATGTTGATTTATGTTTCATCATCCTGTTGCTCAAGGTAAATATAAAATGCCGACTGGCATAACGAGCCAGTCGGTAGATAACGAGGTAAATTCGAATTATTTATACGCCAGCACATAGTTTGCGGTGGCTTCAACCTGACCCGGCGTTGCCGTTTTGCCGCTCAGCACTTCCATCTGCGCCTTAAAGTGCAGCGTCTGGGTGGCGGAGCCTGCCAGCAGGGTAACTTCACTGGCGCTACCCAGGGTAATGTTCGCTTCCGCATTATCCAGCAGGCGGACGCCCACGTTCTGCGCGCCGCTGGCATACGTGTTGGTCATCAGGCTGGTATCCGTTGTATCTGTGGCGGAGCTGGTGAACGTGACGTCAACCTTGGTGATTGGGGTATCGGTTTCATCGCCTGGATCGTCCAGCTGGCAGTTTTCCAGGTTGATATCTACCGCAACGGGAGACGATTTTTTATTGGCATTAATAACGGCAGTCGTAATTTCACCCAGATCGACTTCTTTATCAACGCTATCAGGAGCAATGCTGCACGGCGCATCAATCACCACCCCTTTGAATTTGATCTTGCCTGAGCCTTGTTCTGCAGCCAATGCCGATCCAGAAATAAGCGTGGCCATTGCCACGGCTAAAAGCGCTTTTTTTCCTGTAAACATGAAAATATCCTTTTTCAGTTGAATTCATATCCTGAATATTAATCAGAATATTGCCAGGAAAGTATACCGATCTCCGGATGGGCAATGCGATTAACCACGCTTAAAAATCATTGTAGATATAATTAAAATATAAATATGGGTTATTGTAACTGGATGAATTTCAAGAAGTGTAAATTATAATGCCGGATGCATTGTTTAGTGTTATTACGCACAGTAATGTTCAATAAAAAACTTGATTTTTTTATAAGGAAGGAGGCGGGGCGTATATTCCGTAAAAAGTTATTCCTTTAACAAATAATAGGCGCCTCCGTTTCAGGAGGCGCCCGTCACGTCAGCCAATGCCTGCGGCCTGAAGTAAGACCAGACTTAGCCCCATCACCGACATCCCGCACAGGACGCCATAGCTTGGGTTGTTGTTTGGATCGATCTCTTTCGCCAGCGGCATCAGCTCGTCTACCGACAGCGCAACCATAATCCCCGCAACCGCGGCCATAATGGCAGCCATGACGACCGGCGAAACCAGGCTACCGAGGATGAGCCAGGCCAGCACGCCGCCAAGAATTTCCGCCATGCCGGATATCCCGGCCCAGAAGATTGCCGTGCGCTTTGAGCCCGTAGCGGCATAGACCGGACCGGCCACCGCGAGTCCTTCAGGAATATTGTGCAACGCCACCGCCAGGGCGATGCCGAGGCCCATTTCCAGGTTGCTGCTGGCGGTGACATACGTCGCCACGCCTTCCGGGAAGTTGTGCAGGCTTATGCCGAGCGTCAGCAAAATGGCGGTGCGCTTAATGTTGCGCGGCGCGGGCGCTACGTTTTTTTGCATTAAGTCCTGAGGGTGCGCGTGGGGCAACATGCGGTCGAGCGCGAAGTATCCCAGCAGGCCAACGACAAACATGCCGTAGCCCAGCAGCGGAGACATGCCTTCCGTGCCCAGCGCCGCAGGGAGCATCTCCATCAGGGAGATGAGCAGCATGATCCCGGCAGCAAAGCCCAGTGAGAAGGCCAGCACGCGGTTTGATGGCTTTTGACCAAGCACGCCGAGGATCGCGCCGATGAACGTCGCGGCGCCCGCCAGTATGGTCAGGATCAGAGGGACTGACATGCATTGCTCCTTATGATAATGATTCTCATTAATATAAATGATTCATTTCTGGCAAAGCGAGGGGCCAACCCCGGCTTTACACATTCCTTACATTCAAATTTCCTGATGATGATCTTCACGCTTATCTGCGTTCATCTTTGCCGGATTGCGCGTAATGTAGCACCATTAAATTGACACCTTCTGTAAGGATATCATCATGACTTCTTCCCGTATGCCAGCCCTGTTTTTAGGCCACGGCAGCCCAATGAACGTTCTGGAAGACAACGTCTATACCCGCGCATGGCGTAGCCTGGGCGAGACGCTGCCGCGTCCAAAAGCGATTGTGGTGGTATCCGCGCACTGGTTCACCCGCGGCACGGGCGTGACCGCCATGGAGGCGCCAAAGACCATTCATGATTTTGGCGGCTTCCCGCAGGCGCTGTATGACACGCACTATCCGGCCCCCGGCTCGCCTGAGCTGGCACAAAGGCTGGTGGAACTGCTGGCGCCTGTTCCGGTTGCGCTGGATAAAGAAGCCTGGGGTTTTGACCACGGCTCGTGGGGCGTGCTGATTAAAATGTATCCTGATGCGGATATCCCGATGGTGCAGCTGAGCATCGACAGCACCAAACCGGCCGCCTGGCATCTGGAGATGGGCCGTAAGCTGGCAACGCTTCGTGATGAAGGCATCATGCTGGTGGCAAGCGGCAACGTGGTGCACAACCTGCGCACGGCACGCTGGCACGGTGAGAATACGCCTTACCCGTGGGCGACCGCTTTTAACGACTACGTTAAAGCGAACCTGACCTGGCAGGGTCCGGCTGAGGCACATCCGCTGGTGAACTATCTGGATCATGAGGGCGGTTCGCTCTCTAACCCGACGCCGGAGCATTTCCTGCCGCTGCTGTACGTGCTTGGCGCGTGGGATGGCCAGGAGCCGGTTACGATCCCGGTCGACGGAATTGAGATGGGAAGCCTGAGTATGCTGTCGGTGCAGGTGGGGTGAAAATATGCCGGGTGGCGGCTTCGCCTTACCCGGCCTACAGGTCGAGCGTAGGCCCGGTAAGCGCAGCGCCACCGGGCAAGTCTTACTCCACAAAAATATGCGGATAGAACCGTGACAGATCCTGCGTGATCAGCGCGCGATCTTCGCGAATGCCAATTCCGGCAGGCAGATCGTTGATCAGCCAGCTGCCAATCAGCGTATAGCTGTCGCCAAACTTCGGCAGTGGATAGAACGCCTGGACGATCATCCCTTCTTCGCCGTACGGCCCTTCAACCGCTTCCAGCGTTTTACCGTTTTCGATAATCGACACGTTCGCGCCTTCGCGGGAGAAGATCGGCTTAACGACGTATTTCTCCATCTGCGGGTAATTATCTTCCGCAAAGTACGCTGGCAGCAGGTTCGGGTGATTCGGGAACATTTCCCACAGCATCGGCAGCAGGGCCTTGTTGGAGATAATGCTCTTCCAGGCCGGTTCCAGCCAGCGTACGCCCGCGTCTTCCAGCTTGGTGGAAAACATCTCGCGCAGCATGTACTCCCACGGGTAGAGCTTGAACAGGTTGCTGATCACCTGATCCTGCATGTCCGTGAACTGACCTTTTTCACCCAGGCCGATATCCTCGATATAGAGGAACTCGGTCGCCACCTCCGCTTCGGCGGCGCAATCCTGCAGATACTGAACCGTGCCACGGTCTTCTTCCGTGTCGCGGCAGCAGGCGAGATGCAGCAGGTTAAAGCCAAACTGCTCGCGCAGCTCGGCGAAGCGCTCGATCAGCTTCTCCTGCAGGCTGTTGAACTGGTCGCTGCCTTCCGGCAGGTTGCCAGCATTGGCCTGGTCTTCCAGCCAGATCCACTGGAAGAACGCCGCCTCGTACAGGGACGTTGGGGTATCGGCGTTGTTTTCCAGCAGCTTAGGCTCGCCTTTGCCGTCCCACGCCAGATCCAGGCGAGAGTAAAGCGAAGGTTGATTCGTTTTCCACGACTGGCGGACAAAGCTCCAGGTGTGCTTTGGAATGCGGAACTTGGCCATCAGCTCGTCGCTGTCGATGACCTTTTCCACGACCTTGAGGCACATCTGGTGCAGCTCGGCCGTTACCTCTTCCAGCTTCTCAACCTGGGCCAGCGTGAGCTTGTAGTAAGCGTCTTCACACCAGTACGGCTCGCCGTACATGGTGTGGAAGTTAAAGCCGTACTCGGTGGCTTTTTCACGCCAGTCCGGACGCTCGGTAATACTGACTCGTTCCATGATCAGCCGCCCATTGAGCGAGTAGAAGAGGTGCCTGTCGCGCTGCGCTGCATGCTGGTCTGTTTCGCCACAGACTCGCCGAACCCGCCGCGGGTGATGGTGCTGGTGGTCGCAGGCTTCGGCGCCATTGCCGTTTTCGGTACCGTCACGGTGCGGCCAGGGGTGGCTGCGCCGTAGCCTTTGCCGCTGGCATCGGTATATTGACCGTAAGCCGGGCTGGCCGGGTTTTTCGAGCTAAACAGCGGCTGCTGCTGGTAGCCTGCACCGCCGCCCATCAGACGGCCCATCATGTAACCGGCCATCAGCGGCATCCAGAAGCTGCCGCTGGACTGCGCCTGCGCCTGATTTTCTGGCGCAGTGCCGGCCTGAGCCGGTGCCTGCTGGCATTGACCTTCGCCAAACTCCGCTACGCAGTCTTCGCGTGAGGCATATTTCGGCGCGGTGCGTTCCGCTTCTTTCAGCGCGCTGGTGTAGGCCGTTTTACATTCGGCCGCTTTACCGGTGGCGGCAGAGCAGTCGTCCGCGTTTTGATACAGCGAAACCGTTTCATCGTTTTTCTCACAGCCTGCCAGCATAAAGACAGCGGTAACCGCTAGCGCGACAGGGGTGAGGTGACGTGCGTTCCAGCTCTTGCGGAACGACGCGTGATTGATCGTTTTTGTCCGTTTCATATTTGTCTTCCAGGACCCAGTGGTAATAACGCTCAGGATAGAGGATGAGTGGTTGAAAATGAAGCGAAGAGGGGCGGAATCAGGGGGATCTTTACGTTGGCTTACGTTCGGATGTGATTTTGCGCCGGGTGGCGCTGCGCTTACCCGGCCTACGATTCAGTAGGCCCGATAAGCGAAGCGCCATCGGGCAATGCTTAGTTACGGAACGGATTATTGCTCTTGCTGGCAGGCGCGGTAGTGCGCGCGGCAGCAGGCTGTGCAGCAGGGGTCGTGCCGTTAGCGTTGAAGTTATCAACCGCGGCAACCTGCTCCGGGTTCTCCGGCGCAACGCTGTCAGGAGAGGTAGAGACCGGCTTGCCCAGTGCGCTGTTCAGCATCTGCAGGTCTTGCTCGTTCAGCGTACCCAGAGCCTGCTTAATGTTCAGCTGGTTAATCAGGTACTGATAACGCGCGCTGGAGAGCTGCTGTTTCGCGTTGTACAGCGTGGTGGTCGCGTCGAGCACGTCAACGATAGTACGTGTACCGACCGAGTAACCCGCTTCCATCGCGTCCAGGGAGCTCTGTGCCGACACAACGGCCTGTTTGTAGGCGTTGATGCTGCTGATTGAGGCGTTCACGTTGTTGAAGGATGAACGTACGGTCTGCACCACGTTACGGTGGGCGCTTTCCAGCTGCTCGCTCGCGCCAACAAAGTTGTACTGCGCCTGTTTCACCTGGGAGTTGACCTGACCGCCCTGATACAGCGGCAGGGAGAAGCTCAGGCCCACCTTGTTCTGGCCCATATTGCTGTCGTCATACTGGGCAGAGTTGGTCTTAGAACCGCTGTAAGTGGTGTCAGAGATGCCGGTAGAGGCGCTCAGGCTCAGGGTTGGCAGATGGCCGTCCTGCGCCTGACGAATTTGCTCGCGGGCCAGGTCCTGGCTCAGACGCGCCTGCAGCAACGTCAGGTTGCGGTTTTCCGCCTCTTTCAGCAGGGCGTTAACGGCCTGCGGCTTATCCGTTTTGAAGCTGTCGACGTTCAGGGAGGCCAGCTCAGGATAGTAATTCCCGGTAACCTGACGCAGGGATTCCAGCGCGTTGTCGAGGTTGTTACGCGCGGTCACTTCGTTGGCCAGCACGGTGTCGTACTGTGAACGGGCGTTCTGCACGTCGGTGATCGCCACCAGACCCACGTTGAAGCGCTGGGTGGTTTGATCTAACTGACGGTAAATGGCCTGTTTCTGCGCTTCGGTGTAGGAGAGCGCGTCAATGGCGCTCAGCACGTTGAAGTACGCCGTGGCCGTGTTCAGGATCAGCGTCTGCTGGTCGGTCTGATAGGTCACATCCTGGATGCCTGCGCTTTTTTCCTGCAGGGTCAGGGCACGCCATTTGGACATATCAAACAGCGTCTGTGTTAATTGCAGTGAGGCGCTGGTAGCATTGGAGTTTACGCCGTTAGCGTCGCGGAAACCGTTGCTGTAGGTATAATCTGCACCTAACCCTAACTGTGGCAGCAAGGGGCTACGCGCTTCGTTAATCTTTTCAAACGCAGCATCACGATCGGCCGCTGATTTACGTAAATCAGGGTTGCCCAGACGTGCCTGCTGGTAGACCTGTAACAGGTTTTCCGCCTGGCTCATTGCACTGAAGCCCGTCAGGCTCAGGCCGATAAGGATGGGGAGCAATTTCTTCATTTGCATTCCTTGTTGTGAAGCAGTATTAGCGCTGATCTAATTAAAAAATAATTGCCGATTCTAACAGAATCATCCACACCAAAAGGTTGGCGTTACGTGCCATCTGGCGGTAATTTGCACCAATCTACCATATAGCCTTACAAACGGCAGCCAAACAGCCTTGAAATTCACAATTTCATCACCATTGCTACCAGGACTCGACTCATGCAAAAACCAGATAAGTTGCCCGTGACTTTCGCCAAAAACGATGTAGAAATTATTGCACGAGAAACGCTTTATAGCGGTTTTTTTTCAATGGATCTTTACCGTTTCAGGCATCGCCTGTTTAACGGGGAAATGAGCGGCGAAATCAGACGCGAAATTTTTGAGCGCGGGCATGCGGCAGTCTTGCTACCCTTTGACCCAGTGCGTGACGAAGTTGTGCTGGTGGAGCAGATCCGCATCGCCGCTTATGACGTCAGTGAGAGCCCGTGGCTGCTGGAGATGGTGGCCGGGATGATCGAAGAAGGCGAGTCGGTTGAGGACGTCGCCCGACGCGAGGCGCTGGAAGAGGCGGGGCTGGTGGTCGGCCGCACAAAACCGGTGCTGAGCTATCTGGCAAGCCCGGGAGGCACCAGCGAACGCTTATCCATAATGGTGGGCGAAGTGGACGCCACGACCGCAGAAGGCATTCACGGTCTGGCTGATGAAAACGAAGATATTCGGGTTCATGTGGTAAGCCGGGAACAGGCTTACCAGTGGGTAGAAGAGGGGAAAATCGACAACGCAGCGTCTGTCATCGCCCTGCAATGGCTGCAGCTGCATTATCAGACATTACGAAACGAGTGGAAAAAATGAAGCGCTATACGCCTGACTTCCCAGAAATGATGCGCCTGTGCGAAACCAATTTCGCACAATTGCGCCGCCTGCTGCCGAGAAACGACGCACCCGGCGAAACGGTAAGCTATCAGGTGAGCAACGCGCAGTATCGATTAACGATAACAGAATCAACGCGCTACACTACGCTGGTGGAAATTGAGCAAACGGCTCCCAGCATTAGCTACTGGAGCCTGCCGTCGATGACGGTACGCCTCTATCACGACGCGATGGTCGCTGAAGTGTGTTCAAGCCAGCAGATCTTTCGCTTCAAGGCGCGGTATGATTACCCGAATAAAAAGTTGCATCAACGCGACGAAAAGCATCAAATTAACCAGTTTTTAGCCGACTGGCTAAGATATTGTTTAGCACATGGAGCAATGGCGATTCCGGTTTGTTAGCGTCATAAACCTACCTAAGGACACCATTTGGAAAGCCTGTTGAACCTGACTGTTGCTGGTGGGGCGCCAGTCAGGATATTACAAATCACCGATACCCACCTTTTTGCCGAAAAGCATGAAACGCTGCTGGGGGTGAACACCTGGGAGAGTTATCAGGCGGTACTGAGCGCCATTCACGCTGAAAACCGTGCATGCGATCTGATTGTCGCAACGGGCGATCTGGCGCAGGATCAATCTTCCGCGGCCTACCAGCATTTTGCTGAAGGCATCGCGAGCTTTAGCGTGCCCTGCGTCTGGCTGCCAGGCAACCACGATTTCCAGCCCGCCATGTACAGTTCTCTTCAGGATGCGGGGATTTCTCCGGCGAAATGTGTTTTTGCGGGTGACCAGTGGCAGATCCTGCTGCTGGATAGCCAGGTGTTTGGCGTCCCGCACGGTGAGTTAAGCGAGTTTCAGCTCGACTGGCTGGAGACCAAACTGGCTGCTGAACCTGAACGTCACACGCTGCTGTTGCTTCATCATCATCCTCTGCCGGCGGGCTGCAGCTGGCTCGATCAGCACAGTCTGCGCAACTCCGCAGCGCTGGATCGCGTGCTGGCGAAGTTCCCGCGGGTGAAAAATCTGCTGTGTGGGCATATTCACCAGGAGCAGGATCTCGACTGGAACGGGCGCCGAATGCTGGCGACGCCGTCTACCTGCGTTCAGTTTAAGCCGCACTGCGCCAACTTTACGCTGGATACCATCGCGCCAGGCTGGCGCTGGCTGGAACTGCATGCCGACGGCACGCTGACCACGGAAGTCTGCCGTTTGACCGGCGCACAATTCCGCCCGGACACCGCTTCAGAAGGCTATTGATGTCTACGCTCCTTTATCTGCACGGATTCAACAGCTCGCCGCGCTCCGCAAAAGCGACACAGTTTCGCCAGTGGCTGAGCGAGCATCACCCCGACGTTGAGATGATTATCCCTCAGCTGCCGCCTTACCCGGCAGAAGCCGCGGAGATGCTGGAATCCATTGTGCTTGCGCACGGCGGCGAAACCTTCGGTGTGGTCGGTTCATCGCTGGGCGGGTATTACGCCACCTGGCTCTCGCAATGCTTTATGCTGCCCGCCGTGGTGGTTAATCCGGCGGTACGGCCATTTGAGCTGCTGCGGGACTTTCTTGGCGAAAACGAGAACCCCTACACCGGCCAGCAATATGTGCTAGAGTCACGCCATATTTACGATCTCAAAGTTATGCAGGTCGACCCGCTCGAGGCGCCGGATCTCATCTGGCTGCTGCAGCAGACGGGAGATGAAGTGCTGGATTACCGCCAGGCAGTGGCGTATTACGCCTCCTGCCGCCAGACTATAGAAGAGGGCGGAAACCATGCTTTCACGGGCTTTGAGAATCATTTCACCCAGATTGTCGATTTTCTTGGACTGCACAGCCACTGACAATCAATGCGAATTGCTAGTTTAAATCATGACGCAAACCTATAACGCTGATGCCATTGAGGTCCTCACCGGGCTTGAGCCGGTTCGCCGCCGCCCGGGGATGTACACCGATACGACGCGCCCAAACCATCTGGGCCAGGAAGTTATTGATAACAGTGTGGACGAAGCGCTGGCGGGCCATGCCAAACGCGTTGACGTCATCCTGCACGCCGATCAGTCGCTGGAAGTCATTGACGACGGGCGCGGCATGCCGGTGGATATCCACCCGGAAGAGGGCGTCCCTGCCGTTGAGCTGATCCTCTGTCGTCTGCATGCGGGCGGTAAGTTCTCCAACAAAAACTACCAGTTCTCCGGCGGCCTGCACGGCGTGGGGATTTCCGTCGTCAACGCCCTGTCCAAACGCGTGGAAGTGAACGTCCGTCGCGATGGTCAGGTGTACAACATCGCGTTTGAAAACGGCGAGAAGGTGCAGGATCTGCAGGTTGTCGGGACGTGTGGCAAACGCAACACCGGCACCAGCGTTCACTTCTGGCCTGACGAGAGTTTCTTCGACAGCCCGCGCTTTTCCGTTTCCCGCCTGACGCACCTGCTGAAAGCCAAAGCGGTGCTGTGCCCGGGCGTGGAAATTACCTTTAAGGATAACGTTAACAACACCGAGCAGACCTGGCGCTACGAAGATGGCCTTAATGACTATCTGTGCGAAGCGGTAAACGGCCTGCCGACGCTGCCGGAAAAACCGTTCGTCGGCAATTTCACCGGCGACACCGAAGCGGTGGACTGGGCGCTGCTGTGGCTGCCGGAAGGCGGCGAGCTGCTGACCGAAAGCTACGTTAACCTGATCCCCACCATGCTCGGCGGTACCCACGTCAACGGCCTGCGTCAGGGGCTGCTGGATGCGATGCGCGAATTCTGCGAATACCGCAATATCCTGCCGCGCGGCGTGAAGCTGTCGGCGGAAGATATCTGGGACCGCTGCGCTTATGTGCTCTCCGTGAAGATGCAGGATCCGCAGTTTGCCGGTCAGACCAAAGAACGCCTGTCGTCACGCCAGTGCGCGGCGTTCGTTTCCGGTGTGGTGAAAGATGCGTTTACCCTGTGGCTGAACCAGAACGTTCAGGCGGCAGAAATGCTGGCTGAAATGGCGATTTCCAGCGCCCAGCGTCGTCTGCGTGCCGCGAAGAAAGTGGTGCGTAAAAAGCTGACCAGCGGCCCTGCGCTGCCGGGCAAGCTGGCAGACTGTACCGCGCAGGATCTCAACCGTACCGAACTGTTCCTCGTGGAAGGGGACTCGGCGGGCGGGTCGGCCAAGCAGGCGCGCGATCGTGAATATCAGGCGATCATGCCGCTCAAGGGTAAGATCCTGAACACCTGGGAGGTCTCGTCTGATGAAGTGCTGGCCTCGCAGGAAGTCCACGATATCTCGGTCGCGATCGGCATCGATCCGGACAGCGACGATCTGAGCCAGCTGCGCTACGGCAAGATCTGTATCCTCGCGGATGCGGACTCCGATGGTCTGCACATCGCCACGCTGCTGTGCGCGCTGTTTGTGAAGCACTTCCGCACGCTGGTGAAAAACGGTCACGTCTATGTGGCGCTGCCGCCGCTGTACCGTATCGATCTCGGCAAAGAGGTTTACTACGCACTGACGGAAGAAGAGAAAGCGGGCGTGCTGGAACAGCTGAAGCGTAAGAAGGGTAAGCCTAACGTGCAGCGCTTTAAAGGGCTGGGCGAGATGAACCCGATGCAGCTGCGCGAAACGACGCTGGATCCGAACACGCGCCGTCTGGTGCAGCTGACGATCAGCGACGAAGACGAACAGCAGACCAACGCTATGATGGATATGCTCCTTGCCAAGAAACGTTCGGAAGACCGTCGTAACTGGCTGCAGGAGAAAGGCGATATGGCGGATATTGAGGCCTGATGCTGAAAAAGCCCTGCGATGCAGGGCTTTTTTTTGCCTGGTGGCGCTGCTCTTACCGGGCCTACGATCGATCCCCTCGCCCCTTTGGGGAGAGGGTTAGGGTGAGGGGAACACCCCGCACGGACATCAAAACTCCATCTTCACCGTAAACTGCACTTCGCGCGGGTCGCCAATCTGGTTGCCCAGGTTGTTGGTCGCAATGGACGACGTGTAGTAGGTCTTATCAAACAGGTTCTTCACGTTCACCTGCAGCGTCACCGGATACTGCAGCTTCATCTTATACGCCGCAAATGCATCCGCCACAAAATAGCCCGGCAGATAATAATCCGCACCGTTGGTTGCGGAACGACGGCTCACGCCGTGCCCCCCGCCGCCCAGCGTCAGGGTATTCCCGGCAAACGCATTATGAATGTCGTAGGTCAGGAACAGTGAGCCGGTATGGCGCGGCACGTTCGGCAGCGGTTTGCCCGCGTAGTCCGGGTCTTCCAGCACCTTCGCGTCGGTATACCCGTAGCTGGCGATGATATTGGTGTTCTCGGTCAGCGATCCGGCAAGATCCACCTCCACGCCCTGGGAGCGCACGCGGCCCGCCGTTTTGGCGATGGTTTCACCCCCCACGCTTTCGTTGTACAGCACGTTGCGTTTGTGAATATCAAACAGCGCGATATTGGCGGTAACCCCATCGAAAAGGTCGAACTTAGCGCCCACTTCGTAGGCATTTGAGGTTTCCGGTGGCAGGTCGCCGATGTAGCTCGCAATGGACGACTGGGGCATAAACGTCTGCGAGTAGTTGGCAAACAGTGAGACGGATGGCGTGAGCTTATAGACCAGCCCCAGCTTCGGCGTCCACTGTTCGTCGCGGCTGTCAGTGTTGACGTTGAACGGGCGGCCTTTGCCCGCGTACTGGGTGTAATACTGATAGCGCATCCCGGCGACGGCGATCCACTTATCGGTCAGGTACAGGGCATCCTGCGCGTACGCAGAGTAGCTTTCCTGCTTGAGCGTCTGGTCGCTGTCGGACGCCGACACGGTGGTGCATTTGCCGAGATGGCCATACGTCGGGTGATAGATATTGAAATCCTTGACGTTTTTACAGCGCATCATGTCCGTGCGCAACAGATCGTAATTCTCATACGACACGCCGGTCAGGATCTCATTGTAAAAGCCCGCAATATCCACATTCCCCTGCAGATCCGCGCGGGTGCTGTGCATGCGTTGGGTCGAGCCCTGGGTCGCATCCACACGGCGGGTCAGGTTGCCGGTTTTTGCATCGTAGGCCATCACGCGGGCCTGGTTATCGCTGTATTTGTCCTGGCTATAGCTGTAGTCGAACTTCGCGGTCCACTGGCTGTTAAGACGGTATTCCGCGTTGAGCTGAGCGAGGTCGGACTGCCCGTCGGTGATGTTAAACGGTTCGTCAAAGCGGGTTTTGCGATCGACATCAACGGCCTTTTTGGTGTTGAGATCGAAGATCGTACCGCGATCGAACGGCGTCTTATAATCGCGATGTGAATAGAGCACGGTCACGGTGGCATCATCGCCGAACCAGGTGAGCGACGGGGCGATAAAGGTGCTGCGTTCGTTGCCAAAATTACGCCAGTAATCTTCGTCCTGATACTCACCCGTGAGGCGATACGCCAGACGCGTGCCGTCGATCGGGCCGGTCACATCGACCTGTCCGGTACCGCCGCCAAAGCTGGAAGAAGTGGCAGAAATTGAACCACCGAAGGTCTTCTCCGGGCGTTTGGTGACGACGTTAATCAGGCCGCCCGGATCGAGAATGCCGTACAGCGTGGAGGCCGGGCCTTTCAGCACTTCCACGCGCTCGGTGGCGGCGTTAAAGCTGCGCGGCAGGACGGTGCGCAGGCCGTTGGTCATGATTGACCCGTCGCGGTTCGCGCCAAACCCGCGGCGCACAAAGGCATCCTGCGTACCGCCCAGGGTATTGGTCTGCACCACGTTGCTGACGTTATAGAGCGCTTCATCCAGCGTGGTGGCGTGCTGATCCTCCAGCACGTTATCGCTGACGGTATTGACCACCTGCGGGATATCCAGCATCGGCATGTTGGTCAGCGTTGCGGTGGAGGTGTTCAGCGGCTGGTAGCCGTTGGTGGCTTCCGCCGGAGTATTTGGATCGGCGGTGACGGTAAGCGTTTCGCCGTCTTTAGCCGCGGTGGTGTCTGCTGCCTGCGCCAGCGGCGCCATAAACAGCAGTGAAAAGAGCGCGCGCCCTTTTATCCCTGAGAGTGAAGGTGTGAACGTAGCCATTACATCTGTTATCCCGAAATATCCCGCGAATGCGTTCGCGGCAAACTGTGTGAGTCATTGCCCTTTATGGTCTGTCCGTTAGCCGGAAGTGGCATCGGACATGTAATTGAGAATCATTCAATCATGAGGGAATGTAGTAGTAAATGGAAAAAAGAAAAAATCGACTACAGCAGTTAACCGCGTGCGTAAGCGCAGCGGGTTGATATTTAACTCGTTGAAATAAATGTTTTTATCAGCCTTGCTGGATTCATTTTCTCTCAGGTTTAACCCTGGTTTTTCCAGGGTGTTTCTTCGCTTGACTACTACATGGCGCGGCGTCAAACTCTCAAAAGAGAATGAGTTTTATTTTTATTTGTTGGTTTTTCATTACGTTGGCGTTCACGTGGCTCACAACACACACAAACCGGGTCTGGTTCTGGAGAACCTCTCTGCGGGCTATCAGAAAAAAATCATCGTTGATGATATCTCCCTTGCGATCCCTCAGCAGAAAATGACGGTGCTGGTCGGGGCGAACGGCTGTGGAAAATCCACGCTGTTGAGCACTATCGCGCGGCTGCTGCAGCCGCTTGGGGGAACCGCGCTGCTGGACGGTAAAGCCATTCATGAGCAGCCCACCAAAGCGGTTGCCCGTCAGCTTGGCATTCTCCCGCAGTCGCCGCTGCTGCCGGAAGGGTTAACCGTTTTTGAACTGGTCTCGCGCGGGCGTTTTCCCTGGCAAAACGTTATGCGTCAGTGGAGCGACGAGGACGAGCGGGCGGTGGAAGAGGCCCTGCGGCTGACCGGCACGGCAGAGTTTGCCCATATGCCGGTGGAAAGCTTATCCGGCGGCCAGCGTCAGCGCTGCTGGATCGCCATGGCGCTGGCGCAGCAAACGCCGTATATCCTGCTTGACGAGCCGACGACGTACCTCGATCTTCGCTATCAGGTGGAGATCCTGGAACTGCTGCACGCCCTGACCCGCCAGCACGGGCGTACCGTGGTGGTGGTGCTGCACGATCTTAACTTTGCCGTGAACTACGGCGATTCGCTGGTCTTTTTACGCCAGGGGAAAGTTGAAGGCGTATTGCATGAGGGCGATGCCTGCACGCCGGAGCTGATCAAAGCGGTGTTTGATGTGGACGTGCATATGTCCATCAACCCCCTGACCGGAAAACCGTTCTTTATGCCGTTTCGCCAGAGCCTTGAACAGCCATGATGCGCGCTTCTCTCGCCTTCCTGATTTTTACATTACTGCTGGCGCTGGGCGCGATTGTGCATCTTGGCATCGGGGCGCGGTTTATCTCTCCCCGAACGGTAGTCGAGGCATTCGTTCACTTCGATCCGCGCAATTTCGACCATAACATCATCATCAGACTACGGCTGCTGCGCCTCTGCGCCGCAATGGTGACAGGCGCCGCGCTCGGCGTGGCGGGCGTGCTGCTGCAGTCCGTGATCCGCAACCCGCTCGGCGAGCCGCATATTCTGGGGCTCAACGCCGGGGCAGCGCTGGCGGTGGTGATCGCCAGCGCGCTTGGGCTTTCGCTGCCGTTTGGTCGCCCGCTGATTGCCGCCGTCGGTGCCGCCGCGCTGTTTCTGCTGGTGCTGATGTTCTCCTCGACCGGTCGCATCGGGCTCACGCCGATGAAGGTCACCCTGTGCGGCGTGGCGATGTCGGCGTTTGCCTCGTCGATTACCGCCGCGGTGTTAATCCTGGATGAACAGACGCTGCTCTCTCTGCGCACCTGGCTGGCAGGTGATATCGCCGGAGTCAACGCGCAGATGCTCCAGAGTGCCCTGTGGGCTGCAGCAGCCGGTTTTATTCTTGCTATCGGGTTGTCGCCCTCGCTCAACATGCTGGCGCTGGGCGACAGAATGGCGCAGGGGCTTGGCGTGTCGCTGCTGAAAACCCGCCTTCTTGCCTTGCTGGCCATCGCGCTGCTCTGCGGCGCGGCCGTCTCCCTCGCCGGACCGATTGGCTTTATCGGCCTTGTGGTGCCGCAGCTCATCCGCCGTCTGGTGTCGGTCGATTTGCGCGTGATGGTGCCGCTGTCGGCCCTGTGCGGCGCGCTGGTATTGCTGCTGGCGGATATCGCTGCCCGCACGCTGTTTACCCCCTGGGAGCTGGCAACCGGCATCATGACGGCCCTGGTCGGCGCGCCCGTGTTCATCTTTATGGCGTCGAGGATGTTCAAATGAACCGGGCCGGACTCCGCGCGATCCGCGTTGGCCACCTGTCGGCGCTGATTCGCCCGAAAGCGCTGGCGTACCTGTCGCTTTTCGTGCTGGCGGCGCTAAGCCTGCTGGGCTTTGGCCTGACGCACGGTTCTCTGCCCATTCCAACCTCCGCCATCGGGCGCGCGCTGTTTTCGCCTGAAAGTCTGACGACGGAGACGCGCTACGTCGTGATGGATATCCGCCTGCCGCGCCTGCTGATGGCGGTGCTGTGCGGCGCGATGCTCGGCATGGCGGGGGCGGCGATGCAGTCCATCACCCGCAACGGTCTGGCTGACCCGGGGCTTATCGGCGTGAAGGAGGGCTGCAGCGCGGCGGTACTGCTGCTGATTTTTCAGTTCCCGGCGCTGAGCCTGGCCTGGCGTCCGCTGGTCGGCATGGCCGGTGGGCTGCTCACCGCGCTGCTGGTGATCGTCCTGGCGCGCGATATCTCGCGCCCGCGGTTCATCCTGATCGGCATCGGCGTGTCGTGGGCGTTTGCCGCGGCGATGGGCGTCTTTATGACCACCGCCGACGTGCGTGACGTGCAGACGGCGATGCTGTGGCTGGCGGGAAGCCTGCATGCGGCAAACTGGACGCTGGTGGGCCTGGCCGCACTCTGGGCCGCCCCCGCGTTTGCGCTGCTGCTGTTTACCGCCCGGGCCGCGGACGTGGCGTTGCTCGGCAATCAGGCCGCTACGGGCCTTGGCGTGCGCACAACCCGGCTGGCGCTGCTGCGGGTTCTCGCTCCGGTGGTGCTGACGGCGGCCTGCGTCTCCTGCGTGGGCAGCATTGGCTTCGTGGGGCTGATTGCCCCGCACATGGCGCGCCTGCTGCTGCGCGGTGGGCAAACCGCGCTCCTGACGGGAAGCGCCGTGCTGGGGGCGCTGCTGGTGCTGCTGGCGGATAACGTCGGCCGTCTGGCATTCCTCCCGCTGCAGCTGCCGGCGGGAATTGTGATTTCATTGATTGGCGGACCGTTTTTCCTGCTGCTGCTCTGGCAGCGTCGGGACAGATTTTAGGGGACTATGATGCGCGTACTGTTTTCGATGCTGTTGCTGGTGGGGTTCGCGGTGAGCGCCGCGGAGCCGACGCAGGTATTTACCGACGATCTGGGACGCAAGGTCGTTGTGCCGGTTCATCCGAAGCGGATTGTTTCATTACACGATCTGGATATCACCATTCCGCTGATTGAGCTTGGCGTGCCGCCGGTGGCGAGCCATGGCCGCACGCGGCCGGACGGCAGCCACTTTCTGCGCTCCAGCGGCATGTTAACCGGCGTCGACTTCGATAATTCCGATATCAAATTTATCGGCACGGCCGATATCGACATCGAAGCCATCGCCGCCGCAAAACCTGACCTGATCGTTACCGAACCGACCCGCAACACCCCGGTGGAACAGCTGGCAAAAATTGCCCCGACGGTGAGCATCGATCATCTCGACGGCGGCGCGCCGGAAATCTACCGCAAGCTGGCGCAGCTCACGGGCACGCAGGCAAGGCTAAACATTCTGGAACGGCGATATCAGGAGCAAATCAAGGCGCTGAAGGCGACCATCGACACGCGCAAAATCACCGTGTCGGTGATTCAGGCCAATCAGGGGAAAATCAACGCCATGCACAGCTACCACTCGCTGGGCCGCGTGCTGCGTGATGCGGGTTTCACCTTCCCGCCGCTGATTGAGGCCATCCCGGAAGGGGGACGGATTGACGTCAGCGCCGAGCGCCTGCCGGAGCTGGATGCCGATTTCGTCTTCGCGACCTGGCGCGGGGATACGGGCGGTAAACCGCAGGACGAGCTGGCGGCAATGGAGGCTGTCATGCCGGGCTGGTGTCAGTTCCTGACTGCCTGCCGAACCGGGCACTACGTGCTGATCTCGCGTGAAGAGGCGATCTCGAATTCGTTCGCGTCATTAGGGCTGATGGCCGCGCAGGTGCAGTCGCAGATTGCCGGGCGTCCGCTGCCGGAGGCGTCACGGTGATCCGCAAAGAGAAAGGGCGCGTGGATGTCTATGGCGACCGCTTTCGCGCGCGGGCGCATCAGCTAACGCCGCGTCTGCTGCAGGTCGCACGCTATATCCATGACAACCGCGAGGCGGTGATGGAGCAGACCGCCATGGAGATTGCTGCCGTAGTGAAAACCTCGGATGCCACGGTGGTCCGCGCCATACAGGCGCTGGGTTTCGCCGGGCTGCGCGATCTCAAGCAGACGCTGGAGCAGTGGTTTGGCCCGGTGGTCACCTCCAGCGAAAAGATGTCCACCACGGTGAACACGCTCGCCAGCGACGTTAACGCGAGCATTGATTTCGTGCTGGAGGGACATCAGCACACCTGCGAGGTGTTATCTGAGCCCCACAACCGCTACGCGATGGCGCAGGCGGTCTCACTGCTGGCACAGGCAAGGCAGGTCGCCATATTTGGCATTGGCGCCTCCGGCATTCTGGCCGAGTACACCGCCAGGCTGTTCAGCCGTATGGGGTTACCCGCCACGCCGCTCAACCGTACCGGGATCGGGCTTGCTGAACAGCTGATTGCGCTTCAGCGCGGCGACGTGCTGGTGATGATGGCGCAGAAATCCGCGCACCGGGAGGGGCAAACCACCCTGCGTGAAGCAAAGCGTCTGGGCATTCCCACCATCCTGCTGACCAACGCCCTTGATTCGCGTTTCAGTAAGGAGGCCAGCGTGGTGATCCACGTTCCGCGCGGTGGCGAAAAGGGCAAAATCCCGCTCCACGGCACGGTGCTGCTCTGTCTGGAGATGATCATTTTGTCCGTCGCTTCTACCGAGCCGCAGCGCACCATCAAGTCCATGAAGCGCATCAACGAGCTCCATCGCGGGTTAAAACCGGGGAAGAAAAGCAGCTAAAAACAACAAAGCCCGGTGGCGCTAGCGCTTACCGGGCCTACGGTTCAGTTTTTGTAGGCCGGGTAAACGCAGTGCCACCCGGCAAATTCCACGAACTTAAACCCCTTGCTCCAGAATGCGGATGTGGGTTTCCAGCACGTCGCCCTTCACCGCGTCGCTCCACGCTTTCATGTGCGCGGTCTGCAGATGCGCTTCAAGATGCGCGACGGTTTCCCACTGCTCAACCATGATGATTGAGTCTGGCGCGGTTGCCTGGAAGCTGGCGTCAGTGGCGGCATCCACCATCGGCGCGTAGCCGTGGCAGCCTTCTTCTTTCAGTACGGTCGGGATAATTTTCGCGAACTGATCCAGCACCGCCTGGCGGTGATGTTGACCTGGACGAGTACGGATTTCTGCGATAACGGTAAGCATGTTTACTACTCCTTTAATTCCAGGCTACCAGTTAAGCAAAAATTTTCGCGAGATGCTTGCGATATTCTGCGATATAGCTCGGGACATCAGGCATTTTAATCACATCGTTGACGATAAAGGTCGGCAGCGGATCCATGCCCAGGAACTGATTCGCCTTGTGGAACGGCAGGTACGCGCCGTCCACGCCCACGCCTTCGAAGAACTGATCTTTCTCGGTGAAGGCTTCCAGCGGGGCGTTCCAGGTTAGTGACAGCATATATTTTTTGCCCTGAATCAGGCCGCCTGAACCGTATTTTTTGGACGCGTCAGAGCGGGTGCGGCCATCGCTGGCATACAGAGAGCCATGACCTTCCGTGAACACGTCGTCCATGTATTTTTTCACGGTCCACGGCGCGCCCATCCACCAGCCTGGCATCTGCCAGATCACCACGTCAGCCCACAGGAAGTTCTGCACTTCGGCTTTCACGTCGTAGTTGCTGTCTGCGCGCACGACCTTAACATCATGCCCGGCGTCGCGCAGGAAACCATCCGCGACCTCGGTCAGGGTGTCATTCAGCTGGCCTTTAGAGTGCGCAAATTCTTTTGCACCGTTAATAATCAGAATGTTGCTCATTTTTTGTCCTCGACGATGAGAGTATGCCGGGTATTCTACGCGCGAGGACGGAGCGGAAAAATGAGCAAAATGTGCAAAGTCTTTTGCTGGAGATGCAATAATCCGTTACCAGCTGACTTTCACCTCAAAGCCGCCTTCCGCCGCATTGCTCAGCGAGACGCGCATTCCGTGCAGCGCGGCAATGCGCCTGACGATAGAGAGTCCCAGCCCGCTGCCCGTGGCGTTCTGGCCCGGTGGACGATAAAAACGCTCGCCGATGCGCGTCAGCACCTCGGGGTCAACGCCGGGACCGTTGTCGCGCACGCTAAAGCTACGCACGTCCAGCGTAACGTCCACCACGCTGCCGCGCGGACTGTAGCGGATGGCATTGTCCAGCAGGTTGCGCACCAGCAGGCTGAGCAGCAGGGGCTGTCCCTGACGCTTGACCTGCGGGGCATGGTTGTTGAGGCGAATATCAATCCCTGCCTGCTGCGCCGGATGCCAGATATCCAGCACCGCCGACTGCAGTAAATCGGCAAGCGTTATCGGTTCGACATCGTCCAGGTTGTCCAGCGAGTCCAGACGCGACAGCGTGAGGAGTTGGTCCACCAGCCGGGAAGCGCGGTCGATGCCCGCATGCAGCTGCGCCAGCGCTCTTTCCCGCGCCTGTGGATCGTCCTGCGAGAGCTGCGCCACGTCAGTTTGCACCTTCAGGGCCGCCAGCGGGCTGCGCAGCTCGTGGGCCGCGTCGGACGTAAAGCGGCGCTCGCGCGTCATCATCTCCTGGGTACGCGCGAAGAGGTGATTCAGCGAGTCGAGCAGGGGGCGCACTTCCGTGGGGACGCCCTGAAGCACAAGCGCCTCGGTCGCATCCGGCGAGCGGGAGCGCAGGGTCTGCGCCAGCTTTTTCAGCGGCCTCAGCTCCCGGCTCAGGAGGAGAATCAGCAAGAGCAGCATCACGGGCAGCGCTACCAGCCAGGGCGTGAGCTGCGAGCTGACCACGTCCAGCGCCATATCCTGGCGGTACTCCCACTCCTGACCGACCACCACGCGGTACTTCCCGTCGGGTGAGGTCAGCCACAGGAAACGCCATTCGTCGTTATCGTCCTGGAGCTGCCCGTTAGCAAATCCGTCGCGGCGATAGTGGTACGGAATATCGCGCCCGTTCTCGCCGTCGTTTAGCAGCATTTTGCCGTCGACGGCGTAAATGGCGAAAGCCAGCGCGTCGTCATCGAGACGGCCATGCTTCACTACTTTTTTCGGGATCTCGCGCATCCGTTCGGGGGCGCGGATCTCGTCAAGATCCATCGTCAGCAGCCGTTTGGCAAACAGCATCTGCTGCGTGTCGAAGAGCTTATCCAGCTTGTGGGTGGTCTGCTGCCAGGCCACCAGGCTGGCGGCAAACCATGCCGTCAGGGAGAGCGCTAAAAAGAGGAGCGTCAGGCGCAGCTTCAGGCTCAGGCGTTGCGTCAGCTTCATGCGTCACCCAGGGTATAGCCGATGCCGTGCACGGTGCGGATAAACTCGCTGCCAAGCTTGCGGCGCAGGTGATGAACGTGGACTTCTACCGCGTTGCTGGAGACGTCGTCATCCCAGGTATACAGTTTTTCCTCAATCGTCTTGCGAGGGAGCACGCGGCCTGCATTGCGCATCAGCAGTTCCAGCAGCGCGAACTCTTTCGGCTTCAACGTCAGCGGTTCACCGTCCAGCGTGGCGACGAGTCGGGTCGGATCGAGCGTGACCTTGCCGTGGCGTAGCTCGCTATGCGTCTGGCCGTGGCTGCGGCGGACCAGCGCCTCAAGGCGGGCGCCCACTTCAATCAGCGCGAACGGCTTGCAGAGATAATCATCCGCGCCAAGACGCAGCCCCTCCACGCGCTGGTTAAGCGCATCCCGCGCGGTCAGGATCAATACCGGCTCGCTGCGCCCGCTTTCGCGCCACGCGCGCAGGATGTCCAGACCGTCGATTTCCGGCAGCGTCAGATCCAGCACCACGGCATCGTAGGGCGCAGACGCGAGCGCGGCCTGACCGGTTTTGCCGTCGGTAAACCAGTCCACGCTAAAGCCCATTTTGCTTAAACCCGCCCTGATACCGTCGCCGATTAACGTGTCGTCTTCTACCAGTAAAATGCGCATATTCCCTCCTTGATGTCGTCAGTAAACCCTCTGTAAGCGCCTGCTGTACAGCAATAATAAATAAATTTTTCCCTTAAGAAGTTGTTAAGGATTACCCTGTTTAATGGACTGCGAAACCAGATTAAAGGGAGAGTTAATATGAAAAAATTCGCTGCTATTGCCGCCATCATGATGATGACCACTGCCCCCGTTTTTGCCGCGCAGGGCGGATTTAACGGCCCGTCTGCCGCACAGACCCAGACCCAAACGCAGGCAGGCGGTTTTGTCGATAACGACGCCAACCTCACCACCGCGGTGAAGGTAAAAGAGATGAAGGACGACAGCTGGGTGAAGCTGCGCGGGAACATCACCCAGCGCCTGTCCGATGACCGCTACACCTTCCGCGATGAGACCGGCACGGTGAACGTGGAAATTGACCACAAGCGCTGGAACGGCGTGACCGTCAGCCCTCAGGATAAAGTGGAAATCCAGGGCAAGGTCGATAAAGAGTGGAACGATTTTGAAATCGACGTGAAGCAGGTCATTAAGCTGAACAAATAACCCGGAAAGGGCCGCATAAGCGGCCCTTTTTCTTTGTGACTCAACTCGTCAGATAGGGTAGTATCTGCGGCAATATTGCCTGAAACCCTTCGGTTTCTGAGTTGAGGAATCACACGTAATGAGCGATATGGCAGAGCGCCTCGCGCTACATGAATTCACGGAAAACGCCTACCTGAACTACTCCATGTACGTCATCATGGACAGGGCGTTGCCGTTTATCGGGGATGGCCTGAAGCCCGTTCAGCGCCGCATCGTGTATGCGATGTCCGAACTGGGGCTGAACGCCACCGCCAAGTTCAAGAAATCCGCCCGTACCGTCGGTGACGTGCTGGGTAAATACCATCCGCACGGCGACAGCGCCTGTTATGAAGCGATGGTGCTGATGGCCCAGCCGTTCTCTTACCGCTACCCGCTGGTGGATGGTCAGGGGAACTGGGGTGCGCCGGACGATCCGAAATCCTTCGCGGCGATGCGTTATACCGAATCCCGCCTCTCTAAATATGCCGAAGTGCTGCTGGGCGAGCTGGGGCAGGGGACCGTTGACTGGGTACCGAACTTCGACGGTACGCTGCAGGAGCCGAAGATGCTGCCTGCGCGTCTGCCGAACATCCTGCTGAACGGCACCACCGGGATTGCGGTCGGTATGGCGACGGACATTCCGCCGCACAACCTGCGTGAAGTGGCGAAAGCCGCCATCACCCTGATTGAGCAGCCGAAAGCCTCGCTCGACGATCTGCTGGATATCGTGCAGGGTCCGGATTTCCCGACCGAAGCCGAAATCATCACCTCGCGCGCGGAAATCCGCAAAATCTACCAGAACGGTCGCGGCTCCGTACGCATGCGTGCGGTGTGGAATAAAGAAGACGGCGCCGTGGTCATCACCGCGCTGCCGCATCAGGTTTCCGGTGCCAAAGTGCTGGAGCAGATCGCCTCCCAGATGCGCAATAAAAAGCTGCCGATGGTGGATGACCTGCGCGATGAATCGGACCACGAGAACCCGACCCGTCTGGTGATTGTGCCGCGCTCCAACCGCGTGGACATGGAGCAGGTGATGAACCACCTGTTTGCCACCACCGATCTGGAAAAAAGCTACCGCATCAACCTGAACATGATCGGCCTCGACGGACGCCCGGCGGTGAAAAACCTGCTGGAGATCCTCACCGAATGGCTGACGTTCCGCCGCGATACGGTACGCCGTCGTCTGAACCATCGTCTCGAGAAAGTGCTTAAGCGCCTGCATATCCTTGAAGGTTTGCTGGTGGCGTTCCTCAATATCGACGAGGTGATTGAGATCATCCGTACCGAGGACGAGCCGAAGCCCGCCCTGATGTCGCGCTTTGGCATCAGCGAAACCCAGGCCGAAGCGATCCTTGAGCTGAAGCTGCGCCATCTCGCCAAACTGGAAGAGATGAAGATCCGCGGCGAGCAGAACGAGCTGGAAAAAGAGCGCGATCAGCTGCAGGCGATCCTCGCGTCCGAACGCAAGATGAACACCCTGCTGAAGAAAGAGCTGCAGGCCGATGCCGACGCGTTTGGCGACGACCGTCGTTCTCCGCTGCACGAGCGCGAAGAAGCGAAGGCGATGAACGAGCACGACATGCAGCCGTCCGAGCCGGTGACCATTGTCCTGTCGCAGAGCGGCTGGGTGCGCAGCGCCAAAGGCCATGATATCGACGCGCCGGGGCTCAGCTACAAAGCGGGCGACAGCTTTAAAGCGGCGGTGAAAGGCAAGAGCAACCAGCCGGTGGCGTTTATCGACTCCACCGGGCGCAGCTACGCCATAGACCCGATCACGCTGCCTTCCGCGCGTGGGCAGGGCGAGCCGCTTACAGGTAAGCTGACGCTGCCGCCGGGCGCGACGGTTGACCATATGCTGATGGAAGCCGATGACCAGAAGCTGCTGCTGGCGTCTGATGCGGGCTACGGCTTTATCTGTACCTTCAACGATCTGGTTTCCCGCAACCGTGCCGGTAAGGCGCTGATTAGCCTGCCGGACAACGCTCACGTGATGGCACCGCTGGTGATCGAGAACGAAAGCGACATGCTGCTGGCGATCACCACCGCCGGACGCATGCTTATGTTCCCGGTCAGCGATCTGCCTGAGCTGTCAAAAGGCAAGGGCAACAAGATCATCAACATCCCGTCGGCGGAGGCCGCGAAAGGCGAAGATGGCCTGGCGCACCTCTTCCTGCTGCCGCCGCAGAGCACCCTGACCATTCACGTCGGCAAGCGCAAAATCAAGCTTCGTCCGGAAGAGCTGCAGAAGGTGGTGGGTGAGCGCGGTCGCCGCGGCTCGCTGATGCGCGGTCTGCAGCGTATCGATCGCGTGGAGATTGACTCTCCTGCACGCAGCGCTGCGGGTGACAGCGAAGAGTAATGTCGTGATATCCCCCTCTGTCCGGAGGGGGAATTTCAATAAAATTTCCCGTAAAATCGTTGTTAATTCGTGCGTTGCGATTAACAATACGCGCTCGTAATAAAGTCCTTACCTGGCCACAGGTGAAGTATAATTGTCAGCTGTTAGGGCTTCAGAGGTCGCTATGCTATATATTGTTCGTCTTATTCTTACCGTTATCTACTGCATTCTGGTCTGTATTTTCGGCTCTATTTATTGCCTGTTCAGCCCGCGTAATCCGAAGCATGTCGCCACTTTTGGCCATATGTTCGGGCGCCTTGCGCCGCTGTTTGGTCTGAAGGTTGAAAAACGTCTGCCGGAAGGGGCGGAGAATTTCGGTAACGCCATCTATATCGCCAACCATCAGAACAACTACGATATGGTGACGGCCTCTAATATCGTGCTTCCACCGACCGTGACGGTGGGCAAAAAAAGCCTGCTGTGGATCCCGTTTTTTGGTCAGCTGTACTGGCTGACCGGTAACCTGCTGATCGACCGTAATAACCGTGCAAAAGCGCACAGCACCATTGCGGAAGTGGTGAATCATTTTAAAAAGCGCAAAATTTCAATCTGGATGTTCCCGGAAGGGACGCGTAGCCGTGGCCGCGGCCTGCTGCCGTTTAAAACCGGTGCGTTTCATGCCGCAATTGCGGCAGGTGTTCCAATTATTCCTGTGTGCGTTTCCAATACTTCGAATAAGATTAATCTTAACCGCCTGAATAACGGGCTGGTGATTGTCGAAATGCTGCCACCCGTCGATACCAGCAAATACGGTAAAGATCAGGTGCGCGAGCTGGCTGCGCACTGCCGTGATCTGATGGCTGAGCATATTGCGCTGCTCGACAAAGAAGTCGCAGAGAGAGAAGCCGCCGGTAAGATTTAATCCGGCGTTGAAGGGAAAACGAATTCCCGCGTTGTTAGTCGTTTCAGATGGAGCTTATATGTCACTCAGTCGGCGTCAGTTTATTCAGGCTTCGGGGATCGCCCTTTGTGCGGGTGCGATGCCGCTGACAGCCAGCGCCGCCGGGCAGCAACAGCCGCTGCCTATTCCGCCACTCATTGAATCCCGTCGCGGTCAGCCGCTTTTCCTGACGCTGCAGCGCAGCCACTGGTCCTTTACCCAGGGGACGCGTGCGCCGGTCTGGGGCATTAACGGACGTTACCTTGGGCCGACCATACGCGTGTGGAATGGCGATGACGTTAAGCTCATCTACAGTAACCGTACCCCTGAAAATGTCGCCATGACCATCAGCGGCCTTCAGGTGCCTGGCCCGCTGATTGGCGGCGCGGCGCGCATGATGTCACCCAGCGCCGACTGGGCGCCCGTTCTGCCGATTCGCCAGAGTGCGGCAACCCTGTGGTATCACGCCAACACGCCTAACCGCACGGCGCAGCAGGTCTATAACGGCCTGGCCGGCATGTGGCTGGTGGAAGATGAAGTCAGCAAATCCCTGCCGATCCCGAACCACTACGGCGTGGATGACTTCCCGATTATCATCCAGGACAAACGTCTGGATAATTTCGGCACGCCGGAATACAGCGAGCCGGGCAGCGGTGGCTTCGTCGGCGATACGCTGCTGGTTAACGGCGCGCAGAGCCCGTATGTCGAAGTGTCCCGTGGCTGGGTGCGCCTGCGCCTGCTCAACGCGTCTAACTCGCGCCGCTATCAGCTGCAGATGAGCGATGGCCGTCCGCTGCACGTCATATCCGGCGATCAGGGCTTTTTACCGGCGCCGGTGTCCGTCAAACAGCTGGCGCTCGCGCCGGGTGAGCGTCGCGAAATTCTCATTGATATGACCAACGGGGATGAAGTCTCTGTCACCTGCGGTGAAGCGGCCAGCATTGTCGACCGCATTCGCGGGTTCTTTGAACCGTCGAGCATACTTGTCTCCACCCTGGTGTTGACCCTGCGCCCAACCGGCCTGCTGCCGCTGGTGACCGACAGCCTGCCCATGCGTCTGCTGCCGCAGGAGATCATGAGCGGCTCGCCGGTGCGCAGCCGTGATATCAGCCTGGGCGACGACCCGGGCATCAACGGCGCGCTGTGGGACGTCAACCGCATTGATATCACCGCGCAGCAGGGCACCTGGGAGCGCTGGACGGTGCGTTCAGATATGCCGCAGTCGTTCCATATTGAAGGGGTGTCGTTCCTGATCCGCAACGTCAACGGCGCGATGCCGTTCCCGGAAGATCGCGGCTGGAAAGATACCGTCTGGGTGGACGGCCAGGTTGAGCTGCTCGTCTACTACGGCCAGCCTTCGTGGCCGCACTTCCCGTTCCTGTTCCACAGCCAGACGCTGGAGATGATGGACAGGGGGTCGGTGGGTCAAATGCTGGTCAACCCGGCACCGTAAAATGCTTTTCTCCCTCTCCCTGTGGGAGAGGGTTGGGGTGAGGGCAACAGCCCGCATAATACCCCTTCATTTCCCACAATGATCCAGCGTATAATCCCCGCCCTTTTGTCTATTTTTTCTTCGGAAGCATTATGAGCGCAATTTCCCTGATCCAGCCGGATCGTGACCTCTTCTCCTGGCCCCAGTACTGGGCGGCCTGCTTTGGACCGGCGCCGTTCCTGCCGATGTCCCGGGAAGAGATGGACCAACTGGGCTGGGACAGCTGCGACATCATTCTGGTCACGGGCGATGCCTACGTTGACCACCCGAGCTTCGGCATGGCCATCTGTGGCCGTATGCTTGAAGCGCAGGGCTTCCGCGTGGGGATCATCTCCCAGCCTGACTGGAACAGCAAAGACGACTTTATGTGTCTGGGTAAACCCAACCTGTTCTTCGGCGTGACCGCAGGTAACATGGACTCGATGATCAACCGCTATACCGCCGACCGTAAGCTGCGTCATGACGACGCCTACACGCCGGATAACGTGGCGGGCAAACGTCCGGACCGCGCGACCCTCGTCTATACCCAGCGCTGCAAAGAAGCCTGGAAAGACGTCCCGGTGATCCTGGGCGGCATTGAGGCGAGCCTGCGCCGTACCGCGCACTACGATTACTGGTCTGATACCGTGCGCCGCTCGGTGCTGGTGGATTCCAAAGCCGACATGCTGATTTACGGAAACGGCGAGCGTCCGCTGGTGGAAGTGGCGCACCGTCTGTCGCAGGGCGAGCCGGTGAGCAGCATCCGCGACGTGCGCAATACCGCGCTCATGGTAAAAGAGGCGCTGCCGGGCTGGCGCGGCGTGGATTCCCGCATCATCGATATGCCGGGCAAAATCGACCCGATCCCACACCCGTATGGCGACGATCTGCCGTGTGCGGATAACAAACCGGTAGAGCCAAAGAAAGCGGAAGCGAAGGCTATCGTCGTGCAGCCGCCGCGCCCGAAGCCATGGGAAAAGACCTACGTGCTGCTGCCGTCCTATGAGAAGGTGAAAGCCGACAAGGTGCTCTACGCCCATGCGTCCCGTATTCTGCACCATGAAACCAACCCTGGCTGCGCCCGCGCGCTGATGCAGAAGCACGGCGAGCGCTTTATCTGGATCAACCCGCCGGCCATCCCGCTCTCCACCGAAGAGATGGACAGCGTTTTTGCGCTGCCGTACAAGCGCGTGCCGCACCCGGCGTACGGCAACGCCCGTATCCCGGCGTATGAGATGATCCGCTTCTCGATCAACATCATGCGCGGCTGCTTCGGCGGGTGCTCCTTCTGCTCCATTACCGAGCACGAGGGGCGTATCATTCAGAGCCGTTCGGAAGAGTCGATCATCAACGAGATCGAAGCCATTCGCGACACCGTACCGGGCTTTACCGGCGTGATTTCCGATCTTGGCGGTCCAACCGCGAACATGTATATGCTGCGCTGCAAGTCGCCGCGCGCGGAGCAAACCTGCCGCCGTCTCTCCTGCGTCTATCCGAGCATTTGCGAGCACATGGATACCAACCACGAGCCAACGATTAACCTCTACCGACGCGCGCGCGATCTGAAGGGCATCAAGAAGATCCTCATCGCGTCCGGGGTACGTTATGACATTGCCGTGGAAGATCCGCGCTACATCAAAGAGCTGGCGACGCACCACGTCGGCGGCTATCTGAAGATTGCGCCGGAGCATACCGAAGAAGGCCCGCTGTCGAAGATGATGAAGCCGGGCATGGGCAGCTACGACCGCTTTAAAGAGCTGTTCGACACCTACTCGAAGCAGGCGGGCAAAGAGCAGTATTTGATCCCGTACTTCATCTCCGCGCACCCGGGCACGCGTGATGAGGACATGGTCAACCTGGCGCTGTGGCTGAAGCAGCGCCGCTTCCGCCTGGATCAGGTGCAGAACTTCTATCCGTCACCGCTCGCCAACTCGACGACCATGTATTACACCGGCAAGAACCCGCTGAGTAAGATTGGCTACAAGAGTGAAGAGGTGGTGGTGCCGAAAGGGGATAAACAGCGTCGTCTGCACAAGGCGCTGCTGCGTTACCACGATCCGAAAAACTGGCCGCTGATCCGCCAGGCGCTGGAAGAGATGGGTAAAAAACACCTGATCGGCTCGCGCCGCGACTGTCTGGTACCGGCCCCGACGCTGGAGGAGATGCGCGAAGCGCGTCGTCAGAACCGCAATACGCGCCCGGCGCTGACCAAGCACACGCCGATTGTGCATCAGCGTTCGAACGGTGGAGCGGGAATGAAGAAGAACGTAAAACGTAAGATCGGTTAAACCTGTAACAAAGCCCGGTGGCGCTGGCGCTTACCGGGCCTACAGGTCAGCGCGTAGGCCGGGTAAGGCGCAGCCGCCACCCGGCTTTTTTCTGCATAAGGGTAGGAGGCCCAAAATGAAAATTAGGAAGTTAACAGGAGCGATGCTGATTGGCCTTACGTTATGCGGTTGTGTAATGCACCGCCAGACACAGCCAGAAGTGGAAGGACGTCTAATCGACAGTGCAGGTAAGCCAGTCCCGGGCGCTAAAATAACATTAGAGAGGGAGCAAACGCTTTCTGACGACAACGGTCGTTTTGCTTTTCAGAGCCAGCATGAATGGATCTTTTTTCTGCCAATAGGTCCGATGGACTGGATTTATCACACCCCGCTCCAGATAAGCGTCAACGGAAAGGAATATGGTGCAGAAGTAGGCGGTGGTCTCGGTGGGCCACATAAACTGGAAGGGAAAGCGTACAACGTTATTTGCACATTACCTGATCTTCCCGGAGAAGCGAGATGTCAGTCCGGTTTATAAATTAAAACGAGCCCGGCGGAAGACCGGGCTCGTTTTAAGTATTATCCGCCAAACTGATCCGGGTCTGGCCCTAAACGCTTGCCCTTATCCAGCTTCGCAATCTCGCCCAGCTCATCTTTGTCCAGCCGGAAATCCCAGACGTCGAAGTTCTCGGCGATGCGCGATGGCGTGACCGATTTCGGGATCACCACCAGGCCGTTGTCCAGATGCCAGCGAATGACGATTTGCGCCGGGCTTTTGCCGTATTTATCCGCCAGTTCACGGATAATTTTTTGATCGAACACGCCCTGGCCACCCTGCGCCAGCGGACTCCAGGATTCGGTCTGGATTTTATGCGTGGCGTTCCAGGCATGAAGCTGCCGCTGCTGCAGCAGCGGGTGCAGCTCGATCTGGTTAATGACGGGCGCGACGCCCGTCTCGTCAATCAGCCGCTGCAGGTGATGAACCTGGAAGTTACAGACGCCGATACTTTTCACCAGCCCCTCTTTCTGCAGTTCAATCATCCCTTTCCAGGCATCAACGTAATGGTCGATGGCCGGAACCGGCCAGTGCATCAGATACAGGTCGACGAAATCGAGCTGGAGTTTCTCCAGGCTCTCCTGCAGGGCTTCGCGGGGACGCTTTTGATCGTCATTCCACAGTTTCGTGGTGATGAACAACTCATCGCGAGGGACACCGGCGCTGGCCAGTGCGGTACCTACGCCGTCCTCGTTTTTGTACGCGGCGGCGGTGTCAATCGACCGGTAGCCGACTTCCAGGGCTTTATGAATGGCGGAGACGACCTCGTCGTTACCGGCTTTCCATACACCTAGCCCCAACTGGGGCATCACGTTGCCGTCCTGCAGCTTGATTACGGTTTGGTTTGCCATTTTTCCTCCTTCAGGTGCGCATCGCCGGAGGGAGACTCCGGCGATGGGGTGTGCATTAAGTCTGGACGAAATGTCAAAAAACGAAAGTCGGGGGGACAAAAACGCTTAGCGTGCCGCCTCGTAAATACGACGGCTGACGTCCAGCGTGATGTCGCCGTGCTCGCCCAGATGGGTCATGCCGTGCTCTTTAAGTTTCGCCAGCAGGGCAGGGATGGAGCTGCCGTCGAGGCCGTAGCCAGACAGACGCGTTGGCACGCCCAGACCTTCAAAGAAGCTGCGGGTTGCTTCGATGGCAGCATCAATGCGCGCGTCGTCAGAACCCTCGGTAATGTTCCACACGCGCTCGGCGTACTGCAGCAGCTTGGCGCGTTTGGTGTCGCGTTTTTCGTTCCACAGTGCAGGCAGCACAACGGCCAGCGTTTGTGCATGATCCAGACCGTGCATCGCCGTCAGCTCGTGGCCCAGCATGTGGGTCGCCCAGTCCTGCGGCACGCCAGCGCCGATCAGGCCATTCAGCGCCTGTGTAGCCGCCCACATCACGTTGGCGCGAACGTCGTAGTTTTCCGGCTCTTTCAGCGCTTTCGGACCCTCTTCGACGAGCGTCAGCAGAATGCCTTCCGCGAAGCGATCCTGAATTTTGGCATTCACCGGATACGTGACGTACTGCTCAACGGTATGTACAAAGGCATCGACCACGCCGTTCGCCACCTGACGCGCTGGCAGGGTGTAGGTGTAAACCGGATCCAGAATGGCGAACACAGGCTGAACGTGTTCGTTCATGAAGGCCTGCTTGTCACCGGTGGTTTTACGGGAGATCACCGCGCCCTTGTTGGATTCAGAACCCGTCGCTGGCAGGGTCAGCACGGATCCCATCGGGATGGCGCTTTTGATATCGCTGCCGCGGGTTTCCAGGATGTGCCACGGATCGATGCCGTCAGCGTAGTGCGCCGCAGCGGCGATGAATTTGGTACCGTCCAGCACGGAGCCGCCGCCGACCGCCAGCAGGAAGGTGATGTTTTCTTCGCGGGCGATTTTTACCGCATTCATCAGCGTTTCGTAGGACGGGTTTGGCTCAATGCCGCCGAACTCACGCACGTCCAGACCGTCCAGCGCGCTGTAAACCTGATCCAGCACGCCGGTTTTTTTCACGCTGCCGCCACCGTAGGTGATCAGCACGCGGGCGTCAGCAGGGATCTGTGCGCGCAGGTCAGCGATAGCGTCTTTACCAAACAGAATGCGGGTTGGGGTGTGGAGATTAAAGTTGTTCATTGCTCGTTCCCTTTAGTGGGTGAAAAACCGTGGTGCGCAGAGGGCGACCTGATGCTGCTCATTGTGGCGATCCGGGGCTACGCCCTCAATGCACATTCCTGCCGATGTCTTGCCCATTTCTACAGAGCGCTGGAGAAAGCGCGGAAAACAACGCACACTGTCAACGTCGAAAACCGCACCCGGAGTAACGCAAGATGAACCGTGAGGCTATCTGCCAGCAGCTCACTGTGCAGATTAAGAGATTGATAGATAATGAAAATCGTGCCAGCGAGCTGCTGCCGGACATTCGCCTGCTCTATGGCACGCAGCCGGGGACGCGCACGCCGGTCATGTACCAGCCGGGCATCGTTTTTCTCTTCTCGGGCCATAAAATTGGCTATATCAACGAGCGCGTGTTCCGCTACGACACCAATGAATATCTGCTTCTGACGGTACCTTTACCCTTTGAATGTGAAACCTTCGCGACAGAGGCGGTTCCGCTGGCGGGTATTCGCGTCAATGTCGACATCCTTCAACTGCAGGAGCTGCTGATGGAGATTGGCGAAGATGAACTCTTCCAGCCTTCTATGGCGTCGAGCGGGATTAACTCGGCGACGCTGTCGGAAGAGATCCTCTGCGCCATTGAGCGTCTGCTGGATGTGATGGAGAGGCCGCTGGACGCGCGCATTCTGGGCAAGCAGATCGTCCGCGAGATTCTCTACCACGTGCTGCTGGGCCCGGGCGGCGGCGCGTTACTCGCTCTGGTGAGCCGACAAACCCACTTCAGCCTGATAAGCCGCGTGCTCAAGCGTATCGAAAGCCAGTACACGGAAAACCTCAGCGTCGACCAGCTGGCGGCGGAAGCGAACATGAGCGTCTCGGCGTTTCACCATAACTTTAAATCGGTGACCAGCACTTCGCCGCTGCAGTACCTCAAAACCTACCGGCTGCATAAGGCGCGGATGCTGATGATCCACGACGGCATGAAGGCCAGCGCGGCGGCGATGCGGGTGGGCTATGAAAGTGCCTCGCAGTTCAGTCGGGAGTTTAAGCGCTATTTCGGCGTCACGCCGGGAGAGGATGCGTCACGTATAAGAACGATGCAGGGAGTCTGACGAAAAACGTAGGCCGGGTAAGCGATAGCGCCACCCGGCTTAGTTGAATTATGCGCTGCAGTACTTCTTCTTAATCACCACCGCGATGGTTCCCACCAGACCCGCCACCAGCAGGAACATCGGCAGCACCATCAGGAAGGTCATCACCTGATCTTCGTGGTGTTTCACGAAGGGGATCATATTCAGCGCGTAGCCGAGCGTTGTGACCACGCCAACCCACAGCAGGGCGCTCAGCCAGTTGAAGAACTGGAAGCGGCGGTTCGACAGACCGGAAATGCCCGCCATCGTCGGCAGAAGGGTGCGAACGAACGCGAGGAAACGTCCGGCCAGCAGCGCCAGCAGGCCGTGCCGGTCAAACATGCAGGTCGCGCGCTGATGATATTTATGCGGCAGCTGCGCCAGCCAGCTTTTGACGACGCGCGTGTTCCCCAGCCAGCGGCCCTGCAGATAGCTCAGCCAGCAGCCCAGGCTGGCAGCGGAGGTCAGGATAACCATCGTTGGCGTGAAGTCCATGACGCCTTTACCGATTAACGCCCCGGCAAGTAAAAGCAGGCTGTCACCGGGTAAAAACGAGGCTGGCAGTAATCCATTTTCCAGAAACAGAGTTGCGAACATCACGAAATAGACGATACCGACGACGTGAGGATCCGCCAGCGCGGCAAAATCGTGGTGCCAGAGCGCCGCGATAATATCTTGAATAACAGCCATGGACTTTCCTGTGGAACAGCAGATATAGCGCTATTGTACTCCCTTATTCGCCCGTCGGGTTTGATCCCGGGCGCAACTCATGCAGACTTTTCCGCTTGCGGTGTCCACAAAAGCGTCCAGGGAGTACATTTTCAGCCAGCACTCTACACGATACGCTCGAACCCTGCTGCTAAATCCGCAATCAGATCGTCAACATTTTCTAAACCAATATGCAGTCGAATCAGGGTACCGCTGAAGTCCACGTCGCCACCGGGGCGCAGGGCCGCAATCTGTTCCGGCTGGTTAGCCAGGATCAGGGATTCAAAACCGCCCCACGAGTAGGCCATGCTGAAGAGGGTAAAATTATCCAGATAGCTGGCCAGCTCGTCATTATTCAGCCGTTTTTTCAGCACGAACGAGAACAACCCGCTGCTGCCTGTAAAGTCACGCTGCCAGAACTCATGGCCTTTACTGCCGGGTAGCGCGGGGTGATTCACGCGCTCAACCTGCGGATGCTGCGCCAGCCATTCGGCCACCGTCAGGCTGCTTTCATGGTGCTGACGCAGGCGAACGCCCAGCGTGCGAAGTCCGCGACTGGTCATGTAGGCCGTGTCGGCATCCACCATCTGGCCCATCAGGTAGGCATTTTCACGCAGCTGATCCCAGCAGCGCGCGTTGGAGACCGCCGTGCCAATCATCCCGTCAGAGTGGCCAATCAGGTACTTCGTCGCCGCCTGAATCGAAATATCAATGTCGAAGTCCAGCGCTTTGAACAGCACGCCTGCCGCCCAGGTGTTGTCGATCATAACGATCGCCTCTGGCGCTTTACTGCGCACGGCCTTCACGATAGCCGGCACGTCGTGGACTTCCATGGTGAGTGACCCCGGCGATTCCAGGAACACAATGCGCGTGTTTGGCTGAATAAGTTCGGCAATACCTTCACCAATCAGCGGGTCGAACCAGCCGGTCGTCACGCCGAGCTTGCTGAGGATTTTGGTACAGAAGTCCTGGCTGGGCTCGTAGGCGGTGTTGGTCATCAGGATGTGATCGCCCTGTTCCACAAACGCCAGAATGGTATTGGCGACCGCTGCCGCCCCGCACGGGAACAGCGCGCAGCCTGCGCCGCCTTCCAGCTCGCACATCGCTTCCTGCAGAGAAAAATGGGTTAGCGTGCCGCGACGGCCATAAAACAGCCCGCCTTTTGCGCGGTTGCGCGTGGCGATTTTTTTCTCCTCAACGGTGTCAAACACCAGCGAGGAGGCGCGTTGAATCACGCTGTTAACCGATCCCTGGGTATATTTTTTGCTGCGTCCTGCCTGTACCAGCGTGGTATCAAGATGCTTCGTTGTCATGTTCGCTAACCCTGTTTTTATACGTCTGGACGTCCAGACTACCACGATTGGAAAAAACTGCACCCGCAGGCTTATCGAATAAGCAGAAAATATTAGCAAAAAACCGCATAAGAAATTTTTACTGCGTAAGCGCAAGGAAAGTGAACGAAAATTGCGGCACTATGCAAATACTAATGAGAACTACTATCAATTCGACGACGTTTTGATATTATTACGTTCAGATTTTGTGATTTGCGTCCTGGAGATACAGAGTGGGTAATAATTTGATGCAGGCGGATCTCTCCGTTTGGGGCATGTATCAGCATGCTGACATCGTGGTTAAGATTGTGATGATCGGCCTGATTCTGGCGTCCGTTGTCACCTGGGCTATCTTCTTCAGCAAGAGCGCCGAGCTGCTTTCGCAGAAGCGTCGCCTCAAGCGGGAACAGCAACAGCTGGCAGAAGCCCGCTCTCTGGATCAGGCTTCAGATATGACCTCATCCTTCCACGCGAAAAGCCTGACTACCCTGCTGGTGAATGAAGCACAGAACGAGCTGGAACTCTCCGCGGGCAGTGAAGATAACGAAGGCATCAAAGAACGTACCGGTTTCCGTCTGGAGCGTCGCGTGGCGGCCGTTGGCCGACACATGGGGCGCGGTAATGGTTATCTGGCGACCATCGGCGCGATCTCACCGTTTATCGGTCTGTTCGGTACGGTCTGGGGCATCATGAACAGCTTTATCGGTATCGCGCAGACTCAAACCACCAACCTGGCGGTTGTAGCCCCGGGTATCGCAGAAGCGCTGCTGGCGACGGCGATTGGTCTGGTCGCGGCGATTCCGGCGGTGGTTATCTACAACATCTTCGCGCGTATGATTGGCAGCTACAAAGCGACGCTCGGTGACGTTGCCGCGCAGGTACTGTTGCTGCAGAGTCGCGATCTCGACCTGAATGCCAGCGCCGTTAAGCCGGTGCACGCGGCGTCCAAACTGCGCGTGGGTTGATATTATGGCGATGCGTCTAAACGAAAATCTGGACGATAACGGCGAAATGCATGAGATCAACGTGACGCCGTTTATCGACGTCATGCTGGTTCTGCTGATTATCTTCATGGTGGCCGCGCCGCTGGCCACGGTCGACGTGAAGGTGAATCTGCCGGCCTCGTCGAGCCAGCCGCAGCCGCGTCCGGAAAAGCCTGTCTATCTGTCCGTGAAGGCCGATAAATCCATGTTCCTTGGCAATGACCCGGTAACGGCCGACTCTGTCATCCCGGCGCTGGATCAGCTTACCGGCGGTAAGAAAGACACTACGGTCTTCTTCCGTGCGGATAAAACCGTAGATTATGAAACCATGATGAAGGTAATGGACACGCTGCATCAGGCGGGTTACCTGAAGATTGGGCTGGTCGGCGAAGAGAAAGCGGCCAAAAAATAGAACGAAAGCTGGCGAAAGCCAGCTTTTTTGTTTTCTGCCACGCAACATCGTTATTATTTTCTGCTGTATATCCCCATTCTTCATATTTCTTTATCAATAAAGCCAACGTTAATAATGTGTTGATAGTTAAGTAAATATCAGTATTCGGCTGCGCCATTAAAATATATCTTTTGCTGAAATGGCGTCGTGGAATATCCCCACTACGCTTAAAAAAAGATAATAAAAACAGTCCTTCTTCGAAGGATCTTTTCACCTGCACAGCAAGAGACTCCCTATGGCTACGATGACATGGCTGTATCCGCACGCGCCTCAAAACGATCTGTTTTCGCTTTCTGCCATTCGACGACGCGCCGACAGGCTAATACTGGTGCTCATCTGGTCGCTGTGGGCCATCTCGCTGGGCGTGGGCTATATCAACGAAAACATCATTCAGGGGGCGATTGTCGGCACTTCACTGGCCTGTTTATCGACGCTGCTGACGCTGGTGTTCCCCGGCGCGCTGTTGCTCCGCCTGAGCTCTGCGTGTGTGCTAATGGCATTTTCCGCGCTGCTGATTCATCTGGGCGAAGGTGAAACCGAATACCATTTCTCGGTTTTCGTCCTGCTTTCCGCGCTCCTTGCCTGGCGAGACTGGCGCCCGCTGGTGATGGGGGCGGCGGTCATCGCATTACATCACCTGGTGTTCAACTATCTGCAGGAAAACGACCTGTACGGCGTCGTGGTGTTCATGCACACCGGCTTTCATATGTTGGTTTTCCACGGGCTGTTTGTGGTGGTCCAGACCGCGATCCTGGTTCTGCTGGCGATTCGTATGGAGCAGGACGCTCGCTCGGCGAGCGAGGTGGCAAGGCTGGCGGGGGTGATCAACCGCGAACCGGGGTACCTCACGCTGGCCGTCGATGCGGCACCCGCAGAGTCTCCCTTTGCCCGTACGTTCAGCCTGACGCTGGGCACCATGCGCGCCACGCTTGAGCAGGTCAGCGCCAATATTGGGCAACTGCTGGAGGCATCCCGCGCGTTAGGGCAACGCAACAGCGCGCTGTCGGAACGTACCGATCACCAGGCAAGTTCGCTGGCGACGGCGGCCAGTGCGATGGAACAACTGAGGGCTGTCGCCACCCTGACCAGTGAAAAAGCCCGCCAGGTTCGGGAGGTGGCATTCAGTACCAGTAACGTGGCGGAGCAGGGAGGCCATAACGTACGGCAGGCGATTGCGGCGATGGAGCACATTCGCGAGGAGTCGCAGCGCATTTACGCCATTCTGGAGCTGATCGACGGGATTGCGTTCCAGACCAATATCCTGTCGCTCAACGCCTCGGTCGAGGCTGCCAGAGCGGGGGAACATGGCAAAGGCTTCGCGGTAGTTGCCTCGGAAGTGCGCGTGCTGGCCCAGCGCAGCGAGGGGGCTGCAAAAGACATTCGCCAACTGCTGACCGCATCGCAGGCAACCACGCTGCAGGGCGTCGAGCAGGTTGAGCAGGCCGGTATGACAATGAAGTCGATCATTGAGAGCATTGAAGGGCTCCGCTCGCTTCTGGAGGAGCTGTCGCAGATGAGCGAGCAGCAACGGGCTAGCATTGCGCAGATGAACGACAGTATTGCCAGCATCGATGCCAGCGTGCAGGAGAACGTGCGTCACGTAGCGCAAACGCTGCAGGTGGCTGAAGCGCAGCGGCAGCAGACGGGGCAGTTAAAAGAGGCGATTGCCGTATTCAGATTTAATTAGCGTTGCGGTTCGGAAGGGGCGCTGGCGCCAGACGCCAGCGCGTCCTCATCAAGCGCAACGCAGGTGACGTTTGAGGTGCGGTACTCACCGTCTGACAGTTTGCGCGTCAGACGCAGAGTGGCGATTTCTCTGGCAAGCAGATACTGGTAATTGGCCTCGAGGCGACCCAGAAGCTTCTCTTTCAGCTCTGGCCGCTGTTCCATGATGGCGTTCATCACGGCACCGTAAATTTCTTCTTTGACCTGTAGCGGATAAATTTCACGGCGATTCTGCCATTTCAGCCGCACCAGCGTTGCCGGGATCGATACCAGGTCTTGGGTAATACGCGTCATCTCGTCATTTTTTGTGTTTCGCAGCGCATCGAGATTTTGCTTTAAGATAAATTCATCACTTTTCTTATCATCTAAAGTCAAATAAACGTCGTTGTTTTTAACTTCCTTCACGTTAATCCTCCCCCAGGCTATAAAAAATTGGGTTGTTTTTTTCACGCGTAATTAAGTTAAGCCAAATTTCATTGCCCGCTTCGTTAATTTCTTTGGTTTTTTCGGCCAATATTTGACTTAGTTTCTGGGCATCTATTTCTCCTTCGGCCTGCAGATCGTTCAGCAGGTGGACGAAGGCTTCAATTTTTATGGCGCGAAATAAGCGGTCTTTAATATGGCGATCGTGCTCTTCCAGCAACATATTACGGGATTTGCCGGTGCGGGAAACACCAATTAATATATCAGGCTCGAAATCAGAGAGCTTTCTTTTCCCCTGAGTGAAACTGACCTCTTTTTCTGCTTCCGTCGGTTGCTGTTCCACAGGCGTAATGTGGTACTTAGCCGGGACGAGATAGTCGGGCAGCATTTTTAATTTCCTTTAATTTCAACAGGGTGGGGTTGGTAAAGGCGTGAGATTCGTTGACAATATCATGAGGCAAATTTAAAATCAAAAAAAATGGAGCCTACCCATGAACAGCATCTTTTTTACGGTCATCACATTACTATTACTGACCGCTGGTGTGCTTTTATTGATGCAGGAGTTCAATAAAACGAAAGTGTCGAAAGACGCCAGTGAACCGCCGCAACCGGAACTCATGACAAAAGAGGAAGGAGAAGACCATTTCTCTGTATTGATGAACTCCGTTACGCCTGTCTGGTACTGGCGGGTGAACCATGAATATATCGACTTTTTACACGCGACAATTAAACGCATGAAAATGTCGGAAATTAATGACACGCCAGGACTGTTTGAGGCACAGCGTCGCTGTAGCGACCTGAATTCAGCCGTGTATAAATATTATGACAATATCAAAAAACGCTGCCTTAACGGCGAGAAGGTCTCTTATTCCGATCTGGACGTATTAAATTTGCGTCAGTGTTTTCGTGAGTTCAGCCTGGAAGCCTACCCGGAGCTGGTGGTGCTGGTCTGGCCGGAGTATGCCCGTCCGGAAGTTAACCCCGACAACGTCTGAGTCACCAGACTGGTGAGTTATTGCAAACAGTCAGCGCCATTGGGATATACTGGGCGCTGGTTTCTTTTGCAAACAGGACTTTATGGAACGCTTTTTTGAAAACGCCATGTACGCCTCTCGCTGGATACTGGCCCCCGTCTATTTTGGCCTTTCGCTGGCGCTTATCGCGCTGACGATTAAGTTCTTTCAGGAAATCCTGCACGTTCTGCCGAACATTTTTTCTATTGCCGAGGCGGATTTGATACTGGTTCTGCTGTCGCTGGTGGATATGACCCTGGTGGGCGGACTGCTGGTGATGGTGATGTTTTCCGGCTACGAGAATTTTGTCTCCCAGCTGGATATCGACGAGCGTAAAGAGAAGCTCAGTTGGTTGGGCAAAATGGATGCCTCGTCGCTGAAGAATAAAGTGGCCGCGTCGATTGTGGCGATCTCTTCTATCCACCTGTTACGCGTGTTTATGGACGCGAAGAACGTGCCGGATAACAAACTGATGTGGTATGTCATTATCCATCTGACGTTTGTGCTGTCTGCGTTTGTGATGGGGTATCTGGATAAGATCAGTAAGAAGTAATTCCCCTCACTTAAGCTCCCTCTCCCTGTGGGAGAGGGCCAGGGTGAGGGCATCAGACCGCACTATTTATCCGACGACGCCTGCCACAGATTCAACTCTCCATCCGCGACATGCTGGTCAATCCGCTTGAGTTCATCCTCAGTAAAGTGCAGGTTATCCAGCGCCCGGGCGTTCTCCTCAATCTGTTCCGGGCGGCTTGCGCCAATCAGCACTGACGTCACGCGCGCGTCTTTCAGCAACCAGCTCAACGCCATCTGCGCCATGGTCTGACCCCGCGCCTGCGCCATCTCACTCAGCAAACGCAGACTGTTCAGGTTGGCTTCGGTCAGCATTTTTTCGTTCAGACCGCGGACTTTCTTGCCTTCACGCTGCATGCGAGAATCTTCAGGAATACCGTTCAGGTATTTTCCGGTCAGCAGCCCCTGCGCCAGCGGGGTAAAGGCGATACACCCGGTCCCGTTTGCTGCCAGCGCATCCAGCAAACCGGTCTTATCGACCCAGCGGTTGAGCAGGTTATAGGACGGCTGGTGGATCAGCAGGGGGATCTTCCACTCGCGCAGCAGCTCGGCCATTTTTTGCGTGCGCCCGGTTGAGTAGGAGGAAATGCCCACATACAGCGCTTTCCCACTCTGCACCGCCTGTGCCAGCGCAGAGGCTGTCTCTTCCATCGGCGTGTTTTCATCCACGCGGTGGGAATAGAAAATATCCACGTATTCGACGCCCAGGCGCTTCAGGCTCTGATCGAGGCTGGCGAGCAGATATTTGCGTGACCCGCCCGAACCATATGGCCCCGGCCACATGTCGTAACCGGCCTTGGTGGAGATCACCAGCTCGTCGCGGTACGCGGCAAAGTCTTCCCGCAGCAGGCGGCCGAAATTCTCTTCCGCGCTACCCGCCGGAGGTCCGTAGTTATTGGCCAGATCGAAATGGGTGATGCCGAGGTCGAAGGCTTTGCGCAGCAGCGCCCGCTGGGCTTCAAGAGGCTGGACATGGCCGAAGCTGTGCCACAGTCCCAGCGACAGCGCGGGCAGGCGCAGGCCACTCTTGCCACAGTGGCGGTACTGCATATTCTCGTAGCGGTCAGGGGCAGGGTACCAGGACATGATGTCTCCTTTTCTTATCGATAATTTTTTGAAACGTCGTTTTCATTCTGAACTTATCACATCAGTAAGCGCGAAGATAATGGTTAACGGCGGCTGTGCGACCAGTGAAGCCACGCTAATTAAAAATGATCACAAAACGTTATAATTTCCCTCTTTCCTGCCGATAACGAGAGAAGTACTCGCCTCTGGGCGAATTCACCCTCACGGCAAGGAAGACTTATGAATATGCTCCGTAATTTCACGATCCGTTTCGTCATGCTGGCGATTCTCGGGATCTTTTGTGTAATGTGGGCGGGTGTGGGGCTGTACAGCACCTGGTCCCTGTCTCGCGTTTCAGATGGCAACGAGGTGGACCGCCAGCTGGTCAAGCAGATGACGGTGCTCAGCCAGGGCAACGATCAGTATTTCCGCTTTGTGACCCGCCTGAGCCGCGCAATGGAAGTCAAAGCCGCAGGCGGCACGCCGGATCTCGCCTCTGCCCAGCAGGCGCTGGATAACATGGGCAAGAAGCTGGCTGAGATGAAAGCCATTTCTCCAGGCCCAATGGATGAGCAGGTCTCTTCACGGGTGATCGGTGCCTGGCAGGCGCTGCTCGAACAGGGCGTGACGCCGCAAATGCAGCAGGCGAAACTGGGCGCGCTGGACGGCTATCGTCAGCAGGCCAACAACGTCACCCCACCGCTGAGCCGCGCGTTCGGTGCGGCGGCTGAAGAGTTTAACAATGCTGCCGCGAAGTCGCTCGACAGTACCCGCGTGGTGGTGGACGGCCTGACCAGCATGACCCGCACGGTGATTATCATCGCCACGATCGTCGGCCTGCTGATCCTGCTCTTCACCGACCGTTATCTGGTGGCGATGCTGGTTAAACCGCTGGATCGCATTCGCCAGCAGTTCCGCCAGATTGCCCAGGGCGATCTCAGCCAGCCCATCGAGCCGTTCGGCCGCAACTGCGTGGGCCAACTGGTGCCGCTGCTGAGCGCCATGCAGGACAGCCTGCGCGAAGCGGTCAGCACGATCCGCTCCGGCAGTGAGAATATCTGGCGCGGCGCGACGGAGATTTCCAGCGGTAACAACGATCTCTCCTCCCGTACCGAAGAGCAGGCGGCGGCGCTGGAAGAGACGGCTGCCAGCATGGAACAGCTGACCGCCACGGTGAAGCTGAACGCGGAGAGTGCGCGCCAGGCAAGCCAGCTGGCCGATGTGGCCTCAACCACCGCCAGCCGCGGCGGCTCGCTGGTGGTTGAGGTGGTGACCACCATGAGCGGTATTTCGGAAAGCTCGAAGAAAATTGCTGAAATCACCAACGTCATTAACAGCATTGCCTTCCAGACCAATATTCTGGCACTCAACGCGGCGGTTGAAGCCGCACGCGCGGGTGAACAGGGCCGAGGCTTTGCCGTCGTCGCAGGCGAAGTTCGCAACCTGGCAAGCCGCAGCGCCAACGCGGCAAAAGAGATTGAAGGGCTGATTACCGACTCCGTGTCCCGCGTCGAGCAGGGGGCGAAGCTGGTGGGCGATACCGGCACCACCATGGATGCGATTTTGCGGGACGTGACGGAAGTGACGACCATTATGAAGCAAATTGCCTCGGCCTCTGAGGAGCAGAGTAAGGGCATTTCGCAGGTCGGAATTGCCATTACCCAGATGGACGGTGTTACCCAGCAAAACGCCTCGCTGGTGGAGGAGGTTTCCGCGGCGGCGGCGGCGCTTGAGCGTCAGACCGAAGATCTTCAGCGCTCGGTGCAGAAGTTCCGCCTGACGGCATAACGCAACGTGATAAGGCCGCCTTGTGCGGCCTTATATTATTAACGCCTTCCTCATTCAGCGGCGCTGAAACTGCTATTCTTTTGCTAACCCCTGACGTTCTGGGCTCTCTTCTACGAGGTGTTGCTATGAACAGATCGTTATCTTTTATCCCTGTCCTTTCTCTCATTTTTCTGACGCTTTTCTCGGTTTCCGCCAGTGCGACCCAGCAGGCGCAAGAACGGCGCGTAGCGCGTGATGTCAGGCAGGAAACCCGCGATGCGTCACGGCAGGTGAAGCAGACCTGCGTGGCGAACAATAACCAGAGTAATCACGACTGCCGCCAGGACAAGCGTCAGATGAAACAGGCCGGACGGCAAAAAGCGCGGGATATTAAGTATTAACATAACAGGTGAGGCGGCATGCAAGCGTATTTCTTGCCGCCTTTTTAAAAAACGTAAGTCAATATTTTTTAAATATTTAATTATTTGCTTGTAACAATGTATTTGGCATTTTCTGCACATTCCAGAACATGAAAATTAATATTGTCTTAAGATTCAGTCGACATAATGAATTATCTTCTTGATACCGGAAATAATTCAATTTATGAAAAACCGTATTATTTTATTTACTGCCCTGGCAGGTTTTGCCGTGGTCAATACAGCGATGGCCCAGAGCGTCACGGTCGATGTTCCTACCGGGTATAAGGTCGTGATTGTTCCGCAGTCAGCTACGGTTCCTGAGGCGGTAAGCGTTGCGCCTGCACCTGCACAAACAACATATGCCGCCCCTGCACCGGTCTATCATCCGCGTGCACGCCATGTGGCGAGCGTGGCGGAAGGGATGGTGATTGAGCATCAGTATGACGATCACCATTGATGCATTGCCCGGGTCGCACATCCGGCCTATTTTGGAGTGGCTCTCACGCTGTTGTGTTTAATCCTGCTGTTGCAATTCGGGATATTGGGTATCCCGTTGCAGATGCCACTTCGGCGATACGCTTAAATGAGGGATTACCGTTTGGTGATAGTGATTTGTAGAGTGATTCGCGAGAAATGCCTGCGCGTTTTGCAATGACAGTCATCCCGCCGGAGGCTTCTATAACATGCCGTAAAGCCAGCATGAATGCCTCATAGCCTCCGGGCTCGTCAATTTCAATGAAAGCCTGATGAAGATATACGGGCGCGAAATCCGGAGAATCTTTCAGGAGTTGTACCATTGCGTCATCATGGAGTACTGATTTAGCCATTGCGATTTCCTTTTATATCCTGCGCTTGTAGTCGTTGAGGTACTCAACGGCTCTTTCAATATCTGCACTTTGCTTTTTTTTCGTTCCAGTCAGTAGCACCAGACTCACTGCGCCATCTGCCGGATCGGAGACTTCGCTGAAATAGACACGGTAACCCGGCCCCTGGTTAATTCTGAGCTCTGAAACGCTCTCTCTGCATGGTTTACAATCACCATAGTTACCCGTTGACATTCTGGCGACACGCGTGGCAATCATGGCTTTTGCTATGGGATCTTTCACACTTCTTAGATAGGCATCAAAAGGGTCATACCCGTCAGCTGTGATGTAGTGTTTAACCTTAGCCATTATTGTAGCCTGTAGTTTACGATAAGCAAATGTATTGTAATCTTCAGGCTACGACTGGCAATTGTTAACATCGCTGCGACAGAGGGGAAATGCTATTTCGGAAAACGGCTCGCAAAAATGCGAGATTGGGGGTGGGGTTATTACTGAACAGTAATGAGGCCGGGCACGCGCTGCGACACCCGGCGAAATTTATCAGTGCGTCGCTTCACCAATCAGCGCGCCCGTGCCTGCGCCAACGGCTGCACCTTTCAGCACGCTCTTGCCGGTAACCGCCGCGGCACCTGCGCCCACGGCAGCCCCTACGGCGCCACCTTTACGCGCGGCTTTACCTTTGTCGCCGTTTTTGAACATGGCACCCGTGCCTGCGCCAACAACGGCACCGCCAACGGTGGATTTCAGATCTTTGCCCGTGGCCGCGCCAATGGCAGCGCCTGCTACCGCGCCAGCGGCGGTTTTATCGATGGCCATTCCCGAGGTGGAAAAAATGAGGGCGCTGATAACCAGCGTTGTTTTAATCAGTTTCATAACAGATCCTTTGTGACTGCTGTCGGTTGATACGTCACTTCTCACTCTGAGGTGAGAAAAACGCACAGATAGTGCCAGCAATACCGGCTCAACCTTTAGGCCAATCATGCCCTGAGCAAGGATCTCTGTTGCCGGGCGGCGATCCGCCCGGCAGAACATTACGCCTGACGCTTATCTTCCGTATTGGTCTCGAAGTCGCTCGCCGCGTGGCGTTCGTGGAGCTGCTCGTTCAGCTCGCCGCTGGTGCGGTTAACGATACGTCCGCGCTTAACGGCATGGCGATTCGCCACGTCTTTCGCCCAGCGCTGCACGTTGGTGTACTTCTCTGCATCCAGGAACTCGGCGGCGTTGTACACGCTGCCCAGCGCCACGCAGCCGAACCATGGCCAGATGGCGATATCCGCGATGGTGTACTCCTCACCCGCCACGTAGCGACCGCGCGCCAGCTGTTTATCCAACACGTCGAACAGGCGTTTAGCTTCCATGGTGAAGCGGTCAATCGCGTACTCGATTTTCACCGGGGCATAGTTGTAGAAGTGACCAAAACCGCCGCCGAGGAACGGCGCCGCGCCCTGCAGCCAGAACAGCCAGTTCAGCGTCTCGGTGCGTCCCGCGGGATCTTTCGGCAGGAAGTGGCCGAATTTCTCTGCCAGATAGAGCAGAATATTGCCGGATTCAAAGACGCGCGTTGGCGGGTTCGTGGAGTGGTCACGCAGCGCCGGTATTTTCGAGTTCGGGTTCACCTCAACGAAGCCGCTGGAGAACTGATCGCCCTCGCCGATGCGGATCAACCACGCGTCGTACTCCGCGCCCGTCACGCCCAGCGCCAGCAGCTCTTCAAGCATGATCGTCACTTTCTGGCCGTTCGGTGTGCCCAGCGAGTAGAGCTGCAGCGGGTGAGAACCGACAGGAAGATCTTTCTCATGGGTCGCGCCGGAAATGGGGCGGTTGATGTTGGCGAACGCGCCGCCGTTGTTCTTTTTCCATTCCCACACTTTGGGTGGCTGATAGGTGTTGTCTGACATGTTGGCCTGCCTTTTTTGTGATGTGTTGAGGCAGTGTAGCAGGAGATTTGTGAACCGTTTAACGTTGTGAGCGCAAGCAATTAACCGCTATTCCTTCTGCTGCTTATATATCAAATCCGGCATAAGCTTAATCGAAAATCGCATTTTCATAACTAATGCGTTAATGGATAAAGCTGCATATGATGCTTCAACATAAATAAAAGATGCAGTCATAAACACTTTATAAGGCAAGGAGTTAGTGAGATGCGCAAGCTTCTGTTATCGGCAGTGGTCGTTTCGATCGCGTTAGGCCTGGCGGGCTGTGATGATGCGAAAAATAAAGAGACCAATACGCCCCCTGCGGCAAAAAGCGACGCGCCAAAAGCGGGCGGTTCGCTGATTATCGGGATTACCTCCGGCGATCCGTTAGCCGTGAATCCGCTCTATGCCAGCGACCGTACCACGTTAACCATCATGCAGGCGCTCTATGCCCCGCTCTATAGCTTCAACAACGGTAAGATTGAGTGGGGCCTGGCGGAAAGCCTGACGCCCTCCGCCGACAACCTGAGCTACACCCTGACGTTAAAACCCAACCTGAAATGGCAGGACGGACAGCCGCTGACGGCGGACGACGTGGTCTTTACGTTCAATAAGCTGCTGGATGCCAAACAGCACAGCTTCTTCCGCAGCATGTTCACCTACGGCGGCAAGCCAGTACAGGTAAGCAAGGTTGACGACCGCACCGTTAAGTTCACCTTACCGCAGGTCAGCGCGGCCTTTACCGGCACGCTGGTACAGATCTACCCGATCCCGCAGCACGTGTTCGCCAGCGAAGGCGACCTGGAAAAGAGCAGCAAAAACGATGCACCGGTCGGCTCCGGGCCGTTCAAATTTAAAGAGTACCGCGCCGGGCAGTACTACGCCCTGACCCGTTTTGACGATTACTGGAACGGCAAAGCGAAGCTCGATTCGGTCACCTACCGTTTCGCCAAAGACAGTAACGCCGCCAACCTTGCGCTGCAAAACGGTGAAATCAACCTCAAGATGGTTGACCCGCAGGATGTGAACCGCCTGAAAAATACCGGTAAGTTTGACTTCGTGGTCTATCCGGAAGGCCGCCTGGCCTATATGACGTTCAACCAGAACGTGCCGGTGATGAAGAGCAAAGAACTCCGTCAGGCCATTGCTTACGCCATCAACAAAGACGAGCTGACCCAGACCGCCTTTACCTCGCTGGACTACGCCAAACCGGCGACCTCGTTCCTGACGCCCGATACGCTTTACAAAACGGATGACGTTGAACAGTACACATTCGATCTGCAAAAGGCCAAAGAGCGGCTTAAAGCGTCCGGCGCGCCGGACAACCTCAAGCTGCGCCTGGCGTATGTGAACACCAACAAAACCCAGGAGAGCATGGCGCTCTATATTCAGCAGGCGCTGAAGGGCATTGGGGTGAACGTAGAGCTGATGCCGCTTGATTCCAACGCCATGTCCCAGCGCAGCCTCGATATGAACAATACCGCGTGGGAGCTCAACCTGGGCGGCTACATCATGGGCTCCGAGCCGGACGGCTACAAATCGCTGTTCATGAGCAACGAAGCCTATAACTACGCGCACTACAAAAATCCGCAGTTTGATGCCCTGTGGGATAAAGGCGCCGTGGAAACTGACGCCGCGAAACGGGCTGATATCTACAAGCACATTCAGCAGACCGTGGCGAACGACATGACCTACTACCCGATCGCCTATACCAATGCGACCGTCGCGGTGGACAAGCGTTTTGGCGGTACCGAGGAAGCAGAGCCGAAACCGGTCTATCTGTTCCAGGATCTGTCAAAAATCTATCAGAAATAAGCGATTGCCCCGACCGTCGGGTCGGGGCCTTGGTAAGGGCATGTCGTGAACACACTTCTCACGCGTCGGCTGCTGCAGCTGCTGCCGATGCTGTTCTTTATTTCACTGGTGGCGTTTTTGCTGGTCAAACTCGCGCCCGGCGATCCGGTGGCGGCGTACATTACGCCGCGTATGGCTCCGGAAGATATCGAACGTATCCGCCAGAGCCTGGGGCTGGATAAGCCCCTGGTCACGCAGTACGTCCTGTGGCTGAAAAACGTCCTGCAGGGCGATCTCGGCTATTCGCTGATCTACCACCGTCCGGTGCTGGAGATGATCGGCGAACGCATTCCGGCCACGCTGGGGCTGATGGGCGCGTCGCTGCTGCTGGCGATCGTGCTGGCCATCCCGCTCGGCCTGCTGGCGGGGGCATTTAAGCACCGCTGGCTGGATCATCTCCTGAACCTGTTCGCCTATATCGGCATCTCGGTGCCGATTTTCTGGTTCGGCATCTTGCTCATTACGGTCTTTGCCGTGCAGCTTAACTGGTTCCCCAGCATGGGGATGCGCACCATCGGTATGGAAGATAATGCGCTGGACGTGTTGCGTCACGGCGTGCTGCCGTGTATTGCCCTCACGTTTTATAACCTTTCCAGCTACGTGCGCTACATCCGCTCCAACACCATCTCGCAGCTCTCGGCCGACTACGTGCAGACCCAGCTGGCTTACGGCGCCACGCGTTCCAGTATTCTTTTCCGCCACGTGCTGAAAAACGTGCTGCTGCCGGTGATCACCCTGTTCGGCCTGTCGTTTGGTGAGCTGATCGTGGGGGCCTATGTGACGGAAAGCGTCTTCTCGTGGCCGGGGATGGGGCTGCTTGGGATCCAGTCGATCGCCTCGCTGGACTACCCGCTGATCATGGCGATCATCATGCTCTCATCGATGATGTTGATCGTCGGTAACCTGATCGCCGATCTGCTTTATCGCTTCGCCGATCCCCGCATTCGTACGCTGAGGTAACCCGGATGAGCAGACGCTGGCTGCAGGTTCGTCACCAGCTGCGCCGCAATCGTCCGGCGCAGTTCTCCCTGTTTGTGCTTTTTATTTTCGTTGTCGCCGCGCTCTGTGCGGGGTTAAGTCCGTACGATCCGGATCGGATGGCGCTCGGCGCACGCACGCTACCGCCGGATGCCGCACACTGGTTCGGCACCGACGAGTATGGACGCGACTACTTCACCCGCGCGCTGTATGGCGGACAGATCTCCCTGATGGTCGGTTTTCTCGCCATGCTCTTTTCCACGCTTATCGGTACGGTGGTGGGAACGGTGAGCGGCTATTTTGGCGGCTGGCTGGATAACCTGATGATGCGCGCCGTGGATATCCTGATGGCCATTCCGGCCTTCTTCCTGCTGCTGGTGGTGAATGCGTACCTCAAGCCGGGTGTGGATAACATCATTCTGATCATCAGCCTGCTGACGTGGATGAACATGTCGCGGCTGGTACGCGCAGAAACCTTATCGGTGAAAGAGCGCGAGTATGTGCTTTATGCCCGCGCGTCGGGGGAAAACCCGCTGCGCATTATCGTGCGCCACATTATTCCCGGCGTGCTGCCGACCATTATCGTGGCCGCCACGCTCAATATCGCCTCGGCCATTCTGATGGAGTCGACGCTCAGCTTCCTTGGGCTCGGCGTGCAGGCACCGGCGGCGTCGTGGGGAAGCATGCTCAACAACGCCCAGTCTTATATTGGCGAAGCGTCGTGGCTGGCGATGTTCCCCGGTATTCTGATCCTGCTGACGGTGTTCAGCTTTAATGTGCTGGGAGATGTCTTCCGTACCGCCTTTGAGCCAGGAGCGAATCGCGATGAGTAACCTGTTAGCGCTTGAGAACCTGCAAACCACCTTCCGCACCCGCGAGGGCGAGGTTCACGCGGTGCGCGGCGTGAGCTTTCAGGTGCAGCCGGGCGAACTTGTCGGCATTGTTGGCGAGTCGGGCTGCGGGAAAAGCGTCACCTGTAAGTCGATTATCCAGCTTCTGGGAAACAACGGACGGATAACCGGCGGCAGCATTCGCTTCCAGAATGACGATCTGGCGCAGAAAACCCCTGCGCAGATGCGCGCCATTCGCGGCAACGAGATCGCGATGATTTTCCAGGATCCGATGACCGCCCTGAACCCGGTGCTGACCATCGGCAAACAGATGGCAGAGATCCTGATGCGCAATAAAGGACTGACCAAAAAAGCGGCCAAAGCGGCGGCGATCGCCATGCTGGAACAGGTGGGGATTGCTGAGGCGGAACGCCGATACGACCAGTATCCCCACGAGTTTAGCGGCGGGATGCGCCAGCGGGTGATGATCGCCATTGCGCTCTCCTGCAACCCTAAGCTGCTTATTGCCGATGAGCCGACCACCGCGCTGGACGTCACCATTCAGGCGCAGATCCTGCGTCTGCTGAAAAGCCTGCAACAGCAGACCCAAACCGCGATTCTGCTGATCACCCACGATCTCGGCGTGGTGGCGCAGGTCTGCAGCCGCGTGGTGGTGATGTACGGCGGGCTGGTAATGGAAGAGGGGAGCGTGGAAGACATTTTTTATCGCCCTGCGCATCCTTACACCCAGGGGCTGCTGGCCTCGCTGCCGCGTCCGGATGAGGTTAATCAACGTTTATCGCCCATTGAAGGCGCACCGCCTGGCCTGCTTAACCCGCCGCCGGGCTGTCCCTTCGCCGAACGCTGCCCGAAACGCATGCCCCAGTGTGAACGGCAGCCCGCTTTTTACGCCATGGGAGAGGGCCATCGCGCCGCCTGCTGGCTATGGGCCGATAAGGAGATGCAGGCATGAGTGAACAACAGGTGCCATTAGTGAGCGTGCGCGATCTGCGCAAACACTATCCGCTTAACGGCAGTTTGCTGCGTAAAGGCGCGGCCGTGAAGGCGGTTGATGGCGTGAGCTTTGATATCCAGCCCGGCGAGACGTTTGGCCTGGTGGGGGAGTCAGGCTGCGGGAAATCCACTCTCGGGCGCGCCATCCTGCGCCTCTTCGATATCACCGCGGGCGAAATCCACTTTGCCGGACAGGCGATTGCCCACGCCCGCGAAAAAGAGCTCAAGCCGCTGCGTAAGAGGATGCAGGCGATTTTTCAGGACCCTTACTCCTCGCTTAACCCCGGCATGACGGTACGACAGCTGGTGGCCGAGCCGATGCAGATCCACGGCTACAGCCGTGAAGAACAGCGCGAACGGACGGAAACGCTGCTCTACAAAGTCGGGCTGAAGCAGGAGCACCTTGAGCGGTTCCCGCATGAGTTCAGCGGCGGGCAGCGCCAGCGCATCAGTATTGCCCGCGCGTTGTCCGTGCGTCCTGAATTTGTGCTGTGCGATGAGCCGCTCTCGGCGCTGGACGTCTCGGTGCAGGCGCAGGTGGTGAATATTCTGCAGGATCTGCAGCAGGAGCTGGGGCTGACCTATCTATTCATCGCCCACGATCTCTCGATGGTGCGTCATATCTCCAGCCGCATTGGGGTGATGTATCTCGGTAAGCTGGTGGAGGTGGCCCCGGCGAATGAACTGTATCAGCGTCCGGCGCACCCTTATACCCGCGCGCTGCTGGCGGCGGTTCCCCAGCCCGACCCGCGCATTCGCAACCTCGAAGACGCAACCCTGCGCGGCGAAATGCCCGGCCCTACGTCCGCGCTGCCGGGCTGTAAGTTCTGCAGCCGCTGCCCGCATACCATGCCGGTTTGCCAGACACAGGAGCCAGCGATGCAGGAGATCGCGCCAGGACATTTTGCGGCGTGCTGGTTGTTTAAGATGTGAGCCTTAAACGTGTCGGGTGGCGCTTCGCTTACCCGACCTAGAGGGGTTTGTGTTTTGTCGGCCGGGTAAGGCGAATTATTTACCACGCAGGTGTATGATAAACGCTCCTCTGTCAGGTTAATTACAACGTGCAGACGACGACAACCTATAAAAATTGCCGCCTGCCTGTTTTAGGTTGGATACATGCGTAAAGGAACGTTAAGCAGTGATGCGCCATTCGGGACATTGTTAGGCTATGCGCCCGGTGGCGTGGCGATTTACTCTTCAAATTACGGCAGTCTGGACCCGCGCAACTACCCGGAAGATGCGGATTTTCGCAGCTACATCGGCAACGAATACATGGGCCACAAGTGGCAGTGCGTTGAGTTTGCCCGCCGTTTCCTGTTTCTCAACTATGGCTTCGTGTTTACCGACGTCGGTATGGCGTGGGAAATTTTCTCTCTGCGCTTTTTGCGTCAGGTGGTGAACGATAACATTCTGCCCCTTCAGGCTTTTGCCAACGGCTCAAAACGCGCGCCGCGCGCCGGAGCGCTGCTGATCTGGCAAAAGGGCGGCGAGTTTCATGAGACCGGCCACGTGGCGGTGATCACCCAGCTTCTGGACGATAAGGTGCGAATTGCGGAGCAGAACGTCATCCACTCTCCGCTGCCGCTCGGGCAGCAGTGGACGCGCGAACTGCGCCTGAGCGTGGAGAATGGGCGTTATACCCTCCATGACACCTTCAACGACACGGAAATTCTCGGCTGGATGATCCAGACCGACGATACGGAACACAGCATTCCCCAGCCGGAAATCGACGGCGAACTGCTGAAAATCAGCGGCGCGCGGCTGAAAAATAGGCGTCAGTTCGACGGAAAATGGCTCAACGAAAATGACGCGCTGCAGCAGGCGTATATTCGCGCCAACGGTCACGTGATCAACAAAGATCCCTGCCAGTACTTCACCATTACCGAAAGCGCGGAACAGGAGCTGATCAAAGCCACCAACGAGCTGCACCTGATGTATCTGCACGCCACGGACAAGGTGCTGAGAGACGACAGCCTGCTGGCGCTTTTCGACATCCCGAAAATCCTCTGGCCGCGCCTGCGCCTCTCCTGGCAGTGGCGTCGTCACCATATGATCACCGGTCGTATGGATTTCTGCATGGATGAGCGCGGCATCAAGGTCTACGAGTACAACGCCGACTCCGCCTCCTGCCATACCGAGGGTGGGCTGATTCTCGAAGAGTGGGTGAAAAACGGCTTTCGCGGCAACGGGCATAACCCGGCGGAAGGGCTGCTGGAAGAGCTGACCGGCGCCTGGAAGCACAGCCACGCGCGGCCGTTTGTCCACATCATGCAGGACAATGATGTCGAAGAGGACTATCACGCGCTCTTTATTCAGCGTTCGCTGATGCAGGCCGGGTTCGAGACCAAAATCCTCCACGGGCTGGGGGCGCTCAGCTGGGATGCCGCCGGACAGCTGATTGACGACGAAGGTCGCCACGTCAACTGCGTGTGGAAAACCTGGGCGTGGGAGACGGCGATAGAGCAGATCCGCGAGGTCAGCGAAACCGAATATGCCGCCGTGCCGATCCGCACTGGACACCCTGAAGGCGAAGTGCGCCTGATTGACGTCCTGCTGCGCCCGGAGGTGCTGGTCTTTGAACCGCTGTGGACCGTCATTCCCGGCAACAAGGCGATTCTTCCGGTGCTGTGGCAACTGTTCCCGAATCACCGTTACCTGCTCGACACCGATTTTGAGGTCAACGATCTGCTGAAGCAGACCGGATACGCCGTCAAGCCGATTGCCGGGCGCTGCGGCAGCAATATCGACCTGATCAGCGCCCAGGACGAACTGCTGGATAAATCCAGCGGCAAGTTTGTCGACCGTAAAAACATCTACCAGCAGCTGTGGTGCCTGCCAAACGTCGACGGAAAGTACATTCAGGTCTGTACCTTTACCGTGGGCGGTAACTACGGTGGGACCTGCCTGCGTGGAGATGACTCGCTGGTGGTGAAGAAAGAGAGCGATATTGAGCCGCTAATCGTGGTTAAAGATAAGTAGCTTTTACCCGCAATAAAAAAGCCCCCGCAGGACATCCTGCGGGGGCTTTTTGTTACTGTTCTTCCTCTTCCTGCCCGTTGATCTTCAGATCGATGATGCGGCCAATCTGGTCATGATAGACCGTCAGCAGGTTGTACTGGCTCATCTCGGAGATGATCTGCGGTGAAACATTAAAGCTGCGGGCCAGCTCCTCCTGGTGAAAATAGCCCGGCTGACGCCGCCTCACGTGGGCCCGACGGCGATTGTACTGATACCACAAAATCAGCAGCCAGCCGTTGAGCGCGGCAAACAGCAGGTAGAGCAACACCGTATTAAAAGACGCAATAATGACGCCCCAGCGGTGGTCGCTCTCATCGGTGACCTGCATCCAGAGCCGGGCATACAGGAAAAACAGAAAGCCTCCCCACGCCACCAGCGTTAACGCGGCATCGAAAAGACGTGGCAGCAGCCGATGTTCGGTCAGAATTAAGGTATTTTCGTTCATTAAATGCGTCCTTTTCCCCGGTCCGGACTGATCCAGCGCGCGCGGGCGCGCTGGCGTTTAAGCATGACTTTTGGAAATGCGACAAGGGTGGTGAACAGGCCGATCATCCAGTACACCATCGGAAACCAGATCACCCAGAAAAGCGAGCTGGCCACCTTCCGTTCATAGCGCCGTTCGATGTACAAACTGACGAGGAACTGCAGGAGGCACATCACGCCCAGCAGCAGCCCGGTAAACTCTGGTGGAAAAAGGCTCTCCACGGTCAGTCTGGCAGGAACAGGAGCGATATGGCTGAGAATAAATAACAGCACCGTCATCGCGTAGGCGAAGGCCCACAGCGTTGACAGGGCATACTCAAGAAACAGGGGCCACATGCGGTGATGCTCCCAGCGCACAATCCTGCGAAGGTTGACCAGAAACACCTCCGCGCCGCCCTGGGCCCAGCGCAGACGCTGTTTCCACAGGCCCTTGAGCGTCTCCGGCATCAGGATCCAGCACAGCGCCCGCGGCTCGAAAAAAATATCCCAGTGGCGCAGCTGCAGCTTCCAACTGATGTCGATGTCTTCGGTGATCATGTCCGGGCTCCAGTACCCGACGTCCGCCAGCGCCTGTCGGCGAAAGGCGGCGATGACGCCCGAGACGGTAAAGACCCGGCCATAGATCCGCTGCGTCCGCTTGATGAGCCCGATAATCGATGAGAACTCGCCCACCTGAATGCGGCCGATCAGCGTGGAGCGCGTGCGAATACGCGGATTCCCGGTGACCGCCCCGACGTGGGGATACTGAATCAGCGGCGCCACCAGATACGCTGCCGTATCGCGATCGAGAAGGGCATCACCGTCAATGCAGACCAGCAGATCGCCCCGGGCCGCCGCTGCCCCGGCTTTGAGCGCCAGCGCTTTTCCCTGGTTTTCCGCGAGGTTAATCACCCGCAGGCGTGGCTGCTCCTGCGCCAGCGCCTGCAGCACCTGCGCGGTGTTGTCAGACGAGCCGTCGTTGATGGCGATAACCTCGATATTTTCATACCGCTGATCCAGCGCGGCGCTAATCGTCTCCCGGGCATTTCGTTCCTCGTTGAAGCAGGGGATCAGAATGGAGATGAGCGGCTCACCGGCGAGCGTCGGGGCGGGCGTCTCTTTATCCCACGACCAGTGGCGTTCAAGCTGAAACCAGAAATAGAGCCCGCCGGTTATCCAGAGCACGGACATGAACAGCGGCCAGAAGAACACAAAATCCAGAATCAGCTCGCCGGTAAAGAGGGCGGCCACGCCTAACGGCAACCCGAATACCAGACATAAAATGGAAAAGGCGATAATGCGATCAGTCATTGTCAGGGTACCAGTACGAAGAAAATACAGGCCTGATGCGTGAGATATCAGGTTGGTTGTTGATGAAATCATCGGGGTAGTAACCGTAGTTTTTGACGCCGTTCAGCTGGAGCACGCGCATCCACTGTGCCAGCTGGCTGTCGGAAACGGCGCGCTGCGGTTTCCGATCCCAGTCCCTGGCCTGCAGTTCAAAAATGGTTTTATCGAGCGCGCCGGGACGCGTGGCGACCGCTTTCACCAGACGCGCCAGCCAGGCATCACTTTCGTCTGCCGGGACGGACTCCATCAGCGGCATGGCCATCGGCACCGTCCAGTCATACTCCGCCAGAAAATCGTCAAGATTCTGCGCGAACCACGCTTCGCTTTCGGGCTGCAGAATGGGTAAGGCGAACATATTGCGGGCGGTTTTTATCTGCGGGCCGCGGATGTGCTTCACCGCCAGGCTCAGGGCGTGGGTAAACCCAATCAGCAGCTGGCTTTTCTGACGCGTGGTGTTCTGAGCGGCGTCCTGCCCGCCATCGTCCACGTCGGTCAGCACCGCATCGTCATGGAACAAGATCCCGTTGAAGCTGGCATAGCGGGCCAGATCTTCATAGATGTCCGTCACCTGCTGGCGCACCTGCGGGTTCCTCGGAGAAAGCCGGATATAGGGCTCGGTGGCATCGCTTAACCGGCCGGTCTGACGATCCCGACGCTGCACGCGCGGCAGGGCAGGATCGAGATCGAACGAGAGCACCGGCATCCACGCGAAGACTTTCACGCCCGCGCGGGTTTGCAGCTGCCAGGAGACAAAATTAAACAGATCGGCCCGGACCGGCAGCTGGCGGTTGGGAAAATAGAGCGCCTTGATCCTGCCGTCGCCCTGCGGGTCGGCAAACGCCTGCAGGAAAACATGGCTGATTTTCATGTCGTAGACCCGCTGGATCAGCCTGTTGATATTTTGGGTCTGCTGGGCCGGATCGGGATCGTAAACGTAGTCGAGATCGACGTGCATGACGCGCACGGGTTCGCGCTCCTGAACCTGGCTGACCGTACTGGCAAATGCCTTAAGCGAGGGATTGCCGGCGATCAGCAGACGGGGGATATTGCCCAGCTCCTGCACGTTCCCCAGCCCGTCCTCAAGGGTAAAGGCCAGCTGATAACCCTGCTGTCTGGCGATGGCAAGCGACGTGCCGTTGGCCGCACCATAGGGCCAGACCCAGGCGCGCGGCGCCTTGCCCGTTACCTGCGTGATTTTGTCTGTCACTTTGCGAACGTCATCGCCGATCCGCTGGCTGAACTGCCGATCGGTTTCATAGCGGCCCGTCGCTTTATCATAAAAGCGGTTGGCGATGGCCGGTTCGCGGCTGCCCTGCGGGTTAGCCGGGATGCCGTAATGCGAGGCCCAGGTGTGCGATCCGATCTCAATCAGCGGAGACCGGCTGAGCTCGCGCACCATGTCCCACGTCGCGAAGCGATCGCGGGGCGTCATCAGGCCGCCGAAGTTAACTTTTTGATTTTCCGGCGTATCCACCCAGCTGCCCACCGGCGCCCACAGCGCAGGAACGTTCCACGCCTGAAGCAGTGGCCAGACGCGGGTGTAAAAGCTGCTGTAGCCATCGTCAAAGCTGAGCAGAACGGCTTTGGGCGGCAGCGTTTTTTTTCCGTCATGGGCATCGAGAATGTCCTGCACGCTGATGACGTGATACCCGTTGTGCAGCAGCCAGCTTATCTGCTCGTTTAGCGCGCTGGTGCGCACGGAGAGGTAGCGCTGATCGGCGGCATCGTCTTCGACGTCGTGGTAGGCCAGCACCAGAAACTGGTTCTGCGGCCAGGGTTTGCTCGCCTCCAGCTGCTGCCGATCTTTGGGCGCAATAAACGAAAATGCCTGCGCGCAGACGCTCGCGCTGAGGCAGAGCCAGCCGATGAGTATCAGGCTTGCGGAAAAACGTGTGTTCATTATCATCATCCTTAAAAGCGTAAAGTCGCATCAAACGTGACGGAGAGGTTGCTCTCGCGTTTGCCGTCGTAAGGGCGCTTGTCCCAGTTCAGCATCACGCCGGTATCCATGACGTTGTTCCACTGAACGCGTTGTCCGTAACCCAGCAGGGCGATGGCGCCAGCGGACTGATTTTTCTGCCAGTAGCGGCCGCCTCCCGCCACGAACTGCTGGCTCCAGAGGGTGTCGTAATGGCGGAGCATCTCATGGTCAACGGCCAGGGCGGCCGTCACGGAGAGATCCCGCGCCGGGTTGTAATAGAGGGTGTCCCGCAGGCTGTTTTTGCTGGCAGCGATCCCCGGTTCGAGATCCAGCGTCAGGGACGGGGTCTGCCAGAGACGCTCCTTACCCGTGAGGGTGTATTCCTGTCGGCGGTTATGGTCCGAGAAGCGGCTGAGGGCGGCGTTGAACTGATATTCGCGACGCTCGTTTTGATACCAGCGCACGCCACCTTCTCCCCGGTTGGCGCTGATCCCGTTGCGTAACGCCCGCAGGGGCGTGGTGCGCGACAGGCGCTCAAGGCTGCCGCTGACCTGCCAGTTGTCGGTGACAAAGTACGTTGTTGAGAGGCGAGCGCCCGGCTTGTTCGCCCCGTGATAGCGGTTGCTGGAGAGCTCGGCTTCGAGCTGGAGATCGCGTGGCCGCCATTCGATACCGCCCAACAGGTGGCGGCTGGTGCCTTTGCCTTCATCGAAATTACCCTCTGCATAGCGGGTGCCGGCAAACAGCCGCCAGTTATCCGCTACGGGCGGGCCATAGAGCGTGGCGTCCCAGTTGAGGTCGTGTGTCCCGCTGACGGGGTTATCGGAGTGCAAACCCTTGCTCGCGTTGAGGCGCAGCTCGGACATATGGTGGACGGTGCGGAGCCTGTCCAGACGCCTGGCACTGCGATCGCGCGGCGCGCGGGCAATGACGTCGTCAGCCAGTAAATCCATCTGCCGCCACTCCTGCAGATCCATGGCGACGTAAGCCTGCTGCTGCTCAAGCTCCAGATTCGAGGGCTCCAGCGCCTCCGCCATTTTCAGCGTTTGCTCGGCCGCGCGCGGCAGGCCTCGCGCCAGAAGCAGCGTGGCGTAGTCAATCTGCAATCCCTGATTGCCCGGCGCCGTTGTCGCCAGACGTCGCGCAAGCTTTTCGGCTTCCGGCAGGGCATTCGTCGCCAGCAAATAGTTAAAACGGAGCGACTGACCGGTAAGCCATCGATCGTTCGGCTGAGGAGTAGGGGAGCCGAAATCGTAACGGGTCCAGGGAACGTTGCGGGTCTGGCGCTCTGCATACCGGCGGGCGGACGGATACTGTCCCGTATCCAGCCAGGCGTAGAAAAGCGCGTGCTCTTCGTCCTGCGGGTCAGATGCGTATTGCGGATAGCGTTGCAGAAGCGCGAAGGCGGCGGCAGCGTTTTTCTCCTGCAGATATGCGGAGATCACCCAGCCGATTGCCCAGCCCGGCAACGGATGCCGGGCTGCCGTCAGATCCTGATATTCGCTGATGACCCGCGGGTAATCGGCATGAGCGTAGAGCGCGCCGAGCCGGTCGATACGCGCAAGGACGATGTCTTCCGCCGCCTGTGGCTCGCCTTGCCAGCGAGACAGCAGCACGTCGTAACGATTCAGCGCAGATTGCGCAAGCTGCAGGCGCTCTTTTTCTGTTCTGCCTGGCACATCTGCAAGGCGCACGCTTTCGGCTGCGGCATTCAGCTCAAGGCGACGACGCTCCGCGGGGGACAGCGCCACCTTTTGTGAAAGCAGGAGCGCGGGGGTATTGACCCGGTTATCCGTTAGCGCGTCGATCAGCTCGCGAAGAAGCGCGTGATTTTCTGGCGCGATATCCAGTGCGCGCGTGTCGGCTAAAAGCCGATCCCAGCTTTTTCCCTGGCGTTGCCAGACGTACGCCAGCGTCTGGAGATGCGCCTGCGAGGGATCCTCCGCCACCAGCTGTCGGGCTTCCTGCAGGGCAACTGTATCTTTACGGGCATCGGCCAGGGTTTTGATATAGCCGATACGATAATCGTCGTTATCCGGCGCAAGGCTGCGCGCTTCTTTCCAGAGCGCCAGAGCGGGCTGCCACGCTTTTTGATTTCGCCTGGCCTGTGCGACAGCCGCAACGCCGCGGGCGGGCAGCGGCATATAAATGCTGTAGCGCTGCCAGACCTGAATAACCTCGTCATCATGGCCTGCCCAGGCCGCCACCTGTAACCAGTCCGCAACGTGTTCAGGCGTCAGGGCATGCTGCTGCTGATAACGCTGAAGATAATCGAGAAACGACGTGTAATTACCGTTACGCGCCTGTTGAATCTGTTGCTCATAAACGGATTCCGTAGCCTGAACCAGAACAGGAAAGAGTAATAACAGAAACAATAATGTTGGGGTGCGATAAAAGAATAATGTACTGAAGCTAAGTGATCTTTCCATATCTATTTGCCATTTGTTTTTCATGAATCCATTGCATAACACGGCCGCCTTTAAGCTCAGCGTAAAAGGCCATAAATGAGAACATTTAATCTGAATGCAGTGATGTTACGGGGTACTTACTTAAAGGTAATTATGGATCCTCATCTCAGTAGACTGGATGGGAGGTAATGTACACCTGATATGTTGCCGGATAAATATGCTGAAAAGCGGCTGCGTAGTTTTGAGATAATTCTGTAATGAGCAGTTTTTTGTGTTTATTTTGAATTGAGTGATTAATTGTAATGCATTGAAATATAATGGTTTTATTTTTATTATGACAGTTTTGTATATATTTTTAATGACGCGTATCTGCCTCAATTAAAGTACTTTCTGGTGCATGTTTGGGAAGTTTCATGACAAAAATTCTTAATGTTTAGAGAAGTGACTTTTCTGCGATTGTTTTTTATTTATAATTAATGGCAGCCATTGAATGATAGTCTACAGGAAGTCTTACTCATCAATGTGTGTATTGAGGGATGTCCAAAGCCAGAATACATTTATCGTTAATATAACAGCGCTATAAAACGAAGGCGGTCTTCTTTTCGCAGGATCGTTCTTGCTTTAATCTAAAAGGGATGGTTAGTGGCAACTTCAATAGTGTTAGTGACTCAGGATCGCTACCTTGTCAGGGGCATGCGGATATTTTTTCCGGATATTATCCTGCTCGATTCGATTGACAGAAACATATTTGATAACGGTGCAGATGAATATTCTGTATTGATTGATAGTCGTTGTCCGCTCCGTTTATATGATTACCTGATACGCCATCCGGCCAGAACGAGAAAAACGATCTGCTGCGTTATGCTTGATATGCGCCACCGCGAGGAGAATCTGCTCAGTATGAAGCTGTTTATGAATACGTCGCTGACGGCGCCGGATATGGCCTCGCTGTTTAACCTGGTGCTCAATATGAAGGGCCGTCGCCTGACCACGAAGTGGCTGCTGAATTTACGGCTGAGCACGCATGAAACGATCATGTTGCGGTTGCTGAGAGCAGGGATGTCAATGGAGGAGATTGCAGGCGAGCTGAATACGTCGGTGAAAAGCCTCTATCGCAAACGGACGGCGCTCTCGGAACGGCTAGGGGCGGAGAACTTTAATGAGGCGTGTTTGTTTATCTTCAAAAACAAACTGCTGGGCACTGGTGGGAACGATCCCTAGGTTGGGGAGAGAACAAAAGCATAATTGCGGGCGGTATTCTGAGGTTTGAGAACGCTGGATGAGGACAACTTCCTGGCCTTGGGTTTGGATTTACTCTGGCTCAAAACGACACAAGGACGTTGTCATGGACACGATTGAAGAGTCTGGTCACCGCCACTGTAAGATATCTTCAACTATTTGATATAAATATAAATTTGACAAATATCGTCAGGTAGCGATTTATCCGTCAAATTCAGTTAAACTTCGTCACATGTTTCAGTGAGTTATGGGACGGTTAGTAGAATGACCAGCGAAGAAGCACTTTTAAAATCAGGTTTTAGTAAACGAGATCTTCAAAAGCTTAAAAACAATATCGAGAATTACGGTGGTTCGTTTGATAGCGTAACTCATGATCTGGCCAATCGTTTTAAGGCAATGAAGTGGATAACTATTATTGCCTTTATCATACTGGCTTTAACTCTTTTACTTGCATCCAGGGATACAAGTCTGACACTTGCGCTCACGTTATTGATTGTACTACCTTTTATCTGGTATATAACGCCAGCAAAACTTGGCTACAAATCCTGGCGTTACCGTAAAATGCTGACTAATTCTGAGACGGGTCGCTGACGGACAACAGATCAAAAATAATCTTAGCTTTCACGCCGTAACCCGCTATTTTCAATGTAAGCTGCGGGCGGCTCAATGTGCTCACCTTTCGGTAATAGTCTGTGGGTAGATAACGAAACAGTCGCCAGGTACCAGGTCGCCGTAACAAGCCAAAAATGGTATACGCATTAGCGGCCAGTGAGATTGATTTGTAGACACCTAAACCATTCTCACGACTAAAGCCCATAAACTCAGCTGTAGACATCGCGGCATTCGCGACCAGCCCTTCACTGGTAGTGTTGTTCGTTGCGTAGCGAGCCACTTCTTTACTGATGCTGTTTGCCCCGTCAGTAACCAGAATCGCACCAGCAAGAACTCCGAGAGGGGTCATCGTGCCAATCAGTGTAAATCCTGCGGCTATTTCAGCACCGGCCAGGACAACACTAACTGCCGAGATAACATACCCAACAATTTTGTTATTCTCTCGGATGAACTCGACTTTCGCGTAAAGCTTCGCTGCCTTCGTTCGTAATAAACGAGCTTGTTCCAGGAGGTTATAGTTTTCTTCTCTAAGTATTTTAACGCAGTCCATGCATTCTTTATCTGATTTAGCCTGACGAGCTAGCGTAAACTGTTGTTCTATGAGGTCCCGAATTTCCTGAATGAACTTCATTCGAGTCAGACCATCGCTGAGATGAAAAGCCGACAGAGTGTTGGCTGTATTTACCAGTTTCCTGGCTTCCATATTCACCATCGTTTCCGCCCAGGCTTTATTTCTTCCACCTGATTGCATCATGTTAAGCAATGCTGCATCCATTGTAATTCCTCTCAATTGCTTTACCGGCGTCTGTTTAGACTGATAAAAGGCTCCCTCTGACAGCCATGCGTGCCAACGCATGCACAATATAGTAGCAATGTGGTTACGGGGTCAGAAGCAGAAGTCGCTTTTTGCAGCTACACATCTCGGCCTACTAGACGGCTTTCACCGGGCATCACCGGAAGTATCAGGCCAGATTTTTGCTGAATGGCATCAATGAGAAGCCCGTTCTGGCTTGAGTGGCCGCTGTAGTAGGGAAAGGGCAACACCAGCAGAAAGCCAGCCGTTTTTGTCGGGAATTTCACCATCAATCAGGCCGGATGTGCAGCACGACTGGACGTTTTCGGAAGCCCTGAGCAATCCGGTATGTGTCCACTGTATAGTAGGTGCCGTTTCGGTCTTTGGTAGGCTTTATCATAATGCCCATTTTGTACCACCGGGAAGCGGGGCCGGAGGAAAGATAAGAGGGGTAACTACTGATAAACCAACAAGTTGTTGACTCAGAAAGCAAAAACCCGCCACGAGGGCGGGTTCTTTAAATAGTGGTGCCCGGACTCGGAATCGAACCAAGGACACGGGGATTTTCAATCCCCTGCTCTACCGACTGAGCTATCCGGGCAACGGGGCGCATTAAACCCGATCTGCCCGGTGGCGTCAACGAAAAATGTTGTTTTCGTTACAGACTGCGCAATCTCTCACCATTTCGCCGCATCCTTAAGCGAAAAAGTGTGTCCAGAGCGCGGAGAGCGGCATAGCTAGTAGCAGTGCGGGCAGCATGTTCACCACGGCAAACATCTTGATCCCACAGATGCGCAGCCCGGTAGCCAGCAGCAGCAGGCCGCCGACGGCGGTAAAGTCTGCCATCATCGCCGGCGTAGTGAGCGGGAGAATTAACGTGGCGCAGGTAGCCAGTGCCAGCTGGATCAGCAGCATCGGGACGCAAATCGCCGCCACGGCAATGCCGAGCGTGGTGGCAAAAATAGTGGCGGTGAAGAAATCAAGAAACGCTTTTGCAATCAAAATGCTCGGGTCGCCCGTCATCCCTTCCTGCATCGAACCGAAAATCCCGGTGCCGCTGGCGCAAAACAGAATAATGATGGCGACATAGTTCTGAATAAACGTCTCGTGCGTGCCGTGTTTCGCCTTGCCCGGTCGGGCTATCAGGTTTTTGGCTTTGCTCACCGCGCTGTTAATGCCTTTTTCCAGATAGCAAAATTCGCCAATCAGCGCGCCGAGCAGGGTGGCCAACACCATCACCGGCAGGTTGGCGCATTTGACCACCAACAGAATACCGATCCCTAACGATGCCAGGCCGAATATTGAGGGCATGGAGGTGCGAATACGCTCCGGCAGCCGCTGGCTTAGCACTGCGCCGAGTACGCCGCCCAGCAATACGGCTCCTGCGTTGATAAATGGCCCGATAACCACGCTTAACTCCTGTTATTTAATCATTGATATTGCATTATTATGGCACGTCAGCGCTGCGCGGGCCTTAGCTTTGGGTGGTTTCGTGCATACTGATTCCTTCTTGCACCTCAAAATAAAAGGTGACATTATTGCGCGAATTTTCTCCTCCCTGTCTCACCGTTCGGTGAGGGTAATTGCGCTTATGAAAACCATGAAAATCGCCGTCAGCCGCGAGCTGCTCTCAACTGTGTCTACGCACCGCGAAAAGGTGACGCTGGACAGCACGGATTTCACCGATGTGGCAGCCGTCGTCATGACGACGACAGAGAGTCGCAGCGGCATCCTTGCATTGCTGAAACGCACGGGCTTTCATTTACCGGTGTTTATTTTCTCGCAGGAGCCAACGGAGGTGCCCGATGGCGCCACCGCGGTCATCTCGGGTAAAGCTCAGGAGTTTCTGGAGCTGGAAACTGCTGCCAGCCGTTACGAAGAGAACCTGCTGCCGCCCTTTTTCGACACCCTGAGTCAGTATGTGGAGATGGGCAACAGCACTTTCGCCTGTCCGGGCCACCAGCACGGCGCCTTTTTCAAAAAACACCCGGCAGGGCGGCAGTTCTATGATTTCTTCGGTGAGAACGTATTTCGCGCCGACATGTGCAATGCCGACGTGAAGCTGGGCGATCTGCTGATCCACGAAGGGTCCGCCAAGCATGCGCAAAAATTCGCGGCTAAAGTGTTCAACGCGGATAAAACCTACTTCGTGCTGAACGGGACGTCGGCGGCCAACAAGGTGGTAACTAACGCGCTGCTCACCCGCGGCGATCTGGTGCTGTTTGACCGCAACAACCATAAATCTAACCACCACGGAGCGCTGATCCAGGCGGGTGCCACGCCGGTTTACCTTGAGGCCGCGCGTAACCCGTTTGGCTTTATTGGCGGGATTGACGACCACTGCTTTGATGACGCGTATCTGCGGGATCTGATCCGCGAGACGGCGCCGGAGAAGGCCGACGAGGCGCGTCCGTTCCGCCTGGCGATCATTCAGCTAGGCACCTACGACGGGACGATCTACAACGCCCGTCAGGTGATCGACAAGATCGGCCATCTGTGCGACTACATCCTCTTTGACTCCGCCTGGGTGGGCTACGAGCAGTTTATTCCGATGATGGCGGAAACATCCCCGCTGTTACTGGAGCTGAACGAGAACGATCCGGGGATTTTCGTGACCCAGTCGGTGCACAAACAGCAGGCCGGATTCTCGCAAACCTCGCAGATCCATAAAAAGGATAATCACATTCGTGGTCAGGCGCGTTTCTGCCCGCACAAGCGGCTGAACAATGCCTTTATGCTGCATGCCTCCACCAGCCCGTTTTACCCGCTATTTGCGGCACTGGATGTCAACGCGAAAATACATGAAGGGGAGAGCGGACGCAGGCTGTGGGCGGAGTGCGTCGAGCTGGGCATTGAGGCGCGCAAGGCGATCATTGCCAACTGCCATATGATCAAACCGTTTATCCCACCGGTGGTGGCGGGGCGGCCGTGGCAGGATCATCCGACGCACGCCATTGCCAGCGAGCTGCGCTTCTTCAGCTTCGAGCCGGGGGCCAAATGGCACGGGTTTGAGGGCTATGCAAGCGAGCAGTACTTTGTCGACCCGTGCAAGCTGCTGCTGACCACGCCGGGCATCGATGCCGAGACGGGGGAGTACACCGATTTCGGGATCCCGGCAACGATTCTGGCGCACTACCTGCGTGAAAACGGCATCGTGCCGGAAAAATGCGACCTTAACTCGATTCTGTTCCTGCTGACGCCTGCCGAAAGCAGCGAGAAGCTGGCGCAGCTGGTGGCGATGCTGGGGCAGTTTGAACAGCATATTGAAGACGATACGCCGCTGGCGGACGTGCTGCCGACGATCTTCCAGAAATACCCGGTGCGCTACCGGGATTATACCCTTCGCCAGCTGTGCCAGGAGATGCACGATCTCTACGTCAGCTTTGACGTGAAGGATTTGCAGAAGGCGATGTTCCGCAAGGAGAGCCTGCCTGAGGTGGTGATGAACCCGCAGGATGCCAACCAGGCATATATTCGCGGAGACGTGGAGCTGGTTCGCATACGGGATGCCGAAGGGCGAATTGCGGCCGAAGGGGCGCTGCCGTATCCGCCGGGCGTACTGTGCGTGGTCCCGGGTGAAGTCTGGGGCGGGGCGGTACAGCGTTACTTCCTGGCGCTGGAGGAGGGCATCAACCTGCTGCCGGGCTTCTCGCCGGAACTGCAGGGCGTTTACAGCGAGAAGGATGCCGACGGGATTAAGCGGCTATATGGATATGTGTTGAAGTAGACTCTCCCCCGAACGTAGGCCGGGTAAGCGTCAGCGTCACCCGGCGACTTGCCCGGTGGCGCAAGCTTACCGGGCCTACAATACAGCTTCAGGCTTCTGCGCGGCGGTACATCCTCCTCGGATGCCCAATCTTGCCGTACAGCATCTCCACGCTGAGAAACCCCGTCTCTACGCAGTGCTCCAGATAGCGACGGGTGGTGGTTTTACTCAATCCCGTCTCGCTCACCACCTCATCCACGGTAAAGCAGTGCGTGGCCTTGTCGTTAAACAGCGACTGCACCCGCGCCAGCGTGTTTTCCTCAATGCCCTTGCTGCCGTTGTCCTGGCGGTAGTTTTTCGCCTGAAGCTGATACAGCGAATCCACGTTCTGCTGGTCGACAATCTTCCAGACCCTCTGCTGTTCGGCAAACTGCACGAAGCGCTCCAGCGACTGGCTAAGCCGCTTCCAGGAGACGGGCTTGAGGATGTAGTCGAACGCGCCGTTGCGGATCGCCTGGCTGCAGGTGTCCATATCGCTGGCGGCAGTGATAAAAATCACCGAGCAGTTGGCGCGGGCCAGCATGGGGTTATTGATCAGTGAGATCCCTTTGCCGTCCGGCAGATAGTTATCCAGCAGCACCAGCTGCGGCTGTTTGTTTGCAAGCTCTGCCTGGGCCGCAGCCAGCGACGAGGCAATACCCACCAGCCTCAGACGCGGATGTTTGCCTATCAGCTCCGCGTGCAGTTGCGCCAGTTCGTTCTCGTCTTCAACAATCAGTACGTCGATAAGTTCATGTTGCATAGTCGGTGTCTTCCAGTTGCCGGGCGGTTCCCGTGGCCGGGATAAACAGGGAGAAAATGGCGCCGCGCGGCGTATTATCGGCAACTTCTATCGCGCCGCCAGCCTGTGTGACATAGCTTTCGATCAGATACAGACCAATCCCATGATCGCCGCGTGTTTTGGTGGTGATGCCGCGCTCAAAGATCCGCTCACGGATCTCCGGCTTGATGCCCACGCCCTGGTCGGCCACTTCAATGATCAGCTCCTGTTCGCTGAGCTTTATCAGCACCTCCACCGGCGCGTGGGGAAGCGGCGACCGCTGTGTCGCTTCGATGGCGTTATCCAGCAGGTTGCCAATAATCGAAATCAACTCTTGCTCCCCCAGCGGCAGGAACGGCCTGTCCAGCCGACATGCCGGGTCGAAACTCAGTTCGACCCCTTTCTCCCGCGCACGGGCGGCTTTGCCCAGCAGCAGACCGCACAGGGTCGGGGAGCTAAAGCGCGAAGAGATAAAGTCCAGCAGCTCCTGGGCGTGTTCAGACTGCGCCTGAATGTAGCCAATCGCCTCTTCATAGCGGCCCATGTGCAGCAGGCCGGAGAGGGTGGTCATCCGGTTTAGCTGCTCATGACGCATTATGCGGAGGTTATCGACATAGCGTTTGACCTGGCTAAGCTGGGCGCTCAGCGAGTCGATCTCGTTGCGATCGCGGAAGGTGATCACCCAGCCCTGCAGCGACCCCTCAAGCATGATGTGGACCCGGCTGGCAATCACCGTCAGATCGTTAAAACGGCAAATCTCGTCATGGGTATCTTTCGCCAGCATCGTCTGCGTGTCGAAGAACGGAACCGGATCGATCACCTGGCTTATCAGCTGCCCGCGCAGCTCGCGGGCCGGCTGGCTCAGCCCCAGCAGCTTGCGCGCCGCCTGGTTGATGACTTCAATCCGCCTTTGATCGTCAATGGCAATTACGCCTTCATAAATAGACTCCATCAGCGCCTTCTGCTGGCGCACCAGCAGGCCGATCTCGCGCGGCTCAAGGGAGAAGATCTGCTTCTTAATACTGCGGGTAAAGAACCAGGAGAAGATAAAGAGAGCAATCAGCAGCAGTACGGCGGCAATCAGGATATTGACCACTTTACTGACGGTAATGGTGTCCAGGTAACTGGTGAGATAGCCGACCGAAACAATGCCGACCACCTGTCCGGCAGCGTTGAAAATGGGGGCCTTACTGCGCAGCGAAATGCCCAACCCGCCTTTGCGGATGGTGGTGGTGCTTTTACCCTGCAATACGGCGTCGTTGTCACCGCCTACCAGCGTGGTGCCCACTCTGTCGGCGAAGACGGAGTGAAAAAGATGCTGGCCCTTATTATCGCCAATCACAATAAAGCTGGCGTCACTGTGCGCAGACATCTTCTGCATAAAATCATGGATGGCGCTGATATTCTTTTGTTCAACTTCATGTCGCAATGTTGGAATAAGCGCAATCTCTTCAGCCTGTATTTTTGCGCGTGTGCTCATTTCCTGATAAAGCTGTTTTCCGACGTCGGCATAATAATATCCGCCCAGTAACGCAAAAAGCACTGAGAAAAAGGCAACCAGCGAAATAAACAGCTTGATCTGGAAAGAGACTTTCATAACTATCACGCAAGGTAGCGACAAAGATCGCCAATATATCATCTTTTTTCACGTGGGCGCCCGCTTTGCCGAAAACTTGTGATCCCTTGCACAGCGGGCGCTGTAAAAGCGTTATCCCAAAGACGGGTGGCCTCTGGCTGCACGAATAAATGTTATTTGTTTGTTCAATTCAGAAAAGAAACCATAAAAACCACGACCATAAATAAGGCATAAATCACATTAAATAAAAGAAACCATTAAAACCATAGCTGCCATTAAAACTTCGCTTTTAATATGCCATTCCTCACATAAAGTAAGCCTTTGTGACTCTAAGCTGAACGCACAAAATAACCAAGGGGCTTATTATGAGCACAACTGACGATTCTTTCTCTGTTACCCACGACCCGATTGAAATTCAGCGACCTTCGCTCAAAGAGCGCTGGTGGCATATTATGGATACCTGGAAAATCGGGATTATTCCTCTGCCGCTGTTCGTTCTGGCGGGGGCACTGATCGCGATTGATTGCCTGGGCGGAAAACTGCCGAGCGATATCGTGGTGATGGTGGCGACGCTGGCCTTCTTCGGCTTTGCTTGCGGCGAGTTTGGCAAACGCCTGCCGATTGTCGGCAAGCTCGGCGCGGCGGCGATTTGCGCCACCTTTATCCCTTCCGCGCTGGTCTATTACGGCCTGCTGCCGGACGTGGTGGTCGAGTCCACCACTAAGTTCTACAAATCCACCAACATTCTCTACCTCTACATCTGCTGCATTATTGTCGGCAGCATCATGAGCATGAACCGCACGGTGCTGATTCAGGGCTTCCTGCGCATCTTCTTCCCGATGCTGTGCGGCGAAATCGTCGGCATGCTGGTGGGGATGGGCGTCGGCCTGGCGCTGGGTCTTGAGCCATTCCAGATCTTCTTCTTTATCATCCTGCCAATCATGGCGGGCGGTGTTGGGGAAGGGGCGATCCCGCTTTCCATCGGCTATGCCACCCTGCTGCATATGGACCAGGGCGTGGCGCTCGGTCGCGTGCTGCCGATGGTCATGCTCGGCGGTCTGACGGCGATCATCATCTCCGGCTGCCTGAACCAGCTTGGTAAACGCTACCCGCATCTGACCGGTGAAGGCCAGCTGATGCCTAACCGCGCCAATGCCGATGCCACCGTCTCTCAGCCTGCATTCTCCGGCAAAGCGGACGTGACCACGATCGCCTCCGGCGCGCTGCTGGCGGTGCTGCTCTACATGCTGGGCATGCTCGGCCACAAGCTGATTGGCCTGCCTGCGCCGGTCGGCATGCTGTTTATGGCGGTGCTGGTGAAGCTCTGCAACGGCGCCTCTCCGCGCCTGCTGGAAGGCTCTCAGGTGGTGTACAAATTCTTCCAGACCTCTGTGACCTACCCGATTCTCTTTGCCGTTGGCGTGGCCATCACCCCATGGCATGAACTGGTGGCCGCCTTCACGCTGACCAACCTGCTGGTGATTATCAGCACCGTCTCCGCGCTGGTGGCGACCGGGTTCTTCGTCGGCAAAAAGATTGGTATGCACCCGATTGATGTCGCCATCGTCTCCTGCTGCCAGAGCGGACAGGGCGGTACCGGCGACGTGGCGATCCTGACCGCAGGCAACCGCATGAGCCTGATGCCGTTCGCCCAGATTGCTACCCGTATCGGCGGGGCGATTAACGTCTCCATCTCACTGCTGATTCTGGGCAACTTCCTCGTTTAAGTTTTCAGGAAAGAACAATGAAACTCGCAAGCTTTTTATACCAGGGAAAACGCAGCTACGGCATCGTGCAGGCCGACGGCGTGATTGATTTAGGCCGCCGTCTGGGCGACCGCTACAGCGACCTCAAGGCGCTGCTGCAGGGCAACGGGCTGGCGCAGGCCACCCGCTACCTGAACGATGCCGTGGACGTGCCGATGAGCGCCATCACCTTCTTACCGGTGATTGAGCAGCCGGAAAAAATCCTCTGCGTGGGCATGAACTACGCCGACAAGCGCAAGGAGTTTGACCAGCACAACCCGGCCCCGACGCTGTTTGTCCGCTTCCCGGATTCACAGACCGGCCACAACGAGCCGGTGCTGAAGCCGCGCCACTCCAGCGAATTCGACTACGAAGGCGAGCTGGCGGTGATCATCGGTAAAGGCGGGGAGAACATCAGCCGCGACGACGCCCTGCGCCACGTCGCTGGCTACAGCTGCTACATGGACGGCTCCGCCCGCGACTGGCAGCACACCTGGTTCACCGCTGGTAAAAACTGGCGTCAGACCGGCGCGTTTGGTCCGTGGATGGCGACGGCGGATGAGATCCCCGATCCGCACCAACTGGCGATTCGCACCTGGCTGAACGGCCGCATGGTGCAGGAAGACAACACCAGCAGCATGATCCACAAGGTTGCGGAGCTGATCGAGTACATCAGCACCTTCACCCGCTTAAGTCCTGGCGATGTGATCATCACCGGATCACCGGGCGGGGTGGGTAAAAAGCGTAACCCGCCGCTGTTTATGAAAGAGGGCGATCGCATTGAGGTGGAGATCGAGCATATCGGTCATCTGAGCAACGTGATCGTGGAAGCGCCAGCCGTCGGGCTTGCGGCAGCTCACTAAGTAAGGCGGCAGCATGCACTCGCAACTCATCGATTTTCGCCACACGCTGGTGGCGAAACATCCGGAACGCTTAAGTCAGATCCGTTATCTGCTGGCAGACAGCGGCCTTGGCCTGGACAACGACATCACGCTGTTCGTCGAAGCCTGGTCCGGCTCGCAGCTGGTGGGTTGCGCAGGGCTTGCCGCCAACGTCATCAAGTGCGTGGCGGTTAACGAGCAGCTTCGCGGCGAGAACCTCAGCGCGCGGCTGCTGGCAGAGGTGGAACATGCGGCGCTGGAGCGCGGCCATTTTCACCTCTTCCTCTGCACCCGTCCGTGCAACCGGGAGCGCTTTGCCCGCAGCGGCTTCTGGCCGATTGCCCAGAGCGGGAACAACGCCGTGCTGATGGAGAACACCCCGCAGGGGATCGCGCGCTACTGCCGTTCTCTGCGCGCGAACCGCACGAGCGGGGAGAAGATTGGCGCCATCGTGATGAACGCCAATCCGTTCACCCTCGGCCACCGCCATCTGGTGGAGCAGGCGGCGGCGCAGTGCGACGCCCTGCACCTGTTCGTGGTGCGTGAAGACGCCTCGTTCTTCCCGTTCAGCGCGCGGCTCGAGATGGTGCGCGCGGGCGTGGCGCATCTGTCGAACGTAGTGGTGCATGAAGGCTCGCAGTACATCATCTCTCGCGCCACGTTTCCGGCCTACTTCCTGAAGGAGACCGGCAAAGTGCAGCAGGCGTGGAGCGAGATCGACGTGCTGATCTTCCGGGATTTTATCGCCCCGGCGCTCGGCATTACGCACCGCTTCATCGGTTCGGAGCCGTTCTGCGATATCACCCGCCAGTACAACCAGACGCTGCACGACCTGCTGGCCTCGCATATCGAGGTGGTGGAAATGCCGCGCATCAAGGCCACCGGCAACGCCATATCGGCGTCCGAAGTGCGCCGATTACTGAAGACACAGCAGTTTTCCCGGATCCGGGAGATTGTCCCGGACTCCACCTTCGCGCATCTCGAAACGCATTACCGTGCGAGTGCGGAAGTCGCTTAACTACCAGGAATTTATCATGAAAATTGTAAGGGAGGCGCTGGCCGGAACGCAGGAGTCCAGCGACCTGATGGTGAAAATCGCGCCCGCTCACGGCGAGCTGGAGATCGTCATCCACAGCGAAGTGATTAAGCAGTTTGGCGAGCACATTCGCCAGGTGGTCAACGACACATTGCGCGCCATGAACGTGCACCAGGGATTAATCATTATTGAAGACAAAGGGGCGCTGGACTGTGTGATTCGCGCCCGTCTGCAAAGCGCGCTGATGCGTGCCGCCGATGAACAGGCCATCAACTGGGAGGCGCTGAAATGAGCAAACTCCGCCGCAGCATGCTGTTCCTGCCGGGCGCCAACGCCGCCATGCTCTCCACCGCCTTTATCTATCGTCCCGACTCCATCATGTTTGACCTGGAGGACGCCGTTGCCCTGCGCGAGAAGGATACGGCGCGCATGCTGGTGTTCCACGCGCTGCAGCACCCGATGTATCAGGATATCGAAACCGTGGTGCGCATTAACCCGCTGAGCACGCCGTTTGGCCTGCTTGATCTGGAAGCCGCCGTGCGGGCAGGCGTGGATGTGATTCGTCTGCCGAAAACCGATACCCCGGACGACATCTACGAGCTGGAGGGCCACCTCGAGCGCATCGAGCAGGCGTGCGGCCGCGAGATCGGTTCCACCCGCGTGATGGCGGCGATTGAGTCGGCCATTGGCGTCATCAACGCCGTGGCGATTGCCCGCAGCTCTCCGCGCCTCATCGGCATTGCACTGGCCGCCTTCGACTACGTGATGGACATGCAGACCGAGCGCGGCGACGGCACCGAGCTGTTCTACGCCCGCTGCGCCGTGCTGCACGCCGCCCGCGCGGCGGGTATCGATGCCTTCGACGTGGTGTGGTCAGACGTTAACGATGAGGCCGGGTTCCTGCGCGAGGTCGATTTGATCCGCAAGATGGGCTTCAACGGCAAGTCGCTGATCAACCCGCGCCAGATTGACCTGCTGCACAACGCCTACGCCCCGACGCAGGAAGAGGTGGATCACGCCAGAAGGGTGATTGAGGCGGCAGAAGAGGGCGAGCGTAACGGCCTGGGCGTGGTGTCGCTTAACGGCAAAATGGTGGATGCACCGATTATTAACCACGCGCAGGTGGTGCTGGAGCGCGCTGCGGCTTCCGGCGTGCGTCGGTAAGGATAAGACAATGAATCAGACTGAACTTCTTCATGTGAATTTTCCCCATCTGCGGGACTTAAAACCCTTTGATACCGCCCACAGCACCACGCCGTGGCTGGCGGACAGCGATGCGAAGCACAGCCGCAAGCTCTGCGCCTCTGTTGAAGAGGCGGTTAAGCGCTGCGGCCTGCAGGACGGGATGACCATCTCCTTCCACCATGCGTTTCGCGAAGGCGACCGGGTGATCAACACCGTCGTGGCGCTGCTGGCGCGAATGGGCTTCAAAAACCTGACGCTGGCCTCCAGCTCGCTGATGACCTGCAACGACGCGCTGATTGAGCATATCGAAAGCGGCGTCATCACCCGGATTTACACCTCCGGCATGCGCGGCAGGCTGGCGGACGCCATCTCCCACGGGCTGATGGACGAGCCGGTGCAAATTCACTCCCATGGCGGGCGCGTGAAGCTGCTCCAGGACGGCGAGCTGAATATCGACGTGGCATTTCTCGGCGTGCCGTGCAGCGATGAGTTTGGCAACGCCAACGGGACGCACGGAAAATCGTGCTGCGGTTCCCTGGGCTACGCCATGGTGGACGCGCATTTTGCCCACAAGGTTGTGCTGCTGACTGAAGAACTGGTGCCGTTCCCCAATATGCCCGCCAGCCTGGTGCAGGACCAGGTGGACTACATCGTGCAGGTTGAGAGCGTGGGCGACCCGGCGAAAATCAGCGTCGGCGCGGCGCGCGTCACCAGCAACCCGCGCGAGCTGATGATCGCCCGCTATGCGGCGGACGTGATCGAGCATTCCGGCTACTTCAAGCCGGGCTTCTCGATGCAGACCGGCTCCGGCGCGGCGGCTACGGCCTGCACCCGCTTTATGGAAGAGAAGATGGAGCGCAGCGGCGTGAAGGCGCGCTTTGCGCTCGGCGGCATCACCGGCAGCCTGGTGGATCTGCACGAGAAGGGGCTCATCGAAAAGCTGCTCGATACCCAGTGCTTTGACGGTCAGGCGGCGGCCTCGCTGGCGCGCAACCCGAATCACGTGGAGATTTCCACCAACGTTTACGCCAACCCCGGCAGCAAGGCGGCAAGCTGCGATCAGCTCGACGTGGTGATCCTCAGCGCGCTGGAAATCGACGTCGAGTTCAACGTCAACGTCATCACCGGATCCGACGGCGTGATGCGCGGCGCGTCCGGCGGGCACTGCGACGTGGCCGCCGCGGCGAACCTGACCATCGTCGTTGCCCCTCTGCTGCGCAGCCGCATTCCGACTGTCGTGAAGCGGGTTACCACGCGCCTCACGCCGGGCGAAAGCATCGACGTGCTGGTTACCGATCACGGCATCGCGGTCCACCCGGCGCGCCCGGAAATCCGCGAGCGGCTGCTGGAAGCCGGGCTGAAGGTTGTGGATATCAACGCGCTGTACGAGCGAGCGATCTCCCTGACCGGCGTCCCGAAACCGATTGAGTTTACCGACAAAATCGTCGGGGTGATCCGCTACCGCGACGGCAGCGTGATCGACACCGTGCGACAGGTGAAGGAGGAAGTATGACTTTAGCGACACCCGTGCGGGCGGGTGTCAGCCTTGACGAACTGCTGGCGGCGAAAGAGCGCCGCGCAAAGCGCCAGGCTGACATGCTTGAGCACTATCAACAACCGGTGATTTCCCTCACGCTGGTCACGCCAGGGGAGATCAAGGACAGCCTGCGCTACCGCAATACCATGGGCGTGGCGCTGCAGATGTGCGACCAGCTGCTGTGGGAAAACCGCTGGCAGGTGCTGGACCGTCAGGTGCTGTGGCTCCCGACCGGACCTGAAGCCCTCTGGTGCGTGGCCCATCCGGCGGTGGAAATCAAAGCGCACTGTGCGGATCTGGAGCAGACGCACCCGCTCGGCAGGCTGTGGGATCTGGACGTGATCTGTCCTCAGCACGGCCACGTCGGGCGTCAGTCGCTGGGGGCGAATCTCAGGCGCTGCCTGATCTGCGACGCGCCCGCCCACGCCTGTTCCCGTTCGCGCAACCACCCCGTTGAGCAGGTGGTTTCCCGCGTGGAGAAGACGATCGATGACTGGTTTGCTCGCGACTAAACCGCGCCCGGCTGACGTGCCTGCGTTTGCCGAAGCGGCGCTGTGGCAGGAGCTGGATCTCACGCCCAAGCCGGGGCTGGTGGATAAGCTCAACAACGGTTCCCATCGCGATATGGACCACGCGCTGTTTGTCCGCAGCATTGCGGCGATTACGCCATGGTTTTCGCGCTTTGCCGAGCTGGGCAGCGCGCATGCGGATAAACCTGCTGCCGAACAGTTAAGGATTATCCGCCCGATGGGGATGGCCTGCGAGCAGGCGATGTATGCCGCGACGAACGGGGTGAACACCCACAAAGGCGGGATTTTTGCCCTGGGTTTACTGTGCTTCGCCGCCGGGCGTGTGAAAAATATCTCCGCAGAGAGCCTCTGTTGTGAGGTGAGTAACATCTGCAGCGGGCTGGTATCGCGGGAGCTGGCCGCACGCAGCGGACAGGCGACGGCGGGCGAGCGACAGTTCCAGCAGTACGGCTTAACCGGCGCGCGCGGTGAGGCGGAGAGCGGCTTTGCGACGGTGCGTAAGGCGCTGGCGCAGTGGAATGGACATTCACTTCACGGCCTGCTGTTACGCCTGATGGCCGTCAATCAGGACAGCAATCTGGTATCTCGCGGCGGCATGGAAGGGCTGCGCTACGTTCAGGGCTACGCGCGGGAACTGCTGGCTAACGGCTGGGACCGCGAGGCGTTGCTTAGAATGGATAACGCACTGATTGAACGGAACTTGAGCCCGGGCGGCAGCGCGGATTTACTGTCGGTGGGGTGGGTGCTGTCTGGAATAAAATAGCCGGGTGGCGGCTTCGCCTTACCCGGCCTACGGTCTGGTTTTGTAGGCCCGGTAAGCGTTAGCGTCACCGGGCACAACAATCAATGCGCGATCGGCTGCGCACCGTGCGGTTCACGCACGTGCTTGTACTTGAACAGCGCGATGAACGCGAAGAACAGCACCAGCGAGTACGCCGCGAAGATCAGCCACACCGGCTGCCAGTTGGTGATGCCGTTGGTGGTGTACATCTCAACCACTTTACCGCTCACCACGCCGCCCAGAATACAGCCGAAGCCGTTGGTCATCATCAGGAACATACCCTGCGCGCTGGCGCGGATTTCAGGCTTCACTTCTTTTTCCACAAACACCGAACCGGAGATGTTGAAGAAGTCGAAGGCGCAGCCGTAAACAATCATCGACAGCACCAGCAGCACGGTGCCGAACGGGCTTGGGTCGCCGTAGGCGAACAGACCGAAGCGCAACATCCACGCCGCGATACTGATCAGCATGACGTTCTTGATGCCGTAGCGGCTCAGGAAGAACGGGATGGTCAGGATGAACAGCGTCTCAGAGATCTGAGAGATGGACATCATCACCGACGCATGTTCAACGATAAAGCTGCCGGAGAACAGCGGGTTGTTATCGAAGCTGTGCAGGAAGGTGTTGCCGAACATGTTGGTGATCTGCAGCTCCGCGCCCAGCAGCATGGAGAAGATAAAGAAGATCGCCATGCGTTTGTTTTTGAACAGCGCGAAGGCATCCAGGCCGAGCATGGTGCTCCAGCTCTGGTTTTTCTGCTGGTTAGACACCGGAATGGTTGGCAGCGTCAGGGTGAAGATCGCCAGCAGCACGGAGAGCGCCGCACCGATATAGAGCTGCATATGGCTCAGTTCGAAGCCCGCGAAGCTCACGCCCCACATCGCCATGATAAAGCCGATGGTGCCCCAGATACGGATTGGCGGGAAATCGGTCACGATATCCATATCCGCAGACTTCAGGCGGTAGTAGGAGATGGTGTTGATCAGCCCAAGCGTTGGCATATAGGCCAGCGAGTTAAGCAGGATCACCATGAACATTGCCCCCGGCGTGGTCACCTGAGCCGCCATAAACAGCGTCCCCGCGCCCACCAGATGGCAAAGCATGTACAGCCATTTGGCGCTTAACCATTTATCCGCCACGATCCCCAGCAGCGTCGGCATGAAGACCGCCGCAATACCGAGCGAGCTGTATACGGCACCGATTGACGCACCATCGAACTTGAGCGTCACAAACATATAGGAGCCGAGTGTAGTCAGCCAGCTACCCCACAGGCAGAACTGCAGAAACGACAATATTTTAAGCTGCAGCTTAAGGTTCATGTTACTTTCCTCACAAGTGAGCGGGAGATATGTTGTTATAGGAACATTCAGGGTTGTTATTTGATGCAATTCTATCAGTTGGCAACGATATGTTTTGTTACCTCCCGCAAAAAAATGCAATCCACATTAATTTGCAGTTTGGATTGTGATGCAAATAACATTTTCGTATGGGTGGGGGGAAGCAGAACACCTTCTCCTTGCAGGAGAAGGTGTGTTGATTATCGACGACGATAGTTTTTCTGCGCCGTATTCACCTTATACAGGTACCGGCGGGATTCCGCAGACGGGTGGCGGGTGGTGAGGGTGGAGTAAACATCCCCCGGCGCCATGCTGTTGATGATGTTCGCGGCCTGCACTTTGTCATTCGAGAAGACGCGCAGCACGCTGCCCGCGCCGCCGTTATAGGCGGTGATCACCGCATAGCGACGCGACGTTGGGTTATCGATACCGCCGAGGTACACATTGTTCAGCATCGCCAGATAGGCGGTGCCGGTATCAATGTTGCTCTGCGGGTCGAACAGATAGCTGCGGCTCGGCGTGCCGGATTTCCCCTGCGCGCGGAAGACGTCTTTCCCGGCGCTGTGCTGCACCACCTGCATCAGCCCCAGGGCGTCGGAACGGCTTACCGCATACGGGTTAAACGAGGATTCGGTCTGCATAATCGCCAGGATCAGCGACTCATCCACGCCGTACTTACGCGAGGCCTGACGCACCATGCCCAGATACTTATGCGCACGCTTGTCGAGGTGGTTCGGGACGAGGTTGATGGTGACGCTGTAGATAATCTTCAGACCGTTAGAGCGGCTCTTCAGGCGCGTCTGCAGCAGGTAGTCGGCAAATTTCGTGGCGCGACCTTCCCAGCGGATCGGCTGACCGGTCTGATCGACAACCTGACCATACAGGAACGGCTCTTTCGAGATGGTGATATCGTCGGCATCGGAGTAGAGATCGATAGAGCCCGGATCGTCACCCATCAGCAGGGTTTTGATAATCGCCTGACGGAGTCGTGCCGCAGGGTCTGTGCCTGCGATGGTCTCAATCGTGATCGTCCCCTCATCAAAGTTGATGTGGCTACGGGTCAGATAGGCGTCGGTGTACTTAACGTAGTCCTTAGGTCCGGCAATAAGAACTTCGTTAAATCCCCATATATTCTCGATGTTATGGGCAAACTGCCCCATCAAAATGTCAAAACCGTTGGTGTCCTTGATCCAGGCCTCGTTGTAATCATCGCCTTTTTTTGACGAACACGAGACCAGCAACGGCGCAACAAGGGCTAGCGCTAAAAGTTTTTTCATCATTCCGGGAGTGCGTGTTGTGTTTGCCTGGTCGTTGCTGTTGCCCGGCGGCGCTATGCTTGCACGGGCCTACGGTTTTGTAGGCCGGGTAAGCGTAGCGCCACCCGGCAACAGCCGCTCGATATTATTTTTCCGGTGGCGTATAGCCTTCGATGTGCACGTCTTTACCTTCGAACAGGAAGCTCACCATCTCCTGCTCCAGCAGCTTGCGGTGTTCTGGGTTCATCATGCTGAGTTTCTTCTCGTTGATCAGCATGGTCTGCTTTTTCTGCCACTGTCCCCAGGCTTCTTTGGAGATTTCATTGTAGATGCGTTTACCCAGCTCGCCCGGATAAAGCTGGAAATCCTGGCCTTCAGCGTCACGCTGCAGGAAAGTACAAAAAATCGTTCTGGCCATACTCATTCCTCTTTTTTGACCGATGCTAAACCATTGCACCGGCACGTAATTGCTGTAACAGGCGCTCCACGGGAGCCGCCAGCCCGACTGATGGCGGTTGCGCTAAGTTATACCAGAGAGCGGTGCCTTCATCCATGCACGAGGCGAAGGAGGACACGGGAAGCCACATCGGCACAATATCCAGATGGAAATGGCTGAAGGTGTGGCGAAACGCGGTCAGCTGCGTCAGGTTATCGGCAGCAATTCCACGCTGTTTAAGCCATTCACGCAGCAAGTCTTCATCTTCAAACTGTGGGAAGCAGTATAGACCACCCCACAGACCGCTCGGCGGACGCTGGGCCAGGAAGACCTCATCACCCTGCTGCATCAGCAGCATATAGCCGGTGCGCTCCGGCAGCGTCTGTTTGGGTTTCTTACCCGGATACTGCGCCCAGGAATGGTTGGCATACGCCACGCAGAGGTTACTCACCGGGCAGAGTTCGCATTTGGGCTTTGAGCGCGTGCAGACCATCGCGCCAAGATCCATCATTGCCTGGTTGAAGCGCTCGACGCCGTTGGCAGGAGTGACCGCCTCACTGATTTCCCACAGGCGTTTTTCAACGTCCTTCTTCCCCGGCCAGCCGTCAACGGCATAGCAGCGTGCCAGCACGCGCTTTACGTTGCCGTCGAGGATCGGGAAATGCTTGCCTAAAGACAGGGAGAGAATAGCGCCTGCGGTTGAGCGTCCCACGCCGGGGAGATCGGCCACCTCATCGAAGGTTTCCGGGAATTTCCCGTTGTGGCGCGTCGCAACCTGCTGAGCGGCTTTGTGAAGATTACGCGCGCGGGCGTAATAGCCAAGACCGGTCCACAGGTGCAGCACCTCGTCCAGCGGGGCGTTGGCCAGGTCGGTCACTGTCGGGAAGCGCGCCATAAAACGCTCGAAGTAAGGGATTACCGTGGCGACCTGCGTTTGTTGCAACATCACCTCGGAGAGCCATACTTTGTAAGGCGTTTTTTCAATTTGCCAAGGCAGGGTTTTACGCCCGTATTTGTCGTACCAGTCCAGCACCTGGGCTGAAAATTGAGAGGCTTGCATGGTCATCGATTCGCATAATCAGGGACGCAGATTGCAGCACAGCGTCAATCTGCTGTAAACCGGATCTTTCCCATGCTTGCATAGAAGCCTTAACTTTGGATAATGCCCGTTTCCCGAACATTCTCACAAGCAGACAACTCTTTTATGAAAAACGACGTCATTTCACCGGAATTTGATGAAAACGGTCGCCCGCTGCGCCGTATTCGCAGCTTTGTCCGTCGTCAGGGCCGCCTGACAAAAGGTCAGCAACACGCGCTGGACAACTACTGGCCGGTGATGGGCGTTGAGTTCAGCGAGCAGCCTCTGGATTTTGCCGAGCTGTTTGGTCGCGACGCGCCGATCACGCTGGAAATTGGCTTCGGTATGGGCGCCTCGCTGGTGACCATGGCGAAAGCGCGCCCGGAGCAGAACTTCCTCGGTATCGAAGTCCACTCCCCGGGCGTTGGTGCGTGTCTGGCAACGGCCCATGAAGAGGGCGTTGAGAACCTGCGCGTGATGTGTCACGACGCGGTGGAAGTGCTGCACAAAATGATTCCTGACAATTCTTTAACCATGGTTCAGCTCTTTTTCCCTGACCCGTGGCACAAAGCGCGTCATAATAAACGCCGTATCGTTCAGGCGCCGTTTGCCGAGCTGGTTAAAAGCAAGCTGAAGCTGGGCGGTGTCTTCCATATGGCGACCGACTGGGAACCGTATGCGGAACATATGCTGGAAGTAATGTCGTCGCTGGACGGTTACAAAAACCAGTCTGCGAGCAACGACTATGTACCGCGTCCGGAATCGCGTCCGGTAACGAAATTTGAACAGCGTGGCCATCGTCTTGGTCACGGTGTATGGGACTTAATGTTCGAGAGGGTGAAATAATGGCAAAGAATCGTAGCCGTCGTCTGCGTAAAAAGATGCACATCGAAGAATTCCAGGAAGTGGGCTTCTCCGTTGCGTGGCGTTTCCCGGAAGGCACCAGCGTTGAGCAGATCGATCAGGACGTGGATGCATTCATCAACGAGGTGATCGAGCCAAACAAACTGGCCTTCGACGGTAGCGGCTATCTGGCCTGGGAAGGTCTGATCTGCACCCAGGAAGTGGGTAAATGCACCGAAGAACATCAGGCTCTGGTCCGTAAATGGCTTGAAGACCACAAGCTCGAAGATGTCCGCGTCAGCGAACTTTTCGACGTTTGGTGGGACTAATTAAGCAGTAAGGGGCCAGCATTAGCTGGCCCGTTTTGTCTGAGGGAGTGTTTAAGATGCGCAAAACGTTGCTGGCAGTTGCTTTAATGGCAACCGGATTCACCGCCCATGCGGATTATCAATGTAGCGTCACCCCGCGTGATGACGTGGTGTTAAGCCCGCAAACCGTGCAGGTCAAAGGCGAGAACGGCAATCTGGTGATTACGCCAGAAGGGAACGTCACCTATAACGGCAAGCAGTACAACCTGACTGCCGCACAGCGCGAGCAGGCGAAAGACTACCAGTCCGAATTGCGTACCGCGCTGCCGTGGATTAATGAAGGTGCCCTGACGCGCGTCGAAAAGAGCCGCGTGGCGCTGGATAAGATCATCACCAAAGAGGTGGGAGAGAGCAGCAACATGCGCACCCGCCTGACGAAGCTGGACAAGCAGCTTAAAGAACAGATGAACCGGATTATCGAGACGCGCTCCGACGGCCTGACGTTCCACTACAAGGCGATTGATCAGGTCCGTGCCGACGGGCAGCAACTGGTGAACCAGGCGATGGGCGGCATCCTGCAGGACAGCATCAACGAGATGGGTGCCAAAGCGGTGCTGAAAGGCGGCGGTAACCCGCTGCAGGGCGTGCTGGGCAGTCTGGGCGGCCTGCAAACCTCCATTCAGAATGAGTGGAAAAACCAGGAAGATGATTTCCAGCAGTTCGGCAAAGACGTGTGTAAACGCGTGGTGTCGCTGGAAGACAGCCGGAAGGCGCTGGTGGGGACGCTGAAGTAAGGTCTCTGCGCGCTGGGCCCCTCACCCTAACCCTCTCCCCAAAGGGGCGAGGGGATGGTTTGCTCCCTCTCCCTTTCAGGGAGAGGGCCGGGGTGAGGGTTGCAGCATTTGCAGTGTCTCAAGGATCTTTTCCAACACAGCCTCTTCATTATTCCAAAGTTCGTTGTTCCAGAATCGAATAACGTGCCAGCCCTTTTGGTTTAACCACAACGTCCTTTGATGATCGTATTCCTGATTTTCATCATGCTGTCCGCCATCCAGCTCAACTGCCAGACGTGCTTCGCAGCAGGCGAAATCCAGTATGTAGTTTCCTACCGGATGCTGTCGGCGAAATTTATAATTTTCGAAACGGCGGCTGCGCAGTTGATACCAAAGCCGCCTTTCTTCCGTTGTCAGCTCGCGTCTGAGCTGTTTTGCATATGAACGCGTAATTTCCATCCCCACACTCTGCCAGCCTTTCCCTCAGCCGGCAGAGCGGGATGCAAAATCCTGAATCAGCCTTCAGGAATCTTCGGCGAGGAACAGCTCAAGAAGGGAATTGAGGAACAGTTTGCCGTGCTCGGTGATCTGCCAGTAATCATCACATTCCGTGAGATATCCCTGGGCCAGCGCCTCGTCGATCTGCGGGCGAATCACCGATTCCGGCAGCCCGGTGTACAGCGCAAACTCCGCGCGCGGCGCGGCTTCCAGCAGGCGGAAGCGGTTCATAAAGAACTCAAACGGTTTATCCGCCGCCTCGACGTCGTGCTGACGCTCCAGGTAGCGGCCTTCCATATACCCGCGCGGGTGACGGGTTTTGGCGGTGCGCAGAATGCGCCCGTCCGGGAAAGTCACCTTACCGTGCGCGCCGCAGCCAATCCCGAGATAGTCGCCAAAACGCCAGTAGTTCAGGTTGTGCTGACACTGGTAGCCCGGCTTCGCATACGCCGACGTTTCGTACTGCTGATAGCCCGCAGCGGTTAAAAGCCTGTGACCCTGCTCGAAGATATCCCATAGCGCGTCGTCATCCGGCAGCACCGGCGGACGCGAGCCAAACAGGGTGTTGGGCTCGATGGTGAGCTGGTACCACGACAGGTGCGGCGGGTTCAGCGCAATGGCCTGGCGCAAATCGTCCAGCGCCTCGTCCAGCGACTGATCCGGCAGGCCGTGCATCAAATCGAGGTTAAAGCTGCGAAGATTAAGCCCGGTCGCCAGGTTTGCCGCGCGCTTCGCCTCTTCCGGGCCGTGAATACGTCCCAGGCGCTTCAGTTTCGGCTCGCTAAAGCTCTGCACGCCGATGGAGATGCGGTTCACGCCCGCGCGCTGATAGTCGACAAAACGGTCGGCCTCAACGGTGCCGGGGTTGGCTTCCATCGTAATTTCAGCATCCGCTGCCAGGTTCAGGCGCGCACGCACGCCGTCCAGCAGCGTTTGCATCGCCGGGCCTGACAGCAGGCTCGGCGTACCGCCACCAATGAAAATGGTCTTAACTTCACGTCCCTGTGCGTAAGGTACATCGGCGTCCAGGTCGGCCAGCAGATGCGCAACGTAGTCATCGTGCGGCACTTCGCCCTTCAGCGCGTGCGAGTTGAAATCGCAGTACGGGCATTTCTGCACGCACCACGGGATGTGAATATAAAGACTCAGAGGCGGCAAATTAGCCATTACGCAGTGCTTCCAGTAACAGTTTCAGCGCGCGTCCACGGTGGGAAATCGCGCTTTTCTCTTCGCGGGTCAGTTCCGCAGCGGTTTTGCCCTCGGAAGGGACAAAGAAAATCGGGTCATAACCAAAGCCGCCGTTGCCAGCCGCTTCACGGGTAATCACCCCCGGCCAGCTGCCGTGGCAGACGATCGGCGTCGGGTCCTCCGCGTGACGCAGATAGACCAGCACGCAGTGGAACTGCGCGGTGCGCTGCTCGTCCGGAACGTCTTTCAGGGCGACAAGCAGCTTTTCCAGATTCTGCTGGTCGGTAGCGTCAACGCCGGAATAGCGCGCGGAATAGATCCCCGGCGCGCCGCCGAGGGCGTCTACGGCCAGGCCGGAGTCGTCGGCAATCGCGGGCAGGCCCGTAATCTGCGCGGCATGGCGTGCTTTGAGGATCGCGTTTTCGATAAACGTCAGCCCCGTCTCTTCGGCGGAATCCACGCCAAGATCGGTCTGGGCGACCACGTCCAGACCAAAATCATTTAATAGCGAGGCCAGCTCGCGCACTTTACCGGCGTTGCCGGTCGCGAGAACAACTTTCTGCATGGTTTAGTCCTGTTCTGTCAGAGCCGCGACTTCCGTCGGGATAGATTGCGGATTAAGGATTTTTACCTGTTTATGTCGCCCCAGTTCGCCTTTTTCAATGATGACCTGGCTTTTGGCGACGCGAAACTGTTTTGCCAGATATTTGGTCAGATGCGCGTTCGCCTGGCCGTCAACCGGCGGGGCGGTGATGGCGACTTTTAACTCGTCGCCATGCAGTCCAACAATATTGTCACGGCTGGCTTTCGGCTGAATATACAGCCGTAAAACCAGCCCGTCAGCGCAGGTGCTTACTGCACTCATAGCGCCATCCACAGCCCCGGCAGCAGCATATCGCCCGTGGACTGCAGCAGTTCAGCGATCCCCATGTTGATCACATAGAGCAGCAGAACCAGGATCATCGGCGAAAAATCGATGCCGCCCATAGACGGAAGCAGGTTACGGATTGGACGCAGCAGCGGCTCGGCCAGCTGAATCAAGGCATACTCTACCGGGCTACGGCCCTGGCTGACCCAGCTCATGATCGCCATAACCAGCAGCACCCAGAAAATCAGCAGGCCGACGGTTTTGATCAGAATCAGAACGGCGGCAATCCAGATAATCGGCTGGAAGGTGATGACCATAAACAGCACGATCGCTTTGATAACGCTCAGAATAAACGCCACCAGCAGAGACGAGCTGTCGATGGGACCCATGGCCGGGATAATACGGCGCAGCGGTCCGACAACAGGTTGCGTGATTTTCACGACAAACTGCGAGAACGGATTGTAAAAATCACAGCGGGCCCACTGCATCCAGACGCGCAGCAAAAGCGCCATCGTGTACAGCTCAATGACCGTTGAGAGCAGGAAAGTCAACGTCTTCATGGCGTTCCTCAGGTTTCCTTATTATTTTGAGTAGTCACGCGCACCGAAAATTGCCGTGCCGATGCGCACCATCGTGCTGCCTGCCGCAATGGCGGCTTCCATATCATCCGACATGCCCAGAGAAAGCGTGTCTACCGTGTGATAGCGCGCTTTAAGCGCCTCAAATGCTACAGCCATTTGCTGTGCCACGGCAAACTGCCTTTCATAACTTGACTCAGGCGCCGGGATTGCCATCAGCCCGCGCAGGGTTAAGCGCGGCAGTTCGGCCACTTCGGCTGCCAGCGCATCCAGCTCGCTCAGTGCAATGCCGGACTTGCTGTTTTCGTCACTGATGTTGATCTGAATCAGCACGTTAAGCGCTGGCATCTCTGCCGGACGCTGGTCGTTCAGACGCGTAGCAATACGCAGGCGGTCAATGGTGTGACACCAGTCGAAGTGCTCTGCCACCAGACGGCTTTTGTTCGACTGCAGTGGGCCAATAAAGTGCCACTGCAGATCCGTCTTCCCCTGTTCCTGGAAGTAGCGAATTTTATCTACGCCTTCCTGCACGTAGTTTTCACCAAACGCCCGCTGGCCTGCGTCAATGGCTTCTGCGATGGCGCTCGCAGGCTTGGTTTTGCTGACTGCAAGCAGCGTAATTTCTTCTGAAGCCCGGCCGCAACGCGCTGCGGCGGCTGAGATTTTGTCCCGGACCTGTGCCAGGTTATGCGCAATGTCGTTCATTTTCCGAGGAGTAGTCTATGGATGTGGAAGAAATTGTGGCCCTTAGTGTAAAGCATAACGTCTCCGATCTACACCTGTGCAGTGATTCGCCACCCCGCTGGCGCAGAACGGGCCGCCTTGAACCGGCACCGTTTCCTCCTCCCGACGTCGGGGCGTTGTTAAAAGCGTGGCTCAACGATGAGCAGCAGGGCATATGGTGGGCCAGCGGGCAGGTGGATTTTGCCGCGACGGTGTCGGGAGGTCAGCGCCTGCGCGGCAGTGCCTTTAAGCAGATGCGCGGTGTCTCTGTGACGCTGCGGCTGTTGCCGCGTACCTGTCCGCAGCTCGCTTCACTGGGTGCGCCGAGGGCCATCCCGGAACTGTTAACCAATGAGTCCGGGTTGATTCTGGTGACGGGGGCGACCGGCAGCGGCAAATCCACGACGCTGGCGGCGATGGTTGATTTTCTCAACCACCACACTGACCGCCATATCCTCACGCTCGAAGATCCGGTGGAATTTATCTACCAGAGCGAGCGTTGCCTGATCCAGCAGCGGGAGATTGGTCAGCACAGCCCGTCATTTGCCGACGCGCTGCGCAGCGCCTTACGCCAGGATCCTGACGTGATTCTGCTCGGGGAGCTGCGCGACAGCGAAACGATCCGTCTGGCGCTAACGGCAGCAGAGACCGGGCATCTGGTGCTGGCGACCCTGCATACGCGCGGGGCATCGCAGGCGATTGAGCGGCTGGTCGATACGTTCCCGGCGCAGGAGAAAGATCCGGTGCGTAGCCAGCTGGCCGGCAGCCTGCGGGCGGTGCTGGCGCAGAAACTGCTTCCCGATCTTCAGGGCGGGCGCGTCGCGCTGTATGAACTGCTGGTGAATACCGCCGCGGCGGCGAATCTCATTCGTGAAGGGAAAACGTGGCAACTTCCCGGCATCATTCAAACCGGTCAGCAGGCAGGCATGCAGAACTTTGACCAGAGCCTGGCGGAGAGACGGGCGCAGGGGCGGCTGTAGGCCCCTGTGCTTAAAAGCCCTGCTCGAAATAGCTTTCGAGGATGATGACGGCAGAAGCGGAGTCGACGCTGCCTTTGTTCAGCGCCCGGAAGCCGCCGTGCTCAAACAGACCCGCGCGCGCTTCGACGGTACTCAGACGCTCGTCGTGCAGCTTCACGGAGACGCCAAAGCGGCCATGGATTTTATTGGCAAACTTACGCGCCCGGGCGGTCAGCGGCTGTTCGGTACCGTCCATGTTGAGCGGCAGCCCAACAATCACGTCATCCGGCTGCCACTCCTTGAGCAGGCGCTCAATGAGGTTCCAGTCCGGCGTACCGTCGTTGGCCTTCAGGGCCGTAAGCGGGCGCGCGGTACCGGTGATGCGCTGCCCCACGGCGACGCCGATGCTTTTGGTACCAAAATCGAAGGCCAGAAGCGTTCCGCTCATCAGGCGTGCCCCGCTACGCCAGGCATGGTCAGAATATCAATACCAATCAGTTTCGCCGCGTCGCGCCAGCGATCGGCTATCGGCGTTTTAAACAGGATATTCATGTCCGCAGGCGCGGTGAGCCAGGCGTTATCGAGGATCTCCTGCTCAAGCTGGCCTTTCTCCCACGACGAATAGCCCAGCGCCACCAGCACTTCAGAAGGCTGCTCAGCGGTGCCCAGGGTTTCGAGCACGTCACGCGAGGTCGTGATAACGGTATTGTCGGAGATGCGAATGCTGGAAGAGAATACTGGCGGCGTATGCAGGATAAAACCGCGATCTTCTGCGAGAGGTCCACCCAGCATCACGGGCTTATCAAGCCGGATTTCCGGCAGTCGCGCTTCAGCCGGGATTTTCAGCTTGTCCAGAATCCCTTCAACCTGAAGATTTTCCAGCGGTTTATTAATGATAATGCCCATCGCGCCGTCTTCATTGTATTCACAAATATAAACCACGGCGCGGCGAAAAATCGGGTCCTGGAGAGCAGGCATGGCAATAAGAAAGTGATGCTGTAAATTCATTGTCAGAGGTACTGTTTCCTGGTTTAAAAAGCGACAGCGCCCAGTATGGGGACAAACTCAGGCGCTGTCACTAATAGTATTGTTAGGTTATTTTTGTAAACGTTTTTCGATAGCGTCCATCAGCATGCCGGTGATTGAGACAGGGAATTCCGCCTCAATTTCACGAATGCAGGTCGGGCTGGTGACGTTCACTTCGGTCAGACGATCGCCGATGATATCCAGTCCGACGAAGATCAGGCCTTTGGCTTTCAGCGTAGGACCAACGCGGCGGGCAATTTCCCAGTCGCTTTCGGTCAACGGACGCGGCTCACCACGGCCACCGGCCGCCAGGTTACCACGGGTTTCACCGCCCTGCGGGATACGCGCCAGGCAGTAAGGGACCGGTTCGCCATCCACCACCAGAACGCGTTTGTCGCCGTCTTTGATCGCCGGAATATAGTTCTGCGCCATGCAGTAACGCGTCCCCAGTTCGGTCAGCGTTTCGGCAATCACGCCAATGTTCGGATCGCTTTCCTTCACGCGGAAAATCGACGCGCCGCCCATGCCGTCCAGCGGCTTCATGATGATGTCGCCGTGCTTCTGCCAGAATGCTTTCAACTGGGCTTTGTTGCGGGTCACCAGGGTTTCCGGCGTCAGGTCAGAGAACCAGGCGGTATAGAGCTTCTCGTTACAGTCGCGCAGACTCTGCGGCTTGTTGACGATCAGCGTGCCTTTCTCTTCTGCACGTTCGAGAATATAGGTGCAGTAGATGTACTCGGTGTCGAACGGCGGATCTTTACGCATCAGAATGACGTTGAGATCGGCCAGCGCAATGTCCTGCTCGGTGCCGAACTCATACCATTTGTCGTAGTTCTGCTCGACGTTAACGATGCGTGTGCGGGCGCGGGCTTCACCATTGATCAGGTAAAGATCGTTCATCTCCATATAGTGGAGTTCATAGCCGCGACGCTGCGCTTCCAGCAGCATGGCGAAGCTGGAATCTTTTTTGATGTTGATGTTTGCGATGGGGTCCATCACGATGCCGAGCTTGATCATCTTTCTCTCCAATAATGCGTCAACCCAGATCGCCAAACCGTACCTGTAGCGCGGTAATGGCCGTGAGTGCCGTTGTCTCAGTGCGCAGAACGCGTGGTCCCAACAGAATATCAGTAAACTGGTAACGTGCCGTCATCGCAATTTCGTCCGCCGACAGGCCGCCTTCGGGACCAATCAGCAGGCGAACGCGCTCAACGGGCAGCGGCAGCGTATTGATGCTGGCGCTGGCGCGCGGATGAAGATTGAGCTTCAGCCCACTGTCCTCTTCAGCACACCACTCCTCCAGATCCATCGCCGGGCGGATCTCCGGAATCCGGTTGCGGCCACTCTGTTCGCAAGCCGCGATGGCAATTTTCTGCCACTGCTGGATCTTTTTGTTCAGACGTTCCGCATCCAGTTTAACGCCACAGCGCTCAGAAAAAAGTGGCGTAATGAGGCTTACACCCAGTTCAATGGATTTCTGGATCGTGAACTCCATTTTCTCGCCGCGCGACATCACCTGGCCCAGATGGATGTGCAGCGGTGATTCCCGGTCATCCACTTCACCGCGCAGGACGTTCACGTGTACGCTTTTTTTATCGGCCCGCGTAATTTCGGCGTCGAAAACCTGGTTGGAGCCGTCGAACAGCTGTATTGCCTGACCGGCGCCCATGCGCAGCACGCGGCCAACGTGGTTGGCGGCGTCATCAGACAGGGCGATTTCGCGGCCTGCGGTAATCAGTTCAGGATGGTAAATGCGGGGAATGCGCATAGTCAGAAATTCCGTGTCTCATACGATGTAAGCGAATTGCCGCTAGTGTAGGTTAGCTCTTTTGCGCCTGGCAAGCCCGCTGGACGTAAGGGTTGTGATTCCCCTGGACTCTGGCGATACGTTCGTCGCGCTGGCATTCCCACTCCGTCACCGGGTACTGCTTGTCCCAGGCGTTGAACAGCTGCGTCTGCTGGCGGGAAAGGTTGAGATCGTAACGGTCACGCATATAGAAATACGTGCGGGCAATGCTGCCGCGCGCGCGGGCAGGGGGCTCGGCGACTTTCTCTTTAAAATCAATCTTCATACCGCACTGGCCGTACTGGCCTTCGCCACCGTTCCACTGGCTGTACATGAAGTTACCCCGGTCGCCGTTCACTTCGCCCACGGCTGGCTGCAGGTTATGCATATCGCTTTCCATCTGGCGGTAAACCGGGTCTTTGGCACAGTTTTTACGTCCGCCATCCTGCCAGCACTGGCGCTGGTGGCCAAACTGCCATGCCGGAACGACATGTTCCCATTCAATACGGCTGGCGCGGTTTTCGTTTTTACGCACCTTGTAGCCGCAGGATTCAAGGTCAACGACCCCTTTTTTACCCTGCCAGTTAATTTTACAGCCGCAGTAGAAATCGCCCGGCACGTCGGCGTTGACCTTAACACCGGCCGCTTTGGCCTGAGAGAAACTGTTGATACCGTCGGCCAGGGCGTGGCCTGAGAGCGCTGTCGTCAAAAAGGCGACCGCAAGAGAAAAATTACGGGACATCTTACACTCCGTGTCAAAACGAGCCCGCAACGTAACGAATGTTGTTCCTGTATGCAATCAGTCAGATCAGGAAAGTTCCTGAAAGTTCAGATAATTATTCCGCCACCAGCGGCTCGCCACATTTGACGCAGCGGTAGGTCGCCTCGCCGCGCACCACGCGATTATGGCGGCGGACGGTAAGCTGGTGCTGCTGGCACTGACAGCGGTAGGGGAAGGTATTGCGGCGTACCGATTCCAGCTCGAACTGATGCGTGCGGCGGGCCGGAACGCCGAGCACCGCCTCCATCATCCACTTCCACTCTTTTCCATGCGGCGCGACGCGGCCAAAGTGTTTCCACACCAGCAGATGCGCCAGCTCGTGCGGCACCACTTCATCGATAAACGCCTGCTGGTTTTCCATCATCAGCACCGGGTTAAGGCGGATCTCATACGACTCAAGCCAGGCTGTACCGGCCGAGGTGCCACGCTGCTGGTAGACGAGTTTGGGTTCAGGGTAGTTGCGACCGAGCTTCAGGTTCGCCTGGGCGAGTTTTTCCCGCAGGCTGCGCATAACGGCCTGCTGAATGGCGATGGGGAGACGGGGTGCTTTCATAGGGGCAGAGCATAAAGCGCGAAGCGGGGAGGCGCAAGAGGCGCCTCCCGTAAGAGGATCAGTCGTGGGCGCCGATTTCACGCAGAGGACGACCTTTCATCAGGTTACGTTCAATATGTTCCAGAGACACGTGTTTGGTTTCTGGAACCAGCCAGATGGTCAGCACAATAAAGAAGATGTTCAGACCGGCGTAGACCCAGAAGGTATTGGCATTACCCAGAGTATTGAGCATGGTCAGGAACGTTGCGCCGACGATCATGTTAGCAATCCAGTTGGTTGCGGTAGAGCAGGTGATACCAAAATCACGCCCTTTCAGCGGCTGGATCTCAGAGCACAGCACCCAGATCAGCGGACCGGCGCTCATCGCAAACCCGACGATAAACATCAGCAGCATGCCTACCGCAAAGTACTGGGCTGTTGGGGAGTGAATGCCCACATGCATCATGGTACCGAGGACGCCCATACCGGCCGCCATCACCAGGAAGCCCAGCGTCAGGGTTGGCTTACGTCCCCAGCGGTCAACCAGACCGATGGCGATAAAGGTCGCCAGCACGTTGGTCAGACCCACGATGACGGTCCCCCACATCTGCTCGGTGGTGTTGGTATAACCCGCCAGCTCAAAGATTTTTGGCGCGTAGTACATGATGACGTTCATCCCCGTGAACTGCTGCATCACCTGCAGCAGCACGCCAAGGAAAACGGCGCGACGGAAGTTGCTGTTCTCTTTAAACAGCGCCCAGCCGGACTGTTTGACCTTCAGGCTTTCGCGGATCTCTTCCAGCTCGTTTTTCGCTTCTGCGCTGGTATCGCGCAGGCGCATCAGCACGCGTTCGGCATCGTGGAATCGACGTTTTGCAGCGAACCAGCGCGGGCTGTCCGGCAGGAAGAAGACGCCAATCAGCAGCAGAACTGCAGGGATGATGATCACGCCGAGCATCCAGCGCCATGCGCCGCTGTAGCTAAACGCCGTATCGGAAAGGTACGCGCCCAGGATACCGATGGTGATCATCAGCTGGTACATCGAAATCATACTGCCGCGGATTTTCTCCGGCGCAATTTCAGACAGGTAAAGCGGGGCGGTATAGGACGCCACGCCCACGGCCAGACCGAGCAGCACGCGGGAAACCAGCAGGACCTCAACGTTAGGCGCTGCGGCAGAGAAGAGTGAGCCGGCAACAAACAGGATCGCGCCGATCATCAGGCTCTTTTTACGTCCGAGCTTGAAGGAGAGCCAGCCGCTGCCGACGGCCCCGACGGCCGCGCCAAACATCATGGAGCTCACCACCCATTCCTGAGTGTGAGCGCTGATCTGGAACTCGTCAGTGATGAAAGGTAATGCACCGGCAATCACGCCGATATCCAGGCCAAAAAGTAATCCTGCCAGGGCGGCGAGGAAACAGACGAAGAATGTCATCGCCTTGTTGGACGTACGCCCCTGTTTTTTATTGTCAGGCATTATGCCCTCCAGTTGGGTTATCAGTTTTATTGATGTTAAGGGTAGGTGAGCGACCCGTAAAAATATGTGAGATTAATCACATTGGTGTAATCGGTTACACTCGTGTGTAACCGTAAATAAAATTAAGGCTTTGAAAATATAGAGGTAAATGAGGTGATGCGCATCGCGAAAGGACACATTTCAGACTTAACTGAAAGGGAATGTAACAGCAGAAGAAAGGCGATCACGCAAAGAGAATATTCTGAAAGCGGAAGACATCCGCTGCGGTGTAATCGGTTCCAAACGGTGCGCCTTTCAGCCGGGTGGCGGCTGCGCCTTACCCGGCCTACAGAAGCTCCATACCCCGTAGGTCGGGTAAGGCGTAGCCGCCACCCGACAAAAAAAAGGCCAGCCCGAAGGCTGGCCTTTTAAAAGCGATGTCAGTCGATTACTTCAGACCGGCAGCTTCACGCAGCAGAGCGGCTTTGTCGGTTTTTTCCCATGGGAAATGTTCACGACCAAAGTGACCGTATGCAGCGGTTTCTTTGTAGATTGGGTGCAGCAGATCCAGCATCTGAATCAGGCCGTATGGACGCAGGTCGAAGAACTCGCGCACCAGCAGGGTCAGCTGTTCTGAAGGCACTTTCTCAGTACCGAAGGTTTCAACCATGATGGAGGTGGGTTCAGCCACGCCGATAGCATAGGAAACCTGAATCTCACAGCGGTCAGCCAGGCCGGCAGCCACGATGTTTTTCGCCACATAACGTGCCGCGTACGCTGCAGAACGGTCCACTTTTGATGGATCTTTACCGGAGAATGCGCCGCCACCGTGACGCGCCATGCCGCCGTAGGTATCAACGATAATTTTACGACCGGTCAGACCGCAGTCACCCATTGGGCCGCCGATCACAAAGCGTCCGGTTGGGTTGATGAAGAATTTGGTGGCGCTGCTCAGCCATTCGGTTGGCAGAACCGGCTTGATGATCTCTTCCATCACTGCTTCCTGCAGGGATTTCTGATCGATCTCTTCGGAATGCTGGGTGGACAGAACGACCGCATCAATACCGACGATTTTACCGTCGTCGTACTGGAAGGTGACCTGGCTTTTTGCATCCGGACGCAACCACGGCAGGGTGCCGTTCTTACGCACTTCAGCCTGACGCTGCACCAGACGGTGTGCGTAGGTGACCGGCGCTGGCATCAGCACGTCGGTTTCGTTGGTTGCATAGCCGAACATCAGGCCCTGGTCGCCCGCGCCCTGTTCCAGCGGATCGGCACGGTCAACGCCCTGGTTGATGTCTGGAGACTGTTTGCCAATCGCGCTCAGTACCGCGCAGGAGTTGGCATCAAAGCCCATATCAGAATGCACATAACCGATCTCACGCACCGTGTTACGCGTGATCTCTTCGATATCAACCCATGCGCTGGTGGTGATTTCACCGCCAACCAGAACCATGCCGGTTTTGACATAGGTTTCACACGCGACGCGCGCTTTTGGATCCTGCGCGAGGATCGCATCCAGCACCGCATCGGAAATTTGGTCAGCAATTTTATCAGGATGTCCTTCTGATACGGACTCGGACGTAAACAGGTGTTTTGCCATGTTTTATTTCACCTAAGAGGAATTTGGTTAGCTCAAGCTGCTGTGTGGAATAGCCAAAGGAGATAATTCTACCAAGGCCTGCAGGTTTTTGACACTGGCAGTATGAGTGTTAATCAGTATAGATGGATTAACATCTGGATGGCTATTTTAGGTCACTTCTTCACCCGATTTCCAGTTTTTTTTGACTCATCTCTCACTCAGTTGAAATTGCTGCTGGCAAAAATTCCTGACGGTGCTGGCAACACGCGCATTTTTGTTTTGCTTTTTAGCCCCCTTCTCGGTATAAAACGCGGCGCGCGGCTCATATAAAATAAGCGCTCGATGAACTCATCGTGTCGCCACTTCCAGCCGGGTAAAGCAGTGAACTTTTAGCTTTGGCTTGGGGTCCGTTTCAGCAGAGGCGGCCGTGGAGGTGATACGAGATAATGAACCATCGTTTTCCGCTAATTCAGCGCAGCCGTTCTGGCGCGCATTTGATTCCCGCAACCCGCATTTCTAGTCTGCAAACCTGCCGATGTTATACCCATCTCGGCGCTTCTCAGGATTCCAGGGCCGGTCACGCTTTGTGAAAACTGAACAAGGGCGCTCTTGTTAATACAAGAGTTTTCTCGTGGTTTCGCCGAACCTTGTCATACAGAGTTCGGATACGTGTTTTACAATGATATGAATAAGAAACCGGTCGCACGGTCTGGATTTCAGCATACTCTGCTGGGAAACGGAGCCGTTTATGGGTTGTTATCGCCGTATAACGCTGCGATAGTAGTCAACTGTTTTACACTTAATACAAAGAGTTGAGGTTCGCTATGTCTGACGACATGTCTTCTTTTTCGCCTTCGTCAGCGGGCGAACAGGGTGTACTACGTTCTATGCAGGAGGTTGCGATGAGCTCCGAGGAAGCCAGCAAGATGCTGCGCACTTACAATATTGCCTGGTGGGGCAATAACTACTACGACGTCAACGAACTGGGCCACATCAGCGTCTGCCCGGATCCGGACGTCCCTGAAGCGCGCGTGGATCTCGCTAAACTGGTGAAAGCCCGTGAAGCTCAGGGCCAGCGTTTGCCTGCACTGTTCTGCTTCCCGCAGATCCTGCAACATCGCCTGCGTTCTATTAACGCCGCGTTCAAGCGCGCGCGTGAATCCTACGGCTATAAAGGCGACTACTTCCTGGTTTACCCCATCAAGGTAAACCAGCACCGCCGCGTGATCGAATCTCTGATCCACTCCGGCGAGCCGCTGGGTCTGGAAGCCGGCTCCAAAGCGGAGCTGATGGCGGTTCTGGCCCATGCGGGCATGACCCGTTCAGTGATCGTCTGTAACGGCTATAAAGACCGTGAATACATTCGTCTGGCGCTGATTGGCGAGAAGATGGGCCACAAGGTCTATCTGGTTATCGAGAAGATGACTGAAATCGCCATCGTGCTGGAAGAGGCCGAGCGTCTGAACGTGGTGCCACGCCTTGGCGTGCGTGCGCGTCTGGCGTCACAGGGTTCCGGAAAATGGCAGTCCTCCGGCGGCGAAAAATCCAAGTTCGGCCTGGCGGCGAACCAGGTGCTGCAGCTGGTGGAGATCCTGCGCGAGCGTGGGCGTCTGGACAGCATTCAGCTGCTGCACTTCCACCTCGGCTCGCAGATGGCCAACATTCGCGACATCGCGACCGGCGTGCGTGAGTCAGCGCGTTTCTACGTTGAGCTGCACAAGCTTGGCGTGAATATTCAGTGCTTCGACGTGGGCGGCGGCCTGGGCGTGGACTACGAAGGGACCCGCTCGCAGTCTGACTGCTCCGTGAACTACGGCCTGAACGAATACGCGAACAACATTATCTGGGCGATCGGCGATGCCTGTGAAGAGAACGGCCTGCCGCACCCGACGGTGATCACCGAATCCGGTCGCGCGGTCACCGCGCACCATACGGTGCTGGTCTCAAACATCATCGGCGTTGAGCGCAGCGAAACCACCGAAGCGACGCCGCCGGCAGACGATGCGCCGCGTTCCCTGCAGAGCATGTGGGAAACCTGGCAGGAGATGCACGAGCCGGGCACGCGTCGTTCCCTGCGCGAATGGCTGCACGACAGCCAGATGGACCTGCACGACATTCACGTCGGCTACTCTTCAGGCACCTTCAGCCTGCAGGAGCGCGCGTGGGCGGAGCAGCTCTATCTGAACATGTGTCATGAAGTGCAGAAACAGCTCGACCCGAGCAACCGTGCGCACCGTCCGATTATCGACGAGCTGCAGGAGCGAATGGCGGATAAGATCTACGTCAACTTCTCGCTGTTCCAGTCGATGCCGGATGCCTGGGGTATCGATCAGCTGTTCCCGGTTCTGCCGCTGGAAGGGCTGAACCACGCCCCGGAACGTCGCGCGGTGCTGCTGGACATCACCTGTGACTCTGACGGCGCAATCGACCACTACGTTGATGGCGACGGTATCGCAACGACGATGCCAATGCCGGAGTACGACCCGGAGAACCCGCCGATGCTGGGCTTCTTTATGGTCGGCGCGTACCAGGAGATCCTCGGCAACATGCACAACCTGTTCGGTGATACCGAGGCGGTTGACGTGTTTGTCTTCCCTGACGGCAGCGTGGAAGTTGAGCTGTCTGACGAAGGGGATACCGTGGCGGACATGCTGGAATACGTTCAGCTCGATCCGAAAACCCTGCTGACGCAGTTCCGCGACCAGGTGAAAAACACCGGGCTGGACGATGCGCTGCAGCAGCAGTTCCTGGAAGAGTTTGAAGCGGGTCTGTACGGTTATACGTACCTGGAAGACGAATAGTCGCTGATGCCCGGTGGCGCTGCGCTTACCGGGCCTACGAATGTAGGCCGGATAAGGCGAAGCCGCCATCCGGCAGAATGCTATACTCTCTTGAACCCGTGTGCATTACCGGCGATAATTCGCCTCAATTAGCGATTTACGAATCAATCCCTTCCTCGTCGGGTTTAACGACGCGGAGGGGATTTTTTTTCATCTGTTTTTAATGTATCGACTTTAAAAGAGGTCAGGACATGAGCACTTTAGGTCATCAGTACGATAACTCTCTGGTATCTAACGCGTTTGGTTTTTTACGCCTTCCGATGAACTTCCAGCCGTACGACAGTGACGCGGACTGGGTGATCACCGGCGTACCTTTCGACATGGCAACGTCAGGCCGTGCGGGTGGGCGTCATGGCCCGGCGGCGATCCGTCAGGTTTCCACTAACCTGGCCTGGGAGCACAACCGTTTCCCGTGGAACTTCGACATGCGCGAGCGCCTGAACGTGGTGGACTGCGGTGACCTGGTGTATGCCTTTGGTGATGCGCGTGAGATGAGCGAAAAGCTGCAGGCCCACGCCGAGAAGCTGCTGGCTGCCGGTAAGCGCATGCTCTCCTTCGGCGGCGACCACTTTGTGACCCTGCCGCTGCTGCGCGCCCACGCGAAGCACTTCGGTAAAATGGCGCTGGTACACTTTGATGCGCATACCGACACCTACGCGAACGGCTGTGAGTTTGACCACGGCACCATGTTCTTTACCGCGCCGAACGAAGGTCTGATCGACCCGAACCACTCCGTGCAGATCGGTATTCGCACTGAATTCGACAAAGATAACGGCTTCACCGTGCTGGATGCGGGTCAGGTTAACGACCGCGGCGTGGATGACATCCTCGCGCAGGTGAAGCAGATCGTGGGTGATATGCCCGTGTATCTGACCTTCGACATCGACTGCTTGGATCCGGCATTTGCACCGGGTACCGGTACGCCGGTGATCGGCGGCCTGACCTCAGACCGCGCCATCAAGCTGGTGCGCGGCCTGAAGGATCTCAACATTGTCGGGATGGACGTGGTGGAAGTGGCGCCTGCGTATGACCAGTCCGAGATCACTGCGCTGGCCGCAGCGACCCTGGCACTGGAAATGCTCTACATCCAGGCAGCCAAAAAAGGCGAATAAGCCTCTTCTGACGTAAAAAACCTCTCCCTGGAGAGGTTTTTTATTGCCTTTAGAACACGTTAAACGGGTATTCCACGTAAGCGCGGATCTCGTCCCCGCCCACGTTATAGTCGCTGGCGTTGCTGGAGACGCGCAGCACGGAATAGCGCAGTTTCAGTTTCAGATCCTTCGCCGGGCCATCCTGCACCTGGTACTGGATCTGGTTAAACCACTCGTGCTCTTTGCCGTTGCTGGTTTCCGCGGTTTTGATGTTGTCCCCGCGCACGTAGGCGGTGGTCCAGCTCAGACCCGGCAGGCCAAGGCCGCCAAAGTCCAGACCGTAAGATGCCTGCCAGGAACGTTCATCTTCGCCGTTAAAATCAGACCAGTAGGAGTTTGCCAGCCAGATGGTGTTACCGCCATCACCCACGCCGCCCTGGTCGCGGTAGCCGCCGTAGTTGTAGCCGGTGCTGCCGCTGCTCTGCTGGTACGCCACTTTGAACGTGTGAATATCCCAGATGTAGCTCGCCGCCAGGCTCCAGATAGCGTTGCTGCGGCCCGTATCGAGGCTGTCCGCGTAACTCTGGTCGAGACGGGAGTTATAGCCGTTGAAGTCGAGCACCAGCTGCTGCCCGGTGCTGAACGGCTGTTTGAAGTTCAGGCCCAGATACTGCTTGTTCATCACCTCTTCATTGTGAGAGGCGTAAAACGCGCCGCTGAACTGATCGTTAAACTGGTAGCTCGCGCCGCCGAAGGAGAGGCTCTTCAGCCCGCTGTCGTGGCGGTCGTCACTTTTACGTTGCTCGTCGGTGAAATAACCGGCGTTGATTTCCAGACCGTCGATCTCTTTTGAGGTCAGCATGGTGCCGGTGTAGCTTTCAAAGAGCAGGCGAGAGCTGTCGGCATTGACGATGGGCAGCTCAGGACGCTGATTCCCGTAGCTCAGTACGGTATTCGAGATGCGCATTTTGGCGGTTGCGCCAAACTTTGCCAGATCGGATTTTGCCCGGCCGTCGTCTTCCTGCTTAAAGAAGTCGATGCCGCCTGCGCCGCTCTTGCCGCGACCGCCGTCCAGGCGCACGCCGTATTGAGCAATGCCGTCCACACCAAAGCCCACCAGCCCTTCGGTATAGCCGGATGCAAACGTGGCGATGATCCCCTGACCCCATTCTGCTTTGTCCTGCTGGCCCTGATGATAATCACGGCTGATATACGCATTGCGTAAAAACAGGTCCAGATGGCTGTCGTCAATAAAACCCTGGCTGTCGGATTGCTGGCTTGCAGCGGCAGGTAATGCGGAAAATAAACTTAAAGCAATTAATGATAATTCTTTTTTCACGGAGGGAACGTCTCTGTCTGGATATATTAATTGAATAACTGCAGGGGTGATAATTACCGGAAAAAGTGACCTTTGCAATAATTATGTGACCAGACATTTCAATGTAACAGGGCAGATTTGGCGGGGCTTTCAGAGGTGTTATCGATACGTGCTGTTAAGTTAACAATTCATGCGAAATAAAAAGGAGGCAAAACTGCCTCCTTCTGAAATTATTTAATTCCGTCTGCGGCCATACGGTCGCGAATATGCTGTGCGCGCTCTTCTGAGGCAGGGTGATCGTCAAACATTGAGCTTTGACGTCCTGCTTCCAGTTTGGCCAGTTTTTCAAAGCTGGTGGCTAAACCGGATGGATTAATGCCGCGTTTGCGCAACAGATCGTAGGAGTAGTCATCCGCTTCGGACTCCTGACGCTGGGAGAACTGGGAGTTCACCAGTTTTTCACCCACGTCGCCAAGCTGTGACTGGGACAGGCTGCCAACGATACCGCCTGCTGAGGCCGCCGCTGCGCGGATGGCATTGGTGCCTAAGGCAACCTGCATCCCTTTCTTCACGTGGCCCAGCGCAACGTGGCCCATTTCATGGCCGATGACGGCTTCCACTTCGTTGTCGGTCATCATATCCATGAGGCCGCTGTAAACGCGGATACAGCCGTTCGCCATCGCGAAGGCGTTGACGTCTTTCGCCATGTAAACCTTGTAGTTCACCGGCTGGCCGTTGATGTTATCGCCCAGCGCGGAAGCAATCTTATTCAGACGCTGCGTGTAGGTACTGTTAGCCGGCGCAAGCGTGGCTTTTCCGTCCATATCTTTACAGGCCTGGTCGCTCAGCGCTTTTACCTGCGCATCGCTCAGGGAATAGGCCTGAAAGGCCTCTGCGCCTGAGGTCATCAGGCCGTTAGAATCCATATTCTGACAGCCGCTCAGCAGGAGCGTTGTACCCAGGGCCAGCACTATTGCACGCATTTTCATGAGGTTGCTTCCGTACTCGTTAATCTGAATAAAATCCGAAAAGTGCACCGTCAGCGAAGCCGGTGTCGGGCTAAGTATAAGGAATATCTACAGGGCCGGGCGAGCAGATTGCGCAACATGCGAGCATGATCCAGAGATTTCTTAAGCTGCAAAAGAATGGTCCATGTACATGGCATGCCGCTTGGGTTACATTGTTGGCACTTTTTTCCGGCGTAGCCCAAAACGCGCTGTCGTCAAGGGCATGGCCTTTAACAGTCCGATCTGGAGTTAAAATGTCCTCACGTAAAGAGCTTGCTAATGCTATTCGTGCGCTGAGCATGGACGCAGTACAGAAAGCCAAATCCGGCCACCCAGGGGCCCCTATGGGTATGGCTGATATCGCCGAAGTCCTGTGGCGCGATTTCCTGAACCACAACCCGCAGAACCCGTCATGGGCTGACCGCGACCGTTTCGTACTGTCTAACGGCCACGGCTCTATGCTGATCTATAGCCTGCTGCACCTCACCGGCTACGATCTGCCTATCGAAGAGCTGAAAAACTTCCGTCAGCTGCACTCCAAAACTCCAGGTCACCCGGAAGTGGGCTACACCGCTGGCGTAGAAACCACCACCGGCCCGCTGGGTCAGGGTATTGCTAACGCTGTGGGTATGGCGATCGCTGAGAAGACCCTGGCGGCGCAGTTCAACCGTCCTGGCCACGACATCGTTGACCACTTCACCTACGCGTTCATGGGCGACGGCTGCATGATGGAAGGCATTTCTCACGAAGTGTGCTCCCTGGCAGGTACCCTCAAGCTGGGTAAACTGGTTGCGTTCTATGACGACAACGGTATCTCCATCGACGGTCACGTTGAAGGCTGGTTCACTGACGACACCGCTGCACGTTTCGAAGCCTACGGCTGGCACGTTGTGCGTGGCGTTGATGGTCACGATGCTGACTCGATTAAACGTGCAGTAGAAGAAGCGCGCGCTGTGACGGACAAACCGTCCCTGCTGATGTGCAAAACCATCATCGGCTTCGGTTCTCCGAACAAAGCGGGTACGCACGACTCCCACGGCGCGCCGCTGGGCGACGCGGAAATCGCACTGACCCGCGAAGCGCTGGGCTGGAAATACCCTGCATTCGAAATCCCATCTGAGATCTATGCTCAGTGGGATGCAAAAGAAGTAGGCCAGGCGAAAGAAGCGGCGTGGAACGAGAAGTTCGCGGCTTACGCGAAAGCCTTCCCACAGGAAGCGGCTGAATTCACCCGTCGTATGAAAGGTGACATGCCGTCTGACTTCGACGCGAAAGCGAACGAGTTCATCGCTAAGCTGCAGGCGAACCCGTCTAAAATCGCGAGCCGTAAAGCGTCTCAGAATGCCATTGAAGCGTTTGGTCCTCTGTTGCCGGAATTCCTCGGCGGCTCCGCTGACCTGGCGCCATCTAACCTGACCCTGTGGTCCGGTTCTAAGCCAATCAACGAAGACACTGCCGGTAACTACATCCATTACGGTGTACGTGAATTCGGTATGACTGCGATTGCCAACGGTATCTCCCTGCACGGTGGTTTCCTGCCGTACACCTCTACCTTCCTGATGTTCGTCGAATATGCGCGTAACGCCGTGCGTATGGCGGCGCTGATGAAACAGCGTCAGGTGATGGTTTACACCCACGACTCCATCGGTCTGGGCGAAGACGGTCCAACTCACCAGCCGGTAGAGCAGGTGGCTTCCCTGCGCGTGACCCCGAACATGAGCACATGGCGTCCGTGTGACCAGGTGGAATCCGCGGTAGCGTGGAAATACGGCGTTGAGCGTCAGGACGGTCCTACCGCGCTGATCCTCTCCCGTCAGAACCTGGCACAGCAGGAGCGTACGCCAGAGCAGCTGGCGAACATCGCTCGCGGTGGCTACGTGCTGAAAGATTGCGCGGGCCAGCCAGAGCTGATCTTCATCGCTACCGGTTCTGAAGTTGAGCTGGCTGTTGCCGCATGGGAAAAACTGACTGCCGAAGGCGTGAAGGCGCGCGTGGTCTCCATGCCGTCTACCGACGCGTTCGACAAGCAGGATGCCGCTTACCGTGAATCCGTACTGCCTAAAGCGGTTTCCGCTCGCGTGGCAGTGGAAGCGGGTATCGCTGACTACTGGTTCAAATACGTGGGCCTGAACGGCGCTATCGTCGGCATGACCACCTTCGGTGAGTCTGCTCCGGCAGAGCAGCTGTTCGAAGAGTTCGGCTTCACCGTTGAGAACGTTGTCGCGAAAGCGAAAGAACTGCTGTAATCGCCGTTTTGCCCGGTGGCGCTACGCTTACCGGGTCTACAAATGGCTCGAAAGTAGGCCGGGTAAGCGCTAGCGCGCCACCCGGCTTTTTTTGCGTCATTATTCCACCGAAAATGTGACGCAAGTCATATAGCTCGCTTATTCATCTGGACAGACATTCCTTTTATTCCCCGATTCGCTTATTCTTGCTGAAGCGTTTCAGTCGATTAAATGTTCGACAATTGACCAATCAATCGCAGTTTGTGACAGCAAGGATTCCCCTTCGGGCGTAGCTGGATTACTCTTTCAGCCACCTCACACTCAGGGATTGCTTTGCAGGAGATCTATGACCGTACGCGTAGCGATTAATGGCTTCGGTCGCATCGGGCGTAATGTGGTTCGTGCTTTGTATGAATCCGGACGTCGGGCGGAAATAACCGTGGTGGCAATCAATGAACTGGCGGATGCTGCGGGCATGGCGCATTTATTGAAGTATGACACCAGCCACGGACGCTTTGCCTGGGACGTGCGCCAGGAAAGAGATCAGCTTTTTGTGGGTGATGACGCGATTCGTGTGCTGCATGAGAACAGCATCTCCGGGCTACCCTGGCGTGAACTGGGTGTGGATGTCGTACTTGACTGTACCGGTGTGTATGGCAATCGCGAACATGGCGAAGCGCATCTGACAGCCGGCGCGAAAAAAGTTCTGTTTTCTCATCCCGGCAGTAACGACCTCGACGCGACCGTCGTGTTTGGCGTCAACCAGCATGAGCTGCGGGCCGAACACCGCATTGTTTCCAACGCCTCCTGTACCACCAACTGCATTATTCCGGTCATCAAACTGTTAGACGATGCGTATGGCATTGAGTCCGGCACCGTGACCACGATTCACTCCGCCATGCACGATCAGCAGGTCATTGACGCTTACCACCCGGATTTACGGCGCACGCGTGCAGCGAGCCAGTCAATCATTCCGGTGGATACGAAACTGGCGGCAGGGATCACCCGAATTTTTCCGCAGTTCAATGACCGTTTTGAAGCGATTGCCGTGCGCGTCCCAACGATCAACGTCACCGCAATCGACCTTAGCGTAACGGTGAAAAAACCGGTAAAAGCCTGTGAAGTCAACCTGTTGCTGCAAAAAGCGGCACAGGGGGCATTTCATGGTATAGTTGACTATACGGAATTACCGTTGGTCTCAGTAGATTTTAACCACGACCCGCACAGCGCCATCGTCGATGGCACGCAAACGAGGGTCAGTGGCGCACACCTTATCAAGACGCTGGTCTGGTGTGATAACGAATGGGGCTTTGCTAACCGAATGCTCGACACCACGTTAGCAATGGCTGCTCAAGGTTTCAGGTAAGACGCATCGTGCGTCTGCAAAACTTTAAGAATCAACGAGAGGATTCACCATGTCTGTAATTAAGATGACCGATCTGGATCTGGCTGGTAAACGCGTTTTCATCCGTGCCGATCTGAACGTACCGGTTAAAGATGGCAAAGTGACCAGCGACGCGCGTATCCGTGCATCTCTGCCAACCATCGAGCTGGCTCTGAAGCAGGGCGCGAAAGTGATGGTCACCTCCCACCTGGGTCGTCCAACTGAAGGCGAGTACAACGAAGAGTTCTCTCTGCTGCCAGTGGTTAATTACCTGAAAGACAAACTGTCCAACCCGGTTCGCCTGGTGAAAGATTACCTGGATGGCGTTGACGTAGCAGCCGGTGAACTGGTTGTTCTGGAAAACGTTCGCTTCAACAAAGGCGAGAAGAAAGACGACGAAACCCTTTCCAAAAAATACGCTGCACTGTGCGACGTGTTCGTGATGGATGCCTTCGGTACGGCGCACCGTGCTCAGGCGTCTACCCACGGTATCGGTAAATTCGCAGACGTAGCGTGTGCCGGTCCTCTGCTGGCTGACGAACTGGAAGCGCTGGGTAAAGCACTGAAAGAACCTGCTCGTCCAATGGTCGCTATCGTTGGTGGTTCTAAAGTTTCCACCAAACTGACCGTTCTGGATTCCTTGTCTAAAATCGCTGACCAGCTGATCGTTGGTGGTGGTATCGCGAACACCTTCGTTGCCGCTCAGGGCCACAACGTGGGTAAATCCCTGTACGAAGCAGACCTGGTTGACGAAGCCAAACGCCTGCTGGGTACCTGTGATATCCCGGTTCCAACTGACGTTCGCGTCGCGACCGAGTTCTCCGAAACCGCAACCGCGACTCTGAAGTCTGTCAACGACATCAAAGACGAAGAGCAGATTCTGGATCTGGGCGACGTTTCTGCACAGAAACTGGCTGAAATCCTCAAAAACGCAAAAACTATCCTGTGGAACGGTCCGGTTGGCGTGTTCGAATTCCCGAACTTCCGCAAAGGGACTGAAATCGTTGCTAACGCTATCGCAGACAGCGAAGCGTTCTCTATCGCAGGCGGTGGTGACACCCTGGCAGCAATCGACCTGTTCGGTATCGCTGACAAAATCTCCTACATCTCCACTGGTGGCGGCGCATTCCTCGAATTCGTGGAAGGCAAAGTACTGCCAGCAGTAGCAATGCTCGAAGAGCGCGCTAAGAAGTAAGCCATTCAAGGGCAGGGAAACCTGCCCAATTTTCAGCGCGCTTTTAAGAGCTCGCACCTTTTCTAACGGCCGAAGATACAGGACTAAGCAACATGTCTAAAATTTTTGATTTCGTAAAACCTGGCGTTATCACTGGTGATGACGTACAGAAAGTGTTCCAGGTAGCTAAAGAAAACAACTTCGCTCTGCCAGCAGTTAACTGCGTGGGTACCGACTCCATCAACGCCGTACTGGAAACCGCTGCAAAAGTTAAAGCACCGGTTATCGTTCAGTTCTCTAACGGTGGCGCTGCGTTCATCGCAGGTAAAGGCGTGAAAACTGACATTCCTCAGGGTGCTGCAATCCTGGGCGCTATCTCTGGTGCGCACCACGTTCACCAGATGGCTGAGCACTACGGTGTTCCAGTTATCCTGCACACTGACCACTGCGCGAAGAAACTGCTGCCGTGGATCGACGGTCTGCTGGACGCGGGTGAAAAACACTTCGCGGCAACCGGTAAGCCACTGTTCTCTTCTCACATGATCGACCTGTCTGAAGAGTCACTGCACGAAAACATCGAAATCTGCTCTAAGTACCTGGCGCGCATGGCCAAAATGGACATGACCCTGGAAATCGAACTGGGTTGCACCGGCGGTGAAGAAGACGGCGTGGACAACAGCCACATGGACGCTTCTGCACTGTACACCCAGCCAGAAGACGTTGATTACGCTTACACCGAGCTGAGCAAAATCAGCCCACGCTTCACCATCGCAGCGTCCTTCGGTAACGTACACGGCGTTTACAAACCAGGTAACGTGGTTCTGACCCCAACCATCCTGCGTGATTCTCAGGAATACGTTTCCAAGAAACACAACCTGCCGCACAACAGCCTGAACTTCGTCTTCCACGGCGGTTCCGGTTCTTCTGCTCAGGAAATCAAAGACTCCGTAAGCTACGGCGTTGTGAAAATGAACATCGATACCGACACCCAGTGGGCAACCTGGGACGGTATCCTGCAGTACTACAAAGCGAACGAAGCTTACCTGCAGGGCCAACTGGGCAACCCGAAAGGCGAAGACCAGCCGAACAAGAAATACTACGATCCACGCGTATGGCTGCGCGCAGCGCAGACGTCCATGGTGACCCGTCTGGAGCAGGCTTTCAAAGAACTGAACGCGATCGACGTTCTGTAATTTGAGCTGCTAGCAGCATCAGAAGGCCCGCAAATGCGGGCCTTTTTTTATGCTTTTTCAATACCCTGCCAGACCTGCTTTTGTGATCTGTTTGGCAAAACCGGTGCTTTTTGTTTACCCTTTACAGACCTGCCTGTCTCCATGGGGGATGGATTTTGTGTTTTGGTTTAACAAAAGGAAGAATAAATGGAACAACTCGATGTTGTAGACAGCATCAATAACGCCGGTAACTGGCTGGTGCGCAACCAGGCCCTGCTGCTGAGCTATGCCGTGAACATCGTCGCGGCGATTGCCATCATCATCGTCGGGATGATCGTGGCGCGTATTGTCTCGAATACGGTTAACCGCGTGATGCTGGCCCGTCACATTGATGCCACGGTGGCTGACTTCCTCTCCGCACTGGTGCGTTACGGCATTATCGCCTTTACGCTGATTGCCGCGCTGGGCCGTGTTGGGGTGCAAACCGCCTCCGTCATCGCCGTTCTCGGTGCCGCCGGTCTGGCTATTGGTCTGGCGCTGCAGGGCTCGCTTTCAAACCTGGCGGCAGGCGTTCTGCTGGTGACCTTCCGTCCGTTCCGCTCCGGCGAGTACGTTGACCTTGGCGGCATTGCCGGAACCGTGCTGCAGGTACAAATTTTCTCAACGACCATGCGCACCGTCGATGGCCGCATCGTGGTCGTGCCGAACGGGAAAATTATCGCGGGCAACATCATTAACTTCTCCCGTGAGCCGGTGCGTCGTAACGAACTGATTATCAGCGTGGCATACGACTCCGACATCGATCAGGTGAAGTCGCTGATTACCAACATCATTGCTTCAGACGATCGTATCCTGAAAGACAAAGAGCAGACGGTTCGCCTGAATGAACTTGGCGCTTCCTCCATTAACTTTGTGGTGCGTATCTGGAGCAAAAGCAGCGATCTGCAAAACGTGTACTGGGACGTGCTGGAACGCATTAAGCGCGACTTCGACGCCAACGGCATTAGCTTCCCGTACCCGCAGATGGACGTAAACGTCAAAAAAGTCAAAGAAGCAGAATAACGTCACCCGTAGGCCCGGTAAGCGCTAGCGCCACCGGGCTTTACTTTCATAAGCTCCGCTAATACCCAATTAATATTATCCATTTCCTCTTATGTGATTCGCGCAGTATAGTCGGCTTCCAGAACAACACTGCGAGAAAATCGTCATGCTATCTTATTATTTTCAAGGGCTTGCCTTAGGTGCAGCCATGATCCTTCCGCTCGGGCCGCAAAATGCGTTCGTGATGAATCAGGGCATTCGCCGCCAGTACCATCTGATGATTGCCCTGCTGTGCGCGGTAAGCGATTTACTGCTGATCTGCGCCGGGATTTTTGGCGGCAGCGCGCTGCTGATGCAGTCTCCGTGGCTGCTGGCGCTGGTCACCTGGGGCGGCGTGGCGTTTCTGCTCTGGTACGGCTTCGGCGCGCTGAAAACGGCGATGAGCAGCAACCTCGAACTGGCGAGCGCGGAGGTCATGAAGCAGGGCCGCTGGAAGATTATCGTCACCATGCTGGCGGTGACCTGGCTAAACCCTCATGTCTATCTCGACACCTTCGTCGTGCTGGGCAGCCTGGGCGGTCAACTGGACGTTGAACCGAAACGCTGGTTTGCGCTCGGCACGGTCAGCGCCTCTTTCCTGTGGTTCTTCGGTCTCGCCATTCTGGCGGCATGGCTGGCTCCTCGTCTGCGTACGGCCAAAGCCCAGCGCATCATTAATACCCTGGTCGGCCTGGTGATGTGGTTTATCGCTTTCCAGCTGGCGAAAGAGGGGATTCATCATGTCCAGGAATTGTTCAACTAATCCTTGTCTTATGGACAACTGAATAAGACCCGCTAAGCTTGCTGGCATGCGCCCTGTTATTGGGCACTCTTCGCAACATGGAGGAATAACAGTGAAGTTTAAGGTGATGGCCCTGGCGGCATTAGTAAGTTTCGGTGCGGTGTCGGTGCAGGCAAACGAATTGCCGGATGGCCCGCACATCGTCACGTCAGGCACCGCAAGCGTGGACGCGGTACCCGATGTTGCAACCCTGGCAATTGAGGTGAATGTGGCGGCGAAAGATGCGGCGACGGCCAAGAAGCAGGCTGACGATCGCGTTGCGCAATACCTCTCTTTCCTCGAGCAGAACGGTGTCGGTAAAAAAGATATCAACTCTGCGAACCTGCGTACTCAACCCGATTACGACTACCAGAATGGCAAAAGCATCCTGAAAGGCTACCGTGCCGTGCGTACCGTTGAAGTGACCGTGCGTCAGCTGGATAAGCTTAACTCGCTGCTGGACGGTGCGCTGAAGGCGGGCCTGAACGAGATCCGTTCCGTGTCGCTGGGCGTTGCGCAACCGGAGAAATACAAAGACGAAGCGCGTAAAGCGGCGATCGATGATGCTATTCACCAGGCGGAACAGCTGGCTTCTGGCTTTAAGAGCAAGCTCGGTCCGGTTTACAGCGTGCGTTACCACGTCTCTAACTACCAGCCAAGCCCGATGGTTCGTATGATGAAGGCTGATGCAGCCCCGGTATCCGCTCAGGAAACTTACGAGCAGCCAACCATTCAGTTCGACGATCAGGTGGATGTGGTCTTCCAGCTGGAACCCGTTGCAGCACAGCCGAAACCGGCTCAGTAATCTGTAGGCCGGGTAAGGCGTAGCCGCCACCCGGCTTTTCTTTTTAATCCTGTCTCAATACCTTATGCCCGTAGGCCAGCAGCGCGTCGGTGACGTTGCGCATCATCCGGCTTTCCGGCGCAAAACGGTGCCAGTAGAGCATCCGGCGCTGATACAGCCCCGGCGTCAGGTCAATCAGCTCACCGCTTTTCAACTCTTTCTCAATCTGCAGGTGCGGGATCATGCAGCAGGTCGTGCCCTGGCGCGCAAGCTGCACGAAGGCTTCAGACGAGTTAACGATATGACACGGCACGCTGCCCGGCGGCAGGTCGAAGTTTTGCTGCAGGAACGCCTGATGCATATCGTCCAGATGGTCGAACGCCACGGCAGGAGCTTTCAGCAGCGCAGCGCGGGTGACGCCGTTCGGGAAGTAGCGCTCGGCAAAGGCTTTTGAACCCACAAACAGGTAATCCAGGGCGCCTAACTGATCGACAAGACAGCTTGGCAGCGCCTGAGGCTGGATACTGACCGCCCCAACTACCTCACCGCGACGCAGGCGCTCCTGGGTGCGGGTTTCGTCTTCAACCTGCAAATTCAGGCGGATAGGGGAGTCCGCGAGAACCGGCGCAAGGGCCGGCAGCAGCCAGGTTGCCAGACTGTCGGCGTTGACCGCCAGAGAGAGCAGCAGCGGCGTAGAGCCCGTTTGCTCGTCACCCAGCCACTCGTCTTCCAGCAGTTCAACCTGGCGCAGCAGGGCGAGGAGCTTTTGTCCTTGCTCGGTTGGACGTGGCGGTACGGTACGTACCAGCAGCGGCTGGCCGAACATATTTTCAAGCTGTTTGATACGCTGAGAGACGGCGGACTGCGTGATGCAAAGCTTTTGCGCCGCGCGCTCAAAACCTCGTTCACGAATAACTGCATCAAGTGCCTGTAGTGTTCTGTAGTCCGGACGTTTCATTGCTCTGGCTGGCTCCTTAATTTTGCTTATTCTGCACTATGACACAATTTTCCCTTTGTGGCAGACGAATTCCATTCGACGTGTTCTATAATGCGCCCTGAGTTTTCACACCACAGGCAAAACGATCATGACGCAGGATGAACTGAAAAAAGCAGTAGGATGGGCCGCTCTCCAGTACGTACAGCCGGGTACCATTGTCGGTGTCGGTACGGGATCAACCGCGGCACACTTTATCGATGCGCTGGGCACGATGAAGGGGCAGATCGAGGGCGCGGTTTCCAGCTCTGATGCTTCCACGGAAAAGCTGAAAAGCCTCGGCATTACCGTTTTCGATCTCAACGAAGTGGATCGTCTGGGGATTTACGTTGATGGTGCGGATGAAATCAACGGCCACATGCAGATGATCAAAGGCGGCGGCGCGGCGCTGACGCGTGAAAAAATCATCGCCTCCGTTGCGGACAAGTTTATCTGCATCGCGGACGCCTCCAAGCAGGTGGACATTCTGGGGAATTTCCCGCTGCCGGTTGAAGTGATCCCGATGGCCCGCAGCGCGGTTGCCCGTCAGCTGGTGAAGCTGGGCGGTCGCCCGGAATATCGTCAGGGCGTAGTGACCGACAACGGTAACGTGATCCTCGACGTTCACGGTCTGGAAATTCTCGACGCGATTGCGCTGGAAAATGCCATCAACGCCATTCCTGGCGTCGTGACCGTAGGGCTATTCGCCAACCGTGGCGCGGATGTGGCGCTGATCGGCACCGCTGACGGCGTGAAAACCATCGTAAAATGATCTGACGGGGGGAGTCCTCCCCCCGCTAAAAAATTTTTGATACGCTAAATTCGGTGACTTGTGTCACGTTTTTATGCCTCTTTTGCCGATCCTTCCGCGTTTGTAAATTTCCATAGCATTTTCCTCTGCCATTTAGCGCTGTATGACTTTCCTTCAGCGTGCCGACGCAAACGTTCATATTGCTGCAATAGTTTTTTTTGATATGTTGGCTACAGCGGATTTATATCCAGCACAACATCAGTTCAGACAAAAACAGGGTCGGGTAAATGGCAAAGGTATCACTGGAGAAAGACAAGATTAAATTCCTGCTGGTCGAGGGCGTGCATCAAAAAGCAATCGATAGCCTTCGTGCGGCAGGTTACACCAACATCGAATTTCACAAAGGCGCGCTCGATACCGAAGAGCTGAAAGCGTCCATCCGTGATGCCCACTTCATTGGCCTGCGATCCCGTACTCACCTGACTGAAGATGTGATTGCCGCGGCGGAAAAGCTGGTGGCTATCGGCTGCTTCTGCATCGGTACCAACCAGGTTGACCTGAATGCTGCCGCGAAACGCGGTATTCCTGTCTTCAACGCCCCATTCTCCAACACCCGTTCCGTGGCGGAGCTGGTCATTGGCGAACTGCTGCTGCTTCTGCGCGGCATTCCGGAGGCTAACGCCAAAGCACACCGCGGCGTCTGGAACAAACTGGCTGCGGGTTCCTACGAAGCCCGTGGAAAAAAACTGGGTATCATCGGCTATGGCCACATCGGTACCCAGCTGGGGATTCTGGCGGAATCTCTCGGTATGCATGTCTATTTTTACGATATCGAAAGCAAGCTGCCGCTGGGCAATGCCACCCAGGTTCAACACCTGTCTGACCTGCTGAACATGAGTGACGTGGTGAGCCTGCACGTGCCGGAAAATGCGTCCACCAAAAACATGATGGGTGCAGAAGAGCTGGCGCTGATGAAGCCGGGCTCATTGCTGATTAACGCCGCGCGCGGCACGGTTGTCGATATCCCTGCGCTGTGCGATGCGCTGAAGCGTAAGCACCTGGCGGGCGCCGCCATCGACGTCTTCCCGACGGAGCCTGCGACCAACAGCGATCCGTTTACCTCTCCGCTGTGCGAGTTCGACAACGTGATCCTGACGCCACACATCGGCGGGTCTACGCAGGAAGCGCAGGAGAATATCGGTCTTGAAGTGGCGGGTAAGCTGAGTAAATACTCCGACAACGGTTCTACGCTCTCTGCGGTGAACTTCCCGGAAGTGTCGCTGCCGCTGCACGGTGGCCGTCGTCTGCTGCACATCCACGAAAACCGTCCAGGCGTGCTGACCGCGATTAACCAGATCTTTGCCGAGCAGGGCGTTAACATTGCCGCGCAGTATCTGCAGACCAACTCGCAGATGGGCTATGTGGTTATTGATATCGAAGCGGATGACGATGTGGCCGAGAAAGCGCTGCTGAGCATGAAGGCCATTCCGGGGACGATTCGCGCGCGTCTGCTGTACTGATGGTGCGGTCTGTGGTGTCGGGTGGCGGCTGCGCCTTACCCGACCTACAACGGTCGTGCGGTCTGTGTGTCGGGTGACGCTTACGCTTACCCGACCTACAATGTTCGAGGATTTATGTAGGCCGGGTAAGGCGTAGCCGCCACCCGGCTTTATTCTACCAGGTCCAGGTTTTACTGGGCGTCACCACCGCCGGTAACGGCACATCCCATTTTTCTACCGGCAACGCCTCCACGCCCTGGCAATCATGCGCGTAGCCCACCGGCTGCAATCCATACTGCTGCCAGTTTTGCAGCGTCCGGTCGTAAAAACCACCGCCCATTCCCAGGCGCTGTCCCTGCTCATCAAACGCGACCAGCGGCGTAATCAGTACATCCAGCTGTGGCAGCGGGAGCACGTCGCGCACGTCGAGTTTCGGTTCAGTGATTTTCAGACGATTCACCACCAGCTCGCTGTGCGGGTGATAGTGCAAAAACAGCAGATTGCCTTCACTGAACGGGTGCAGCACCGGTAGGTATACCTTCTTCCCGGCGCGCCAGAGCTGCTCTATCAGCGGTTGGGTGTCCAGCTCGCCGTCAAACGACAGAAACAGGGCAACCGTGCGCGCCATCACGACAGGGGGATACGCCATCATACGGGCGGCGGCCTGCTGGGCAAAATGCGCTTGCTGAACGGGGGTTAACGCACGACGGCGTTGACGAATGAGCTGACGAATGTCCTGGCGTGAAGCCGAAACTTCAGGGAATTGAGTCATGGTAGTCGGTAGAAGAAAAGAGAGGGAATCTCCGAGATGCCGCCGCAGGCTGTAACCCTTGAACCCTTGGTTCAAGGTGAATGTGTCGTCATAGTTTTAAGGCTTCTCGGACGGACCGAGCATGCTCACCAACCATGGAGCGCCACATTCTTGTGGTATGAAATATCGGCTCAGGGGACTGGCCCGCTTGCGAACATCTCAGAGAAATTTTGTCTTCACAGTTACTCTACCATAGTCAACTGAGAAGTGTTATTCAAACTTGGGTCCCGGTCTTTCGGGATTGCGACCTTGATCAAGCAATGCCTGTTCTATGGTCTGCTGGAGCATTTTAATGCGCTGCTCCATGCTTGCCGCGTAGTCGCGGGTCTTCGCTTTTTCCTGAGTCAGTTCATAGCTGATGTTCAACGCGGCGATGAAAACCAGCTGCTCAGTATTTGTGACTCTAGTGCGTTCTTTTAGATCTTGCAACCGCTGATTCAAATCGTCCGCAGCCTGATTCAAAGCATCCCTTTGTTCAGGCGGACAATTCACTCGCAGTGAACGGCCAAAAATCTGGAGATCGACGGGTTGTGCAGACATGCCACCTTCCTGCTGATTGACTGCGCTGCCTTCGCCTGATGCCCCGGGGGCTGCGAAGGGGCGACACTATAGCTACCCTGATGTGAAGATACAAGCCCTTTTCTGGTATCACCAGGGTCCAAAGTGGTAGCATATCATGAAACTTCCCCCCAATGATGACGAATGCGCATGTCTATACAGAACGAAATGCCTGGTTACAAGGATTTAAACCAGTTACTGAACCAGCAGGGAGTCGGTTTAACCCCTGCCGAAATGCACGGTCTGATCAGTGGCATGCTGTGCGGCGGAAACAGCGACAGCTCATGGCAGCCGCTGATCCACGACCTCACGAATGAAGGGCTGGCGTTTGGTCACGAGCTGGCGGAAGCGCTGCGTAAAATGCATGCCGCCATCAGTGATTCGCTGGAAGACGATGGCTTCCTTTTTCAGCTTTATCTGCCTGAAGGCGACGACGTCAGCGTGTTCGATCGCGCCGATGCACTGGCGGGGTGGGTAAATCACTATCTGCTGGGTCTGGGCGTCACGCAGCCTAAACTGGATAAAGTCACCGGCGAAGCGGGTGAAGCGATCGACGATCTGCGCAACATCGCCCAGCTTGGCTACGATGAAGACGAAGACCAGGAAGAGCTGGAAATGTCTCTCGAAGAGATCATCGAGTACGTGCGCGTGGCGGCACTGCTGTGCCACGACAACTTTACGCGCTCACAGCCGACTGCGCCGGAAGTCCGCAAGCCAACCTTACATTAAGAAAAATAACGCACAGGAGGGTGTCATGGTTATCTCGAGTCAAGAGTATTCGCGCCGCCGTCAGGCGCTGCTGGCAAAAATGCAGCCGGGCAGCGCCGCGCTGATTTTTGCCGCGCCTGAAGTGACGCGCAGCGCCGACAGCGAATATCCCTATCGCCAGAGCAGCGACTTCTGGTACTTCACCGGCTTTAACGAGCCGGAAGCGGTACTGGTGTTGATTAAGAGCGATGACACCCACAACCACAGCGTGATTTTCAACCGCGTGCGCGATCTGACGGCCGAAATCTGGTTTGGTCGCCGCTTAGGGCAAGAGGCCGCACCGGAAAAGCTGGGCGTCGACCGTGCGCTGGCGTTTAGCGAAATCAACCAGCAGCTCTACCAGCTGCTTAACGGCCTCGACGTGCTCTATCACGCGCAGGGCGAATATGCTTACGCCGATGAGATTGTCTTCACCGCGCTGGATAAGCTGCGCAAAGGCTCGCGGCAGAACCTGTCCGCACCGGCCACGCTGACGGACTGGCGTCCGGTGGTGCATGAGATGCGCCTGTTCAAGTCTGAAGAAGAGCTGAACGTGATGCGCCGCGCGGGCGAAATCAGCGCGCTGGCGCATACCCGCGCGATGGAGAAATGCCGTCCCGGGATGTTCGAATACCAGCTGGAAGGCGAAATTCACCACGAATTTAACCGCCACGGCGCGCGCTATCCCTCCTACAACACCATTGTTGGCGGCGGGGAAAACGGCTGCATTCTGCACTACACCGAAAACGAAAGCGCGCTGCGCGATGGCGATCTGGTGCTGATTGACGCCGGTTGCGAATATCAGGGCTATGCGGGGGACATCACCCGGACCTTCCCGGTGAACGGTAAATTCTCGCCGGCACAGCGCGCGATTTACGACATTGTTCTCGAATCCCTTGAGACGGCGCTCAGGCTGTATCGTCCAGGTACCTCCATCCAGGAAGTGACCGGCGAAGTGGTGCGCATCATGATTACCGGTCTGGTCAGGCTCGGTATCCTGAAAGGGGACGTAGATACCCTGATTGCTGAAAATGCGCATCGACCGTACTTTATGCACGGCCTGAGCCACTGGCTGGGGCTGGACGTGCATGACGTTGGCGCCTACGGCACCGACCGTTCCCGCGTGCTGGAGCCGGGCATGGTGTTAACCGTGGAGCCGGGTCTGTATATCGCGCCGGATGCCGACGTGCCTGAAGCGTACCGCGGGATTGGTATTCGTATTGAAGATGACATCGTGATTACCGAGACCGGTAACGAAAACCTGACCGCCAGCGTCGTGAAAAACGCTGACGATATCGAGGCGCTGATGGCAGCGGCGCGCGCATGAGCGTGATTATCGTTGGCGGCGGCATGACCGGGGCCACGCTGGCGCTGGCCATTTCGCATTTGACGCAGGGGCAGCTTCCGGTGCACCTGGTGGAAGCCGTTGCGCCAGAGGCGTCCAACCACCCCGGTTTTGATGCCCGCGCCATTGCGCTGGCGCAGGGTACCTGCCAGCAGCTTTCCCGCATTGGGATCTGGCAGGCAATTGCCGACCGTGCTACGGCGATCGGGACCGTTCACGTCAGCGATCGCGGCCATGCGGGCTTTGTCACGCTGGACGCGCAGGATTACCGGATTGATGCCCTGGGTCAGGTTGTTGAGCTACACGACGTCGGATTGCGTCTGTTCCGCCTGCTCCAGGACGCGCCGGGCGTCACGCTGCATTGCCCCGCGCGCGTGGCCAGCGTGAGCCGAAGTGAAGCGTCGGTCAGCGTGACGCTGGAAAGCGGCACCGTCCTTGAAGGCCAGCTTCTGGTCGCTGCGGACGGTTCGCGCTCCTCGCTCGGCACCCAGTGCGGCGTGGAGTGGCGCCAGCAGCCTTACGGCCAGGTGGCGGTCATTGCGAACGTCGCTACCGCAGCTGACCACAACGGCAGGGCGTTTGAGCGCTTTACGCAGCATGGCCCACTGGCGATGCTGCCGATGTCGGACGGGCGCTGTTCCCTGGTCTGGTGCCATCCGCAGGATAAGGCTGAAGAGGTGAAGGCCTGGTCCGACGAACGTTTTTGTACCGAGCTGCAGAAAGCCTTTGGCTGGCGGCTGGGGCGTATTACCCATGCCGGCAAGCGGACGGTCTATCCGCTTTCGCTGACCACGGCATCTCAGTCCATCTCCCATCGTCTGGCGCTTGTCGGTAACGCTGCACAGACGCTGCACCCCATCGCGGGGCAAGGCTTTAACCTTGGCTTACGCGACGTCATGAGCCTGGCCGAATCACTGGCGCAGGCATGGGGCGAGCAAAAAGACTGCGGGGCGTATTCGGTGCTGAGTCATTACCAGAAGCGCCGTCAGGCGGATAAAGAGGCCACCATCGGTGTGACCGATGGCCTGGTCCATCTTTTTGCCAATCGCTGGGCACCGCTGGTTGCGGGCCGCAATCTCGGGCTGATGGCGATGGAACTATTCATTCCGGCACGTGACGTGCTGGCGCAGCGGACCCTGGGTTGGGTTGCGCGTTAAGGAGTTATCACCGTGCAAAATGTTGATGTCGCCATCGTTGGCGGCGGAATGGTCGGACTGGCATTGGCCTGTGGATTACAGGGCAGCGGCCTGCGCGTGGCGGTACTGGAGCAAAAACAGCCCCAGCCCGTTGCCCCGGATGCGCCGCCGGAACTCCGCGTCTCGGCCATTAATGCGGCCAGCGAAAAGCTGCTGACGCACCTTGGCGTCTGGTCAGATATTGTGGCGAACCGCGCCAGTTGCTATCACGGCATGGAGGTGTGGGATAAAGACAGCTTTGGCCATATTGCTTTTGATGATGAAAGCATGGGCTATAGCCATCTGGGCCACATCGTTGAAAACGCGGTGATCCACCACGCGCTGTGGCAGAAAGCACAGCAGTGCAGCGACGTGACGCTGATTGCGCCTGCGCAGATCCAGCAGGTGGCGTGGGGCGAAAACGAGGCGTTTATCACCCTGCAGAGCGGCGACATGCTGACCGCGCGCCTGGTGGTCGGTGCTGACGGTGCCAACTCCTGGCTGCGTAATAAAGCCGATATCCCCCTGACCTTCTGGGACTATCGTCATCACGCTCTGGTCGCGACGATCCGCACCGAAGAGCCGCACGGCGGCGTGGCGCGCCAGATTTTCCACAACGACGGCATACTGGCGTTCCTGCCGCTTGCCGATCCGCACCTGTGCTCGATTGTCTGGTCCCTGGTGCCGGACAAAGCCCGGCAGATGCATGAGGCGACGCCGGAGGCCTTTAACCAGGCGCTGTGCGTGGCCTTTGATAACCGCCTTGGCTTGTGCACGCTTGAGAGCGAGCGTCAGGTGTTCCCGTTAACCGGCCGCTACGCGCGTCAGTTTGCGGCGCACCGTCTGGCGCTGGTGGGGGATGCGGCGCATACCATTCATCCGCTGGCCGGGCAGGGCGTTAACCTTGGCTTTATGGACGCGGCGGAGCTGGTCGAGGAGCTGCGTCGCCTGCATCGCGAAGGAAAAGACATCGGCCAGCATCTCTACCTGCGTCGCTACGAGCGCAGCCGCAAGCACAGTGCGGCTATGATGCTGGCTGGGATGCAGGGCTTCCGCGAGCTGTTTGCCGGGGCAAATCCGGCGAAAAAACTGCTGCGCGATATCGGACTCAAGCTTGCAGACACCCTTCCGGGCGTTAAACCTCAACTCCTCCGTCAGGCGATGGGTCTTAACGATCTCCCTGACTGGCTGCGTTAACTTAGATCCCCGTCACACTTTATTTTCCCGGCCTCTGCGCCGGGGAAATCCCCTCGTTTGAAATATTCTAATTTCACGTCATTTTTCGCATTAGATAATCTAATGTCGCATTTTTCTCGTTACGGAAATTCGGCCCGATTTTCCGCACGAAATATCACCATGTGCTAAATCCTGTTAGATCATTGTTAATTTTGTGCGGGGTTAATCGCATTTTTCCAGTGAATAACTCTGTAGGCTTTTTAGCGATTTTTGGTCATAAGCTAATGTGATGACCCATTTTGCCTTATGGTTAACCGCCGGTTTCGGTGGTAAGTTCAGGTAAAAGAGAACGTTTGCGTCGGTGCCCGAACGCGGGGCCGATACCGGGTTTCACGGTGAATTTTTCAACGAGGACAAGATGGCTCAACAGACTCCTTTGTACGAACAACACGTGTTATGCGGCGCTCGCATGGTGGACTTCCATGGCTGGATGATGCCGCTGCACTACGGCTCGCAGATTGATGAGCACCACGCGGTGCGCACCGATGCCGGTATGTTCGACGTGTCCCACATGACAATTGTCGATCTGCGCGGTAGCCGCACCCGGGAGTTTTTGCGTTATCTGCTGGCAAACGACGTCGCCAAACTGAAGACGCCGGGTAAAGCGCTCTATACCGGCATGCTGAATGCCTCGGGCGGCGTGATTGATGACCTTATCGTCTATTACTTCACTGAAGATTTCTTCCGCCTCGTTGTAAACTCCGCCACCCGCGAAAAAGACCTCTCCTGGATCACCCAACACGCCGAACCTTATGCCATCGACATCACCGTCCGTGACGATCTGTCGCTGATCGCCGTGCAGGGACCAAACGCGCAGGCGAAAGCCGCCTCTCTGTTTAACGACGAGCAGCGCAACGCCACCGCTGGCATGAAGCCGTTCTTTGGCGTGCAGGCGGGCGATCTGTTTATCGCCACCACCGGCTACACCGGTGAAGCGGGCTACGAAATTGCGATGCCAAACGAGAAGGCCGCTGATTTCTGGCGTGCGCTGGTAGAAGCGGGCGTGAAGCCTGCGGGTCTGGGCGCGCGCGATACGCTGCGTCTGGAAGCGGGCATGAACCTCTACGGTCAGGAGATGGACGAAGGTGTCTCTCCACTGGCTGCCAACATGGGCTGGACCATCGCGTGGGAACCGGCTGACCGTGACTTTATTGGCCGTGAAGCGCTGGAGATGCAGCGCGAGAAGGGCACTGAACAACTGGTGGGCCTGGTGATGACCGAGAAGGGTGTGCTGCGCGGCGAACTGCCGGTGCGCTTTACCGATGCTGACGGCAATCCTCGCGAAGGCGTGATCACCAGCGGAACCTTCTCTCCGACGCTGGGCTACAGTATTGCACTGGCACGCGTGCCGGCGGGGATTGGCGAAACGGCGGTGGTGCAAATCCGCAACCGCGAAATGCCGGTCAACGTGACCAAACCGATTTTTGTTCGCGCCGGTAAGCCGGTCGCCTAATCATTTTTATCAGGAGAACTTCAATGAGCAATGTGCCAGCAGAACTGAAATACAGCAAAGAACACGAGTGGCTGCGCAAAGAGGCGGACGGCACTTACACCGTAGGGATCACCGAGCACGCGCAAGAGCTGCTGGGCGACATGGTGTTTGTTGACCTGCCTGACGTGGGCACGACCGTGAGCGCGGGCGACGACTGCGCCGTGGCGGAGTCCGTAAAAGCAGCATCCGATATCTACGCGCCGGTAAGTGGTGAAATTGTTGCCGTCAACGACGCGCTGAGCGATTCGCCAGAACTGGTCAACAGCGAGCCTTATGAAGGCGGCTGGATCTTCAAGATCAAAGCCAGCGACGAATCCCAGGTTGCCGCGCTGCTGGATGCGACCGCATACGAAGCACTACTGGAAGACGAATAACGTTGTGCCGGATGGCGCTGCGCTTATCCGGCCTGGAGATCAACGTAGGCCCGGTAAGCGTTAGCGCCACCGGGCAACAGCGTTACAGATAACTACGATTCACTGCACGTTTCAGGAACCATCGCTCATGACACAGACTTTAAGCCAGCTTGAAAACCGTGGCGCCTTCATCGAACGTCACATTGGGCCGGATGCTCAGCAACAGCAGGAGATGCTAAAGACAGTTGGCGCGGATTCATTAAACGCACTGATCGGCCAGATTGTGCCAAAAGACATCCAGCTTGCCACGCCGCCTCAGGTGGGGGAAGCCACTACGGAATTCGCCGCGCTGGCGGAGCTGAAGGCCATCGCCGGCCTGAACAAGCGCTATAAGTCTTACATTGGCATGGGCTACACCAACGTGCAGTTGCCGCCGGTGATCCTGCGCAACATGCTGGAAAACCCGGGCTGGTACACCGCCTATACGCCGTATCAGCCAGAAGTCTCCCAGGGCCGTCTGGAAGCGCTGCTGAACTTCCAGCAGGTGACGCTGGACCTGACCGGCATGGATATCGCCTCCGCTTCTCTGCTGGATGAAGCGACAGCTGCCGCCGAAGCGATGGCGATGGCTAAGCGCGTGAGCAAGCTGAAAAACGCTAACCGCTTCTTCGTGGCGGCGGACGTGCATCCTCAGACGCTGGACGTGGTGCGCACCCGTGCGGAAACCTTCGGATTTGACGTGATTGTCGACGACGCTGACAAAGTGCTGGATCATCAGGACGTCTTTGGCGTGCTGCTGCAGCAGGTGGGCACCACCGGTGAAGTTCACGACTACGGCGCGCTGATTGCCGAGCTGAAATCCCGCAAGGTGGTTGTGAGCGTTGCCGCCGATTTTATGGCGCTGGTGCTGCTGACGGCGCCGGGCAAACAGGGCGCGGATATCGTATTCGGCTCAGCACAGCGCTTCGGCGTACCGATGGGCTACGGCGGCCCGCACGCGGCGTTCTTCGGCGCGAAAGATGAATTCAAACGTTCCATGCCTGGCCGTATTATCGGCGTCTCCAAAGATGCTGCCGGTAATACCGCGCTGCGCATGGCGATGCAGACCCGCGAGCAGCATATCCGCCGCGAGAAAGCGAACTCCAACATCTGTACCTCACAGGTGCTGCTGGCTAACATCGCCAGCCTGTACGCCGTGTTCCACGGCCCGGCTGGTCTGAAACGCATTGCCAGCCGCATTCACCGCCTGGCCGATATCCTGGCCTGCGGCCTGCAGCAAAAAGGTCTTAAGCTGCGCCATGCCCACTACTTCGACACCCTGTGCGTGGACGTGGCGGACAAGGCCGCCGTGCTGGCCCGCGCGGACGCGGCAAAGATCAACCTGCGCAGCGACATCCACAACGCCGTCGGCATTACGCTGGATGAAAGCACCACCCGCGACGATATCCTGAACCTGTTCAGCGTGCTGCTGGGTGACGCGCACGGTCTGGACATTGATGCGCTCGACAAAGAAGTTGCGCTCGACAGCCGCTCCATTCAGGACAGCATGCTGCGTAACGACGCCATCCTGACGCACCCGGTCTTTAATCGCTACCACAGCGAAACCGAGATGATGCGTTACATGCACTCTCTGGAGCGCAAGGATCTGGCGCTGAACCAGGCGATGATCCCGCTGGGATCCTGCACCATGAAGCTGAATGCCGCGGCAGAGATGATCCCGATCACCTGGCCTGAATTCTCCGAGCTGCACCCGTTCTGCCCGCCGGAGCAGGCGGAAGGTTATCACGTGATGATCAACCAGCTTTCCGACTGGCTGGTGAAGCTGACCGGCTACGACGCGCTCTGCATGCAGCCGAACTCCGGCGCGCAGGGTGAATATGCGGGCCTGCTGGCAATCCGTCACTATCACGAAAGCCGTAACGAAGGCCATCGCGATATCTGCCTGATCCCAAGCTCCGCCCACGGCACCAACCCGGCCTCTGCCCAGATGGCGGGCATGGAAGTGGTGGTTGTGGCGTGCGATAAAAACGGCAACATCGACCTGGCTGACCTGCGCGCGAAAGCCGAGCAGGCGGGCGACAGACTCTCCTGCATCATGGTGACCTATCCGTCCACCCACGGCGTGTACGAAGAGACCATCCGTGAAGTGTGCGACGTGGTGCACCAGTTCGGCGGTCAGGTATACCTCGACGGCGCAAACATGAACGCGCAGGTGGGCATTACCTCGCCGGGCTTTATCGGTGCGGACGTATCGCACCTCAACCTGCACAAAACCTTCTGTATTCCGCACGGCGGTGGCGGCCCGGGCATGGGGCCTATCGGCGTGAAAGCGCACCTGGCGCCGTTTGTGCCGGGCCACAGCGTGGTTCAGATTGAAGGCATGCTGACCCGTCAGGGCGCGGTTTCTGCGGCACCGTTCGGTAGCGCCTCTATCCTGCCAATCAGCTGGATGTATATCCGCATGATGGGCGCGGAAGGGCTGAAGCAGGCGAGCCAGGTGGCCATTCTGAACGCCAACTATATTGCGACGCGCCTGAAGTCTGCCTTCCCGGTGCTCTATACCGGCCGCGACGGTCGCGTGGCGCACGAGTGCATCCTCGATATTCGTCCGCTGAAAGAGCAGACCGGCATTAGCGAGCTGGACATTGCCAAGCGTCTGATCGACTACGGCTTCCACGCGCCTACCATGTCGTTCCCGGTTGCGGGCACGCTGATGGTGGAGCCAACGGAGTCCGAAAGCAAAGCCGAACTGGACCGCTTTATCGACGCGATGCTGGCCATCCGCATGGAGATCGACCGCGTACAGGACGGTGAGTGGACGCTGGAAGATAACCCGCTGGTTAACGCCCCGCACACCCAGCACGAGATGGTGGCGGAGTGGAACCACGGTTATTCCCGCGAGCTGGCGGTCTTCCCGGCAGGTGTGGCGAACAAGTACTGGCCGACCGTGAAGCGTCTCGATGACGTCTACGGCGACCGTAATCTGTTCTGCTCCTGCGTGCCGATGAGCGAATACCAGTAACATTGCTGCTGTAGTAACGTAGGCCGGGTAAGGCGAAGCCGCCACCCGGCTTTTTTATTGGGAGAAGATAATGGCAATTGCACTGGTCACCGGCGCCAGCCGCGGCATCGGGAAAGCCACCGCGCTGCAGCTGGCTCGCGAAGGCTACACCGTGGCGGTGAACTATCATCACAACATTAACGCCGCGCAGGACGTCATCAGGCAGATTGTGGATGCGGGTGGTCAAGCCTTTGCTGTACGTGCAGACATCAGCGATGAAGCTCAGGTGCTGGCGATGTTTGAAAGCCTCGATCGTGAAGGCGAGCCGCTGAGCGCGCTGGTCAATAATGCGGGGATCCTGTTTGAGCAATCCACCATCGAGAATCTTTCGGCCGAGCGCATTAACCGTGTCCTGGCGACCAACGTCACGGGCTACTTCCTCTGTTGCCGGGAAGCGGTAAAACGCATGTCCTTCAAACATGGCGGCAAGGGCGGGGCGATAGTAAATGTCTCTTCCGCGGCGTCCCGTCTGGGCGCGCCGGGTGAATATGTGGATTACGCTGCGTCCAAGGGGGCGGTGGATTCGCTGACAACGGGTTTATCGCTGGAGGTCGCAGCGCAGGGCATTCGCGTTAACTGCGTCCGTCCGGGTCTGATCTATACCGATATCCATGCTTCCGGCGGAGAGCCGGGGCGAGTGGATCGCGTAAAATCGTTACTGCCGATGCAGCGCGGCGGCCAGCCGGAAGAGGTCGCCCAGGCGATTGTCTGGCTGCTGAGCGAAAAGGCGTCGTACGTAACGGGGAGTTTTATAGAGCTGGCGGGCGGGAAATAAGCCGGGTGGCGACCCGGCCTATTATGTGTGTAGGCCCGGTAAGCGCAGCGCCACCGGGCAAAAAATCACAGCGCCTCGCCGTTGCTGGCAATCACGCCCTTATACCACTCGAAGCTCTTCTTACGGGAACGCGACATGTCGCCCGTGCCGTCGTCGTGCTTGTTCACGTAGATAAAGCCGTAGCGCTTGCTGTACTGGCCGGTGGTGAACGACACGCAGTCGATACAGCCCCATGGCGTATAGCCCATCAGATCCACGCCATCGTGGGTGACGGCCTTGATCATCTCTTCCACGTGGGCACGCAGGTAGTCGATGCGATAGTCATCGTTAATGCTGCCGTCTTCTTCCACCTTGTCGTAGGCGCCGAAGCCGTTTTCCACGATAAACAGCGGCTTCTGGTAACGCTCGTACAGTTCGCACAGGGAATAGCGCAGGCCTACCGGGTCAATCTGCCAGCCCCAGTCGGAGGCCTTCACGTGCGGGTTCGGTACGCTGCCTTCGAAACCGGAAATGGCATCGCCGGTACCGCCTTCCGCTTTCACCGCGTTGGTCATGTAATAGCTGAAGCCCAGGTAGTCGCAGGTGCCTTCACGCAGGATCTGCTCGTCATCCGCTTCCATTTTAATGGAGAACCCGCGGCGCTCCCATTCGTTCAGCACGTAGGACGGGTAGTAGCCGCGCAGTTGGACGTCGGTAAAGACGTAGCGCTCGCGCATTGATTCCTGGGCGAACATCACGTCTTCCGGTTTGCAGGAGAACGGATAGAGCGCCACCATCGCCAGCATGCAGCCGACTTTCATCTCAGGGTTGATGCGGCGCGCGGCTTTCACCGCCAGGGCGCTGGCCACAAACTGGTGGTGCAGGACCTGATACATGGTCTCTTCCGGATTTTCATGTTCGGTATAGACCACGCCCGAGCAGCAGTAGCCGAACAGCGGCGCGCGCCAGTTACGCTGGTTGTTGATTTCGTTGAAGGTCATCCAGTATTTGACCTTGTTTTTGTAGCGCTCGAAGACCACTTCCGCGAAGCGCACAAAGAAATCGACCACTTTACGGTTGGTCCAGCTACCGTACTCCTTCACCAGGTGCAGCGGCATTTCGAAGTGGGAGAGGGTGATCACCGGTTCGATGTTGTATTTCAGCAACTCATCGAACATGTCGTCGTAAAACTTCAGCCCTTCTTCGTTTGGCTGCGTTTCGTCACCGTTCGGGAAGATACGCGTCCAGGCAATCGAGGTGCGGAAACACTTGAAGCCCATCTCGGCAAAAAGCTTAATGTCTTCTTTGTAATGGCCGTGGAAATCAATCGCCTCATGATTGGGATAATATTTCCCCGGCACCACGTCCTGCGTGATTTCGCGCGGTACGCCGTGTGCGCCGCCGGTTAATACGTCGCAAATGCTTGGCCCTTTGCCGCCTTTGTTCCAGCCGCCTTCAACCTGGTGAGCGGCAACCGCGCCACCCCATAAAAAATCTTTTGGTAAGGTCAATTTTTTCATCGCTGCTATTCTCAATAAATGGCTTATTGGCATCGAGTCTAGCAAAGCGAAATTAAATGTCACGATATAACAAATTGGGCATAATGTGATTTGTTACATCAAAAAAACAGGATGTTTTATTCTGCAAGTTTCTTCGCCAGCTTACGGCCGAGAGATTCCAGAATATAGATGACGGGAATTTGCGTGGTGATATCGTAGACGCCTGCAATACGCGTCTGGGGAACGTGCCAGGAGAGATTAAAGTCGGCCAGTTTTGCGAGACGCGAGTGCTCGTGGCTGGTAATGGAGAGCACCTTGCAGTGATGCAGGCTAAACTGGCTGGCGAAGCGCAGGATCTCCTCGGTCTCACCCGAGACGGAGAGCACAATCGCCAGCGCATTTTTCGCCATGTCATTGGTGACCGGAAAATAAGGGTCATCAATATGGTTACTGAATTTTCCGATATTAGAAAAGAAACGTGCGCCATATTTTGCCAGCGAGCCTGACGTTCCTGCGCCGACAAATATAATGCGTTCCGACGATAAAATAATATCGACCGCACTATCTAATAACGCGTCGAACTCTTCATTATTTACGCTTTTAAAGAAGCTGATAATTTCGCTGGCGCCGAAGTTCGCCTGCTGGGGCTCGTTCTGTTCAAGATAAAGCTTAAAGCGTACGCGAAACTCCGAGTAGCCTTCGCAGTTAAGCTTGCGGCAAAAGCGCAGGATAGTGGTCGTCGAGACACCCGCTGCATCCGCCAGCTCGCGGATGGTCATGTACATGACTTTGTCACGGTTTTTAATGACATAGTTGTAGACCATCATCTCCAGGTTATTGAGACTGGCAATGGCGGAGTGGGTAAACATACTCACAATGGCATAACTCTTATTCAGACCTCATATATCCATCATAACATGCGGCCAGACGGCAGGATCCATTTTTATGCTCTTGATTCTTAATGGTTAAATTTTAATGTGAACAAATGTTAGATGAAAAATTCATTTATGCCTATGATTTTTAGGTATAAATCCTGAAGTGAAATTATTTTAGCTAACAGGTGTTCACTGGAATCATTCTCAGTTAGCATAGTGATGCGATGAATAATCATCTTTTGTTTTCCCGGAGTTTTGTATGGTGAGTAGACCATTAATCGCACAGGGATATTCGCTGGCTGAGGAAATAGCCAACAGCATCAGCCACGGCATTGGCCTGGTGTTTGGGATTGTCGGTTTAGTGTTATTGCTGGTGCAGGCGGTCGATGCCAATGCCAGCGCAATGGCTATTACCAGCTACAGCCTGTATGGCGGGAGCATGATCCTGCTGTTTCTGGCCTCGACGCTGTATCACGCGATCCCGCATCAGCGGGCCAAGATGTGGCTCAAGAAGTTTGACCACTGCGCTATCTACCTTCTTATTGCAGGCACCTACACGCCGTTTCTGCTGGTGGGGCTCAACTCACCGCTGTCGCGCGGCCTGATGATTGTTATCTGGAGCCTGGCGCTGCTCGGGATCCTGTTTAAGCTCACCATTGCGCACCGGTTTAAAGTGCTGTCGCTGGTCACCTATCTGACCATGGGCTGGCTGTCGCTGATCGTGGTGTACCAGTTGGCAATCAAACTGTCGATAGGGGGCGTCACGCTTCTGGCCTTAGGCGGCGTGGTGTATTCGCTCGGCGTCATTTTCTACGTCTGCAAGCGGATTCCGTACAACCATGCCATCTGGCACGGCTTTGTGCTGGGCGGCAGCGTGTGCCACTTTTTGGCGATTTATTTGTATGTGGGGCAGGCGTAGTTTTTTGTCGGGTGGCGGCTTCGCCTTACCCGAGCTACGGGATTAGTAGGCCCGGTAAGCGCAGTGCCACCGGGCGATACAGCATCACTCTTCCAGTGAATAGGGCAGAGGCTCGATGCTCAGTGTGTTCACATCGTCGCGCACGCGGAACACGCTGTCCGCTTCCATGTCGTTGTTCATAACGGCCTGCACCAGAAGACGTCCATCATCCAGCTGTACGGCGGCTAATACGGTGCCGGTACGGCGCCAGTTTTCACCCATCTTCAGCTCTAAATCTTCCCCTGCTTCAGGTACGCGGCTGGCATGGCCCGCGAGTGTCCATAGCGCGCGTTTGTTTGCCCCGCGGAATTTCGCACGTGCGACCATCTCCTGGCCGGTGTAGCAGCCTTTTTTAAAGCTGATGCCGCCCAGCGCCTGCAGGTTCGTTGCCTGAGGAATAAACTGCGCGCTGTTTGCGGCGTCAATAATCGGCAGACCCGCTTCGATGTTCAGCGCCAGCCACTGCTGACTGTTGTTAAGCTGCGCTTCGCCGCGCAGCGCCTCGGTGACGCGCTCGGCGGTTTCAGCATCGGTGACTAACAGAAAACGCTCTGCCGGGTGTTCAAACCACAAGATGGAGGTCGTGCCTTCGCTGACGAGCTGCTTTTCGGCATCCGGCAGTTCGCTGAACAGATTTTTCAGCGCCGCACGCGCCTGGAAGCCAGCCACACCCAGCAGGACATGTTCGTCGTCCGGGGCGATAGTGACTTTGGAGAAGACCGCGTATTTTTTCAGCTCTTTGAGCTGGGCGTCACGCAGGCTGCGGCGCTCAATAAAGGCAAAACCGTCCTGACGGCGGAACAGACGCAGGTTGCTCCACATTTTACCTTTTGGGTCGCAATGGGCGGCCAGCAGGTGCTGGTGTTCTGTCATCTGACTGACGTCGGCGGTCACCTGGCCCTGCAGATATTTTTCGGCGTCGGCACCGGTGAGCGTCGCCAGCGCCCAGTCGTCAAGAGAAATAAGCGTCAGCGGCAGACGCGCAGAGGCGGCGGGCTGGCGAGGAGAAAATGGTGTAAAGGCCATAACGATATCCTGAATTGCTTAACGCTTTGATAATGCCTAATGGTAAAAGAGCCTGCAGGCAATGCAAGCGCTTTCAACAGGCCATTTGTGCCATAAACCGGTTGTGCGTAACACCACGCAAAATAATGTAATCCTCTGTCTTTGTAGGGATTATTCTGGAAGCCTGTTCGTCGATCGCAATATTCCAGTAATGAAACGCTCAAAAACACGTTACACTAGCTGGTGTCCCCGTAGAGAAATAAAGAACACTGAATGGGGTACCGACTGTGCCAAACGTAATGCAGGAAACTGAACATGGATATTAACAACAAGGCCCGTATTCACTGGGCGTGCCGTCGCGGCATGCGTGAACTTGATATTTCCATCATGCCTTTCTTCGAATATGAGTATGACACCTTAAGCGACGATGATAAGCGTCTGTTTGTTCGCCTGCTTGAGTCTGACGATCCGGATTTATTCAACTGGCTGATGAACCACGGCAAACCCGCCGACACCGAGTTGCAACGGATGGTGCAATTAATTCAAACACGGAATCGGGAACGTGGTCCTGTGGCAATCTGATCTTCGCGTCTCGTGGCGCTCGCAGTGGATGTCTTTGTTGCTCCACGGCCTGGTTGCGGCCTTTGTGTTACTGATGCCGTGGCCGCTGAGCTATACGCCGCTGTGGCTGCTGTTACTCTCGTTTGTCGTGTTTGACAGCGTACGCAGCCAGCGTCGCATTAATGCCCGTCAGGGAGAGATCAAGCTACTGATGGATTCCCGCCTGCGCTGGCAGGGAAAAGAGTGGGATATTCTCGGTATGCCCTGGATGCTCAACTGCGGCATGATGTTACGGTTACGCAAGGTGGACGGCGGGCGTTGCCAGCATCTTTGGCTGGCGGCTGACAGTATGGATGCTGCCGAGTGGCGAGACCTGCGCCGGATGCTGTTGCAACAGACGACGCAGGGGTAATGCGCGTTAGCTAAACTTTTCTGCCATTTCGCCCAGAATCTGCTCGCACCAGTTTTGCAGGCGTTCATCGCTAAGATCGTACTGGTTGGTTTCATCCAGCGCGAGCCCAACAAACAGCTCGCCGTCGGCAATAATCGGCTTTTTACTGGTGAACTCGTAACCTTCGGTTGGCCAGTAGCCGATGAACGACACCCCTTTCGGCGCCAGCTTGTCGTGCAGCATGCCGAGCGCGTCCAGGAACCACTCCCCGTAACCCAACTGATCTCCCATCCCGTACATGGCAACAATCTTACCGTCGAGATTGACTGAGTCGAGTTGAGCCCAGATGGCTTCCCAGTCTTCCTGTATCTCACCAAAATCCCAGGTTGGGATGCCCAGGATCAGTACATCGTACTGTTCCATCAGCGCGACCGCGTCATCTTTCAGGTTATGCAACGTCACCAGTTCCGGGCCAATGATGTCGCGAATTTTCTCTGCCGCCATTTCGGTGTAGCAGGTGCTGGAACCATAGAACAGACCAATATTCATCGCGTAACTATCTCAATTCTTGCGTTGACTTTGCGCGTAGTGTACCAGAAACCGGTCACAATCAGGCATAATGACCTGACTGCAGAATCAAAGGGGCTGATGTGGAAAAGGATCTCGCACTCGTTGAACAGTTTCTCGACGCGCTGTGGCTGGAAAAAAATCTGGCCGAGAATACGCTCAGCGCCTATCGGCGCGATCTTACCATGCTGGTGGAGTGGCTGGCCCGTCGGCAGCTCTCGCTGGCGAGCGCGCAAAGCGACGACCTGCAGGCACTGCTCGGTGAACGTGTAGAAGGGGGCTACAAAGCGACCAGTTCTGCGCGCTTGCTCAGCGCCATGCGTCGGCTGTTCCAGCATCTCTACCGTGAGAAGATCCGCGAAGACGATCCCAGCGCGCTGCTGGCATCCCCAAAACTTCCGCAGCGTCTGCCGAAAGATCTCAGCGAAGCACAAGTTGAGAGATTATTACAGTCACCGGCAGTTGACCTGCCGCTGGAGTTACGCGATAAAGCCATGCTTGAGCTATTGTATGCTACCGGCCTGCGCGTTTCGGAACTGGTTGGCCTGACGATGAGCGACATCAGCCTGCGTCAGGGCGTGGTGCGCGTCATCGGTAAAGGAAACAAGGAAAGGCTGGTTCCGCTGGGCGAAGAGGCGGTTTACTGGCTGGAAACGTATCTGGAGCACGGTCGCCCGTGGCTGCTCAACGGCGCGTCTATCGACGTTCTGTTTCCGAGCCAGCGCGCACAGCAGATGACGCGGCAAACGTTCTGGCATCGCATCAAGCATTACGCCACACTGGCCGGTATCGACAGTGAAAAGCTTTCGCCGCACGTATTGCGTCATGCCTTCGCGACGCATCTGCTCAACCACGGCGCGGATTTACGCGTGGTGCAGATGCTGCTGGGACATAGCGATCTTTCCACGACGCAAATTTACACCCATGTCGCGACGGAACGCCTGCGGCAGCTACACCAACAGCACCACCCTCGTGCGTGAGTGCCGACGAATTGTAACAGGATCAACTATGAAAAAGAGTTTCGCGCTGTTCACCCTGCTGGCAGCCTCCTTTACCGGTTTCGCCCATGCTGACGACGCCGCTATCAAACAGTCGCTCGCTAAGCTTGGCGTCACCGGCAGCGATATTCAGCCAGCACCGGTCGCCGGAATGAAAACGGTACTGACCAACAGCGGCGTGCTGTACGTCACCGAAGACGGTAAACACATTATTCAGGGGCCAATGTACGACGTGAGCGGCGCGCAGCCGGTCAACGTGACCAACCAGCTGCTGATGAAAAACCTGAATGCGCTCGAAAAAGAGATGATCGTTTATAAGGCGGCGCAGGAAAAACACGTCATCACCGTCTTCACCGACATCACCTGCGGCTACTGCCACAAGCTGCATGAAGAGATGAAAGATTACAACGCGCTGGGTATTACCGTGCGCTATCTGGCCTTCCCGCGCGCGGGCGTACAGAGCCAGCCAGAGCAGGACATGAAGGCCATCTGGTGTGCGAAAGACCGCAACAAAGCCTTTGATGATGCGATGAGCGGAAAAGAGGTTAAGCCAGCCTCCTGCGATATCGACATTGCTAACCACTACGCGCTGGGCGTGCAGTTTGGCGTGAGCGGTACGCCAGCGATTGTCCTGAGCAACGGGTATGTCGTTCCGGGCTATCAGGGACCAAAAGAGATGAAAGAGTTCCTCGACGCGCACCAGAAACAGGTTAGTGGTAAATAATCCGCGTGAAAGCCCCGATAAAATTGCGCCGCCGCGAGGCGGTTGAACCGGTTGATTTACCGGACGATCTCCCGCCGTTGCTGAAGCGCCTCTACGCCAGCCGCGGCGTGCGTCGCGCTGAAGATCTTGAACGCAGCGTGAAAGGGATGCTGCCCTGGCAGCAGCTGAACGGCATCGAAAAAGCCACTGAAATGCTCTACAACGCGCTGCGTGAGAACACGCGTATTGTGGTAGTAGGGGATTTCGACGCCGACGGCGCCACCAGCACCGCGCTGAGCGTGCTCAGCCTGCGCGCGCTGGGCTGCGATAACGTTACGTATCTGGTGCCGAACCGTTTTGAAGACGGCTACGGCCTCAGCCCGGAAGTGGTCGATCAGGCCCACGCCCGCGGTGCGCAGATGATCATGACCGTCGATAACGGGATCTCTTCCCATGCGGGGGTCGATCATGCCCACGCGCTGGGGATCCCGGTGCTGGTTACCGATCACCATCTCCCCGGTGAAACGCTGCCTGCCGCCGAGGCGATTATTAACCCCAACCTGCGCGACTGTGATTTTCCGTCGAAATCCCTTGCGGGCGTAGGTGTGGCGTTTTATCTGATGCTGGCGCTGCGTACACTGTTACGCGATAAGGGCTGGTTCGAATCCCGCGGTATTGCCGTACCGAACCTGGCCGAATATCTCGATCTGGTGGCACTGGGTACCGTCGCTGACGTGGTCCCGCTCGATACCAATAACCGTATTTTGACCTGGCAGGGCTTAAGCCGTATCCGGGCAGGCAAGTGCCGTCCGGGGATCAAGGCGCTGCTGGAAATCGCCAACCGCGACCCGCTCAAGCTGGCGGCAAGCGATTTAGGCTTTGCCCTTGGGCCGCGCCTGAACGCGGCCGGAAGACTGGACGATATGTCCGTTGGCGTCGCGCTGCTGCTGTGCGACAACATCGGTGAAGCGCGCGTGCTGGCCAACGAGCTGGACGCCCTGAATCAGACACGTAAAGAGATTGAGCAGGGGATGCAGGCCGAAGCGCTGACCCTGTGTGAAAAGCTTGAACGCAGCGGCGATACGCTGCCGGGCGGCCTGGCGATGTACCATCCCGAGTGGCATCAGGGCGTGGTCGGCATTCTGGCGTCGCGCATCAAAGAGCGCTTCCACCGCCCGGTGATCGCCTTCGCCCCCGCGGGCGACGGCACGCTGAAAGGCTCTGGCCGCTCGATTCAGGGCCTGCATATGCGCGACGCGCTGGAGCGTCTCGATACGCTGTATCCGGGCCTGATGATCAAGTTCGGCGGCCATGCGATGGCGGCTGGCCTGTCGCTGGAAGAGGCGAAATTCGACGAGTTCCAGCGCCTGTTCGGCGAGCTGGTCACCGACTGGATTGACCCGTCCCTGCTGCAGGGTGAAGTGGTGTCCGATGGCGAGCTTTCACCGCTTGAGATGACGATGGACGTGGCGCAAATGCTCCGCGATGCCGGTCCATGGGGACAGATGTTCCCGGAACCGCTGTTCGACGGCCGTTTCCGCCTGCTGCAGCAGCGCATCGTCGGCGAGCGTCATCTGAAGGTGATGGTGGAACCGGTCGGCGGCGGCCCGCTGCTGGATGGCATTGCCTTTAACGTTGACACGGCGGTATGGCCGGACAACGGCGTGCGCGAGGTCGAGCTGGCGTACAAACTGGACATCAACGAGTTTCGCGGTAACCGCACCCTTCAAATCATCATCGACAATATCTGGCCAATTTAGCGGCAGTAATCTCTATAAAAAAGGGCGTGGATTCGGTACAATCCCGCTCTTATCACCGCATTTTGACAAGTCCATAAAAGAAAACAGACCATGTTTGAAATTAATCCGGTAAAAAACCGTATTCAGGACCTCACGGAGCGCTCTGACGTTCTTAGGGGGTATCTTTGACTACGATGCCAAGAAAGAGCGTCTTGAAGAAGTAAACGCCGAGCTGGAACAGCCGGACGTCTGGAACGAACCTGAACGCGCACAGGCGCTGGGTAAAGAGCGTTCCTCTCTCGAAGCTATCGTAGATACGCTGGATCAAATGGCCCAGGGGCTGGAAGATGTTTCCGGTTTGCTGGAGCTGGCCGTCGAAGCCGACGACGAAGAAACTTTTAACGAAGCCGTAGCAGAACTCGACGTGCTGGAAGAGAAGCTGGCGCAGCTTGAATTCCGTCGCATGTTCTCCGGCGAATACGACAGCGCTGACTGCTATCTCGATATTCAGGCAGGTTCTGGCGGTACCGAAGCGCAGGACTGGGCCAGCATGCTGATGCGCATGTATCTGCGCTGGGCCGAAGCGCGCGGCTTCAAAACCGAAATTATCGAAGAGTCTGAAGGTGAAGTGGCCGGTATTAAATCCGTCACCATCAAGATCATCGGTGATTACGCCTACGGCTGGCTGCGCACTGAAACCGGCGTTCACCGCCTGGTGCGTAAGAGCCCGTTCGACTCCGGCGGCCGTCGTCATACCTCCTTCAGCTCCGCGTTTGTTTACCCGGAAGTTGATGAAGATATCGATATCGAAATTAACCCGGCGGACCTGCGTATCGACGTTTATCGCGCATCCGGCGCGGGCGGCCAGCACGTTAACCGTACGGAATCGGCGGTGCGTATTACCCACATTCCAACCGGGCTGGTCACGCAATGCCAGAACGACCGTTCCCAGCATAAGAACAAAGACCAGGCCATGAAGCAGATGAAAGCGAAGCTTTATGAGCTGGAGATGCAGAAGAAAAATGCTGAGAAACAGGCGATGGAAGACAACAAGTCTGACATCGGCTGGGGCAGCCAGATCCGTTCTTACGTCCTTGATGACTCCCGCATCAAAGACCTGCGTACCGGGGTTGAAACCCGTAACACGCAGGCGGTGCTGGACGGCAGCCTGGACCAATTTATCGAAGCAAGTTTGAAAGCAGGGTTATGAGGAACCAACATGTCTGAACAACAAGCACAGGGCGCTGACGCGGTAGTCGATCTTAACAACGAACTGAAAACCCGCCGCGAGAAGCTGGCAGCGCTGCGCGAGCAGGGCGTGCCGTTCCCGAACGATTTTCGTCGTGACCACACCTCAGACCAACTGCACGCTGACTTCGACGCGAAAGAGAACGAAGAGCTGGAAGCGCTGAACGTTGAAGTGGCCGTTGCGGGCCGCATGATGACCCGTCGTATCATGGGTAAAGCCTCCTTCGTGACCCTGCAGGACGTTGGCGGCCGTATCCAGCTGTACGTTTCCCGTGACGATCTGCCGGAAGGCATCTACAACGAGCAGTTCAAGAAGTGGGACCTGGGCGATATCCTGGGCGCAAAAGGTAAACTGTTCAAAACCAAGACCGGTGAACTGTCTATCCACTGCACCGAGCTGCGTTTGCTGACCAAAGCCCTGCGCCCGCTGCCGGACAAATTCCACGGCCTGCAGGATCAGGAAGCGCGCTATCGTCAGCGCTACCTGGATCTCATCTCTAACGATGAATCCCGCAAGACCTTCAAAATTCGCTCCCAGATCATGGCCGGTATCCGCCAGTTCATGGTGAACCGCGACTTTATGGAAGTGGAAACCCCAATGATGCAGGTGATCCCGGGCGGCGCGTCTGCGCGTCCGTTCATCACCCATCACAACGCCCTGGACCTGGACATGTACCTGCGTATCGCGCCGGAACTGTACCTGAAGCGTCTGGTGGTTGGTGGTTTTGACCGCGTGTTCGAAATCAACCGTAACTTCCGTAACGAAGGGATCTCCGTTCGTCATAACCCAGAGTTCACCATGATGGAACTCTATATGGCGTACGCGGATTACAAAGATCTGATCGAACTGACCGAATCCCTGTTCCGTACGCTGGCGCAGGATATTCTGGGCACCACGCAGGTTCCTTACGGTGAAGAAGTCTTCGACTTCGGCAAGCCGTTCGAAAAACTGACCATGCGCGAAGCGATCAAGAAGTACCGTCCGGAAACCAACATGGCGGATCTGGATAACTTCGATTCTGCGAAAGCGATCGCCGAAAGCATCGGTATCAAGGTTGAGAAGAGCTGGGGTCTGGGCCGTATCGTGACCGAGATCTTCGAAGAAGTGGCCGAAGCGCACCTGATTCAGCCGACCTTCATTACCGAGTACCCGGCTGAAGTCTCTCCGCTGGCGCGTCGTAATGACCAGAACCCGGAAATCACTGACCGCTTCGAATTCTTCATCGGCGGCCGTGAAATCGGCAACGGCTTTAGCGAGCTGAACGATGCGGAAGACCAGGCTCAGCGCTTCCAGGACCAGGTTGACGCGAAAGCGGCAGGCGACGACGAAGCGATGTTCTTCGACGAAGACTACGTGACCGCGCTGGAGCACGGCCTGCCACCAACGGCGGGTCTGGGGATTGGTATCGACCGTATGGTGATGCTGTTCACCAACAGCCACACCATCCGCGACGTGATCCTGTTCCCGGCGATGCGCCCGGTGAAGTAAGGCGTTAAGATGTAAAAAAAGCCCCGAAAGGGGCTTTTTTATTGCGCCGCGAAGGCTTTGAGTTTTTCGCGGGCGGTTGTCGCTTCCATGACCATCCACGGGCTAAAGGCCCAGGGCGTCGCGTCCAGCGCGCGGAATAGCGCGTCCAGCTCAACCCACTGATAGTCCATCACTTCATCTTCGTTTATCGTCACGTCATTGGTGATGCGGGCGGCGAACACCGGGCAAATTTCGTTTTCCACGATCCCGGACGGGTCGGTTTCCCGATAGCGAAATTCAGGGGCGACGGCGGTGATATCGCTCAGCTCCGCACCCACTTCAAAGCGGCAGCGGCGGATTATCGCCTGGACTGTCTCTTCGCCCGACTGCGGGTGGCCGCAGACGGAGTTGGTCCAGACGCCGGGCCAGGCTTTTTTGCTTAAGGCGCGTCGGGTGATCAGACATTCGCCTTTTGCATTAAAAAGCCAGGAAGAGAACGCCAGATGCAGCGGGGTATGTAACGTGTGCGCGGCATATTTTTCCTGAGTGCCAATCACCATTCCCTGGTCGTTTACCAAAATAACGTGTTCTTGAATACTCATTGATGCTCCAGTGCCAAATTGCCGAGTGGTTCAGCACCATCAGCCGAAGCATTATACTGCATTCTTATACGAACGGTTTGGCTCGTAGAGCGGAAAAGGGCATGACCCCTGTTCGTTTTGGCTGTTATCATAGTGCGCCATTCACGCTGACCGAGGATCTGTTTTGTTTGCAGGAAGCCTGACGAGAAAACCCCTTACCGCTATTTTTTGCCTGACGCTGACGCTATTACTGGCGGGTTGTTCAGGGAGCAAATCTTCGGATACGGGAAGCTATTCCGGTTCGGTCTACACCGTCAAACGCGGGGACACCCTGTACCGGATTTCGCGCGCAACGGGAACCAGCGTGAAGGATCTGGCTCGGCTGAATAACCTCTCGCCGCCCTACACCATCGAGGTGGGGCAGCAGCTGAAGGTTAGCGGCGGATCGTCCGCGGGCAAAAAGTCCTCTTCGAAAGGTAAAACCGCCAAAGTGACGCCGTCCTATCAGGTGCCGCAATCGTCATGGCCGCCGGTTGGACAGCGCTGCTGGATTTGGCCTGCCAGCGGTAAAGTGGTCACCCCTTACTCACTCTCTGAAGGTGGCAACAAGGGTATTGATATCGCCGCTGCGCGCGGTACGCCGGTTTATGCCTCCGGCGCGGGGAAGGTGGTTTACGTCGGTAACCAGCTGCGTGGCTACGGTAACCTGATCATGATTAAGCATGGCGAAGACTACATCACGGCCTATGCGCACAACGACACGATGCTGGTCAACAACGGGCAGAACGTCAAAGCCGGACAGAAGATTGCCACCATGGGTAGCACCGGTACGGATTCAGTGAAGCTGCATTTCCAGATCCGCTATAAGGCGACGGCCATCGATCCGCAGCGCTATCTTCCTGCGCCCGGCAGCAAACCGAAGTGCTAAGTGATTATTTAATCGCCGGTTAGTTGTGAAGAGGCTTGTATGAAGGTGCGTAAGGTCTATAATGCCTTACGCACCTCAAAGCGGGCGTAGTTCAATGGTAGAACGAGAGCTTCCCAAGCTCTATACGAGGGTTCGATTCCCTTCGCCCGCTCCAATCTCCTGATAAATCAATAAGTTATGATTTAGCAGTTGGTTACGTTGCCCCGCTTTAGCAGGTACAACTTAAACTACCCATTGTTCTACGCCCGCACCTGTCGCGTGATTGGTCTGTGGTACAAGGGAGCATATCATCACGCTGGCGGTGGTTCAGGTTCTTACCGCGACAGCAAAACAACGAACAAAAAGCCGCATATCTGGCATAACTCCCGAACAGGTTGATCATACGCATTTAAGCCCGATGTGTGGCCCTATGAGCCACGTAAACAGGTGAAACGTACCTGCAAACGATATGCAGGCCCTTCCAGCGCTTCGCTCACGCTCCGAAAGGTACACGAGCACCCTCATAAGGTGTGATCCCTCTGACAATCTGATTAGGTCACTGGTGACTTTCGCAAAGCGAAACCAACCAGGTTGGCCTGATGCAGTCGCTATGCTCCGCTTGTTGCTTGTACCACTAACGGGGCTTTATGGCTTCTATTGTCAAAAATCTGGTTCGCTGTAAAATTGAGCATAAAGAATAGCTTAATAAGAAGAATTTCTATGGCATGGTTGAAAGACCTTAGCAAAGACAGCATATCGGGCGTTATCGTTGCACTTGTCACTGGCGGAAGTGGGATCGCCGTCGTTGTGTGGCTATGGAATTACATTAAGCAGTTCTTCCATTGGTTAATGGACATCCTTACCTTCCCAGTAACAATGCCCTTATGGATGCTCCTCATTTTATCGATCTTATTATTGGCAATTTTACCTACTGTCGGATTTGTAATGCGCCGTCGTATTGCAGCGAAACCTACAGGACAAGAGGGCAGTTTTTTGCATTATACTTCGGATAATATTTATGAAATGATAGTTTCTTGGGAATGGATTAAAGCATTAGGAGATCGCGGATACTCGTTAAGAAATCTTCACATGAGATGCCCTAAATGTGGAGGCCTTCTAAGCCAACACTCCAGCGTTGATTACTATAACTATGTTCCATATCCTATTATCAAGTGTAATTTCAAAGGTTGTGGTTGGAAAATATCTTCAGATATGGAACGATTAAGCTATGGAGAGATGCATACAAGATTAGCAGAAGAGATTGATAGACGTTGTTATCAAAAATTTAGAGGTTAATTTCGAGACTGATAAATTTGGAGTGAAAAATGTCAAAAGAATTACTGTCTATCTTTAGCGCTCTACTCTCCTTCATTGCTCTTATTGTCAGCATAACTGCTCTGTATAACACCTATCGATAAAGGAAAAATGCTGAGCATGAGTCCTTAAGAAAAATGAAAATTGATACAGTGAAAGAACTTCGTGAAGTTGAACTGGTTTATCGTGGAATATGTAGTGATACGGAAGAACTTATCAAGTCTATAGAAATGAGTACAAATATGAACCCTTATGGTAAGAAGGAACTTCTTAAGGGTGTCAGAGATAACCTTGGTTTCTTTACACAAAGTAGACAAGGTGTCACAAATATGCTCTCTAAACTTGATGAGAATTTTATGAGCATCAGCCGCGAAGAAATAGAAAATATTGCTCAATTCACTGCGTTTGAAGCGAATCGTTTAGCCGAGAATGGAAGAATAATTAAAGAACGCTTCAAAAATCTAAAGGAAATGATTTGTAGGGCACCCCATTAGCAAATATTAGGAATTATTTTGATTGTCTGCTGCATCGAACGTTCGGATATAAGGACTGGTTTGTGATCTAGTCACCAATATGAACAAGTATATGCTGTTTTCGTAAGTACACAGCCTCTTCCCGCCCTCTAACTCTTGTTCGTCGGAATTGCTCTAAATCCGAAAAAGTCAATCTTACAAAAAATTGGGGCGTTTTATCCCTTGAAAAGGAAGGGGCAATGAAGCCCCTTCAGTCTACATTAACCAGCGTGACGGTAGGATTCACGCACACCATCACGATAACCATCAGCAAACGCTGCCTGAGGACTTTTGTGGCGAACGGTTCCCGCCTGGCTATCAGGTAAGGCGGCTAAGTCTACCCAAACTTGCCCTGTGCGAGCCAAGCCTGCACGGTAACCCTGATCGTAAGCGCAGCCGCAACATTTATGGCGACCTTCACCACCTTGATCGTGAGGTAAGCTGATGAAAAGAGTATTGTAACGGTGTGACAGTTTACAAATGGTCATGCAATGCTCCTTATGAGCGTCATTTTATGGTTTACATGATCCTCTTTGCCTGGCACAATCAAGCCGTCAGAAATGAAGGCAAGGCTAAGATTCATACGGGTTTGGCGACTCGTATTGGTCATGCTTTGTAAGCCGGGTTCATGCAAATGAATCCGGTTTTTTTATGCCTAAAATTCAGGCGCAGCACTACATGTGGGGGTGGTCAATCAATGGCGGCCCCACATAGTCGATATTTTAGAGATGATTCTTTTGTGCACAAGGGTTTATTTTGACGTTAAGTTAAGGCTGCGAAAGGGTAAAAAAGGCTAAGTCCTCGTACCGTAAGGCCTGGAAGATATGTCAATAATTAAGAAAAAAAATTCAAAATTTGATCGAGTGCTGATTTCTTCAACATGGTTTTGAGTATGTGGATTCATGTTACTGGTAACTATGTGAAAAACACACGATTGAGTATTCGTCTCTGGTGCTTAAAATAATCAGGCACGGAACTTTTGGTGATCTGTTAGACCGCCAGCCCAGACCCTCCGTAAAAAACCAGAATGTTCACCAAATATCCTACAGCCGACACTCCCAGCAATGCACTTCACCATTTAATCCCATAGGCCATCACAACATGGAAAATTTGCCACAACAGAGCATTTTACTGTTCGTTTTCTGTTCTATTTAACATAATGGTTCTTATAAGTACTTGACTGGAATAGTCGGGTATTGCTTTTCGGAACGTTGACGCGAAGCTGGGTACACAACAGCGATTTCATCAACAGAAGGAAAGCATTCGGAGGAGTTGAGGTGAGTCCTCTTGTTCAAGGATTTTGGATGAGTTTGTCTGGTCATCACACAATTTCAGGTTTTAGCCCTTTGAAGCTGCCAGCGAACCAAACACGAGGAAAGTGCATTTTTCTCTTCATCAGCAGTGATAAGGCTACTACGGCGACGTTACCACAACGGGCTGAAGGCCTACCATCATTAGGCGAAATTTTCCCGCCCTAGCAGGTCACGGATACGTACCTTTTTCCACACCAGCGTATGCATTCCCGCCAATCCCTTCTACGCTTCACCAGAATCCCGTAGCGGCGTTATCTCCACACAACTGTGACTGACACACCGATAGCACGGCCCCCCTCTGAGAGGCTCTTACAGGCCTAGAAATGGACGGTTTTTCATTGTTTTTGCTAAGAAATTTTTTTCCGGCTTGAAATGAGGAGGGGTGTAAACTGAATGCCTCTGTTGCTCTCTCAACCTCTTTTAGCTGTTTCTGCATTTTGTCTAAACCTGTGATTTTGACGCTCATAACAACCTCCGGACTAAGTGAGATGTATCAACCTTTATAGATAGCACGTTGAAGATGAAGGGTAATGGATATTGCTCAAATTCCACGCGATTTCATTGAGATCCGAATTTACTTTTTTCGGATCTGACCGGAAAAAAGAGAAAATACAACATATGTTAAACATATCCATATGCCTAACATCTGCATATGCTATAACTATACATATGCTTTGCATCTGCATATACTGAACATAGTCATACAGGCCGGTCGGCCAGGAGGAAATGATGAGAACCGTATCCATTTTTAAAAACGGCAATAACCGCGCCATTCGTCTGCCCCGCGATCTGGATTTTGAGGGGGTGAGCGAGCTGGAGATCGTCCGGGAAGGGGACAGCATTATTTTGCGTCCCGTCCGGCCGACCTGGGGCTCGTTCGCGCAGCTGGAAAAAGCAGACCCGGACTTTATGGCGGAGCGCGAGGATGTTGTCAGCGACGAAGGACGATTTAACCTGTGAACAAGATCTATATGCTCGACACGAACATCTGCTCGTTCATCATGCGCGAGCAGCCGGAAGCCGTGCTGAAGCGTCTGGAGCAGGCTGTGCTGCGCGGTCACCGCATTGTGGTTTCGGCCATCACCTACTCCGAGATGAGCTTCGGCGCCACCGGCCCGAAGGCCTCGCCGCGCCACATTGAGCTGGTTGACGCGTTCTGCACCCGCCTCGATGCCATCCTGCCCTGGGACCGCGCTGCGGTGGATGCGACCACGGAGATAAAGGTGGCGCTGCGCCTCGCCGGGACGCCGATAGGCCCGAACGACACGGCGATTGCCGGACACGCCATCGCCGCCGGCGCCGTGCTGGTGACCAATAATGTGAGAGAGTTTGAGCGGGTGCCGGGTCTGGTGCTGGAAGACTGGGTTAAATAGAAAAATGAAAGGAATTAAGTTATGAGTGAACTGAAAATTGACAACCCGGCTCTGCGACTGCTCGACATCCTTGAACAAGGCAAACGTCATCAGGCCTCAGCTTCATGTCGTGAAGTCTGGAAAACATTACTGCTGGCACAGAATCTGTCTGAGCATCAGTTGCTTTCCCGGCTGGCACGAGTCATGGAACTTCCGGAGCGAATAGAACAGGTGAGGGAAGACCATTTTTCTTCACTCAGGAATAAATCTACCTACTGGAGAGGTCAGGTCGAAAGTGCATTTACCTCACAGTCTTTGAATGGGCGCTGGGATACGTTTCGAAACCACATAGATGAAAGAACCCTGTCCGAGCTGAGCCTGTTGTCTGATGTTTTTGAAACACGGGGTACTCACGCAGGCATTGCTACAGACGAAATCGAATCACTGCTAGTAAGAATTACAGAACTTCGCGGGGAGATACGCAGTGCTGAACTCCCTCTCACGATGAAAACCATGCTCCTCAGGCAACTATTTCAGATTCAGGAAGCGCTGGAATCGTACAGTATTTCTGGTATCGAACCCGTCATGGATGCCGTTCAGTCCACCCTGGGACTTGCCGTCATTGATCCTGAGTACAAACAGGAGATTAAATCAGGTTCAGGAAGCCAGTTTGGCGACAGAATATCCTCTCTGCTTGGGGATGTGGCAAATGTCGTGACCGTGGCCGGTGCGTTACCATCCCTTCCTGCTGCAATTCAAACGGCACTCAGCCTACTCAGTAAATAATATCTATCTCTGACGCCCTGAATTAAGGGCGTTCCAGATAGTCAGTACTTCCGGCTTTGGTATTTTTCGGATCTGCATCACAATGACAGATCGTCACGAAAAGTCACACGGCGCCTTGTGATGCAAATTAATGATTGTGATTCATTTGACATTTAATGATTCATTTGAGATTATGTGCGTCAGGATTAAGGTATATCACTGCTTCAGCATCACAGGGCATCATTATGACATTTCAGGAACAGGAACCAGACGTAAACAAAACAGCAACGCTTACGGTGCGAAATATCCCGCTTGATGTTGATGCTATGATTACGGTGCAAGCCAGCATCGCCGGGAAGTCCAAAAGCGATTTTCTGAAAGAGCTGCTGACACAGGAGTTTGAGGACCTGATCAAGAACTTCAGCCGGACCAGTCCGCTTGTCAGCCTGATGGATGAGGAGCTTGGCAGGCAGTACGGTGTAAAAGTCGCAGACCACTGGTTTGAGAATGAGATGATCACCGCCAGCAATCACAGGTACAGGATGCTGCTGAAGCTGGGCACGCATGATGATTTACAGCAGGTCATGATGAGGAACATGCCCTGGCTGCACCTGCGGGCAAGCCAGGTGCTGCACAGCCACTTCGCCTATATTCCCCGGGGCCTGTCCCTGACATTTTCACTTTTTAATGAAATTGCCAGCCGGGATGCGGGGACGATTAACCGGGTCTTCGGGGAGATTTTTTATCTGGCCGGTGCCGAGAAGTTTTACAGCGACATTAACGCCATCCGTGCCGCGATGAAACTTGAGCCCGTGGACGGGCTCTGAAACGAGAAAAGCCACCCTGAAGGTGGCTTTTCCGGACTACTATTGCCGCGTGAGACCTTTTGCAAGGCGACTCCGCTTTGATGGGGCTATTACGCCATACACACGCCACGTGTGTCAACGGTTTTTCAGGAAAGAAATATGACGGCTCAGCAACTGATCACCAGCGACAGGCTGGATATCTATGAAAAACACCTGAAAGTGAAGCCCGACCAGGTCATGGCAGCATACCACTGGAACAAGGCTCTCGCGGGCGCTATGCTGCCTGCACTCCAGTGCCTGGAAATCACGTTACGTAATGCCATCGACACGGGGATCCGAAGTTTTCCCCCGCCTGCGGCTACCGGCCTTTACGAAACAAACCACAACTGGATTTTTACACTCCCTCGCTATATGGGAAACCGCACTTTCCGGCGGGCTAATGAACGTTACAGGCTGGCTCGCAGAGGTGAAGCACGGGACGTCCATGGTTTTGCACTTGATGCGCACGGGAAACGGATCATCGCCCGAAAAATTTCCGTGGAGACGATGGTGGATAATGCCAAGTCCGAGATTGCACGGCTGAACAAAACGCTGACTCCCGGGCGCGTTATTTCGGGGCTTTCATTTGGATTCTGGACGCAGCTCCTGACGCGCCACTATGAAAATACACCAGGCCAGAGCCATAATCTGTTGTGGCCTCATCTGACTCACGTCGTTTTTCCACATGCGCCGCCCGGATGGGACAGGGAGAAAATATGTGATGCATTTTTCAGGATCAAGGACCTGCGCAATCGCCTGTCCCACCATGAAGCTATGTGGAAATTTCACTATGATGATCCAGCCACAAATAAGCCGGATTACAACAATCCTGTTTATGGCGCCCAGGCGAGCTGCAGCCTGCTCAGGAAACATTATGACGACATGATTGAAATGATTGGCTGGATGAGTCCCGACCGGAAAGCTAATTTCCTGAATCATTCATCCAGTCTTCGGTTCTATGCCCTGTGCTCGGTGGACGGTCTGAACAGCTACATAGCCCCGGAAAAAATTAAGGCACAGATTAAAGTTTCACGTGGTGGTAAAGGTATCAGCAGGTTAATCAGGATCCTCGAAAAAAATGAGTTTATCCGCATCGTGAAGGAGGGGCAGACAGTACTCACCATCGGTGCGGATAATTCTGTCGCCATTCCCTGACTGCAGTTGCGTTCATTCATCATCCGCTGCGCCCGGCAGGTTCCGAGTGTGGCTCCTTTTCGGATCTCAGCGGAGAAAAAGAGATGTCCGGAAAGGTATGGCATCCCCCAATGCAAATACTGTGTCTGAAGGGGCGCAGCACCACTGACCGTCCATGTCACATGTCAGGTAACAGGCCTGTCGCCCGGTTTGCTGACTTCAGACCATCACTCTTCTGGTTGCCAGATAGCGTTTGTCCCAGTACGGGTTACGCAGCGATGAAATCGTGACCCCTCACTGGCTGAAGCATGCATGAACCTGTCCTCTCCGAGGTATACCCCCACATGGCGCTGAGTCACTCCTGAACGGAAAAATACCAAATCACCGGTTTTAAGATGCCCGCGCGCCACACTGGTCCCTTTACGGATTTGTTCAGCGGTCGTTCTTGGGAGATGTAAGTTGTGCATATCCCTGAATATCTTCTGCATCAGGGCCGAACACTCTATATAGGCATTGGCTTATTATTCGGTACGTCCATTGGAAGCTGTATGGATTACTCAATGAACAAGAGAGTTAATCAAGTAGGATTTGATCATTCTGATGGTGATTGAGGGAATGATGTGTAATAAAAACAATAAATTTAACATAAGATAGATTGCGTGCACTCATAATACACCAACAAAAAAGGCCGCATCCCGCAGCCTTTTCCTCTCACACTCACCCTTTCGGGAACACCCAAACATGCTTCTCCGGCAGCGAAAGATGGCAGTGCTGCGGATCCCGAACCTCATGCCCATACGCACGAATGACAAAATCATCCCCCACCGTGCGGAACAGGTATTCCCAGCGGTCGCCGAGATACATGCTGGTGAGCAGCGGCAGCTCAAGCTGATTTTCCCCTGGCCCCTCGACCACCGCGACGCGCTCGACGCGGATCACCGCCGTGGCGTCATTACCGCTCTGTACCCCTTCGCCCGCCTGGCCCCACAGCACCCAGCCTTTGCCTTCGATACGCGCTCTGCCGTCGCGCACTTCGGTGACCTTGCCGTGCAGGCGGTTGTTGCTGCCCATAAACTCGGCGGTAAATAGCGTCTTCGGCGAGCCGTACATCTCCTGCGGCGTGCCCTGTTGCTCAATTTTGCCGTTGTTGAGCAGCAGGATACGGTCGGAAATGGACATCGCTTCGTTCTGGTCGTGCGTCACCATCAACGCGGACAGCCCGAGCTTGATAATCAGCTCGCGCAGGAACACGCGGGCCTCTTCGCGCAGCTTGGCGTCGAGGTTGGAAAGCGGCTCGTCCAGCAAAATCACCGGCGGGTTGTACACCAGCGCGCGGCCAATCGCCACGCGCTGCTGCTGCCCACCGGAGAGCTGGTGCGGGTGACGTTTGCCAAGATGGCCCAGACCAAGCTGGTCCAGCACGTCCTGCACGCGCTGCTGGATCTCTTTGGCCGGGACTTTGCGCAGCTTGAGCGGATAGGCCACGTTCTCAAACACGGTTTTGTGCGGCCACAGGGCGTAGGACTGGAATACCAGCCCCAGGTTACGCTCTTCCGCCGGGACCTCACTGCGCGGCGTGCCGTCGTAAACTTTATTGTTGCCAATCACAATCGAGCCCTGGGTCGGTTTTTCCAGACCCGCGACGGCGCGGAGCAGGGTGGTTTTGCCGCTGCCGGAGGGGCCTAACAAGGAGACCACTTCGCCGCGCTTCAGGTTCATGGAGACACCTTTTAAAACAGGATTGTCGCCGTAGGTTAAGTGCAGATCGTCAACCGCTAATTCAATCATGTATTTTCACTCCGAAACGAAGGGCAATGCCCAGACCTACCACGACAAGCAGGATGTTAATGAAAGAGAGCGCCGCCACGATATCAATGGCACCCGCGGCCCAGAGGGAAACCAGCATCGAGCCGATGGTCTCCGTGCCGGGTGAAAGCAGGTACACACCCGTTGAGTATTCGCGTTCAAAGATCAGGAACATCAGCAGCCACGAACCGATCAGACCGTAGCGGGAGAGCGGAATAGTGACGTGGCGGGTGATCTGCCCGCGCGTTGCCCCGGTGCTGCGCGCGGCTTCTTCAAGCTCCGGCCCTACCTGCAGCAGCGTGGAAGAGATAAGCCTCAGCCCGTAAGCCATCCACACCACGGTATAGGCCAGCCAGACGCTGAAAATGGTGCTGCGCAGCGAACGCAGCCAGACGATGACGTTTTCGCGCATCCAGTCGGTCCAGGCAAACCCGGAAAGCCAGCCGGATTTCAGCGAGTTATCCAGCCACATCGGCAGGAACAGGAACACCCACAGGAAGGCCAGACCCGCCAGCAGGCCAGGCACGGCGCGCGGCACCAGCACGCTGTAGTCCAGGAAACGCGTGGTGTTGTCCGGCTTACGGTGCATGGCAATGCCGACAAACAGGTAGCACACCACGGCCAGCGCGCCGCCAATGACGCCAATCGCCATGGAGTTGACGATGGCGCGCAGCAGGTTGGGCTGCGCCCAGATGGTGCGGAAGGTGTTCAGAGAAAGCTCGTCCCACAGCGAAACGCCCACGCCCCAGTTGGAGATAAACGCGCGCAGCACCACGCCGAGCAGCGGAACGCCGATGGTGACGGTGAGCCAGAAGGCAATCACCGCGCCAGCCACCCAGCGCCATTTACCCAGCGGTAGCGCGCGGGCCTGCGAGGCCTTGCCCTTCATGGTGACGAAGCGGTTGGCGGTGCGCATCAGGCGACGCTGGAGCATCACCAGCGGGATGGTGATGCAGATCAGCACCACAGCAACCGCCGCCATCAGGTTATAGGATGGGGTACCCATCTTGTTCGTCAGCTTATAGAGATAGGTCGCCAGCACCATGTTGCCTTCCGGGTCGCCGAGGACCAGCATCAGGCCGAACACTTCCAGCCCGAGGAAGAACAGCAGCACGGTGGCGTACAGAATGGACGGGCGTACCATCGGCAGGCTGACGGAGGTCATCACCTGCCAGGGCGACGCGCCCGCGGTGCGCGCGGCTTCTTCCACGTCGGAGCCCACGCTGCGCAGCGCTGACGAGATATACAGATAGGCGTGCGGGACGTGCGTCAGGCCGGCAATGACCACAATGCTCGACATGTCGTAGATGTTCCACGGCACAAAGCCAATCAGCGCCTCGGCCCACTGGGAGAGAAAGCCCACCGGACCGGCGGCCACCACGTAGCCGAAGCCCAGCACCATCGGTGACACGAAAATCGGGACCAGGATCAGCGGCTCAATCAGCCGGCGACCGGGCAGGTCGGTACGCACCATCAGAAACGCCAGCACGCCGCCCAGCGGGATAGAGATAAAGACCAGCCCGAAAGCCAGAATAAAGCCGCTTTTCAGGGCCTTATAAAAATCGGGGTCGGTGAAAATAAAATCAAATGATTCAAAGCTCCACTCTTTTGACGGCGAAAAGAACGGCGCGGACAGGAAGCTCTGGATCACGATAAACGACAGCGGCGTGTAGATAACCAGGGCGGTTATCAGCACGACGATGCCTCGCGGCAGGCTTTGCCACTTTCTGCGTAATGTATTCATGGGGTATCCCTGGTGTTGCAGCCCAGAAAAACGAACTCAGTCGATAAGGGAGCGCGGCGGCCAGCGCCGCGCTCAGACGCTTATTTAGCGGCGGCGGTACGCCACTCTTTGATGTACTCGAGGCGTTTTTTCGGCTGCAGGTATTCCAGCAGCGTTTGATCAACCGGGATCGGCTTCAGCGCGTTGCCGAGGATTTTGGTCAGGCCGTCGATATCGTTCTTGCCTTCGATATCGTTACGAATGGAGGGGATGTCCGCCTGATTGGCCAGAATGTTTTGCCCTTGTTCAGAGAGCACGTAGTCCAGCCACAGCTTCGCGGCATTGCTGTTTTGCGATTGCTGGCTGATGAACGACACGCGCGACAGCACCAGGGTGTAATCTTTCGGATAGGCAATGCCGAGTGACGGATCGTTCTTCGCACGCGCTTCCGCATAGGAACCGAGGATGTTGAAGCCGATCAGGTTTTCACCGGAGGAGACGCGCTCCATCATGGTGCCGGTAGACGACTGCACCGACAGGCCCCCTTTGGCGACGTCGGCCAGGGTCTTAAAGTAGTTCGGATCGGCGTTGTGATCCTGCACCGAGAGCATAAAGCCCAGACCCGATTTTTCGATATCGTAGGTGGTGACTTTGTTCTTGAATTTGTCCGTCTGGCTGGCAATCAGCTTCGCCAGCGCGGCGTGAGAATCCGGCACGTCGCCAGCCGGGATCAGACGCTTGTTGTAGATAAAGACCACCGGCTCATAGGTGGTGCCGTAGGCCTTATCTTTCCAGACCGCCCATTTCGGCAGCTGGCTTTGCTCCGGAGATTTGTACTCCATGGCGTAGTCGGTGGCGAGCTTCAGGCCGGTGTCCATCGAGGAGCTCCAGACCACGTCGCCGCTCACGCCGCCGGAAGCCTGTTCGCTGATGAAACGGTTGTACAGCTCGGTGCTGTTCATGTCGTTGTATTCGACTTTAATGCCCGGGTAGGTTTTTTCGAAGCCCTGGATCAGCGGGCCGGCAGCTTTGATGTCGGTGGTGGAATAGATGACAACCTTGCCCTCTTTCGTGGCGGCATCAACCACTTTTTGATACTCAGCAGGATAACCCTGCGGCAGGGAAGACAGTGCAGAAGCAGAGAACAGTACGGTAGCGGTAAGCAGAGAAATTCGGAACGTGTTCGACATTATAGTTAACCTTTTAGTTACATTTGAGGAACTAATTGTCAACATAGCGTAAAGCGCGCCTCCGACAATAGGGAGGCGAGGGCAATGATTCCGAAGTGTGATTGTCGCCGTCGTTTCAGCAATTAACACCATAAAATCCGCGAACGTTAGCCAACGAACGGTTGCGGATCACGGTTTATCGGGGGCTTTGCGGTATAACCGGCGAGGATGACCAATATTGCCGTACAGCATTTCAACGCTGATTAACCCGCTTTCCACGCAGTATTCGAGATAGCGGCGCCCCGTGGTTTTGCTGATCCCCACGTTTTCCACCACCTCCTCAACCGACATCGCGCTGTCGGGATGCTCGGCGAACAGGCGTTTAATCCGCTCCAGCGTCTGGGGCTCAATGCCCTTTGTGGACGGCGTAACGGAGGCTTCCGCGGCAGGCAGATGAAACAGGCGATCCAGCGCATGCTGGTCGACCACCTTCACCTGCTGCACGGTGTGGATGAAGCGCATAAACCGCTCCAGCGAGGCGTGCAGGCGCTGGAAAAAGACGGGCTTGATGAGGTAATCAAACGCGCCGCTGCGCATGGCGTGGCTGCAGGTCTGCATATCGCTGGCGGCGGTGATGAAGATCACCGAACACTCATAGCTTTTCAGCAGCGGGTTATCGATGAGCTCCACGCCTTTACCGTCCGGAAGATAGTTGTCCAGCAGGATTAGCCGCGGCTGATGCTGACGAATCAGGCTGCATGCCTGCTCAATCGACGCGGCGATACCCACCACGCGTAAATGAAAATTCTGCTCGATATACTCGCGATGCAGCTCCGCCAGGTGCGGCTCATCTTCAACGATCACAACATCAAGTGCTCGGGTCATGCTTTAGCCCATTCGGAATAAACACAGAAAAAATAGTCCCTTGTGGCGTGTTGTCGGCAATCTCAATACTGCCGCCAGCCTTATCGATATATCCTGCCACCAGATACAGGCCAATACCGTGCTCGGTGCCCACAATGTCGTTTTCACGTTCCGGTTTGCTGCTGAATCCCTGGCGGAAAATATGCGGCTTCATCGCATCCTCCACCCCACAGCCCCGGTCGGCCACCTCGATCAGCAGCTCCTGGTTACGGTCAGAAATGTAGAGTTCCACCGGCGCGGGGACCGGTGCCTTAAGGGTCGCGTCTACCGCGTTATCCAGCAGGTTACCAATAATGGACATCAGCTCCGTTTCGTTGAGCGTGGCAGGCATGCGGGTGAGCTGGCAAGCGGGATCAAACAGCAGCTCGATGCCTTTTTCGCGCGCGCTGACGTATTTTCCTAACAGCAGCCCACACAGCGCGGGAGAGGAAAAACGGGCGGAGACAAAGTCCAGCACCCGCTGCGCGCCTTCGGACTGCACCTGGATGTAACGAATCGCTTCGTCATAGTGTTTCATCTGCAGCAAGCCCACCAGCGTGGCGGTCCAGTTCAGCTGCTCGTGGCGCATAATGCGCAGGTTATCGGCATAGCGCTTGATCTGACTGAGCTGGCTGCTGAGGGTGTTGATGTCATTTTTGTCGCGAAAGCTGTAGACCCAGCCGCTTTCAACGCCGGGTTCGACCTCAATCGCCACCCGGTTGACGATCACCTCGCGCTGGTTCAGCACGGCAATCTGGTCGTGGCGGCCAGCGCTCACCGAGGCGTAGCGCTGGGATAAAAAGCCCGGCGACGTCTGCAGAACGTCTTCCAGCGGTTTGCCGATAAGCGCTTTCTCACTTTGCCGGATATCCAGCATTTCTCGTGCGGCGCGGTTAATTAAAATCAGCTGCTTCTCTTCATTGACGGCAAATACCCCTTCATACATGGCTTCTAATAGCGCGCGCTGCTGCAAAACCAGCTGAGCGATATCTTTCGGCTCCAGTCGGAACATCTGTTTTTTGAGATTGCGGGTAAACAGCCAGGAGAACATAAACAGCAGCAGCAGAAGAGCCGCGCCGTACAGCCCGGACTGCCAGAGAATGCGGGCATTAATATTGGCAATATAGGAGGTCAGATAGCCGACCGAGACAATACCAATCACCTGGTGCTGTGCGTTAAAGATCGGCGCTTTGCTGCGCAGTGAAACCCCAATCCCGCCCTGGCGCACGGAAATAATGGTTTTGCCCTTTAATACCTCCGCATTATCTCCGCCGATCATCGGTAAATTAATCCGCTCCGGGGATTCCGAATGATAGAGGTGCTGTTCCTCGGTATCGCCAATCACAATGTAGCTGGCATCGCTTTCGGCGCGCAGCGGCTGGATTAACCGGGCGATGCCGGGGATATCTCTGGCCGCCACCTTTGCCGCCAGACCCGGCATCAGCGCGATCTGGCTGGCCTGAACCCGGGCACGCTGGCCGAGATCGTGATGGAGCTGCCGGTCAATAAAATGAAACAGGATCGTTCCCAGCAGAACTAACAGCAGGCAGGAGAAGCACACCAGCGCTAAAAATAGCTTTACCTGAAAAGAGAGTCTGCGTTTCATTCAACCTGCGGATGTTATGTAAAAGTGACATTTGCCGAGCCTGACATGGGCAAATAGCGGACGCAATCTGGCAAGAAAAGAGTTGTGACCTGGCTTTTCGTTTTCGGCGTTATAGCCATCAGGATCCCGTCAGGCTATTCTTCATTCAGCACGATAATAATTACAGAGGCAATGTCATGGATAAAGAGCTACTGGATGCGGGTTACCGGGCCTATACCGGCGAGAAAATTGACGTTTACTTCAACACCGGGATCTGCAAACACTCCGGTAACTGCGTGCGTGGCAGCGCAAAGCTGTTTAATCTGAAACGTAAACCGTGGATTATTCCCGATGAAGTGGACGTTGAAACGGTTGTCCGCGTGATTGATACCTGCCCGAGCGGTGCGCTGAAGTATCGCCAAAAATAAGCGAGGAACCATGGATATTCTGGAAGGCCATAACAAGTTTTACGTGAATGATGCGAACGGCAACCAGGTCGCGGAGATTGTCTTCGTGCCGACCGGCGAGCACCTGAGCATTATCGAGCACACCGATGTGGATGAGAGCCTGAAAGGGCAGGGCGTCGGTAAACAGCTGGTGGCGAAAGTGGTGGAGAAGATGCGCGGTGAGAACCGCAAAATTATTCCGCTGTGCCCGTTCGCGAAACATGAGTTTGATAAAACGCGGGAATATGACGATATTCGGGCGTAAATAACACCGGCGATGGCCGGTGTTTTTTTATCTTACCTGCTCAAGCAGCAATACCATCGCGATCAGCACCATTATCCCTCCAGATGCCATGCTCACCCGACGCGCCGCCTGTGGCCGGGTCGCCAGCACCGCTTTCGAACCATACCCCACCAGCAGATAGACCAGGGTACAGGTAATAAGGTGCATCATCCCAAGCGCGGACATCTGCATCGCTATCGACCAGCTTCCGGTTGGGTCTGTAAACTGCGGGAGCAGGGCCAGGAACAGCAAAAAAACCTTCGGGTTAAGGCCGCTAATACAGAGCCCTTTCACCGCCCACTGTCGCCAGTTTCCCGCGTGGTGGCTGGCCTTTTCCGGGGCGGCAGGGTGACGCAACAGTCCGATGCCGAGCCACAGGAGATACGCGGCCCCCGCCACGGTCAGCCCGGCTAACGCCAGCGGATGTTGAGCAATCAATACCCCCACGCCTGCCACCACAATCAATGTGGCTAGCAGATGCCCGGACATCAGCCCCATCACCGCCGGGACCACGCGGCGTCCATTAATTCCGGCGCTAATAGCGTAGGCCCAGTCGGCCCCCGGGGTCATGATGAGCAGAAACGAAACCACCCAAAAGCCGGCCACAATACTCATTTCCATCGTCCTGAAATACTCCCGCAGTGCGTTATACGTTGCGAAAAAGAATATCGCTAACACTGCGAAATAGGCTTTCAATGTTATGCTCATAACACGGTGAAAATGAGAAAATCTTCCACATGGATAGCATCGATAGAAAAATTCTTGCTGAGCTGCAGTCTGACGGCCGCCTGTCGCTTACCGAACTGGCTGAGCGGGTGAATCTGAGCCTTTCGCCGTGCCATCGTCGCGTGCGGGCGCTGGAGCAAAGCGGGGCCATAACGGGATATCGTGCCAGCCTCGACCCCGCCAAAATGGGGTTTAATTTCCTGGCGATAGTGTTCGCGACGCTGAAAGAGGGTGACCGCAAGGCGGTCAGCGCGTTTGAAGAGGCGGTGGAAGAGATCCCGCAGATCGTGCTGGCCCAGCGCCTGTTTGGCGATCCTGATTATCTGATGCACGTCGTGACCCGCGACCTTTCCGCTTTCCAGAAGCTTTACGACGAGAAGCTCTCCGCCATGCCCGGCGTGCAGCATCTTCGCTCAACGCTTGTCATGAAAACGGTGGTGCAGGACAGGCCTTTTCCGCTGTAAGCAGGAGGCCGGGAGTGGATGGCCTGCCCGGCAGCGCGCCGGGCAGGAAAGGGAATTAGCCGACAAACATCACCGACACGCACAGCACCCCGACGATCAGCGTCAGCAGGTTGCCAATGGAACGGTACGGTTTCAGGGAGGGGATCAGATACGTCGACAGCGTCGGCATGATAAACAGGATCATGGCGATAAGCGGGCCGCTGATGGCGTAAATCATCGAAATGGCGTTCGGGTTAATGCAGCAGACGGCAAAGGTGATTAACGACACCCCCATAATGGAAATCGCGCGGTTAAAGGCGCGGCTCTTTTTCACCCCCACCTGATTCAGCGACGACTTCACGATCTCCGTCGCCCCTTCAATCACCCCAAAATAGGTGCCGAGGAACGATTTCGACATCGCAATTATCGCCACGACAATCCCGGAAATTCCCAGCCACGCCGGTGAAGAAGGCATCATCGACAGCGCGGACAGGATCGTCACCCCTTCCTCTTTGGCGGCCACAATGTACGACGGCGGAATAGAGAGCAGGCAGCTGAAGACAAAGAACAGCACGCTCAGGCAGATAATCAGATACGCCACCTTCATGATTTTCTTGCATTTATCCATGGCGCCGTCGCCAAATTTCTCGCGACGGTCAACGGCAAACGTGGAGATAATCGGGGTATGGCTGAACGCAAACACCATCACCGGAATCGAAATCCAGACCTGGTGCAGCGTGTGGCGATCGACGGCCATCTGGCTGGTCAGCAGCGAGGGTTGCCAGCTGCCGATCAGATAGAGCGAGACAAACAGGAAATAGGCAATCAGCGGAAACACCAGGAAGCCCATCACTTTTATCGTGATATGCCGTCCCATCAGGAAGATCAGATTCAGGACCAGCACCACGCCCAGGCTGACCAGCACGCGAACAGCGGTATCCACCGTCAGGTGTTTTCCCAGTTGCTCGGTTAACGAGTTGGTGATGGCCACCGCATAAATCTGCACCACCACAAAGAAGGCGATGAAATAGAGCGTGGTGATCAGGTTGCCGATCTTCCGGCCGTAATAGTGCGAAACGGCGCCGGTGATCCCTTCGTTGCCTTTCGTTTTCGACGAGAGGATAAATTGCGCCAGCGCTTTGTGCGGCCAGTAGGTTAAGGGATAGGCCACGAGGGCGGTAATAAACAGGACGATTGCGCCTGCGGAGCCCAGCTGAATGGGCAGGAAGAGCGTTCCTGCGCCCACGGCCGTGCCGTAGAGAGCGAAACTCCAGAGAGTCTCATCTTTTGACCAAATTTTCGACATTAGAGCAACGTATCAACTATCAAACCATCAGAATGGAGTGCAATTTACCATAGTTATGCACGGAGAGCGCAGTTGCTTCGAAGGCGTTTGGCCGGAACGGACGTCCGGCCAGAAGGCGTTTAGCCTGCCAGGGCACGTCGTTGCTGGCGGCGCTTAAGAAATTTCTCGCGGAGGCAATCGTACGCCCAGTTATAGAACATGGTGTACGGCAGGAAGAACAGGAAGAAACCTATTTCCAGTGTGAATGCCTGCAGCAGGGTGACGCCCAGCACGGCGGCGACAATCGACACGCCAATCACAATAAACCCGCATTCGAACCCCAGCGCATGCAACGCACGCACTTTTGCCGTACGTTTGACGCGCTGAACGGGCCAGAAACGGTCGAAGCCGAAGTTATAAATAATGTTCCACAGCATGGCGGTGGTCGCCAGAATAATGGTCAACCCACCCATTTCCACCACGGAACGCTGCATGAGCCACGCCGCCGTAGGGGCGAGGATCGCCGTCGCAATTCCTTCAAAACAAACTGCATGAAAGATCCGCTCCGGCAGTTTACGTTGGAGTGCATCCTGATGTTGCATAGCGATAGACCTCGTTAATTCGCCGGTATGGGCGTTGATGTGGCCTATTTTCATCGCTAAAGCTGATATATTAAAGATAGTATCCATCGCTAAAGTAGATAGGTTATGCGCTATTCACCCGAAGCCCTTACCGCGTTTGTCGAGACCGTTGCGGCAGGCTCTTTCTCTGCGGCTGCACGCCGGCTGCGTAAAAGCCAGTCGACGGTCAGCACGTCCATTGCCCATCTTGAAGCCGATCTGGGCTTTGAGCTGTTTGACCGCTCGGCACGCCAGCCGGTGTTAACGGCCCAGGGGGAACAGGTGCTGGGCTATGTGCAGGCTATTCTCGCCGCCAGCACGCGGCTGGATGAGCTGGCGGTGTCGCTATCGGCGCAAACGGAGGCGCGTCTGACGTTTGTCCTTTCCGATACCCTCAACCCGGACGTGCTGGAAGAGATGATGAAACAGTTTGACGCGCGCTTTCCCCATACGGAATTCGAATGTCTGATTGGCGAGGAGGAGGACGTGATCGATCTGCTGCAAAAGGAGCGCGCGCAGATTGGCCTCACCGAGGCGCGAGACGGTTATCCTACGGATATCGGCGCTATCCGGCTGCCGATGCAGACCCGCATGGCGATCTATGTCGCGACCACGCATCCGCTCGCCGGACAACATGATGTTCAGCGTGACGAGCTGCACGGCTGGCGAGAGCTGCGGCTGAGCACCTATCTTGAGCGCGAGGCGGAGATCGCGCGCGGGCCCGTCTGGTCAGCCCCGAATTACCTGTTACTCTTGAGTATGGCGGTACAGGGATTTGGCTGGTGCGTCTTGCCGTGCGCGCTGGTGGATGAGTTTGCCGCCGCGAAATCCCTGGTACAGCTCAATGTTCCCGGCTGGCCGCGGGCGATCGGCATCGATCTGCTGTGGAATAAACGATCCCCTCCCGGTGTTGCCGGAAGCTGGCTGCGACAGTATCTGCAGGATGCACGCTGATCCTTGTGATTAAACTCACTATTTTTAAACAATTAAGATAATTGCCAGTAACAATCCTCTACTATCGTCATGTCATTTAACACAGAGGTCGTGATGAAAGATGTCGTAATAGTGGGTGCGTTGCGTACAGCTATCGGCTGTTTTCAGGGAGCGCTTGCGCGTCACTCGGCGGTTGACCTGGGGAGCGTGGTGGTGAAAGCGCTCGTGGAACGTAGCGGGATCGCAGCACATGAAGTTGACGAGGTGATTCTGGGACAGGTCCTCACGGCCGGTGCCGGGCAAAACCCTGCGCGTCAGGCGGCGCTGAAGGGCGGGCTGCCCAATACCGTCTCCGCTATCACCATCAACGACGTCTGTGGTTCAGGATTAAAAGCGCTGCATCTCGCGACGCAGGCCATCCAGTGTGGTGAGGCGGACGTGATCATTGCGGGCGGGCAGGAGAATATGAGCCGTGCGCCGCACGTGTTGACCGACAGCCGCACCGGCGCACAGCTGGGCAACAGTCAGCTGCTCGACAGCCTGGTGCATGACGGCCTGTGGGATGCCTTCAATGACTATCATATGGGCGTGACGGCGGAAAATCTGGCGCGCGAGTACGGTATCAGCCGTGAGGTGCAGGATGCCTATGCGCTGAGCTCGCAGCAAAAAGCGCGTGCGGCGATTGATTCCGGTCGTTTTCGCGACGAAATTGTCCCGGTCAGCGCGCTGCGTCAGAACGGCGAGGTGATGGTTGTGGATACCGATGAACAGCCGCGCACCGACGCCAGCGCTGAAGGGCTGGCCAGGCTGAATCCTGCTTTTGAAATGCAGGGCTCGGTGACGGCGGGAAACGCCTCTTCCATTAACGACGGCGCTGCCGCCGTCATGATGATGAGCGAAAGCAAAGCCCTCGAACTCGATCTTCCCGTGCTGGCCCGCATTAAGGCATTCGCCAGCGTGGGGGTTGATCCTGCGCTAATGGGGATCGCGCCGGTCTACGCCACCCGTCGCTGTCTGGAGCGTGCGGGGTGGCAGCTTTCTGATGTGGATCTGATCGAAGTGAACGAAGCCTATGCTGCGCAGGCGATCTCCGTCGGAAAAATGCTGGAGTGGGATCCGCTGCGGGTTAACGTGAACGGTGGGGCGATCGCGCTGGGGCACCCGATTGGGGCGTCCGGCTGCCGGATCCTGGTTTCGCTGGTCCACGAAATGAAAAAGCGCAATGCCCGCAAAGGGATTGCCACGCTTTGTATCGGCGGCGGGCAAGGGGTGGCGCTGGCCATCGAACGCTAACCTTTCCTTATTGAAAAGACCTCCTCCGGGAGGTTTTTTTGTGCCCTTTTTCTCCCGTCGGTTTAATTGTGATCCGAACATCATTTCCGTTATAAACAAAAATAAAAAATGAAACGTTGTTTTAAATGTAATTGAAAAGCTCACTTTATGCCGATAGTATGTGCTTATTATGAAAAACGGAACGCTGTTTCGTTTTACTTCCCGCCTTCGGGCATGACCACATCTGGAGGTTACCGTGGACGTCAGAGAAAGCATCCACAGCGCGCACGCCAAAACGCTGGATACTCAGGGGCTGCGCAAGGCATTTTTAGTCGAGCAGATATTCGAGGCCGACAGGTACACCATGGTTTACAGCCATATCGACCGCATTATTGTGGGCGGCATTATGCCCGTCACGAAAACCGTCTCCGTGGGCGGCGAGGTCGGTAAACAGCTGGGCGTGAATTATTTCCTCGAGCGTCGCGAGCTGGGGGTGATTAACATCGGCGGACCGGGCACCATCACCGTAGACGGACAGTGCTATGAGATTGGCCATCGCGAGGCACTGTACGTAGGTAAAGGGGCGAAAGACGTGGTCTTTGCCAGCATCGACGCCAGCAAGCCTGCGAAGTTTTACTACAACTGCGCGCCGGCTCACACCACCTGTCCAACCAAAAAAGTGACCACGGCAGACGTCGCGCCCGTGACGCTGGGCGACAACCTCACCAGCAACCGCCGCACCATCAATAAATACTTCGTGCCGGACGTGCTGGAGACCTGTCAGCTCAGCATGGGGTTGACCGAGCTTGCGCCAGGGAATCTGTGGAACACCATGCCGTGCCATACCCACGAGCGCCGCATGGAAGTCTACTTCTACTTCAATATGGATGAAGACGCCTGTGTGTTCCACATGATGGGACAGCCGCAGGAAACGCGCCATATCGTGATGCACAACGAGCAGGCGGTGATTTCACCGAGCTGGTCTATTCACTCCGGCGTTGGGACAAAAGCCTACACCTTTATCTGGGGAATGGTGGGCGAAAACCAGGTCTTTGATGATATGGACCATGTTGCGGTCAGCGATCTGCGCTAGTCGCGGGCAGTGAAGCATAAACCTGCCTGTGAGTGACAGGCTCTGAAAGAGTAAGGAATAAACATGATTCTGGATGCATTCTCTCTGCAGGGGAAAGTGGCGGTGGTTTCCGGATGTGACACCGGGCTGGGTCAGGGGATGGCGTTAGGCCTGGCGGAAGCGGGCTGCGATATCGTCGGGATTAATATCGTTGAACCGACGGAAACCATCGAACGCGTGACGGCGCTGGGTCGTCGTTTCCTGAGCCTGACCGCCGACCTGCGTAAAATCGATGCCATTCCTGAACTGCTGGATCGCGCGGTGGCGGAATTCGGCCATATCGACATTCTGGTCAACAACGCCGGGCTGATTCGCCGTGAAGATGCGATCAACTTCAGCGAACGCGACTGGGATGACGTGATGGATTTGAACATCAAGAGCGTATTTTTCATGTCCCAGGCGGCGGCAAAGCACTTTATCGCCCAGGGGAACGGCGGCAAGATCGTGAATATTGCCTCCATGCTCTCGTTCCAGGGCGGTATCCGCGTGCCGTCTTACACCGCGTCCAAAAGCGCCGTGATGGGCGTGACCCGCCTGCTGGCAAACGAGTGGGCGAAGCATAATATTAATGTGAATGCCATTGCGCCGGGTTACATGGCGACCAACAACACCCAGCAGCTGCGTGCAGACGAGCAGCGCAGCGCGGAAATCCTCGACCGCATTCCGGCGGGGCGCTGGGGGCTTCCGCGCGATCTGATGGGGCCGGTGGTCTTTCTGGCCTCGTCGGCATCGGACTATATCAACGGCTACACCGTGGCGGTCGATGGCGGCTGGCTGGCACGTTAATTCCACCTGCATGACGAACCTCTGCCCTCGGGTGGAGGTTTTTTTTGGCTAAAAATTGCCATTATCCATATGACATAAGATGAAAAATCCATACTGAAAATTCATAAATGACGCGTATCACAGTTTTATCGCTTAAATATTAGGTAATTAATAAAAAACGTTGCGATTTCAGCATTAGTTGAAATTGTAATGTCCATCACAGATCGTGATGCCATAGCGAAATAATCCATATCTTCACGAATTCCCGCCTGACACTTTTCTTCACTATCTCGTAATTTCATTTAACGAATTTTGCTGTTGAGGCAGGAAAAATATGACATCTATAAATGACTCTACCCTAATGCCCGCTGCGCTGCGCGATACCCGGCGCATGAACCAGTTTGTCTCCATTGCCGCTGCCGTGGCGGGCCTGTTATTTGGACTGGATATTGGCGTCATTGCCGGTGCATTACCGTTTATTACCGATCACTTTACCCTGAGCAGCCGCCTGCAGGAGTGGGTGGTGAGCAGCATGATGCTGGGCGCGGCCATCGGCGCGCTGTTCAACGGCTGGCTCTCGTTTCGTCTGGGACGCAAATACAGCCTGATGGCCGGGGCGATTCTGTTTGTCGCCGGCTCCATTGGCTCCGCGTTTGCCGCAAACGTTGAGGTTCTGCTGCTTTCCCGCGTGCTGCTGGGCGTGGCGGTGGGGATTGCCTCCTATACGGCACCGCTTTATCTCTCCGAAATGGCGAGTGAGAACGTGCGCGGGAAGATGATCAGCATGTATCAGCTGATGGTCACGCTGGGTATTGTGCTGGCGTTCCTGTCTGACACGTACTTCAGCTACAGCGGCAACTGGCGCGCAATGCTTGGCGTGCTGGCGCTGCCAGCGGTGGTGCTGATTGTCTTAGTGATTTTCCTGCCGAACAGCCCGCGCTGGCTGGCGCAAAAAGGGCGCCACGTGGAGGCAGAAGAGGTGCTGCGCATGCTGCGCGATACCTCCGAAAAAGCCCGCGAAGAGCTGAACGAGATCCGCGAAAGCCTGAAGCTCAAACAGGGGGGCTGGGCGCTGTTTAAAATCAACCGCAACGTGCGCCGGGCGGTCTTCCTCGGCATGCTGCTGCAGGCGATGCAGCAGTTCACCGGCATGAACATCATCATGTACTACGCGCCGCGCATTTTCAAAATGGCCGGGTTCACCACCACGGAACAGCAGATGATCGCCACCCTGGTGGTCGGGCTGACCTTCATGTTCGCCACCTTTATTGCCGTATTCACCGTGGACAAGGCGGGCCGCAAACCGGCGCTGAAAATTGGCTTCAGCGTGATGGCGCTCGGCACGCTGATCCTCGGCTACTGCCTGATGCAGTTTGATAACGGCACGGCCTCCAGCGGACTTTCCTGGCTTTCTGTCGGGATGACCATGATGTGTATCGCAGGCTACGCGATGAGCGCCGCGCCCGTAGTGTGGATCCTGTGCTCCGAAATCCAGCCGCTTAAATGCCGTGACTTTGGCATCACCTGCTCCACGACCACCAACTGGGTGTCGAACATGATCATCGGCGCGACGTTCCTGACGCTGCTGGACGCGATTGGCGCAGCGGGAACGTTCTGGCTCTATACGGTGCTGAACGTGGCGTTTATTGGCATCACGTTCTGGCTGATCCCGGAGACTAAAGGCGTGACGCTGGAACACATCGAGCGCAAGCTGATGGCCGGGGAGAAGCTGCGAAACATCGGCGTGTGATCGTATTGCCTGTTTACGTATTCCAGCGTATGCAGGCGATAACCGATATTGGTTTAACAAGGCGCTGAACAGAGCGCCTTTTTTTATTGGCATCGGTTGTGTTAAAAGAAGAAATCAACGAAAAGGAGGGATGATGAAAACGATCGGCCTGTTAGGTGGAATGAGCTGGGAATCGACAATCCCTTATTATCGCCTGATTAACGAAGGGGTGAAGCAGCGTCTGGGTGGTCTGCACTCCGCAAGCCTGCTCCTGCACAGCGTGGATTTCCATGAAATCGAAGCCTGCCAGTCGAGCGGCGAGTGGGATAAAGCCGGGGAGATCCTGGCCCAGGCGGCGCTCGGGCTTGAGCGGGCCGGCGCCGAGGGGATAGTGCTGTGTACCAATACCATGCACAAGGTGGCGTCGCATATTGAGAACCGCTGCTCGCTGCCGTTCCTGCATATCGCTGACGCGACCGGGCGCGCAATTGCGGCATCCGGGATGCGCCGCGTAGCGCTGCTGGGCACACGCTACACCATGGAGCAGGATTTCTACCGCGGGCGCTTGCGCAGCGAGTTTGGGATCGAAAGTCTGATCCCGGAAGAAGAAGACCGGGCGCGCATCAATCAGATTATCTTTGACGAGCTCTGCCTTGGCACCTTCAGCGAAAGCTCTCGCGCCTTCTACGTCAGCGTCATCGAAAAACTTGCGCAGCAGGGGGCCGAAGGGGTGATCTTTGGCTGCACGGAGATCGGTTTGCTGGTACCCGTTGAGCGAAGCCCTCTCCCGGTATTTGATACCACCGCTATTCATGCTGCGGATGCCGTGGCGTTTATGTTGTCCTGAGCGTCCGGTTCTGGTTACATGTTGGCGGCGTCATAAGCGGATTGCGCCGCCACAATAGCATCAATATTATTTTCCACCCAGTGCGCCAGCACCGTCACCGTTTCAGTTAACGTCTGGCCAAGCGGTGTCAGGCTGTACTCGACTGTGACAGGTACCGTGGCGAATATCTTTCGCGACACCAGCCCATCTCGTTCCAGCTTGCGTAAAGACTGGGTCAGCACCTTTTTGGTGATTCGCTGAATATCGCGTTGAAGATGATTAAAGCGCATCGGTCCATTCTCAAGGCGCGCAAGGATTAACAGTGCCCACTTATCGGCGATACGCGTCAGCACGCCGCGTGTCGGGCAGCGCTCATCGAACACGTTGTAAGGAGGCATCTCCTTTTTCAATACTGCTGTAGGGGTCATGGTGGTTCCCTCGAGGTAACCAGGTGAGATAAAAGTGCCTTCTTACGCCCGTGAATATTTGCGTGTATAAAACGACGTAAGGTTTCTATTTGATACCAGGGAACCGAAAATGGCAACGGGCTCGCAGAGCAATTTTAAAATCGTCTTAATCGTTTGACTCACAAGGCAATATTGCATCAGGAGATAAATCATGAGCGTTGTAGTTATCTATTATTCTGGCTACGGTCATACTAAACGCGTTGCAGAAACAGTCGCCGAGGGCGCGCAGGCTGAGCTGATCGCCATTGACAGCAATGGCGATATTCAGGAAAGCGACTGGCAAAAACTCAACGATGCTAAAGCGATTATTTTTGGCGCGCCAACCTACATGGGAAGCGTACCGTGGCAGTTTAAGAAATTCGCTGATGCGACCTCTAAAGCCTGGTTCGTGCGTAGCTGGCAGGACAAAGTGTTCGCGGGCTTCAGCAACAGCGCCAGCCTGAACGGTGATAAGCAGGTGTCGTTACAATACCTGCAAACGCTGGCCTCTCAACACGGTGGGATTTGGGTGAGTCTGGGGCTACCGCCGTCAAATACGCTTGCCGCTACCCGTCAGGACATTAATAATCTGGGCGGTTCTGTTGGTTTACTGGTGCAGTCTCCTTCAGATGCTGATGCTGGCGCCATTGCCAGCGGCGATCTGCAAACCGCGGTGAAATTCGGCGAGCGTGTAGCGGCTATTGCGAAACGTTTTAACTGAGTGTTCAGGCGCCCGCTGTTTAGTGGGGCGTCTGATTCAACATCTTATTCAGCCGGTCGGTCAACATACTTAGCCCTCCTTGCAGATGCTCACTGAACGCCTCCACCAGCGCCGACGCCGGGCGATGCAATGGGCGGATTAGGCTCACGGTAAAAGGAACCGAGACGCTAAACCGACGCACAACAATTCCACTTTCCGCATAGTCCAGCGCCGTAAGCGGATTCACCACCGCGACGCCGACGCCTGCGCGCACCATCGCACAAATCGAGGCCGCGCTGTGCGTTTCTACCACCATTCGCCGTTTTACCTGATGCTCTGCAAACAGGGTATCCAGCAGCTGTCGATAACTGTCGGTCTGCGACAGGCTAATATAGTTTTCCCCATGGAAATCTTCCGGCGTGAGTACCGCCTTACCGGCAAGCCGATGTCCGGCGGGCAGAACGCACACTTCATCTAATGAGAGCAACTCCGTGCGCGCCGTGCCCGCTGGGGAGGAGAGGGTCTCGGTTATCCCTAAATCATGACGCTGAGCCGAAAGCCACTCTTCAAGCAGGGGAGACTCCTGCGGCACGATGGTGAGGCTGACCTCCGGATAGCGGGCCAGAAAGGGCTGGAGCAGCATCGGCAAAAAGGATTGCGAGAAGACGGGCAGGCAGACAATCGACAGCTCGCCCTGGCGAAACTCGCGCAGGCTTTCCGCGGCACTCACTATTCTGTCCAGCCCGTACCAGGAGCGCTGGACTTCCTCAAACAGACGTAGCCCCTGTACCGTCGGGTGAAGCCTGCCCCGGGTGCGTTCGAACAGCTTCAGCCCCAGCACTTTCTCGAAGCGGGCCAGCTCGCGGCTTACCGTCGGTTGCGAGGTATGCAACATCTGTGCGGCTTCGGTGAGATTGCCGGTGGTCATCACGGCGTGGAAAATCTCGATATGGCGTAAATTGACGGCGGGCATAGGGCACCTGAAAGCAGAGAACTGTCCATATCATTTTTGCATAGACTCGCGATAAAACGATATTTTTTATTCTCTTTGCGCTGTGGCGTAATCATCAAAACGCATTTATCCGGAGAAGACCATGCCACGCCCGCTGAACCAGACTGATACCGATTTGAACGCCGACAACCTGCTGCGCCTGCCTGCCGAGTTTGGCTGCCCGGTGTGGGTCTACGACGCGCAGATCGTCCGCGAGAAGATCGCCGCCCTGCATCAGTTCGACGTGGTGCGTTTTGCCCAGAAGGCCTGCTCCAATATTCATATTCTGCGCCTGATGCGCGAGCAGGGCGTGAAGGTGGACTCCGTGTCACTCGGCGAAATCGAGCGCGCGCTGGCGGCCGGATACGATCCGAAAGCCGACAGCGACGCGATCGTCTTTACCGCCGATGTGATCGACGATGCGACGCTGGCGCGCGTTCACGAGCTGCAGATCCCGGTGAATGCCGGTTCTGTGGATATGCTGGAACAGCTGGGTCAGGTTTCTCCCGGCCATCGCGTCTGGCTGCGCGTGAACCCGGGCTTTGGTCATGGCCACAGCCAAAAAACCAATACCGGCGGCGAAAACAGCAAGCACGGGATCTGGTATGCCGATATGCCTGCCGCGCTGGAGGTATTACAACGCTACAGCCTGAAGCTGGTGGGGATTCATATGCACATTGGATCAGGGGTGGATTACGGCCACCTGGAGCAGGTGTGCGGCGCGATGGTGCGTCAGGTTGTCGACTTCGGTCAGGATCTGGAGGCGATCTCTGCGGGCGGCGGTCTCTCCATTCCTTATCGCGAAGGGGAAGAGGCGATCGATACCGATCACTATTACGGTCTGTGGAGCGCCGCGCGCGATCAAATCGCCGCGCATCTTGGCCACGCGGTAAAACTGGAAATTGAGCCGGGCCGTTTCCTGGTGGCGGAAGCCGGTGTGCTGGTTTCGCAGGTGCGCAGCGTGAAGGAGATGGGGTCTCGCCACTTCGTACTGATTGACGCGGGCTTTAACGACCTGATGCGTCCGTCCATGTACGGTAGCTATCACCACATTACCGCCCTGGCTGCCGACGGCCGCGATTTAACGCAGGCGCCGCGCGTTGAGACGGTCGTTGCGGGGCCACTGTGCGAATCGGGTGACGTGTTTACCCAGCAGGAAGGCGGCAAAGTGGAGACCCGCGCGCTGCCAGAGGTCAAGCCGGGGGATTACCTTGTGCTGCACGACACCGGCGCGTACGGGGCGTCTATGTCATCTAACTACAATAGCCGCCCGCTGCTGCCGGAAGTGCTGTTTGATAACGGCAAGGCGCGGCTGATCCGCCGTCGCCAGACCATTCAGGAACTGCTGGCTTTAGAACTCATCTGATGAAAGTACGGCCCCGTTGTGACCGAATCGCGTAAGACCAGCGTGCCGGTAAACGGCGGGATGGCATCGACCGGCTGGTTTCTTGCCAGCCGGATCGCCTGATCGATGGCGGTGACAATCATATTGTCGATGGGCAAATAAACCGATGAGAGCGCAGGCTCCAGCCATTTCGCGCTAGGGGCATCGTCAAAGCCGAACAGTGAAATATCCTGCGGGATTTTAAGCCCCGCCTGGTGTAACGCTTTGGACGCCCCCAGCGCCATGTCGTCGTTACAGGCAAACAGGGCGCTAAACGATACACCGTCGGCAATCAATTCCTTGCACAGCTCATATCCCCCGGTCATTCCCGCATCGCCGTACTTAATCCGACGCTCGTCCAGACGGATGCCGTGCTTTTCCAGCGCCTTGCGATAGCCCATCAGCCTCGCTTTTCCGGTTGGAGTATGGATCGGGACGGTGATACAGGCGATCTCCCGATGACCCTGTTCGATCAGATAATCCACAGCCTTAAATGCGGCATCCTGCTGTTCGAAGAACACGCAGCGATCCGGCGCCTGGCTCACTTCACGGTTAATGACCACCAGCGGTGTTTTTACGGTGTTCATCAGTTTGATGATCGCTTTTTCGCTCATATAGCGTGTATAAAGCACGATGGCATCGCACTGGCGATCGGCCAGCATCTGTACCGCCTGTTCTTCCTGTTCCGGCGCGTCGTGACCGTCGGTGACGATCAGCTGTTTCCCGTGGGTTTCCGTCTGCCGCGACGCCTGCTGAAGAAGGCGGCCAAAGTAAAAGCCGTCGAAGGTCGAGACGACCAGACCAATGCTGTTGCTGGTCTGGTTAGCCAGCGAGCGTGCGAGAAAGTTCGGCCGATAGCCCAGCTCTTCCATCGCAGCAAACACCTGCTGACGCGTACTCTCTTTAACCTGACCCGTGCCGTTCAGCACGCGCGATACCGTGGCCTTCGACACGCCCGCGCGCAGTGAGACATCCAGCATTGTTGCCATTCTACATTCCTGCTTCCACGTAATGATCTGCAGTTTAACACAGAGCTTACGCCGTATAAGCGATGCGGGAAGCGCAAAAATTCCGCCACGATCACGCTTTTTGGTAACGATTCGTCAGGCCTGCCTGAAGTCAAACTAAATAGTCTGACTCTGGTAAAATAATCGCCAATCGAGCTGGAGACGTCAGGCCAGCCCATTAATGAGAATACGCAGGTGAAACGTGAAAAAGACAGTTATCCTCCCGCTCTACGATGCACCGCAGTATGCTGAGCAGGTTACCGACTGGATCTGGCAGGCCTTTGGCGAAGGGCTTCCCCGGGAATTTTTCCACAGTATTGTTGAGCACAGCCAGACGCCGGGGGCATTACCGCTGACGTTTATTGCCGTTGAGGACGAAAAGCTTCTTGGTACGGTGGGGCTCTGGCGCTGCGATTTGATCACCCGACAGGATCTCTGTCCGTGGCTGGCGGCGCTGTACGTTGACGACGCGGCGCGAGGCAAGGGGCTGGCGGGAGAACTTCAGCGGCATGTTATCGCTTACGCCGCACAGTCCGGGTATGAGGAACTCCATCTCTGGTCTGCCTGCCGCGACTTCTACGAACGTTACGGCTGGCAGTATATCGGTGATGGGCTGGAATACCCCAACACGCGGGTTCACCTCTACCGTTATTCGCTCTGCGCTTCTGCAGGCGACGCAACGGAGTGACGACGGACCAGCGTCGGGCTAAACAGATGCGTTATTTCCGGCGGCTGACGCTGTTCAGCCAGCGCGAGTGCCAGCTCGGCGGCCTGCGTTGCCATGGTGATGATTGGGTAGCGCACGGTGGTCAGACGCGGGCGAACATAGCGGGAGACCAGCACGTCATCGAAGCCAATCAGCGAAATTTCTGCCGGTACCTCAATCCCGTTGTCATTCAACACCCCCATCGCCCCTGCGGCCATGGAGTCGTTATAGCTGGCAACCGCCGTGAAATTCCGTCCGCGACCCAGCAGCTCGGTCATGGCCTGCTCACCGCCGCTCTCATCCGGTTCGCCGTAGGCCACCAGCCGGTCATTACACGGCAGCCCGTTTTCACGCAGGGCGTCGTAGTAGCCCTGCAGGCGATCCTCCGCATCGGAAATCGGGTGATTGGAACAGAGATAGCCAATTCGGGTATGTCCCTGCTGAATCAGGTGCCGCGTGGCAAGCCAGGCGCCGTAGCGGTCGTCGAGCGCCACGCAGCGTTTCTCAAAGCCGGGAATAATGCGGTTGATAATCACCATGCCCGGCATCTGCTTCATCAGATGAATCAGTTCGGCATCCGGGATCATTTTGGCGTGAACCACCAGCGCCGCGCAGCGGTGACGGATCAGCTGCTCAATGGCCTGGCGTTCCTTTTGTTCGTTATGATAGCCATTGCCGATCAGCAAAAAATTGCCTGTCTGATAAGAAACCTGTTCAACCGCTTTCACCATGGCGCCGAAAAAGGGATCGGAAACATCCCCCACCACCAGCCCGATAGTTTCTGTAGACTGCTGGGCGAGCGCGCGGGCATTGGCATTGGGATGATAATTCAGGGATTCCATGGCGCTTTGTACCGCCTGACGTGATGCGTCACTGGCTTTTGGTGAATCATTAATTACGCGCGAGACGGTTGCCACCGACACGCCTGCCAGACGGGCCACATCCTTTATTGTCGCCATTCATTACCTTCTTATTGGGGGTAAGCGTTTACACACCAATTAGTGTTGCGGAAAAGCGGCGTGCATTCAAGGGGAGCGGATTTTAGCGCTCCACAAACGTGACGTAGCACACCCCTGGCGGTGTAATCGTTACACGCCCAGTCATGTCTGAAGAATGTGAATCTGAACCTTTAGTTACACTTTGCCTCAGGCTGTTGCGATTGTCCGATAGCAAGGGTGTTAAAGAGGTTGATACAGTTGAGATCCCAGAGGTATTGATTGGTGAGAATTCTTAGTACGGTTTCGTACTCATCTCTTGCACCAACCTGCGCGGATGCGCAGGTTTTTTTTCGCCTCCACTTTTGCTGTCGCTCCCTTACCACTTCTCGTGTAATCTGCCACCATTTACTATCGACCCTCCACACTGGCTGGCAAAGGGAGTTGAGATGCTATTTGGGTTCTTCCGTACGCTTTTCCGTATTCTGTTTCGCATCCGCATCACCGGCGATGCCCGGGCGCTGCGCGGCGAACGCGTTCTCATCACACCAAACCATGTTTCCTTTATAGACGGCATTCTACTGGCGCTGTTTTTGCCCGTGCGCCCGGTGTTTGCGGTGTATACCTCCATCAGCCAGCAGTGGTACATGCGCTGGCTCACGCCGTTGATTGATTTTGTCCCGCTCGACCCGACAAAACCGATGATGATTAAACATCTGGTACGCCTGGTCGAGCAGGGGCGCCCGGTGGTCATTTTCCCGGAAGGGCGTATCTCCGTGACCGGTTCGCTGATGAAAATCTACGACGGCGCGGGGTTTGTCGCGGCGAAGTCAAAAGCGACCGTGGTGCCGCTGCGTATTGAAGGCGCGGAGCTGACCCATTTCAGCCGTCTCAAGGGGCTGGTGAAGCAGCGTCTGTTCCCCAAAATCACGCTGCATATCCTGCCGCCAACGTCGTTACCGATGCCAGACGCGCCGCGTGCCCGCGATCGCCGTAAAATCGCCGGGGAAATGCTGCATCAGATTATGATGGAAGCGCGTATGGCCGTGCGCCCGCGCGAAACGCTGTACGAATCCCTGCTTTCCGCGCAGTACCGCTATGGCGCGAAGAAAAACTGCATCGAAGACATCAACTTTACCCCGGATACCTATCGCAAACTGCTGACCAAGACCCTGTTTGTGGGCCGTATTCTGGAGAAGTACAGCAAAAAGGGCGAAAAGATTGGCCTGATGCTGCCTAACGCGGGCATCAGCGCGGCGGTGATTTTCGGCGCGGTTTCCCGGGGCCGGATCCCGGCGATGATGAACTACACGGCGGGCGTGAAGGGGCTGACCAGCGCCATTACTGCCGCTCAGATTAATACCGTCTTTACCTCCCGTCAGTTTCTGGACAAAGGCAAGCTCTGGCACCTTCCCGAGCAGCTCACCCAGGTGCGCTGGGTCTTCCTGGAGGATCTGAAAGCGGACGTGACCACCGGCGACAAGCTGTGGATTTTTGCGCATCTGCTGGTGCCGCGTCTGGCGCAGGTCAAACAGCAGCCGGAAGATGACGCCATTATCCTCTTCACGTCGGGATCGGAGGGCAACCCGAAAGGCGTCGTCCACAGCCACAAGAGCATTCTGGCGAACGTTGAGCAGATTAAAAGCATCGCCGACTTTACCGCGAACGACCGCTTTATGTCGGCGCTGCCGCTGTTCCACTCTTTTGGCCTGACGGTGGGGCTGTTCACGCCGCTCCTGACCGGCGCAGAAGTGTTCCTCTACCCGAGCCCGCTGCATTACCGCATTGTGCCGGAGCTGGTGTATGACCGTAACTGTACCGTTCTGTTCGGGACCTCAACCTTTCTGGGGAACTATGCGCGTTTCGCCAATCCGTATGATTTTTATCGCGTGCGGTATGTGGTGGCTGGCGCGGAAAAACTGCAGGAGAGCACGCGCCAGATCTGGCAGGACAAGTTTGGCCTGCGCATTCTCGAAGGCTATGGCGTTACCGAGTGTGCGCCCGTGGTCTCGATTAACGTGCCGATGGCGGCGAAACCGGGCACGGTTGGCCGAATTCTGCCGGGGATGGACGCGCGTCTGCTGGCGGTGCCGGGCATTGAGGACGGTGGCCGCCTGCAGCTGAAAGGGCCAAACGTGATGAACGGGTATCTGCGCGTGGAAAATCCGGGCGTGCTGGAAGCGCCGACGGCGGAAAACGTCAACGGCGAGATTGAAACCGGCTGGTACGACACCGGCGATATCGTCCGTTTCGATGAGCAGGGCTTTGTACAGATTCAGGGACGCGCGAAACGCTTCGCCAAAATTGCCGGCGAAATGGTCTCTCTGGAAATGGTGGAGCAACTGGCGATGGCCGTGTCCGCCGAGAAGATGCACGCCACGGTCGTGAAGAGCGATGCCAGCAAAGGCGAGGCGCTGGTGCTTTTTACGACCGACAGTGAGCTTAAGCGCGACAGATTACTGAGCTATGCACGCGAACACGGTATTCCTGAACTGGCCGTGCCGCGCGATATTCGCTACCTGAAACAGCTCCCGGTACTGGGCAGCGGAAAACCCGATTTCGTGACCCTGAAAGGCATGGTTGAAGAGGCGGAACAGCAAAATGCGTGAGTCAGTACACACTAACACATCCCTCAGGTCGAAAGGCATGATGGCCGTAATCGCCGCGCAGTTTCTTTCTGCGTTCGGTGATAACGCGCTGCTGTTTGCCACGCTGGCGCTGCTGAAAGCCGAGTTTTACCCCGACTGGAGTCAGCCGATCCTGCAGATGGTGTTTGTGGGCGCTTACATTATTTTTGCTCCGTTTGTGGGGCAGGTGGCGGACAGTTTCCCGAAAGGCCGGGTGATGATGTTTGCCAACGGCCTCAAGCTGCTGGGGGCGGCCAGCATTTGCTTTGGCTTCAATTCGTTTATTGGCTACACGCTGGTGGGCATTGGCGCCGCTGCCTACTCCCCGGCGAAGTACGGCATTCTCGGCGAGCTGACCACCGGGGATAAGCTGGTGAAAGCCAATGGTCTGATGGAGTCATCCACTATTGCCGCTATCCTGATTGGCTCCGTTGCGGGCGGCGTGCTGGCCGACTGGCATGTGCTGGCGGCACTGGGCGTGTGTGCAGTGGTGTATGGCGGGGCGGTCGTGGCGAACCTGTTTATTCCGAAGCTGCCTGCGGCTCGCCCGGGTCAATCCTGGCGATTTAAACCGATGACCGGCAGTTTCTTTACCGCCTGCCGCGTGCTGTGGCATAACGGTGAAACGCGTTTCTCCCTGATGGGGACCAGCATGTTCTGGGGCGCGGGCGTTACGCTGCGCTTCCTGCTGGTCCTGTGGGTGCCGGTGGCGCTGGGCATTACGGACAACGCGACGCCAACCTATCTTAATGCGATGGTGGCCATCGGCATTGTGGTTGGGGCGGGCGCGGCGGCGAAGCTGGTCACGCTGGAGACGGTCGCACGCTGCATGCCCGCAGGGATCCTGATTGGCGTCGTGGTGCTTATCTTCTCGCTGCAGCATGCGTTATTGCCCGCGTATGCCCTCCTCATCCTGATTGGTATTCTGGGGGGCTTCTTCGTGGTGCCGCTGAATGCGTTACTGCAGGAGCGGGGCAAGCAGACCGTCGGGGCAGGCAATGCCATTGCGGTACAAAACCTGGGTGAAAACCTGGCGATGCTGTTAATGCTGGGGCTCTACTCGCTGGCGGTAAAAGTGGGTGTGCCGGTGGTCGGGATTGGTGTCGGGTTTGGCGGGCTGTTTGCGATTGCGATTGCTGCATTATGGCTCTGGCAACGTCGCCGTTGATATATAGCCGTGTGGCGGCTTCGCCTTACCCAGCCTGGGTTTGAGCACCTGTAGGCCCGGTAAGCGTCGCGCCACCGGGCAAAAGCGTCAGGCTATGGTGCAGGATAAGTATAAACCTGATGCACTGCTTCAATTTCCGCTAACACCTCTTCACTCAGGTTCAGGTGGAAACTCTCAATATTGGTTTTCAGCTGTTCCATCGTGGTTGCGCCCAGCAGGGTACTGGCAACAAACGGCTGACGACGCACGAAGGCCAGCGCCATCTGCGCAGGGTCAAGACCGTGACGCTTCGCGATATCCACATAAGCGGCAACGGCTTTCTGCGTCTGCTCGCCGCTGTAGCGGGTAAAGCGGCTAAAGAGGGTGTTACGCGCCCCGGCCGGTTTCGCGCCGTTCAGGTATTTCCCCGTCAGGGTGCCGAAGCCGAGACAGGAGTAAGCAAGCAGTTCCACTTCTTCATACTGCGACACTTCGGCCAGGCCCACTTCATAGCTGCGGTTAAGCAGGCTGTACGGGTTCTGAATAGTCACGATACGCGGCAGATCGTGCTTATCCGCCAGGTGCAGATAGCGCATGACCCCAAAGGCCGTTTCGTTAGACACGCCAATGTAGCGGATTTTTCCCGCACGCTGGCATTCGGTCAGCGCTTCCAGCGTTTCCAGCAGCGTCACCGCGGGGGCGCTCTCATTCCAGCTGTACCCGAGCTTGCCAAAGCAGTTGGTTGGCCGCTGCGGCCAGTGTACCTGGTACAGGTCGAGATAGTCGGTTTGCAGGCGCTTGAGGCTGGCGTCCAGCGCGGCGCGGATATTTTTGCGATCGAGGATCTGGTTCGGGCGGATCCCGGTATCGTTGTTGCGCGCGGGGCCGCTGACTTTGGAGGCAATCACCAGCTTTTCACGGTTGCCGCGTTTTGCCAGCCAGTTACCGACGTAGGTTTCGGTCAGTCCCTGCGTCTCAGGACGTGGCGGAACAGGGTACATCTCTGCGACATCAATCAGGTTAATGCCCTGGCTGACGGCATAATCGAGTTGCGCATGGGCATCGGCTTCGCTGTTTTGTTCACCAAATGTCATCGTGCCCAACCCCAGTTGGCTAATTTCCAGTGCGCTGTGGGGGATACGGTGATAATGCATAGCCGGCTTCCTCAGTAGACATATAAACCGCGTCAGGGCGTACCCGACAAAGGAATATAAACATGGCAGAGGGGAAGCAAAAGGGGAAGAAAAAAATCAAAAAGGCCAGCAAGCGACTGACCTCTCTCTGATTATCGCTCGATAATTTGCGATACTTCGTCGCGATTGATCTGCATTTTATTGCCTTCCTGGTCGCGGTAGCTGACCAGACCGGTATCATCGTCGACTTCGGGTTTACCGTCGGTCAGGATCATTCGACCATCTTTTGTCGCCATGACGTAATCGCTGCTACAGCCCGATACGGCAAACGCTAAACCGACTGCTGACACTAATACTGCCCATTTTTTCATCGTTATCGTCCTCATCTGGCTTGTATCAAATCATCATCTAGTATTAACCCGATATGGCGACTTGAGGAAGCGGTAAAATCTTAAAAAGCAGTCGATTATGTTTGAGAGCTCTCAAAATAAGTAAAAAACTATGTTTTCAGCAGGAAATGACGTGCGAGTAGTGCGCCGGTGAAATTCTTTTTGAGATAAAAACCGCGCGGCAACGTCAGTATCGGCTCACCCTGCGCGCCGATTGCCTCGGTGAGGGCTTTACTGTTGGCTGCTTTTGGGCGCAGCTGTAATACCTCTCCGTGTCGGGCGGTGATGCGCTCAACCTGCCCAAGAACAATCATGTCCATCAGCTCCTCCCAGTCCAGACGCAGCTGATGCTCCTCATCCTCGTCCGGGCTCCAGAGCAGCGGCGCGCCAACGCGACGGTCGGCCAGGGGAATCTGACGTTCACCCTCAACCGGTACCCACAATACGCGCTTCAGCTTGTGACGAACGTGGCTGGTTTCCCACGTTACGCCGGTATTGCCGGTTAATGGCGCAACGCAGACAAAGGTGGTCTCAAGCGGCTTGCCCTGGCGGTCAACAGGAATGGTTTTTAGCTCCACGCCAAGGGCTGCAAAATCTTGCTCAGGTTTGCTCCCTGCGCTGGCACCCAGCCACAGCTCCAGCAGCATGCCGATCCAGCCTTTATCCCGTTTCAGATCCTTCGGGATCGGCAGCCCGGCCATTGCTGCCAGCTCGCCAAGCGAAAAACCGGCCAGACGCTGTGCCTGCAGTAGCAACTGGCTCTCGCTGGACGGTGGTGAGCCCAAGGGTGTAAGCGGATGCATGACGGTAACCTTTTGATTAAAAAATAAACGAAGAATTTGTCCCCTGTGGATAGAGTTTAACTTTTTCTGTACCAATATGACATCTCTATGATTTATAGGTTTTTTTATTGGTATGAAATCGTTTCGCCTGGGTGGAAAAAGCGGTTGTTCAAATCTGGTCACTGACAATGAACAGGATCTTACACCATGTTATCCACAGAAAAATGGGATAACTGGGCATAACCCTGACTACTGTTTCAATTTACAGCCTTGACGTGCGATGAAAATCGAATTTTCACACAAATTGTGACTAACTTATTGGCACAATCTGTGGATAAAACCGACGCTGTTCGATCTTTCATCAGCACGACGATCCCTGGTGTGACGATCGTCACGCTATTCAGTTTTTTGTTTACGTAAATGCATCTAACTATATGAATATAATCATGTTAATGAATGAGAGCAAAAGAGGGTGTGCGGCGGTCGTTGAGGTTGTTCATCGGTAATCAGACACTTCTTCACAACTATATCCACAGAAAAGGTGAATAAAATTCCCTTCACTGTCGCTCATCTGTTTATAACTCAACACTTATTTGTGAGTTATTCAATTGTTATTAGGTTGCAGGCCTGTAAGAGAGTGGTTTACCGCCTCCCTGTAGTGTGAAACAATCATTCATATATAAGGTTTAGTTTGGGGTAGTCCGGTGATTGATGACGATGGCTACCGCCCGAACGTAGGAATAGTAATTTGTAATCGTCAGGGCCAGGTGATGTGGGCCCGTCGATATGGTCAACACTCCTGGCAGTTCCCGCAAGGCGGGATCAATCCGGGAGAGTCCCCAGAACAAGCGATGTACCGGGAGCTTTTTGAAGAGGTCGGTTTGAGCCGAAAAGATGTTCGCATCCTGGCTTCGACCCGCAACTGGTTGCGTTACAAGTTACCGAAACGTTTGGTGCGTTGGGACACAAAGCCGGTTTGTATCGGCCAGAAACAGAAGTGGTTTCTGTTGCAGTTGGTGGGCAACGATTCAGACATCAATATGCAAACCAGCAGTACGCCGGAGTTTGATGGCTGGCGCTGGGTGAGCTATTGGTATCCTGTTCGTCAGGTCGTGTCATTTAAGCGCGATGTTTACCGTAGGGTGATGAAAGAGTTTGCAAGTGTGGTGATGCAGCTTCAGGAGATCCCGCCTAAGCCGCAGAGCGCACCTGCCTGGCGACGTAAAAGAGGTTAAGCTACGCAAATCATGCTCACCCGCTTGCGAGAAATAGTCGAGAAGGTGGCCAGCGCGCCGCGTCTGAACGAGGCGTTGAATATTCTGGTCACCGACATCTGTCTTGCGATGGAGACCGAGGTCTGTTCGGTGTATCTGGCCGACCACGATCGGCGCTGCTATTACCTGATGGCGACCCGTGGTTTGAAAAAACCACGTGGACGCACCGTTACGCTCGCATTTGATGAAGGTATCGTGGGTCTGGTTGGGCGACTGGCTGAACCCATTAACCTTGCTGACGCGCAAAAACACCCCAGCTTTAAATACATCCCTTCCGTAAAAGAAGAGCGCTTCCGCGCTTTCCTTGGCGTGCCGATTATCCAGCGTCGCCAGTTGCTCGGCGTGCTGGTTGTCCAGCAGCGTGAACTACGTCAGTACGACGAAAGCGAGGAGTCTTTCCTCGTCACGCTGGCCACGCAGATGGCGGCGATCCTCTCTCAGTCTCAGCTTGCCGCGCTCTTTGGTCAGTATCGCCATACGCGCATTCGTGCCCTTCCGGCATCGCCAGGTGTGGCGATTGCTGAAGGCTGGATGGACGCCACGCTGCCGTTAATGGAGCAGGTTTACGAAGCCTCAACGCTTGATGAAGCGCTTGAGCGCGAGCGTCTCACCGCCGCGCTGGAAGAGGCAGCGAATGAATTTCGTCGTTACAGCAAGCGTTTTGCCGCAGGCGCGCAAAAAGAGACGGCGGCTATCTTCGACCTCTATTCGCACCTGCTCTCCGATGCGCGTCTGCGTCGTGAGCTTTTTGCGGAAGTGGATAAAGGCTCGGTCGCAGAGTGGGCGGTTAAGAAGGTCATCGAAAAATTTGCCGACCAGTTTGCGGCTTTGACCGACGGTTACCTGAAAGAGCGGGCAGGGGATCTGCGCGCTCTGGGGCAGCGCCTGCTGTTCCATCTTGATGACACCATTCAGGGCCCGAATGCCTGGCCAAAACGGTTTGTTCTGGTCGCCGACGAACTCTCGGCAACGACGCTGGCTGAACTGCCGCAGGACAGGCTGGCCGGTGTGGTGGTGCGCGATGGTGCCGCCAACTCACACGCCGCCATTATGGTGCGCGCGCTGGGCATCCCTACCGTTATGGGGGCGGACATTCAGCCGTCGGTGCTGCACCGACGTACGCTGGTGGTCGACGGCTATCGCGGTGAGCTGCTGGTCGATCCTGAGCCGGTTCTGCTCCAGGAATACCAGCGTCTTATCAGCGAAGAGAATGAATTAAGCAAGCTGGCGGAAGATGACGTTAACCTGCCCGCCCAGCTTAAGAGCGGTGAGCGGATCAAAGTCATGCTCAACGCCGGTTTAAGCCCCGAGCACGAAGAGAAGCTGGGCAGCCGCATCGACGGCATTGGCCTGTACCGTACTGAAATCCCGTTCATGCTGCAAAGCGGTTTCCCCTCTGAAGAGGAACAGGTGGCGCAGTATCAGGGGATGCTGCAAATGTTTAACGACAAACCAGTCACCCTGCGAACCCTGGACGTCGGGGCGGATAAACAGCTCCCCTATATGCCGATCAGCGAAGAAAACCCGTGCCTGGGCTGGCGTGGGATCCGCATTACGCTCGATCAGCCAGAGATCTTCCTGATCCAGGTGCGCGCGATGCTGCGCGCCAACGCGGCGACGGGCAATCTCAGCATCTTACTGCCGATGGTCACCAGCATTGATGAGATCGACGAGTCCCGGCGGCTGATCGAACGTGCTGGCCGTGAAGTGGAAGAGATGATCGGCTATGCGATCCCGAAACCGCGGATTGGGGTCATGCTTGAAGTGCCCTCCATGGTCTTTATGCTGCCGCAGCTGGCAAACCGCGTTGATTTTATCTCTGTCGGCACCAACGACCTGACGCAATATATTCTGGCCGTCGACCGTAACAATACCCGCGTCGCCAGTATCTACGATAGCCTGCATCCGGCGATTATTCGCGCCTTAGCGATGATTGCCCGAGAAGCGGAGCAGTACGGCATTGATTTACGCCTGTGCGGTGAAATGTCCGGGGATTCCATGTGCGTTGCGATCCTGATTGGTCTGGGATACCGCCATCTGTCGATGAACGGTCGCGCTGTTGCTCGCGTGAAATACCTGTTGCGGCATATCGACATCGATGATGCCCGCGAGCTGGCAGAACGCAGCCTTGAGGCGCAGCTGGCAGCGGAGGTCCGTCATCAGGTCGCGGCGTTTATGGAACGACGCGGTATGGGCGGTCTGATCCGCGGCGGCCGCTAAAGCCTTTCTCCCTCTCCCACAGGGAGAGGGGCGAGGTGAGGGCACAAGCGCGCATAAAACCCTATACACATCTTTTACATCTCGGGCGCATCCTCCGCGTCCGCCTTGTGCTATGATTCGCAACTTTGGAGCCTCTGCTTACGGCAGAATCGCATTTCTACCGCTGTCCACTTTCAGCGGAATAACAACATCTTGTGGTGACAGATGAACAGTGGTTATCTGCATTTTCCGGAATTTGATCCGGTCATTTTCTCAGTAGGACCTGTTTCGCTTCACTGGTACGGTCTGATGTACCTGGTGGGCTTCATTTTTGCCATGTGGCTCGCTGGCCGTCGCGCCAGCCGTCCTGGCAGCGGCTGGACCAAAAACGAAGTTGAAAACCTGCTGTATGCGGGCTTCCTCGGCGTATTCCTCGGTGGCCGTATTGGGTATGTGCTGTTCTATAACTTCCCGGTATTCCTGAACGATCCGCTCTATCTGTTCCGCGTCTGGGACGGCGGCATGTCCTTCCATGGCGGCCTGATTGGGGTGATCCTGGTGATGGTGATTTTTGCCAAACGCACCAAACGCAACTTCTTCCAGGTGTCCGATTTTATCGCGCCGCTGATCCCGTTTGGTCTCGGGGCGGGCCGTCTGGGCAACTTCATCAACGGTGAGCTGTGGGGCCGCGTCGACCCGAGCGTTTCCTTTACCATGCTGTTCCCGGGCTCGCGCGCGGAAGACATGGCGCTGCTGCCGTCGCATCCTGAGTGGCAGTCCATTTTCGATACCTACGGCGTGCTGCCGCGCCATATGTCTCAGCTGTACGAGCTGGCGCTGGAAGGCGTGGTGCTGTTTATCATCCTCAACCTGTTTATCCGCAAACCGCGCCCGATGGGGGCTGTCTCCGGCCTTTTCCTGATCGGCTACGGTGCATTCCGTATTATCGTCGAGTTCTTCCGCCAGCCGGACGCACAGTTTACCGGCGAGTGGGTACAGTACATCAGCATGGGGCAGATCCTCTCCATTCCGATGATTGTCGCGGGTGCCATTATGATGATTTGGGCGTATCGTCGTCGTCCACAGCAACAGATTTCCTGAGGAACCATGAAACAGTATCTTGAACTGATGAAAAAAGTGCTCGATGAGGGCACGCCGAAAAACGACCGCACCGGCACCGGTACGCTCTCCATTTTTGGCCACCAGATGCGCTTCAACCTGCAAGAAGGTTTCCCGCTGGTGACGACAAAGCGCTGCCATCTGCGCTCGATCATTCATGAACTGCTCTGGTTCCTGCAAGGCGATACCAACGTTGCGTATCTGCACGAAAATAACGTCTCGATCTGGGACGAATGGGCAGATGAAAACGGCAATCTGGGCCCGGTATACGGCAAGCAGTGGCGCGCATGGCCCACGCCTGATGGCCGCCATATTGACCAGATCACCACCGTGATGAACCAGCTGAAAAACGATCCGGACTCGCGCCGCATCATCGTTTCCGCCTGGAACGTCGGCGAGCTGGATAAAATGGCGCTGGCACCGTGCCACGCGTTCTTCCAGTTCTATGTGGCGGATGGAAAGCTCTCCTGCCAGCTCTATCAGCGCTCCTGTGACGTGTTCCTCGGCCTGCCGTTTAACATTGCCAGCTATGCGCTGTTAGTTCACATGATGGCGCAGCAGTGCGACCTGGAAGTGGGCGATTTCGTCTGGACCGGTGGGGATACCCATCTCTACAGCAACCATATGGAACAGACGCATCTCCAGCTGACCCGCGAACCGCGTGCGCTGCCGAAGCTAATTATCAAACGCAAACCGGCATCAATCTTCGACTATCGCTTTGATGATTTCGAGATTGAGGGCTACGACCCGCACCCGGGCATCAAAGCGCCCGTCGCGATCTGATGCGATAAAGCCTGACACAACCGGTGCTGTTTAGCGCCGGTTTTTTTTCGCCTTTCTCCCGTTTCCCGAAGCGCTATCCAGAAAGCCTGCAACGCGCTGCAACTCACCCACTTCTCCGGATGACGTCTCGTAAAACGAGGATCCGATGCTCGTCATGTCCACGGCGCTTCGCCACACTCCCGGTATGAAAAAAGAGAACGGTTTTACGCTTATCGAAACGCTGGTCGCCGTTTCGCTTGTCGTCATCCTTAGCGCCTCGGGCCTGTACGGCTGGGACAGCTGGCAACGGCAGCAGCGGTTGTGGCAAACCGCCAGCCAGGTGCGAGATTACCTGCTGTTTCTGCGCAACCATGCCAACCGCCACAACCGCGACCATCAAATTACCCGTCAGCGGACGGGGGACCGGGACTGTCTGGCGAGCTCTGCCGTGCAAGGCTGTGAGAAGGACAGTCCCTTTGTGCTGATACCCCTCTGGCCTGAGGTCACGATCGGCGAGGTCACGCCGTCCCTCGGGTTCTATGGATTACGGGATACGGCATGGGCGGGGCGGATACGCGTTCAAAGCCGTGCTGGAGAATGGCTGATTATGGTCTCAAATGGAGGACGCATCAGGATGTGTCAGGTCTCTGAGGGAGGTGCATGTTGATGAGGCAGCGCGGTTTCTCACTAACAGAAGTGCTGATTGCCACGGCGATGAGCAGCCTTTTGCTGATAAGCGCATCGCGTTTTTTACCCGGGCTACAGCGGGCCGTATTACTGCAATCCGGCCAGCGAGAGCTGGAAGAAGAGGTTTGGCAACACCTGTTCGCCCTCGGCAAACAGCTTCAGCGTGCGGGGTACTGCGCGGGAAATTGCCAGGGACAGGCGCTGGCGATCGGCAGGCAGGGGAGCTGCATCATTGTGCGGTGGGATGCCAACAGTAACGGTCGCTGGGATAGCAGCGCATCAGAAAATGACAGCACCGGTTTTCGTCTGGAATCGGGGGCGCTGGAAACCCTGCGTGGCGCGACGTCGTGTGAAGGAAAAGGGTGGGAAAAGCTCACGGACCCGGACAGGCTTGCGATCGCGCATTTTGTCGTGAGGAAAGTGGAACATGCCGGTTTTGCGCCAGAGGTAATTATCGAACTGGCCGCGAGGCGTAAAGGCGATAAAGGGAAACCCTGGCAGGCGTTGTATTCGGTCACGGGGTATAACCTGTGAGCCGTCAACGCGGGATGTCTTCGCTGGCGCTGGTTCTGCTTTTACTGGTGCTCGGTACCCTGATCCTGACGGGGCTCAATCAGCAGGTCACAACGTTCAGTGCGCTCGTTGGCGGTGAGAGCCGCTCGCTTCAGCAGCAGGCGACGGCGCAGTCCGCGCTTGAGTGGGGACGTGTTCAGCTCTGGGCGCCAGAGCTACAAATCCAGTGCAAAACGACATCGACATGGCGAGTGTGTTTGCGTCAACTGAGTGAGGCGCGTGTACTACTGATAGCCAGCGGCAACGACCTGCTGCTCTGGCGTGCAGGAGAGATCGTCGACGGGAACGTGCGCTTTTCGCCTCACGGCTGGAGCGATTTTTGTCCCCTTAAGGAGAGCGCGTTATGTCAGCTGCCGTAAGCAGAGAAAAAGGGTTTAGCATGGTTGAGGTCCTGCTGGCGATGATGCTGCTGCTGGTGGTCGTGACCGCACTGTCGGGGTATCACCGGGCACTGGCGGCGCGGTTCACCGCATTTAATCAGTATCGCCAGCTCTGGCACCATGCCTGGAACCAGTCTCAGCTCTCAACAAATGTTCTTCCTGCAGGCTGGCAGGCCCGTCGGGGGCAGACAACGCTCGCAGGATGTGTCAGCATCACGGTTACACTTATTTCTCCTCTGGGGCGGCGCGGTGAGTTAACGCGTCTGCATTGCCCGGTTAGCCAGTAGTCGGGAGCGTCTATGTTAAGGGTCTACCACTCAAATCGTCTGGATGTGCTGGAAGCACTGATGGAGTTTATCGTTGAGCGCGAGCGGCTTGACGATCCTTTTGAGCCTGAAATGGTGCTGGTGCAGAGCACCGGTATGGCACAGTGGCTGCAAATGTCGCTTTCCCGCAAGTTTGGTATTGCCGCGAATATTGATTTTCCGCTGCCGGCGAGCTTCATCTGGGAGATGTTTGTCCGCGTGTTGCCGGATATCCCGGAGCAGAGCGCGTTCAACAAGCAGGCCATGAGCTGGAAGCTGATGGCGCTGCTGCCGGAAATGCTGCAGCACGATGAATTTGCCATGCTGCGTCACTACCTCAATGACGATACCGACAAGCGTAAGCTGTTCCAGCTGGCGTCGCGCACCGCCGATCTCTACGACCAATACCTTGTTTATCGCTCTGACTGGTTAATTCGTTGGGAAGCGGGCGAGTTGGTTGAAGGCCTGCCGGAGGCGCAAATATGGCAGGCCCCGCTGTGGAAAGCGCTGGTAGAGCATACGGAGAAACTGGGCCAGCCTAAGTGGCACCGTGCCAATCTCTACGATCGGTTTATCTCGATACTTGAAAATGCGTCGGAGCGCCCGGCCCGACTGCCGTCACGCGTATTTATCTGCGGAATATCCGCATTACCCCCTGTCTATCTGAAAGCGTTGAATGCGCTGGGTAAACATATTGATATCCATATTTTGTTTACCAACCCTTGCCGACAGTACTGGGGGGATATCCTCGACGAACGCTGGCTTGCGCGGCTGGTGACCCGCCAACGAAAACGCCTTTTTGAAGAACGATCCATCCCGCTGTTTAAAGACGGCTCGACGGCCGGGCAGCTTTTCGATGAAGAGGGTATTCAGAACCTGCCCAATCCGCTGCTTGCCTCATGGGGGAAGCTGGGACGTGACTACATTCACATGCTTTCAGACATCACTTCCTCAGGGGAAGGTGACGTGGATGCCTTTGTTGAGATCGCCCCGGACAGCCTGCTGCATAATATCCAGTTAGATATTCTGGATCTGGAAAACCGTGCCGTCATGGGCGTGACGGCGAACGAGTTCGAACGCAGCGACAATAAGCGAAAACTCGATCCTGACGATCGCAGTATCACGCTCCACGTTTGCCATAGCCCGCAGCGTGAGGTCGAAGTGCTTCACGACCAGCTGCTGGCGATGCTGCAGGAAGATCCTGACCTGACGCCACGCGATATCGTGGTGATGGTGGCGGATATCGATAGCTACAGTCCCTTTATTCAGGCCGTTTTTGGCAGCGCAACGGGCGAGCGATACCTGCCTTACGCGATATCTGACCGTCGTGCCCGTCAGTCGCATCCGGTATTGCAGGCGTTTATCACTCTCCTGTCACTGCCGGATAGCCGGTTTATCTCCGAAGACGTCCTGGCGTTGCTGGATGTTCCCGTGCTGGCCGCACGCTTCAACATCAATGAAGAGGGCCTGCGCTACCTTCGTCAGTGGGTTAACGAGTCTGGCGTACGCTGGGGGATCGATGACGATAACGTTCAGGAATTCGAGCTTCCCCCTACCGGGCAGCACACCTGGCGATTTGGCCTGACGCGTATGCTGTTGGGCTATGCCATGGAAAGCAGCCAGGGCGAGTGGAATGAGGTGCTGCCTTACGATGAGTCCAGCGGGTTAATTGCTGAACTGGTGGGGCATTTAGCATCGCTATTAATGCAGCTTAACCGCTGGCGATATGCGCTGTTGCAGCCGCGTCCACTTGAAGAATGGCTCCCGGTCTGCAGGGCGTTACTCAATGATTTCTTCCTGCCGGACAATGACACCGAAGCGGCGATGGCGCTCATTGAAACCCAGTGGCAGGCTATCATCGACGAAGGCGTGAATTCTCACTACCACGAGGCCATCCCGCTGTCGCTATTGCGGGATGAGCTGACGCAGCGGCTTGACCAGGAGCGAATCAGCCAGCGTTTCCTGGCGGGTCCTGTCAATATCTGCACCCTGATGCCCATGCGTTCTATCCCGTTCAGGGTAGTCTGCCTGCTTGGCATGAACGACGGTGTGTATCCGCGCGCGCTGCCGCCGCTGGGGTTCGATTTGATGAGCGCAAACCCAAAACGGGGCGATCGTAGCCGCCGTGATGATGACCGCTATCTCTTCCTGGAAGCGCTCATTTCCGCGCAGAGTAAGCTCTATATCAGCTATATCGGTCGTTCCATTCAGGACAACAGCGAGCGTTTCCCCTCCGTGCTGGTGCAGGAGCTGGTGGACTATATCGGCCAGAGCCACTACCTGCCGGGAGATGAGGAGCGCAACTGTGATGAGAGCGAGCAGAGGGTGAAAGCCCATATCACCTGTTTCCACAGCCGCATGCCGTTTGACCCGGTGAACTATATTGCCAGCGAGCGCCAGAGCTACGCCCTTGAGTGGTTGCCGGCGGCGAAAAAGGAGGGGAATGCGCATACCGATTTCATTCAGGAACTTGACCCGCGCCCTATCGACACTCTGACCTTCGAGCAGCTTCAGCGGTTTTGGGCGCATCCGGTGCGCGCCTTTTTCCAGCAACGACTGCAGGTCAACTTCCGCTCTGAAGAGAGCGAAATTCCTGAGGCAGAGCCGTTTACGCTGGAAGGTCTGGAACGCTATCAGTTAAATCTGCAGCTGCTGAACGCGCTGGTTGAAGAGGAAGATGCCGACAAACTTTACCGCCGCTACCGTGCTGCAGGTCAGCTGCCCTACGGAGCGTTTGGGGAGATCGTCTGGGAGGCGCAGTGTCAGGAGATGACCGCCCTGGCAGAGCGCGTACGAGCGTGCCGACAGCCAGGGAAAAGTATTGAAATCGATCTCAACTGCAACGGGGTACAGCTCACGGGCTGGTTAACCCAGGTTCAGCCGGATGGGCTGCTGCGCTGGCGGCCCTCTATGCTCAGCGTTTCCCAGGGTTTGCAACTCTGGCTCGAACATCTTGTCTACAGTGCGGGTGGGCATAAAGGCGAAAGCCGGATTTTCGTGCGCAAAGAGGGCGAGTGGCGCTTCCCGCCGATGGAAGCCGAGCAGGCGTTAGGGTATCTCTCTTTGTACATTGAGGGCTACCGCCAGGGAATGAACAAACCGCTCCTGTTACTGCCGGAAAGTGGCGGCGCCTGGATAAAAGCCTGTTATGACGCGCAGAATGATGCGATGTTAACGGATGAGGCTTCGCTGCAGAAAGCACGCAGCAAATTTATGCAGGCCTACGAAGGAAACATGATGGTGCGGGGCGAAGGGGATGATGTCTGGTATCAGCGTTTGTGGCGAACGCTCGAACCAGAATACCTGGAGGCTATCACGGAAGAGGCGCAGCGCTACCTGCTGCCGTTGTTTAAATTTAATCAGTCCTGAGTGCTGTATAAAAATTGCGCAGATAAGGGTGTTCATTTATGATGCATTTCTTATCACGGACTGATGTACCCAAAGAAAGAGATGTTGGCGTGTCCAGCACGCAGTTTGTTAATGATGTAGCCGTGATAAAGAGGTCGTAATGCCAGGCAGCACCTTGTTTAAAGCGTTTGTTTTGTTTATTGCCCTTTGGGCGCCCGTCACTCACGCAGACTCCGGTTGGCAACCCGTTCAGGAAACTATCCGTAAGAGCGAAAAGGATACCCGTCAATATCAGGCTATTCGCCTTGATAACGGGATGACCGTACTGCTGGTTTCCGACCCGCAGGCGGTGAAATCCCTGTCGGCATTAGTGGTGCCGGTTGGGTCGCTGGAAGATCCTGACGCTCATCCTGGGCTTGCACACTATCTGGAACATATGACGCTGATGGGGTCAAAAAAATACCCGCAGCCAGATAGCCTGTCCGAATTTCTGAAGATGCATGGCGGCAGCCACAATGCCAGTACGGCGCCGTACCGCACCGCCTTTTATCTCGAAGTCGAAAATGATGCGCTGGAAGGGGCGGTCGATCGCCTCGCTGATTCCATCGCCGCGCCGTTGCTGGATAAAAAATACGCCGAGCGTGAACGCAATGCGGTGAATGCCGAGCTGACCATGGCCCGCACCCGAGACGGTATGCGCATGGCGCAGGTCAGCGCCGAAACCATCAACCCTGCGCACCCGGGCTCGCGCTTCTCCGGGGGTAACCTGGAAACCTTGAGCGACAAACCGAACAGCCCGGTGCTGGATGCCCTGCACGCGTTTCGCGATAAATACTACTCCGCCAACCTGATGAAGGCGGTCATCTACAGCAATAAACCGTTGCCAGAGCTGGCAGCCATGGCGGCCAAAACCTTTGGCCGGGTGCCGAATAAAAATATCGACCTGCCGCAAATCACCGTTCCGGTGGTCACGGATGCGCAAAAAGGCATCGTGATCCACTACGTTCCTGCTATGCCGCGCAAAGTGCTGCGCGTGGAATTCCGCATTGATAACAACACGGCACAGTTTCGCAGTAAAACCGATGAGCTGGTCACCTACCTGATTGGTAACCGTAGCCCGGGTACGCTGTCTGACTGGCTGCAAAAGCAGGGGCTGGCGGAAGGCATTCGCGCCGACTCCGATCCGGTTGTGAACGGCAATAGCGGCGTGCTGGCGATCTCCGCGACGCTGACCGACAAAGGACAGGCCAACCGCGATGAAGTCGTGGCGGCTATCTTTAGCTACCTCGCTTTGCTGCGCGAGAAAGGCGTCGATAAGCGCTATTTTGATGAACTCGCGCACGTGCTGGATCTCGATTTCCGCTACCCGTCCATCACCCGCGACATGGATTATGTGGAGTGGCTGGCGGATACCATGATCCGCGTGCCGGTGGAACATACTCTCGACGCGGTGAATATTGCCGACCGGTACGATGCCGGGGCGGTAAAAGCTCGCCTGGCGATGATGACGCCGGAGAATGCCCGCATCTGGTACATCAGCCCGAACGAACCGCATAACAAGACGGCGTATTTTGTCGATGCCCCTTATCAGGTGGATAAAATCAGCGCTCAGACCTTCGCCGACTGGCAGAAAAAGGCCGGGGAGATTGCGTTGAAGCTGCCGGAGCTGAACCCCTATATACCGGATGACTTCTCGCTGATCAAAACGACGAAAGATTACCCGCACCCGGAACTCATCATTGATGAGCCAACGCTGCGCGTCGTGTATACCCCAAGCCGCTATTTCGCCAGTGAGCCTAAAGCCGATGTCAGCGTGGTGCTGCGTAACCCGAAAGCCATGAACACCGCCAAAAATCAGGTGATGTTCGCGCTCAATGACTATCTCGCCGGTATCGCGCTCGATCAGCTCAGCAACCAGGCCGCCGTGGGCGGGATCAGCTTCTCCACCAACGCCAATAACGGTTTGATGCTTAATGCAAACGGCTATACCCAGCGCTTGCCTCAGCTGTTCCAGGCTCTGCTGGAGGGCTACTTCAGCTACACGCCGACGGAGGAGCAGCTTGAGCAGGCTAAATCCTGGTATGCCCAGATGATGGATTCTGCCGAGAAGGGCAAGGCTTACGATCTGGCGCTTATGCCGGCGCAAATGCTGTCGCAGGTTCCTTATTTCCAGCGTGAGGATCGCCGCACGCTGCTGCCTTCCATCTCCTTAAAAGACGTGCTCGCGTACCGCGATGCGCTGAAAAGCAACACGCGTCCGGAGTTCCTGATCGTCGGCAACATGAGTGAGGAGCAGGCCAAAACCCTGGCGGAGAATGTTCGCACTCAGCTCGGCTCTAAAGGCGACGAGTGGTGCCGCAACCAGGACGTGCTGGTTGAGAAAAAACAGAATGTGATTTTTGAAAAGGCGGGTAACAGCACGGATTCCGCGCTGGCCGCGGTCTTTGTGCCAACGGGCTATGATGAATTCGCCAGTTCAGCGCAGAGCGCCGTGCTGGGACAGATTATTCAGCCTTGGTTCTATAACCAGTTACGCACAGAGGAGCAGCTTGGCTACGCGGTGTTTGCCTTCTCCATGAACGTCGGTCGTCAGTGGGGGCTGGGTTTCCTGCTGCAAAGCAGCGATAAACAACCGGCGTATCTCTGGCAGCGTTACCAGGCTTTCTTCCCGCAGGTAGAAGCAAAACTGCGCGCCATGAAGCCGGAAGAGTTTGCCCAGATCCAGCAGGCCGTCATCGCGCAGGTGATGCAGCCGCCGCAGACGCTGGGTGAAGAAGCCTCGCAGCTGAGCAAAGATTTCGATCGCGGTAATCTGAAATTTGATTCGCGTGATAAAGTAGTGGCCGAGATAAAACAGCTGACGCCGCAGAAGGTTGCCGACTTCTTCCATCAGGCGATCATTAAGCCGCAGGGTATTACCATACTGTCTCAGGTTTCCGGTAGCCAGAACGGGAAAACGGAGTACGTAAACCCGAAAGGCTGGAAAGTCTGGAAGAGTGTCAGCGCGCTGCAGCAATCTATGCCCTGGAGTAAGAAAGAATGACCGATACCGCTGAGTCCCTTGATCCCTTACGTTTACCTCTGCAGGGTGAACGATTGATTGAAGCCTCAGCGGGAACGGGAAAAACCTTCACCATTGCCGCCCTCTATCTGCGCCTGCTGTTAGGGCTTGGCGGCAACGCTGCTTTTCCACGTCCTTTGAGCGTGGAAGAGCTGCTGGTGGTCACCTTCACCGAGGCCGCTACCGCGGAGCTGCGGGGCCGTATTCGTACCAATATCCACGAGCTGCGCATTGCCTGTCTGCGTCAGAGCACGGATAACCCCCTCTACGCCAGCCTTCTGGAAGAGATTGCCGATAAGCAGCAGGCCGCCCAGTGGCTGCTGCTCGCTGAACGGCAGATGGATGAAGCGTCCGTCTTTACCATTCACGGTTTTTGCCAGCGCATGCTGAGCCTGAACGCGTTCGAGTCCGGTATGCTGTTCGAACAGCAGCTCATTGAAGATGAATCCGTGCTTCGCTATCAGGCCTGCGCGGATTTCTGGCGTCGCCACTGCTACCCCTTACAGCGTGATATCGCCGAAGCGGTACATGCGCTCTGGAAAGGCCCGGAAGCGCTGCTGCGCGCGATCGATCGTTATCTGCAGGGGGAAGCGCCGGTCATTAAATCCCCGCCGCCGGCAGATGAAACTCTGGCCTCACGGCATGAAAAAATCATCGCGAAAATTGCGGACATCAAGCAAAAATGGATGGAGTCAGTCGGCGAGATTGACGCCATTATCGAAAATTCCGGGATTGACCGTCGTAAGTTCAACCGTGGCAATCAGGCAAAATGGATCGACAAGGTCAGCGCCTGGGCGCAGGAAGAGACGCGGGGCTATCAGCTCCCGGATGCGCTGGAGAAATTCTCCCAACGTTTCCTGGCTGAGCGGACCAAAGCCGACGGCATTGTGCCTGAGCATCCCCTGTTTGTGGCGATTGAAACCCTGCTGGCGGAGCCCCTCACGCTCAACGATCTGATGATCACCCGTGCCATGACCGAAATTCGTGAAGCCGTGGCGCGCGAGAAACGCCGCCGGGGTGAACTGGGTTTCGACGATATGCTGAGCCGCCTGGATGCGGCGCTGTGCAGTGAGAATGGCGAAGCGCTTGCCGCCGCGATTCGCACCCGCTTCCCGGTGGCGATGATAGACGAATTTCAGGACACCGACCCTCAGCAGTACCGCATTTTCCGCCGTATCTGGCGCCAGCAGCCCGACACCGCGCTGCTGTTAATCGGCGATCCGAAACAGGCCATCTACGCCTTCCGCGGCGCGGATATTTTCACCTATATGAAAGCCCGCAGCGAAGTTGACGCGCACTACACGCTCGATACTAACTGGCGCTCCTCTCCCGGCATGGTGGAAAGCGTCAACGCGCTGTTTAGCCGTATGGATACGGCGTTTATGTTCCGGGAGATCCCGTTTCAGCCGGTAAAATTTGCCCCGAAAAATGCCTCGTTGCGCTTCGAGTTTAACGGCGTGACGCAGCCTGCCATGAACTTCTGGCTGCTGGATGGGGAAGGCTGTGGCGTTGCCGACTATCAAAATGCCATGGCCCAGCACTGTGCCGCGCAAATCCGTGACTGGCTCAGTGCCGGGGCGCGGGGTGAGGCGCTGCTGTGGAAGGGAGATAACCCCACCCCGGTAAAGGCATCGGATATTACGGTGCTGGTCCGCAGCCGTCAGGAGGCCGCATTCATCCGCGACGCCCTGACGTTACTGAATATCCCCTCCGTCTACCTCTCGAACCGTGACAGCGTCTTTGAAACGCTGGAGGCGCAGGAGATGTTATGGCTGCTGCAGGCCGTGCTGGCCCCGGAGCGGGAAAGCACGCTGCGTAGCGCATTAGCCAGCGCGATGCTCGGACTAAACGCGCGCGATATTGATACCCTCAACAATGACGAAGCCGCGTGGGATGCCGTGGTGGAGGAATTTGTCCACTACCGGGAAAGATGGCAGAAGCGCGGCGTGATGGCGATGGTGCGCGAGCTCATGGCTCAGCGCCACATTGCGGAGAATATGCTGGCTACCGCAGGCGGCGAGCGGCGTTTGACCGATATTTTACACATCAGCGAACTCTTGCAGGAAGCGGGTACGCAGCTGGAGAGCGAGCACGCCCTGGTGCGCTGGCTGGCGCAGCAGATTGCCGATCCGAACAGCAATTCCTCCAGCCAGCAGATGCGCCTCGAGAGTGATAAACATCTGGTGCAGATCGTCACCATTCACAAGTCGAAAGGTCTGGAATATCCGCTGGTCTGGCTGCCGTTTATCGCCAATTACCGCGTGCAGGATCAGGCTTTTTACCACGATCGCGAGTCTTTTGAGGCGGTGCTCGATCTCAGCAACGCGGAGTCCAGCGTTGAGCTGGCAGAGGCCGAACGTCTGGCGGAAGATTTACGCCTGCTCTACGTGGCGCTGACCCGCTCGGTCTGGCACTGCAGCCTGGGCGTTGCGCCGCTGTTCCGACGTCGGGGCGAAAAGAGCGGGGAGAGCGATTTTCATCTGAGCGCGCTGGGGCGGCTTATTCAGCAGGGTGAACCCAAAGACGCGGCGGGCCTGCGCCAGTGCATCGAATCCCTTTGCTCTGAGCATGTTGCCCTGCATATTCCTTCGCTGCCCGACAACAGCCGCTGGCACATGCCGGAGCCGCACGAGTCAGATCTCCATGCCCGTCGGGTGGTACGCACGATTGCCGACGACTGGCGCGTGACCAGCTACTCCGGCTTACAACAGCACGGGCAGAGTATTGCGCAGGATCTGATGCCAAAACTGGACGTGGATGCCGCAGGCGCCGGTAGCGTACCCGTTGAGCCGGTGCTGACGCCGCACCAGTTCCCGCGCGGCGCCTCGCCGGGCACGTTTTTGCACAGCCTGTTTGAAGAACTGGATTTTACCCAGCCGGTTTCCGAAGAGTGGGTGCTAAAGATGTTACAGAGCGGTGGTTACGGCGCGCAATGGCAGCCGGTTCTCACCGACTGGATCCGCGCGGTTCTGCATGCTCCGCTCACCGCACAGGGGATCTCGCTTAGCCAGTTGACCGCCAAAGATAAGCAGGTGGAGATGGAGTTTTACCTCCCCATCGCCAGCCCGCTCAGGGCCGAGGCGCTTGATGCGTTGATCCGCGAGTACGATCCGTTATCCGCCGGATGCCCGCCGCTGAACTTCCGCCAGGTGCAGGGGATGCTAAAAGGCTTTATCGACCTCGTTTTCCGCCACGACGGGCGCTACTACCTGCTGGATTACAAATCGAACTGGCTGGGCGAAGACAGCACAGCCTATACCCAACAGGCGATGGCGTCGGCTATGCAAATGCATCGCTACGATCTGCAGTACCAGCTTTATACCCTGGCGCTGCACCGTTACCTGCGCCATCGTATTGCCGATTACCGTTACGACGCGCATTTTGGCGGCGTGATTTACCTGTTCCTGCGCGGCGTGGATGCCAACGACCCGCGTTCCGGCGTCTTTAGCACGCGTCCGGCTGTGGAACTGATTGAAAAAATGGATAACCTGTTTGCTGCAGGCACGGAGGAGGTGGCATGACGATGCAGGCGCTACTGCTGGACGCGGTTGAACAACGATTACTGCGCCACCTGGATGTGCAGTTTGCCATGATGGTGGCAGGCGAGGAGCCTGCCGTCATGCTTGCCGCCGCCATTCTGAGCAAAGACGCGGGGGAGGGGCACGTATGTCTGCCGCTGTCGCGTCTGGCGGTGGATGAGAAAATGCCTCCGGCTTTACAGTCGTGTTTCGCGCTGCTGGGTGATGCCGTGGACTGGCAGGCGATACTACGCCGTTCGCCTGCCGTGAGCGGAGCCGATACCGGGACGCCAATGATTCTGGTCGGCGAGCGTTTGTATCTTAACCGGCTGTGGCGTAACGAACTGACGGTGGCGCGCTTCTTCAGCGAGACCAACGCCCCGCTTCCCTGCGATGAAACGCAGCTCCGGCAAACGCTGGATGCGCTGTTTACCTCTGACGACGCGACAGACTGGCAAAAAGTGGCGGCTGCCGTGGCCTTAACGCGACGGATCTCGGTGATTTCTGGCGGTCCGGGCACCGGGAAAACGACCACCGTGGCAAAACTGCTTGCCGCGCTGATTCAGCTCTCGGGTGAGCAAAAGTGCCGTATTCGCCTGGCGGCCCCCACCGGTAAAGCGGCGGCGCGTCTGACGGAGTCGTTAGGCGGCGCGCTGCAAAAGCTGCCGCTAACCGGGGAGCAGCTTGCGCTTTTCCCCAACGAAGCTAGCACGCTGCACCGTTTGCTTGGCGCTCAGCCGGGTAGCCAGCGTTTGCGCTACCATGCCGGTAATCCGCTGCACCTTGACGTGCTGGTGGTGGATGAGGCGTCGATGATTGACCTGACGATGATGTCGCGTTTGATCGATGCGCTACCGCCGCACGCGCGCGTCATTTTTCTCGGCGATCGTGACCAGCTTGCCTCCGTGGAGGCGGGGGCCGTACTGGGCGATATCTGCACCTATGCCAGCCTGGGGTATACTGCTGAACGCGCCCAGGAGCTCGCCCGTCTCACCGGATGTACGCTCACCTCTGAAAGCCACTCGCTTGCGGGCGCGCTGCGCGACAGCCTGTGTCTGCTGCAGAAAAGCTACCGTTTTGGCAGCGATTCCGGTATCGGCCAACTTGCGGCGGCCGTGAACCGGGGCGACCGGCGCACAACCACTGCGGTGTTTGACGGCACCTTTACGGATATTGAGAAAAAATCGCTACAGACCGGGGAAGAGTATCAGGCGATGCTGGATGATGCCCTGCAGGGGTATCAGCACTTTCTGACGGGCGTACAACAGCAGCGTTCGCCGGAGCAGGTCATTGCCGCGTTTGGTGAATATCAGCTGCTCTGTGCGCTGAGGGAAGGTCCCTTTGGTGTCCGGGGTCTTAACGACAGGCTGGAACAGCTGCTAGCGCAAAAGCGTAAAATTAACCGTACCCCGCACTCGCGCTGGTATGAAGGGCGGCCGGTGATGATTTCCCGTAACGACAGCGCGCTGGGGCTCTTTAACGGGGACATCGGGATTGCGCTCGACTGCGGACAGGGCCTGCGCGTCTGGTTCCAGATGCCGGACGGGAGCGTGAAGTCTTTCCAGCCCAGCCGCTTGCCCGAGCATGAAACCGCCTGGGCGATGACGGTGCATAAATCCCAGGGCTCCGAGTTTAACCACGCGGCGCTGGTCCTGCCCACGCAGCTTTCCCCCGTCATCACCCGCGAGCTGATCTATACCGCCATTACGCGCGCGCGTCAGCGCCTGTCGCTGTATACCGATGAACGCGTGCTGGTGCAGGCGATTGCCACCCGCACGGAACGCCGAAGCGGGCTGGGCGCGATATTTGAATCCCTCTGAACGAACGCCCTCGCCGGACGGTGAGGGCGTCGTATCATCCCAGGTCCGCCATCAGCACTTTTGAACGGCGCTGATAGTTGTACATCTCTTTCTTCGTTTCCGGCAGGGAATCAATATCCACCGGCGTGAAGCCGCGCTCCTGGAACCAGTGAATACTGCGCGTCGTCAGGACGAACAGCTTGCTCAGCCCCATCTGGCGCGCCTGTGCCGCCACGCGCTCAAGCAGCATTTCACCGCGTGAAGAGCTACGGTAATCAGGATGCACCGCCACGCAGGCCATTTCACCGATCTTCTCTTCCGGGAACGGATAGAGCGCGGCGCAGGCGATGGTCAGGTTATCGCGCTGAATAATGGTGAATTTGTCGATCTCCATCTCCAGCTGCTCGCGTGAACGACGCACCAGAATACCCTGCTGTTCCAGCGGGCGGATCAGTTCCAGAATACCGCCGATATCGTTGATGGTGGCGCGGCGTATCTGCTCCGCGCTCTCCATGACAATCTGCGTACCAATACCGTCGCGGGAGAACAACTCCTGCAGCAGGGCGCCATCTTCCTGATAGCTGATCAGGTGGCTACGGCGCACGCCGCTGCGGCAGGCCTTCACGGCGCCACGCAGGAAGCGGACGGTGCCGGAGTAGTAATCGCCTCCGGCTTCCAGCGCCTCCACGCGGGCCTGGGCTTCATTCGGGAAGAGTTCCGGCACGATCGTTCCTTCATCGTTCACGACGCCCTGAGAGGAACAGAACCCAATCATTTTTTCCGCCTTCAGCTTGATCGCCAGCTGCGTGGCGATCTCTTCTGAGGTGAGGTTAAAGCTTTCGCCGGTCACCGAAACGGCGACCGGGCCCATCAGGACGATGGCTCCGCTGTCCAGCTGGCGGTGTATGGCTTCTTCATCAATACGACGAATGCGGCCGCTGTGGCAGTAATCCACGCCATCGTCCACGCCGAGCGGCTGGGCAATGATGAAGTTGCCGCTCACGACATTGATATGCGCGCCCTGCAGCGGCGTGTTGTTAAGGCTCATGGACAGGCGAGCGGTAATATCCAGTTGCAGCAGACCTGCCGCCTGCTTCACCAGTTCAAGGGTTTTGGCATCGGTGACGCGGGTATGTTTGTGGTAAATCGGCTCGTGCTGGTGAGCGGCCAGGTTGGCGTCGATCTGCGGGCGCGCGCCATAGACCACCACCAGGCGGATCCCCAGGCTGTGCAGCAGGCCAATGTCATTGACGATGCTGGAAAAATTTTCATGCTCAATGGCTTCGCCGCCAAGCATGATGACAAACGTTTTTCCCCGATGGGCGTTGATATAGGGAACAGAATGGCGGAATCCCTGGACCAGTTCGGTTCTACGTTCCTTCACCATGGCACAACCCTTAATGAATGTTTATTCGTAATTTCTGTATTTTTATTCGATTGTGGCCGCGTGTGCAAGCGCAAATTTTCCGCGACCCACAGAAAATGATAAGTAATCCGTGCGTTAGCGTATGATTGTTTACCCTTTTATAGATGACAGTTTATGCGTCATTCGTTAAAGTTTTCGGTCAATCTGGACATTTTGTATATCAGTCAGTGTTCTTGCTCGGGAGAAGCATGTCGGGATCCAATTCAGCAATAAGCCGCCGCCGTTTGTTAAAAGGGGCCGGGGCAATGTGGTTGCTTAGCGTCAGTCAGGTCGGTCTTGCCGCCACCAGTCAGGTCGTGGCGGTGCGCGTCTGGCCATCGTCGACCTATACGCGCGTGACGGTCGAGTCCAATCGCGTGCTGAAATATAAGCAATTTGCCCTCAGCAACCCGGAACGTGTGGTGGTGGATCTCGAAGGCGTTAACCTCAACTCCGTGCTGAAAGGGATGGCGGCGCAGATCCGCGGCGACGATCCGTTTATTAAATCGGCGCGCGTCGGGCAGTTCGATCCGCAAACCGTGCGCATGGTGTTTGAACTGAAGCAGAACGTGAAGCCGCAGCTGTTTGCCCTGGCGCCTGTCGCGACGTTCAAAGAGCGCCTGGTCATGGATCTCTACCCGGCCAATGCGACGGATATTCAGGATCCGCTTCTTGCCCTGCTGGAAGATTACAACAAGGGCGATCTGCAGCGTCAGGTTCCGCCGGCGCAAAGCGGTCCGCAGCCGGGGAAAGCAGGGCGCGATCGTCCGATTGTGATCATGCTCGATCCAGGCCACGGCGGCGAAGACTCCGGCGCGGTGGGGAAATACCGCACGCGCGAAAAAGACGTGGTCCTGCAAATTGCCCGTCGTCTGAAGGCGTTGATTGATAAAGAAGGCAATATGCGCGCCTATATGACGCGCAATGAAGACGTCTTTATTCCGCTGAAGGTTCGGGTGGCGAAAGCGCAGAAGCAGCGCGCAGATTTGTTCGTCTCGATCCATGCGGATGCGTTTACCAGCCGTCAGCCAAGCGGCTCGTCGGTGTTTGCGCTCTCAACCAAAGGCGCAACCAGTACCGCCGCGCGATACCTGGCGGACACTCAGAACGCCTCGGACCTTATCGGTGGCGTGAGCAAAAGCGGCGATCGCTACGTCGACCACACCATGTTCGATATGGTGCAGTCGCTGACCATTAACGACAGCCTGAAGTTTGGTAAAGCGGTGCTGGGCAAGCTGGGCAACATCAATAAGCTGCATAAGAACAGCGTTGAACAGGCCGGATTTGCGGTACTCAAGGCGCCGGACATCCCGTCCATCCTGGTTGAAACCGCGTTTATCAGTAACGTGGAAGAGGAGCGTAAGCTCAAGACGGCAAAATTCCAGCAGGAAGTGGCGGAGTCGATTCTGGCAGGGATTCGTGCGTATTTCTCTGACGGGGCGACGCTGGCGCGGCGCGGGTAGATCTTTTGGCCGGGTTTACGCCCGGCAAATTCACAAACGACAGATACAAAAAAACACCCTTAAGGGTGTTTATTGTTTTAGAAGTGTTGGTTGCGGGGGCCGGATTTGAACCGACGACCTTCGGGTTATGAGCCCGACGAGCTACCAGGCTGCTCCACCCCGCGTCCGTCTTTCTACTCTTGTAGAAGCTTACTTCTTCAAATTTGATTGGTTGCGGGGGCCGGATTTGAACCGACGACCTTCGGGTTATGAGCCCGACGAGCTACCAGGCTGCTCCACCCCGCGTCCGTCTTTCTACTGTCGTAGAAGATACTTCATCAAATTTTAATTGGTTGCGGGGGCCGGATTTGAACCGACGACCTTCGGGTTATGAGCCCGACGAGCTACCAGGCTGCTCCACCCCGCGTCCGTGGATGCGCACTATACTCGGATAGGTTTGTGATGCAACCCCTTTTTCACATTTATCATGATTTTGTATGCAAATTGAACGACATGGCGCTGTTTGGACTATTTTTTGCGCAAAATTTGCCAAAGGGCATGCGATCGCATTTCATTAGCCCTGGCGGTTTGTTATCTTCATCACGCGGAAATGGGCAACTTAAAGACGAGACAGAATGAAAGGACGTTGGGCGAAGTATCTGATGGCGGGCGCAATGGTAGCGATTCTTGCGGCCTGTTCTTCCAAACCGACCGATCGCGGTCAACAGTATAAAGACGGGAAGTTATCCCAGCCTTTCTCTTTAGTTAATCAGCCTGATGCTGTCGGCGCACCGATTAATGCCGGTGATTTCTCCGAGCAGGTCTACCAGATCCGCAACGCGTCACCGCGTTTATATAGCGCACAGAATAACGTTTATAGCGCGGTACAGGACTGGCTGCGGGCGGGCGGCGATACGCGCAACATGCGCCAGTTTGGTATCGACGCCTGGCAGATGGAAGGGGCCGATAACTACGGCAACGTTCAGTTTACCGGCTACTACACCCCGGTTATCCAGGCGCGACACACGCGTCAGGGCGAATTCCAGTATCCTATCTACCGTATGCCGCCAAAACGCGGTCGTCTGCCGTCGCGCGCCGAAATCTACGCCGGTGCGCTGAGTGAAAATTACGTTCTGGCCTACAGCAATTCCCTGATGGATAACTTCATCATGGACGTTCAGGGCAGCGGCTACATTGATTTTGGCGACGGTTCACCGCTTAACTTCTTCAGCTATTCCGGTAAAAACGGCCACGCCTATCGCAGTATTGGCAAGGTGCTGATCGACCGCGGCGAAGTGAAGAAAGAAGACATGTCGATGCAGGCGATCCGCGAGTGGGGCGAAAAGCACAGCGAAGCCGAGGTGCGTGAGCTGCTGGAGCAGAACCCGTCGTTTGTCTTCTTTAAACCGCAAAACTTCGCGCCGGTGAAAGGGGCGAGTGCGGTACCGCTGATTGGCCGTGCGTCGGTGGCATCGGATCGTTCGATTATTCCTGCGGGCACCACGCTGCTGGCAGAGGTCCCGCTGCTGGACAACAATGGCAAGTTCAACGGCCAGTATGAGCTGCGTCTGATGGTGGCGCTGGACGTCGGCGGCGCGATCAAAGGTCAGCACTTCGATATCTATCAGGGCATTGGCCCGGATGCAGGCCACCGTGCAGGCTGGTATAACCACTACGGACGCGTGTGGGTACTGAAGGCCGCACCGGGTGCCGGAAACGTATTCAGCGGCTGATTGTGGTATTCTGAGCGCAATACGGATTACTGTTCAGGGTGAGGAGAACCTCACCCTTTTTACATCTGAGGTGTTATGTCTGTGGTAATCAGCGATGCCTGGCGCCAGCGTTTTGGCGGCACGGCACGTCTCTATGGTGAAAAAGCCCTGCAGCTGTTTGCGGATGCGCATGTCTGCGTCGTGGGCATTGGTGGTGTGGGGTCGTGGGCCGCAGAAGCGCTGGCGAGAACCGGTATTGGCGCAATCACGCTGATTGATATGGATGACGTGTGCGTCACCAACACCAACCGTCAAATCCACGCCCTGCGTGATAACGTCGGCCTGGCAAAATCTGAGGTCATGGCGGAGCGCATCCGTTTGATCAACCCGGAGTGCCGCGTGACGGTGATCGACGACTTTGTGACGGCAGATAACGTCGCGGAGTACATGAGCAAAGGCTACAGCTATGTGATTGACGCCATCGACAGCGTGCGTCCAAAAGCCGCGCTGATCGCCTACTGTCGTCGTTACAAGGTCCCACTGGTGACGACCGGCGGCGCGGGCGGGCAAATCGATCCGACGCAGATCCAGGTGGCCGATCTGGCGAAAACCATTCAGGATCCTCTTGCCGCCAAGCTGCGTGAACGCCTGAAAAGCGACTTTAATGTTGTGAAAAACAGCAAAGGCAAGCTGGGCGTTGACTGCGTGTTCTCGACCGAAGCGCTGGTCTACCCGCAGGCGGATGGCTCCGTGTGTGCGATGAAAAGCACGGCGGAAGGGCCAAAAAGAATGGATTGTGCCTCAGGCTTTGGCGCGGCCACCATGGTGACCGCTTCCTTCGGCTTTGTGGCGGTGTCTCACGCCCTGAAGAAGATGATGGCGAAGGCGGAACGTCAGGCTTGAGCCTGACGGGCGGCGTCCAGTACCGCGTCGCTGAGCGCGATCAACCCCTGACCGCGCGAGGCGCTGAGCTGCGCGCGCAGCCCCAGCTCATCAAATAACGCCAGCGGCGAGTGCGCCAGCAGTTCCGCCGCGCTTTTCCCTTCCACTGCCGTCAACAATACGGCCAGCAGGCCCCGGACGATGCGGCCTTCACTGTCGCCGAAGAAGTGCAGTTTCTCGCCGGAAACGCTTACGCCCAGCCAGACGCGGTTTTCACAGCCAGCGATCTCTTTCGCCTGCGCCTTGAGATCGTCAGAGAGGGTCGGTAATTGCTTACCAAGAAGAATCAGCTGGCGATATTTATCTTCCCACTGTGAAAGCGGGGCAAAGGTCTGTTTTAACGTCTCTTCAGTGATGACGGTGCCAAACGGATGTCCGGCTAAAGCAGCGTGAGTCATTAATCCACCAGTATTTCAAGCGCGCGGTCAACGGCAGCGACCAGCGCGTCAACATCGCTTTGTGTGTTATAGGGCGCGAACGAGGCACGCAGCGTACCGCTCACGCCGAGCGCCGCCAGCAGCGGCTGCGCGCAGTGCTGCCCGGCGCGCAGGGCGATGCCATACCCGGCCAGCAGCGTCACCATGTCGCTGTGATGCACACCCGTAAAATCAAAGGCGAGCAGGCTTGAGTCCTGAACGCGGAACGAGCGGAAACCCGGGCGCTTCTTCAGTTCTTCCTCTGCCAGCGTCGCCAGTCCCCGGCTCCAGCTTTCAGCCTGAACAACGTCTGTTTCTTCCAGCCACTCCAGCGCCGCGCTTAGGCCAATGACACCCGCCACGTTCGGCGTACCGGCTTCCAGGCGGTAAGGTACATCCTGCGTTTTGAAACCGTCAAAAGTCACTTCGGTGATCATCTTGCCGCCCCCGAGCCACGGCGTCATTTTTGCCAGCAGTTCCGGCTTGCCGTACAACGCCCCTATACCGGTTGGTCCGTAGAGCTTGTGCCCTGAGAAGGCATAGAAGTCGATATCCAGCGCTTGTACGTCGGCCGGGAAGTGCACCACGCCCTGCGCGCCGTCGACCATCACCACCATCCCGCTGGCATGGGCTACCCGAATAGCCTGAGCCAGGTCCGGGCAACCACCGGTAACGTTGGACATCTGTCCGAGCGCCAGAATGCGGCTGCGGGGGGTAATCAACTCGGGGAGACGGGCCACATCGGGCAGAAGGTCTGCGCCAAGCGGAAGCTTCACCACGCGTGCACCCGTTTGTTCGGCCACCATCAGCCACGGCACCAGGTTGGCGTGATGTTCCGCCTCGCTGACGACGATCTCATCGCCCGGCTGAAGCAGCGGGCGCGCGTAGCACTGGGCCACCATATTGATGGCCTCGGTGGTGCCGCGCGTCCAGACGATGCTCTTCCCGCTTTCGGCATTGATCAGGTGCGCAACCCGATCGCGCGCCGCTTCATAGCGCGCGGTTAATCGCTGCGCTTCGGCAAACTGGCTGCGATGCACGTTCCCGGCGCTCAGGCTGTAGAACTGCTGCGTGGCGTCAATGACCGCCTGTGGCTTGAGGGCGGTGGCGGCACTGTCCAGATAAATACCGGCATCGGCCAGCGCCGGAAACTGTGCGCGGAACTGCGCAGGACTGAAAGCGTTCATGGGATTCCTCATTTCAATATCACGATCGTCGCGCAATTTCAGCGGCAGGGCAAGGAGGTTGATATCTATCGGAATTGTCTGCTTATCCTGATGACCCCAAAAAAGCAGGTTATGCTAAATAGTGTTAGGCGGATGTTTTAGCCTGTTATAAATCGAGGTTTGAATAGCATTAATTGCTAAAGGAGAATAATCATGAATAAGACAGCTGCAATCATCTCTGCCTGTGCGTTTACTTTTGCCCTGAGCGCCTGTTCCGGTAACAACTACGTGATGCACACCAACGATGGTCGTTCCATCGTTTCGGAAGGGAAACCGACAACCGATAACGATACCGGGATGATTTCGTACAAAGATGCTAACGGGAACAAGCAGCAGATCAACCGCACGGACGTGAAAGAGATGAAAGAGATCGAGCATTAACCGATCGCAGGCGAAAAAAAAGCACCGCAAATTGGCGGTGCTACATTAATCACTATGGACAGACAGGGTAAATGTACAGGAAGTGAAAAATTGGTAGCGTTGCTACCGTGGTCTGAATCGCAGACCAATTGCAAACACAACAACACAACATCACAACCGTAAGCCAAAAGCCCTTCAGAACACGCATTCCGAAAAAAGCTCTTCGTTCCGGCTCAGGAAGTGCCGCCACTATAGGTATTTGCTGGTAGTTCCTCAACGGACAAATTATAATGGCTCAGATAAAAAAAACTAATAGGTTAAACGTTGTTTCCTATTTGTTAAATTCCGTTAACATCTAAGCCAGATAACCATGTCAAAGCGATTGCCCCCCCTCAACGCATTACGTGTTTTTGATGCAGCAGCACGTCACCTGAGCTTCACCCGCGCAGCCGATGAGCTTTTTGTGACACAGGCCGCAGTAAGTCACCAAATCAAGTCTCTGGAGGATTTTCTGGGCCTTAAGCTGTTTCGTCGACGCAACCGCTCGTTGCTGTTGACCGAAGAGGGGCAGAGCTATTTTCAGGATATTAAAGAGATTTTTTCGCAGCTCACTGAAGCCACGCGTAAGCTACAGGCCCGCAGTGCAAAAGGTGCCCTGACTGTCAGTTTATTGCCCAGTTTTGCCATTCAGTGGCTGGTGCCAAGACTCTCAAGCTTTAACTCAGCTTATCCGGGGATAGACGTTCGAATCCAGGCCGTGGATCGTCAGGAAGACAAGCTGGCCGATGACGTGGACGTCGCGATTTTTTATGGTCGCGGTAACTGGCCGGGCTTGCGTGTTGAGAAATTATACGCAGAATATCTCCTGCCGGTCTGTTCTCCCCTGCTGTTAACGGGCGACAAGGCGCTGAAGTCCCCCGCTGACCTGGCGCAGCATACGCTTTTACATGATGCCTCTCGACGCGACTGGCAAACTTATACCCGTCAATTAGGTCTTACTCATATAAACGTGCAGCAGGGACCCATCTTTAGCCACAGCGCGATGGTGTTACAGGCTGCCATTCACGGGCAGGGCGTGGCGTTGGCGAATAACGTCATGGCGCAGTCCGAAATTGAGGCAGGTCGCCTGGTCTGCCCTTTTAATGATGTACTGGTCAGCAAGAATGCGTTTTATCTGGTTTGTCATGACAGTCAGGCAGAACTGGGTAAAATAGCCGCCTTCCGGCAGTGGATACTGGCGAAAGCGGCAAGCGAGCAAGAAAAATTCCGCTTCAGGTATGAACAATAACGTTTGTGTGCCGGGCACGCATTAATTCAGGACTTAAACATGACCAGCCGATTCATGCTGATTTTTGCCGCGGTGAGTGGCTTTATTTTTGTTGCACTGGGCGCCTTCGGCGCACATGTCTTAAGCAAGTCGTTGGGCGCTGTAGAGATGGGCTGGATCCAGACCGGCCTTGAATATCAGGCGTTCCATACACTGGCGATCTTTGGGCTGGCGGTGGCGATGCAGCGCCGTATCAGCATCTGGTTTTACTGGAGCAGCGTCTTCCTGGCGCTGGGCACGGTGCTTTTTAGCGGCAGCCTCTACTGTCTGGCACTTTCGCATTTACGCCTGTGGGCGTTTGTTACACCTGTCGGCGGCGTCAGCTTCCTGGCGGGTTGGGTATTAATGTTTATCGGAGCTATCCGTCTGAAACGCAAGGGCGTTGTTCATGAATAAGGTTGTTTTATATTGTCGCCCGGGGTTTGAGAAAGAGTGCGCCGCGGAAATTACCGATAAAGCGGCGAAGCGCGAAATCTTCGGCTTTGCTCGTGTAAAAGAAAACGCGGGCTACGTGGTTTTTGAATGCTATCAGCCTGAAGATGCGGATAAGCTGGCACGCGAGCTGCCGTTCAGCTCGCTGATCTTTGCGCGCCAGATGTTTGTCGCGGGTGAGCTGCTGAAGGATCTTCCCCCGGAAGACCGCATCACCCCCATTGTCGGCATGCTGCAGGGCGTGGTGGAGAAGGGCGGCGATCTGCGCGTTGAAGTGGCGGATACCAACGAAAGTAAAGAGCTGATGAAGTTCTGCCGTAAGTTCACCGTTCCGCTGCGTGCGGCGCTGCGTGATGCGGGCGTGCTGACGAACTACGAAACGCCGAAGCGTCCGGTGGTGCATATCTTCTTTATCGCACCGGGCTGCTGCTATACGGGCTATTCGTACACCACCAACAACTCTCCTTTCTTTATGGGCATCCCGCGTCTGCGCTTTCCGGCCGATGCGCCAAGCCGTTCCACGCTCAAGCTGGAAGAGGCGTTCCACGTCTTTATCCCGGCGGATGAGTGGGATGAGCGTCTGGCAAACGGCATGTACGCCGTCGATCTCGGCGCGTGCCCGGGCGGCTGGACCTATCAGCTGGTGAAACGCAACATGTGGGTATCGTCCGTCGATAACGGTCCGATGGCGCAAAGCCTGATGGACACCGGGCAGGTCACCTGGTTGCGTGAAGACGGCTTCCGCTATCGCCCGAACCGTAACAACATCTCATGGATGGTGTGCGACATGGTTGAGAAACCGGCGAAAGTGGCCGCGCTGATGGCCTCCTGGCTGGTAAACGGCTGGTGTCGCGAGACCATTTTCAACCTCAAGCTGCCGATGAAAAAGCGCTATGAGGAAGTGTCGCAGAACCTGGCCTACATTCAGGAGCAGATGGACGAACACGGGATTAATGTGGAGATCCAGGCGCGTCAGCTGTATCACGACCGCGAAGAGGTGACGGTGCATATTCGTCGCTGGTGGGCGGCCGTAGGCGGGCGTCGCGACGAGCGCTAATACGTGCTTTGTTTTGCCCGGTGGCGCTGCGCTCACCGGGCCTACAAAACCGTGTCGTCGTTTTAACGTTCTAACCTTAACTGCTGTAAATTCCCGTCCAGCTGTAAATCCGTCTGTAGCGTTGCGATTTCCCGGCAGATAAACGCCATCTCTTTATGCGCCTCCAGCTTCTTGCGCCATTTTTCTGGCACCTCATCCAGACGGGCGTAAATGCCTTCCAGACTCTGAAAATCGGTCAGCAACTGCGCGGCGCTCTTCGGCCCAATCCCGGCCACTCCCGGTACTTTAGAACTGCTGATCCCTGCCAGGCCCCAGTAATCCGGCAGTTGCTCAGGCGATACGCCAAATTCGCTGGCAATGAACGGCGCATCCAGCCAGCGTTTTTGAAAATAGTCGCGAATGCGGATAGTGGGGGAGAGCAGCTGGCAGTAGCCTTTGTCCGTTGAAACGATCGTGGCCTGATGCCCGGCACTCGCCACCTTTACGGCCAGGGTGGCCGCGAGATCGTCGGCTTCATTTCCCTGTGCGCCCCAGCAGGGGACGCCCCGCTGTTCAAATGCGGCGCGCAGCATGGGCAATTCGGCGTGAAGATCGTCCGGCATCGGTGCGCGTCCTGCTTTGTAGTCGGGCAGACGCTGGTGCCGCCAGCCCGTATTTCGGGCTTCGTCATCAAATACCGCGACCGCATGGGTGGGTTCACTGTGGCGGATAAGCTGTTCCAGCGCGTGCAGGCAGGTGTCTTTACAAGGCGTCCCCTGTACCGCATGGATACGGCGAATCAGGTTAAGTGCATCGACGATAAGTAAATGAACGGCCACAGATAATCTCCCTTCTATCTAATACAAGAAGGGTAACACTGTCAGTAGCATGAAACTATGAATGGTGGGGAAAACAGGAAGAAGCCTCGCAAAACGAGGCTTCCTGAGAGGCTTAATCGCAGGTTACGATCTTCATCGCCAGGCCGCCGCGAGAGGTTTCGCGGTATTTGGCGTTCATATCTTTACCGGTTTCGTACATGGTCTCGATAACCTTATCGAGACAGACGCGCGGTTCGCTGGTGCGGCGCAGCGCCATACGCGCCGCGTTCACCGCCTTCACGGAGGCAATCGCGTTACGCTCGATACACGGAACCTGTACCTGGCCGGCAACCGGGTCACAGGTCAGCCCCAGGTTGTGTTCCATGCCGATTTCCGCAGCAATGCACACCTGCGCCGGGCTTGCGCCCAAGAGCTCCGCCAGACCGGCTGCCGCCATGGAGCACGCCACGCCGACTTCACCCTGACAGCCTACTTCCGCACCGGAAATGGAGGCGTTCATCTTATACAGAGAACCAATCGCACTGGCCACCAGCAGGTAGCGCGCCAGCGAGTTCGCATTCACTTCACGGATAAACTTGTCGTAGTACGCCAGTACCGCCGGAACGATGCCGCAGGCACCGTTGGTCGGCGCGGTGACCACACGGCCCCCTGCGGCGTTTTCTTCGTTTACCGCCAGGGCGAACATGTTGATCCAGTCCACCACGGCCATCGGGTCCGTTGTCGTTTTGTCGGTGCTCACCAGCATACGGCGCAGCGCTGCCGCACGACGCGGTACGCGAAGCTTGCCCGGCAGAACGCCTTCGGTGGTGATCCCGCGCTCAATACCGCCGCGCATCACGTCCCAGACGTTAGCGAAGTGCTGTTCCAGCTCCTCTTTGCTGTGCAGCGCCAGCTCGTTTTTCATCATCAGACCGGAGAGGGAAAGGCCCGTCTCCTGGCAGTGGCGCTGGAGGTCTGCCGCCGTTTTGTACGGATACGGCACCTCGACAGAGGAAGTGCTGGTTTGACCAAAGTGGTCTTCGTCGACGATAAAACCGCCGCCGATAGAGTAATAAGTCTGGCTGTATACCGCTTTGTCGCCGGCCAGCGCGGTGATGCGCATACCGTTTTCGTGCAGCGACAGGTTGTCCGCATGGAAATTCATGCAATGGTCAACCGGGAATTCAACCTCATGCTCGCCGTTCGCCAGCAGCAGGCGCCCGTGGGTGTTCACGTCCTGGATAAAGCCAGGGATCGCATCAATATCAACGGTGTCCGGCAGGTTTCCCGCCAGGCCCATGATAATGGCGATATCGGTGTGGTGGCCTTTCCCGGTCAGGGAAAGCGAGCCGTATACATCGACAACCACGCGGGTGATGTCGTGCAAGATGCCGCGTGCAATCAAGTCATCCGTGAACTGCTTACCGGCTTTCATCGGTCCGACGGTGTGAGAGCTGGAAGGACCAATACCGATTTTGAAAATATCGAATACGCTAATCATGATGCGTCCATTGCTTTCAGTCAGAGAGGAGGGAGTGCGCCGTCCGGGGACGGCGCGGGTGAGAATCAGAACATGGTGTACAGGGAGTAGAAGATCGCAGAGATAGCGATAAGCCCCATGATAACCACAAAGACGTTGCTGACATGACCGCTGTACTTACGCATAGCCGGGACTTTCTGAATCGCGTACATCGGCATCAGGAACAGAATCATCGCGATTACCGGGCCGCCCAGGGTTTCAATCATGCCCAGGATGCTTGGGTTCAGCGTCGCTACCGCCCAGGTGGTGAGCAGCATGAACAGTGCAGTGATTTTGTTCAGCTTGTTGATTTCAATGCTCTTGCCTTTACCGCGCAGAGATTTAATCACCATACCGTTGAAGCCTTCACGTGCGCCCAGGTAGTGGCCCAGGAAGGATTTGGTGATGGCGATCATCGCGATGATCGGTGCCATCCACGCAATCAGCGGTGCGTTAAAGTGGTTCGCCAGGTAAGACAGAATAGAGATGTTCTGCTCTTTCGCTGCCGCCAGGTCCGCCGGGGAGAGGCTCAGTACGCAGCTGAAGACGAAGAACATAACGGTCAGCACCATCATGACGTGAGCGCGTGCCAGAATGCTGGAGCACTTCTTCTCTGCGCCATCACCGTACTCTTCACGTTTCGCCACGGCGAAAGAGGAGATGATAGGAGAGTGGTTGAAGGAGAAGACCATTACCGGGATCGCCAGCCACAGGGTCATCAGCAGGCCGTTACCGGTCGCAGACGCGCTGCTCAGGGACAGGGTTTCCAGCGCTGCACCGTTCCACTGTGGGATCAGGTAGCAGGCCAGCAGCATCAGTGCGGCCACAAACGGGAACACCAGTACGCTCATCGCTTTCACAATCATCTGCTCACCGAAGCGCACGATGGTCATCATGCCGACAATCAGGATCAGAGACAGGATGGCACGCGGTGGCGGCGTCATGTGCAGCTGGTGCAGCATGAAGCTTTCAACGGTGTTGGTGATCGCCACGCTGTAAACCAGCAGGATAGGGTAAATCGCGAAGAAGTAGAGCAGGGTAATCAGTTTACCTGCGCCCACGCCGAAATGCTCTTCAACCACTTCAGTGATGTCTTCACCCGGGTTTTTACCGGACAGCACGAAGCGGGTCAGACCGCGGTGTGCAAAGAAGGTCATCGGGAAAGCAATGATAGCCATAATGATCAGCGGGATCAGACCGCCGACGCCTGCGTTGATAGGAAGGAACAGTACACCAGCGCCGATTGCCGTGCCGTAAAGGCCAAGCATCCACATGGTATCCGTTTTGCGCCAACCACTTCGGGATTCAATCGAAGCAACGGTGCTGGTTTGAGTGGTTTCCATCTGTATCTCCTGGAGGAAGCGAATTGTCAGGTTTTTAGTCAAATCCGATGAAAAAGTGCCTGACGGTAATATGAAATTCGTTCAGTGACGGTTTTTTAATAATTTTTGCCCGTAACTATTGGCGGGCGGAAAGATACATTCTAGTTATGAATCTATCAGTGATCGTGATCCCAAATGCAATAATCCACTTATGATGTGGGCATCTTTAGACCATTTATCTGTTAAAAAAACATCAAAGAGAATTTACGGGCGCGAAGGCTACCACCAACGACATGTGCGCTGAAAGACCGCCCCGTGATATAGGTGTCTTTCGCTGTAAAGAAATGGGTTTTTAGTATTTTCTGGCAGGTAATTTGGATTAAGGCTGATAATTTACGGTTGCAAAATGCAGGTAATCGTTTGCGTATGTGACAACTTTGTAAAAGATATAAGTGATGCCTATGAATTACATCAGGAATAAAAAAAGCCGGGACGCGCAACAGGGCGCCCCGGCTTTGATGAGATATCGCTAAGCGTTAGGTGCAGATTTCGTAGCAAGGAATATAGGCTGAGCCCGGCAGCTTCATGCGGTGCTGGGCGACAAAGCCCTGAAGCATGTCATCCATACGGCGCATCATCTCCGGATCGCCGTGGATCTTGTACGGACCGTACTGCTCAATGGCGCGGATACCGACCTCTTTGACGTTGCCCGCCACAATCCCGGAGAAGGCGCGACGCAGATCGGCGGCCAGGACTTCCACCGGCTGATCCGGGTAGAGTTTCAGGTTCGCCATGTTCTCGTGTGAAGGCTCGAACGGGATCTGCAGATCCGGTGCAATGCGGATTGACCAGTTAAAGCTGTAGGCATCCCCGGTATCGCGACGGTTCTCTTTCACCAGCGGCATCGCTTTTTTCATCTGGCGCGCCACTTCCGCAGCATCGTCGATGATGATGCGATAGTGACGACGCGCGGCTTCACCCAGCGTGTGCACGATAAACTCGTCCAGCACGCGGAAGTAGTCGGCGCTCTCTTTTGGCCCGGTCAGGATCAGCGGCAGAACCTGATCTTTGTTGGCCGGGTTCATCAGAATACCCAGCAGATAGAGCAGCTCTTCCGCTGTCCCCACGCCGCCCGGGAAGATGATGATGCCGTGGGCGATACGGACAAACGCTTCAAGACGTTTCTCAATATCCGGCATGATAATCAGTTCGTTAACCAGCGGGTTAGGTGGCTCTGCGGCGATGATGGACGGCTCGGTCATGCCGATAAACCGTCCCTCTTTGTAGCGCTGCTGCGCGTGACCCACTGCGGCACCTTTCATTGGCGCTTCCATCGCACCCGGACCACACCCGGTACAGATATTGAGTTCGCGCAGGCCAAGCTGGGTGCCCACCCGACGCGCATAAAGGTATTCGGTTTCGTTAATGGAGTGACCGCCCCAGCAGACGACCATGTTCGGCGCTTCACCCACGTGCAGGGCACGGGCGTTGCGCAAAATGGAGAACACCAGGTTGGTGATATGGACCGAGCTTTCCAGATCGAGATGCTGGAAACGGCCTGCGTTGTGGATCTGCCCGTTAACAAACAGGATGTCACGCAGCACGGCAAACAGGTTAGCCTGAAGGGAACGGATGATGCGTCCGTCGACAAACGCCTCTTCCGGCGGGTTGATGACTTCAAGCTTCACGCCGCGCTCGCGGCGCAGCACGTTGATATCAAAGCTTTCGAAGCGGGACAGCAGTTCTTTACTGTTATCTGTCAGGCTTCCGGAGTTCAGAACGGCAAGTGAACAGTTACGAAACAGTTGATAAAGATCGCTGCTGGCCGTGCGTTTAAGCATGTCCACTTCCAGCTGCGACAACATATCCATTGAGCCAAGCGGGCTAATATGTGTAATCAAGTGAGCTCCTTACGGGACGATTATCGTCTTTCCCTGTTGATTACAATAGCCCTGGCGCGTGACGTTTCACAACCTAAAGCGCGGAAGATACCGCGCATATTGTGAAAATATTTATATTACTGACGCACCAGTCGGCCCGTCGCCGGCACAAAATCGGTATTGGTGCGCCACGGGTTAATGTCCAGACCGCCGCGGCGGGTGTAGCGCGCGTAAACGCTCAATTTTTCTGGCTGGCAGAAGCGCTGAATATCGCTAAAGATGCGCTCCACGCACTGCTCGTGGAATTCATTGTGATGGCGGAACGACACCAGGTAGCGCAGCAGCTTCTCCCGGTCAATTTTCGGGCCTCGGTACTGGATCTGCACCGAGCCCCAGTCCGGCTGATGCGTGATCAGACAGTTGGATTTCAGCAGATGGCTGACCAGCGTCTCTTCGACCACCTTGCCGCTTGCCGCGTTTTCGAGGTAGTCCGCGCTGAATTCATAATTCTCCACCTCGATGTCCTGATCGTCGATGCAGGTTCCGTTGAAGTGGGCGACCGGCTGGCCTTCCAGCTCGTGCAGGCGATAGAGTGAGACGCTCACCTTTCCCTGCGCGCAGGCGCTTAAATCACGTTCCAGGGTGTGCTGAACGTCGTCCCAGCTGTTGAATTTGGTCTGGTTAAAGCTGTTGAGATAGAGCTTAAAGCTTTTCGACTCGACGAGATTCACGCTGGCGTAGTCCAGCTCAACGTGACCCACCGCCACCTGCGGCAGGCCGCGCGCGTTGAGCCACGAGAGTTCGTACAGCGTCCAGATATCGCCCCCCACGAACGGCAGGGCGTCCGCGTGCAGTCCCAGAGGATCGCGGTTCAGGCTACGCGGCACGCCCTGCAGCAGGCTTGCATCGTAGGTATCGCGGTAATCGGTCGATTTACCCAGCGTTAAGCCGGTTAACGCCTGATGATTTTCGTAAGACATGTTTCATAGCCACTTTACAGGTACACTTATGGCCTGAGTTTATCCTGTCTGACAAGAAGAGAGAAATCGGTGGACATCGAAACTGCAAATGCCCTCACTACCTTTACGACCCGCTACTGCGATGCATGGCATGAAAAGCAGGGCACGTGGCCGCAAAGTGCTGATTTATATGGCGTCCCTTCGCCGTGCATTATCTCTTCGCTTGACGATTACGTGATCTGGCAGCCGAAGCCGAATACCGGCGAGCAGAATGTAAATGCGGTTGAACGGGCAATGGACATTGTGGTACAACCAGCGGTTCATGCGTTTTATGCCACGCAGTTTGCAGGGGATATGCCTGCGCGCTTTGCGGACATGACGCTGACGCTGTTGCAGACCTGGAGCGAAGACGATCTGCAGCGTGTTCAGGAAAACCTGATCGGTCATCTGGTCACGCAAAAGCGCCTTAAGCTTTCTCCGACGCTCTTTATCGCCACGCTGGACAGCGAGCTGGACGTTATCTCCGTCTGTAACCTGTCAGGTGAAGTGATTAAAGAGACTATCGGTACCCGCAATCGCGAGACTCTCGCCCCCTCTCTTGCGGATTTCCTCACCCGACTTGAGCCCCTTCTGTAATCCATGCTGCTACAGCGCGTGTGAGAGATCTCTTACAAGGTTTGTGAGAGATCGCTGGAACATTCAGTATTACCTCATTAAATTCAGATTAATATCACTCTATTTTTCAATGGATTAGTTGTTCATCCTATTATTTTTAGGGAGTCCCGGCGTCTTACAACGCTGGCTGAGTGGGTTGTAAGACGAAGCGGAATAGCGGATTCTATCTCCGTCGACAGGAAGCCGACACGAGAAACGAACATCAGGATGATGGCGTTTCTCACACAGGACTCGTCAGGATGGCGCTGCAGGAAGGCTTCAGGATGAAGCAAAGTGGATAACGCAGGATGCGTAAGGGACACCTCCAGGAAGGAGAACGAGAGCCGGTCAGGATGGTCGGTGGGTCAGGAAGGCCAGGACGTTTCAGGATGAAACAAACACGTCAGGAAGATGTGTGCAGGATGCGAAAGGTAGACGGATGACCAGGCCTTCGGGCTTCAGGAAAAGTTGTCACGGATGAGCAGGGAGCACGAATTGTAGCTGGAATGCTGCGGAACGAACCGGGAGCACTGTTTTTACAGTGCTCCCTTTTTTTATTTCTGCCTTTCGCAATGCTATGCTGCGCGCCGTTCACATTTTCAGTTGAGGTTACTATGACGCAACACGATAGCGTTCGTGCTCAGTTGCACGCCATCGAAGCCCTTTTGCGCCAACATCAGCTGTGGCAGGAGACCGCGCCGCAGCCAGAAGCGTTCGCCAGCACCCAGCCCTTCTGCCTGGATACGCTGGCCCCGTTTGAGTGGCTGCAGTGGGTGTTAATTCCGCGCATGCACGCCCTGCTTGAGGGGGGGCACCCCTTGCCGCAGGCGTTTGCTGTCTCTCCCTATTATGAAATGGCGCTCGAAGCGACGCACCCTGCGCGCGACGTCATGCTGGTCGAACTGGAAAAACTGGATGCCCTGTTTGCCGGTGAAGATGCATGACGCTTGAGATCCTCTATCAGGACGAGTGGCTGGTGGCGGTGAATAAACCGTCAGGTTGGCTGGTGCACCGCAGCTGGCTGGATCGCGACGAGAAAGTGGTGGTGATGCAGACCGTTCGCGACCAGATTGGTCAGCATGTATTTACCGCCCATCGCCTCGACCGGCCGACCTCCGGCGTGCTGCTGATGGGGCTTTCCAGCGAAGCTGGCCGTCTGCTGGCGCAGCAGTTCGAACAGCACCAGATCCAGAAGCGCTACCACGCGGTCGTGCGTGGCTGGCTGACCGAGTCTGCCACCCTGGACTACCAGCTGGTGGAGGAACTGGACAAAATCGCCGATAAATTTGCCCGCGATGATAAAGGCCCGCAGCCCGCCGTGACGGATTATCGCGGCATGGCGACGACGGAAATGCCGGTGGCCACCAGCAAATTTCCGACCACACGCTACAGCCTGGTTGAGCTTCTGCCCAAAACCGGGCGTAAGCACCAGCTGCGACGCCATCTTGCGCATCTGCGCCACCCGATTATTGGCGACAGCAAACACGGTGATTTGCGCCAGAACCGCAGCGCGGCCGAGCACTTTGGCTGCCATCGTCTGATGTTACACGCAAGCGAGCTCAGCCTGACGCACCCGTTTACCGGCGAGCCGCTGACTATCCGTGCGGGGCTGGACGACGTCTGGATGCAGGCGCTGTCACAGTTTGGCTGGCTCGGACAACTCCCCGAAAATGAAAGGGTTGAGTTTGTATCGGGCAACGTTCAGGATGAAGAGTAAGCGCATTCAATATGGGAAAATAGCATGGCTGAAGTAGGCATTTTTGTCGGCACAATGTACGGCAACTCGCTGCTGGTCGCGGAAGAGGCGGAGGCGATTCTGGCAAGCCAGGGCCATAAAGCCACGGTCTATGAAGATCCGGAGCTGGCGGACTGGGAAAAGTATAAAGATAAATACATTCTGGTGGTGACCTCCACCACCGGGCAGGGCGATCTGCCGGACAGCATCGTGCCGCTGTTCCAGGGCATTAAAGACCAGCTTGGCTATCAGCCAGATGTTCACTACGGCATCATCGCCCTCGGCGATAGCTCTTACGCAAACTTCTGCGGCGGCGGCAAGCAGTTCGATGCGCTCCTGCAGGAGCAGAGCGCCCAGCGCGTGGGCGAGATGCTGCTGATTGATGCGGGTGAGCACCCGGAGCCAGAAAGCGAATCAAACCCGTGGGTGGAGAACTGGGCCTCACTTCTCAAATAACACTCTGCCCGGCGGCGCTTCGCTTGCGCGGGCCTACGGGTTTTCCAGGCCGGGTCAGGCGTAGCCGCCACCCGGCATTACCCCCCCCAACGCCATTTCCGTGAACCACCTTCCACTCCTCTGGGCTTATGCCCTAAACAACCTCCCTCACACCCTTTAATACTGTGTTTTTGCACGGTGAGGTGAAGAGGCACTCCTTCATATACTTTTCCGGTCACGATAAAACGGCTTCAGGCCGTACCAAAACGACAAAATCAATCTCATTCTGCTTACCCTACCGGTGCTGTACAGAATGAACCAGGCGAAAGCTATGTTTCAGGAGTGCAACAATGAGTTCATTAAGCCACGCAGCGAGCAGCGCTGAAAAGCGCACCAATGCCCGCTACTGGATAGTGGTGATGCTGTTTATCGTCACGTCCTTTAACTATGGTGACCGCGCCACACTGTCGATTGCCGGCTCGGAAATGGCAAAAGATATCGGCCTCGATCCCGTGGGCATGGGTTACGTTTTCTCCGCCTTCTCGTGGGCCTACGTCATCGGGCAAATTCCTGGCGGCTGGCTGCTGGACCGCTTTGGCTCTAAACGGGTTTATTTCTGGTCCATCTTCATCTGGTCTGCCTTTACCCTGCTGCAGGGTTTCGTCGATATCTTCAGCGGCTTCGGCATTATCGTGGCGCTCTTCACGCTGCGCTTCCTGGTGGGGTTAGCGGAAGCGCCTTCCTTCCCGGGCAACAGCCGCATTGTGGCGGCCTGGTTCCCGGCGCAGGAGAGGGGAACGGCGGTAGCGATTTTTAACTCCGCACAGTACTTCGCGACGGTGATCTTTGCGCCCATTATGGGCTGGCTGACCCATGAGGTGGGCTGGTCGCACGTGTTCTTCTTTATGGGCGGACTCGGGATCGTCATCAGCTTTATCTGGCTGAAAGTGATCCACGAACCCAACCAGCATCCTGGCGTAAACAAAAAAGAGCTGGAGTACATTGCAGAAGGCGGTGCGCTGATCAACATGGATCAGAAATCCTCGACGGCGAAAGTCCCGTTCAGCCAGAAATGGGCGCAGATCAGGCAGCTCGTCGGTTCGCGCATGATGATCGGGATCTATCTGGGCCAGTACTGTATCAACGCCTTGACCTACTTTTTCATCACCTGGTTCCCGGTTTACCTGGTGCAGGCACGCGGCATGTCGATTCTGAAAGCGGGGTTTGTCGCCTCGGTTCCGGCCATCTGCGGCTTCGTGGGAGGCGTGCTCGGCGGGGTCATTTCCGACTGGCTGATGCGCCGCACCGGTTCCCTGAACATCGCGCGTAAAACGCCTATCGTGCTCGGCATGCTGCTCTCCATGACCATGGTGTTCTGTAACTACGTCAATGCCGAGTGGATGATTATCGGCTTTATGGCGATGGCCTTCTTCGGCAAAGGCATTGGCGCGCTGGGCTGGGCGGTGATGGCGGATACGGCCCCGAAAGAGATCAGCGGCCTGAGCGGCGGTCTGTTCAACATGTTTGGCAATATCTCCGGGATTGTTACACCCATCGCTATCGGCTACATCGTCGGCACCACCGGATCGTTCAACGGTGCGCTAATCTACGTGGGTGTGCATGCGCTGGTGGCGGTGCTGAGTTACCTGGTGCTGGTGGGGGATATCAAACGCGTCGAACTTAAACCTGTTGCGGAGCGTGGCTGATGACAACGCAATCGAGCCCAACCATCACTGAGATGAAGGTCATCCCGGTGGCCGGGCAGGACAGCATGCTGCTCAATATTGGCGGTGCGCATAACGCCTGGTTTACCCGTAATATCGTCGTGCTGAAAGACAGCGCAGGAAATACCGGCGTGGGCGAGGCGCCAGGCGGAGAGGTGATTTACCAGACGCTGGTCGATGCCATTCCGCAGGTCGTGGGGCAGGAGATTGCCCGCCTGAACAAGGTGGTTCAGCGGGTGCATAAGGGCAATCAGTCGGCAGACTTTGAGACGTTCGGAAAAGGTGCCTGGACGTTTGAACTGCGCGTCAACGCGGTTGCCGCCCTGGAAGCGGCTCTGCTTGATTTACTGGGGAAGGCGCTCAATGTCCCGGTCTGCGAACTGCTGGGGCCCGGCAAACAGCGCGATGCGGTCACCGTGCTGGGCTATCTGTTCTACGTTGGCGATCGCAATAAAACCGATCTCCCCTATCTGGCCCGAACCGCGGGCGACCACGACTGGTATCAGTTGCGCCACCAGGAGGCGCTCTCCAGCGACGCGGTGGTGCGGCTGGCCGAGGCGGCGCAGGATCGCTACGGCTTCAAGGATTTCAAGCTGAAGGGCGGCGTACTGCCCGGCGAGCAGGAGATTGAAACGGCCCGGGCGCTGAAAAGGCGCTTCCCGGATGCACGGATCACCGTCGATCCCAACGGCGCATGGCTGCTGGATGAAGCCATTAGCCTGTGCAAAGGGCTGGGGGATGTCCTGACCTATGCGGAAGACCCCTGTGGCGCGGAGCAGGGCTTCTCGGGCCGCGAAGTGATGGCCGAGTTCCGTCGTGCCACCGGGCTGCCGGTGGCGACCAATATGATCGCCACGAACTGGCGCGAAATGGGTCACGCAGTGATGCTGAACGCCGTCGACATACCGCTGGCGGACCCGCACTTCTGGACGCTTTCCGGCGCAGTGCGCGTGGCCCAGCTGTGCGATGACTGGGGGCTCACCTGGGGCTGTCACTCGAACAATCACTTTGATATTTCGCTGGCGATGTTTACCCACGTTGGCGCCGCAGCGCCGGGTAACCCGACCGCCATCGACACCCACTGGATTTGGCAGGAAGGGGAAGCCCGCCTGACGAAAAATCCGCTGGAAATCACAGAGGGCAAAATTGCCGTACCGGATGCGCCGGGCCTGGGCGTGGAGCTGGACTGGGATCGGATCCAGAAAGCCCATGAGGCGTATAAAAAATTGCCGGGCGGCGCGCGTAACGACGCGGGCCCGATGCAGTACCTTATTCCCGGCTGGACATTTGACCGTAAGCGCCCTGTTTTCGGACGTCACTGATAAAAGGATTGAATGATGAGTACTTTTTCTACCCCTGTCGTCACCGCCATGCAGATCGTTCCGGTTGCGGGCCATGACAGCATGTTGATGAACCTGAGCGGCGCGCACGCGCCGTTCTTTACCCGCAACATTGTCATTATCAAAGACAATGCTGGCCATACCGGCGTGGGCGAAATTCCGGGCGGGGAGAAGATCCGCAAAACCCTGGAAGAGGCCATTCCGCTGGTGGTGGGCAAAACGCTGGGCGAATACAAAAATGTCCTCAACACCGTGCGCAATACCTTTGCCGATCGCGATGCCGGGGGCCGGGGCCTGCAGACCTTCGATCTGCGCACCACTATCCACGTGGTGACCGGAATTGAAGCCGCGATGCTGGATCTGCTGGGTCAGCATCTGGGCGTTAACGTTGCGTCGCTGCTGGGCGAGGGGCAGCAGCGCAGCGAAGTGGAAATGCTGGGCTATCTGTTCTTTGTCGGCGACCGCAAGCTGACGCCACTGCCGTACCAGAGCCAGCCCGAAGAACAATGCGACTGGTACCGGCTTCGTCACGACGAGGCAATGACCCCGGATGCGGTGGTGCGCCTGGCGGAAGCCGCTTACGAGAAATATGGCTTCAACGATTTTAAACTGAAGGGCGGCGTGCTGGCCGGTGAAGAAGAGGCGGAAGCCATCACCGCGCTGGCAAAACGCTTCCCGCAGGCGCGCGTGACGCTGGATCCGAACGGCGCCTGGTCGCTTGATGAAGCGATCGCGATCGGCAAGCAGCTGAAAGGCGTGCTGGCGTATGCGGAAGATCCATGCGGCGCTGAACAAGGCTTCTCTGGCCGTGAAGTGATGGCGGAATTCCGTCGCGCTACAGGGCTGCCAACCGCGACCAATATGATTGCTACCGACTGGCGTCAGATGGGGCATACCTTATCCCTCCAGTCAGTCGACATTCCGCTGGCTGACCCGCACTTCTGGACGATGCAGGGCTCGGTGCGTGTGGCACAGATGTGCCATGAGTTTGGCCTGACCTGGGGTTCGCACTCCAACAACCACTTCGATATCTCTCTGGCGATGTTCACGCACGTCGCCGCCGCCGCGCCGGGCACCATCACCGCTATCGACACCCACTGGATCTGGCAGGAAGGTAATCAGCGTCTGACTAAGCAGCCGTTTGAGATCAAAGGTGGCATGGTGCAGGTGCCTTCCACGCCGGGGCTGGGGGTTGAGCTGGATATGGACCAGGTCATGAAGGCCCATGAGTTGTATCAGAAACACGGTCTGGGCGCGCGCGACGATGCGATGGCGATGCAGTATTTGATCCCGGACTGGACATTCGACAATAAACGTCCGTGCATGGTACGATAAACGCATTGGGACCGCTCCCATGAGCGGTCTTTTACGTGGTGTATGCTTAACGTAACGACTATGCGTAAGGATGGCTTATGAAAATTGTTATCGCACCGGACTCGTATAAGGAAAGTTTGAGTGCGCTTGAGGTTGCGACAGCGATAGAACGTGGTTTTCGCGAGATCTTTCCCGAGGCGGTTTATGTGAAACTGCCGGTCGCGGACGGTGGCGAAGGGACGGTTGAGGCGATGATCGCAGCAACGCAGGGAAGCATTGTGCATGTTCCGGTGACCGGCCCGCTGGGCGAGCGCGTGGAGGGGTTCTATGGCTTATCCGGAGATAAGCAGAGCGCCTTTATTGAAATGGCGGCGGCAAGCGGCCTGGAGTTGGTTGCACCTTCGCTGCGTAATCCGCTGAAAACCACCTCCTGGGGCACGGGCGAACTGATTCGTCACGCGCTGGACGCAGGCGTTAAGCATATCATTATTGGCATTGGCGGCAGTGCGACCAATGACGGCGGTGCAGGCATGGTGCAGGCGCTGGGGGCGAAGCTGCTGGACGACAATGAACAGCCCCTTGGGCTGGGCGGGGGCGAGCTGGGAAAACTCGCGCGTATCGACCTGAGCGGGCTGGACAGACGTCTGGCGGAGTGCCGGATTGAGGTGGCCTGCGATGTAACCAATCCGCTTACCGGGAAGGACGGCGCGTCAGCGGTATTCGGCCCGCAGAAGGGGGCTACACCCGAGATGATCGTCACCCTGGACAACACGCTTGCGCACTATGCGAGCGTGATTGCCCGGGACCTGGATATTGATGTGCTAAACCTTGCTGGCGGCGGCGCAGCGGGGGGCATGGGCGCGGCGCTCTACGCCTTTTGCGGCGCGCAGCTGCGCCAGGGCATTGAGATCGTGACCGATGCGCTACACCTGGCCGACCAGGTGGCCGATGCGGATTTGGTGATCACCGGTGAAGGCCGCATTGACAGCCAGACGATCCACGGCAAAGTCCCGGTGGGGGTGGCGAAGGTGGCGAAACGCTTTAACAAACCCGTTATCGGCATTGCAGGAAGCCTGACGGCGGACGTTGGCGTGGTACACGATCACGGCATTGATGCGGTGTTCAGCGTGATCTACACCATCTGCTCGCTGGAAGACGCGCTGGAAAATGCCGGCGAGAACGTCAGGATGGCCGCAAGAAATATCGCGGCGGTGCTCAAAGTGGGGCAGACATTTTAGCTGTGATTGCCGGGTGGCGGCTTCGCCTTACCCGGCCTACGTTAGTGCACCTGTAGGCCCGTTAAGCGGGCTTCTACCTCAGATCCCCAATACCTTCATCGCTTCGCGCGTCACGTTATCCATTTCATCCAGCAGCTCCAGGAACTCCGGTTCAAGCTCCGATTCCGGCGTGCCCGCACGCAGCTGCTGCTCCAGCAGCTGGCAGAGGTTTTTCAGCCGCGGTACGCCGCTGTACCCGCAGCTGCCGTGCAGCTTGTGGATTGCGTCCAGCAGATCTTCCGGGTTTTCACCCACCAGCTGCTCTTCCACCTTATTGCGAATTTCCGGCAGAAACGCGACCAGCATTTGCAGCATGTCGCGGGCGAGATCGGGTTTACCTGCCGCCTGGCGCAGCGCAAGCTGCCAGTCAAAGGTGGCGTTCTGATTAACGCTTATCTCAGCCTGCTCGCTGGAAACCGTGTACGTTCCGCCAATATGACCCGGCTTGTAGCGCAACAGCAGGCTATGAAGTTTCTCTTCATCGATGGGCTTTGCCAGATAGTCATTCATCCCGGCGCTCAGCAGCTTCTCCTTCTGGCCCGCCATCGCGTGCGCGGTGACAGCAATAACTGGCGTTTGCTGCTGATGCGGCAGCTGGTGGATCAGCTCGCAGGCCCGAATGCCGTCCATGCCCGGCATCTGAATATCCATCAGGATTAAATCGAACTGCATCTGCTTAGCCTGTTCAACCGCCTGCACGCCGCTGGTGCACAGTTCAACATGCTGAACCTGGTCTTCAAGCAATGCGCCAATGAGCTTCAGGTTGGCCGGATTATCATCCACCGCCATCACGCTCATCGGCAATTTTTGCTCATCGTTAATCAGCGGAAGGGCATGCTGGCTAAGACGGCAATATTCCGTGAGCGCGGGCAGCAGGCGGGTCGCAGTGAGCGGTTTAAGCAAGCAGGCGGCGGCTCCGTCATTTTTCAACTCTTCTGCATTCAGCTGCGCGTGGCAAGGCAGCGCCAGCAGCAGGTAGTCGGTCATCGACGCGGCTTTCGCCAGCCGCTCCTGCTGCATGGTCAGCTCGCCGGTGAAGGTGACCGGGATCCCCATCAGCAGGATGTCATAATGCTCAACGGCCAGAGCGGAGAAGGTTGGGCTGTAGACCACCTCCAGCGGCGTGGTGCTTAAGATGTCGAGCGCACACTGCGCCGCCGCAGCGTTAGGTTCAACGTAGGCCAGACGCTTGCCTTTCAGGCAGTCCGTCACCGGGCCATCGGTCAGCACGTTCGGATTGAGGTCCAGATTAATGTGGAACCAGAAAGTTGAACCGCGATTTGGCTGGCTGTGGAAAGAGATATCGCCGCCCATCTCGTTCACCAGGCGCTGGGTGATCACCAGCCCCAGACCGGTACCGCCATGACGGCGGGAGATGCTAGCATCCGCCTGACGGAACGCCTGGAACAGACGCGACTGGTCGCGCTCCGGAATACCGATGCCGGTATCGCGGATCTGGACTTCAATCTGGACCTTATTGCTGCTGATCGAGCGTTTCTCTACCAGGATGTCGATATTACCGCTTTCGGTGAACTTAATGGCATTCCCGACAAGGTTGGTTATAACCTGCTGCAGGCGCAGCGGATCGCCAATAACGTTATCCGGCACGTCGTTTTTAATGTTAAGCGTCAGCTCCAGGCCTTTGTCGTGCGACGAGTGCGCGAGCAGCGTCACCACTTCATCCAGCGTGCTGCGCAGCGGGAAGGGGATACTCTCGAGGATCAGCTTGCCCGCTTCCAGCTTGGAGAAGTCCAGCACGTCGTTAATGATCGCCAGCAGGTTGTTGGCCGAGCGTTCAATGGTGTGCAGGTGATCGCGCTGAGTAGGATTCAGCTCGCTTTTCAGGGTCAGACGGGTAAAGCCGATCACGCCATTGAGCGGCGTGCGCAGCTCGTGCGACATATTGGCAAGGAATTCCGATTTAATACGCGCGGCTTCCTGAGCGCGTTTTTTCGCCAGATCCAGCTCAACGTTCTGGATCTCCATCTGCTCCAGCGTTTCGCGCAGGTCGGACGTCGCCTGGTCAACGTTGTGCTGCATCTCTTCGTGATAGGCCGCCAGCGACATCGCCATCGAGTTGATGCCGTTTTTCAGCATATCCAGCTCGCCCAGCATAAACCCTTCCACACGGCTGTCGAGCTGTCCCCGGCGAATGCGGTCAACCGTGTTAACCATGTTGCGGATGGGACCCGTCACGTCGCGCATCAGGCGCCAGCCGAAGATCAGCGCAATGCCGATGCAGAACAGCATCATCACGCCGGAAATGAAAATCTCTTTGTACTGCTGTAGCCGGACCGACTTGAGATCCAGCTCCAGCGCCACATATCCCAGCATATTATTGCTGGATTTGGCGTCGGATTGCGCAGACTCATCGGGGGAATAACTCTCCGACACGATCGGCGTGCGCAGGATCATGATATCGCCGCGCCGCAGTACGGTGAGGTGACGCGGGAACGGCGTACCATCCGGGATCTTTAAAGCCGCCGGATCGAGATGAAAGTTCGAGGTGACAAACAGGCGGTTATGTTCGTCGTAAACGGAAATGGCGCGTACGATGTCCGAGTGGCGGCGGTGGAGTACGCTGATTAACTGCCCAATGGATTCGCGGTTTTGCAGGTTCATGCCGTACTCGCTGGAGACGGCAAGCGGTTCGATAATGCTGGCGCCTGCATCCTCCAGCTGTCGCTGCAAATCGTTATAGCGGTGCACCACAAAGAAGATACTCAGCAGCAAACCGATGAGAACGGTGGGGGCGAGGATCAAAATCATCATGCGCGCGCGCAGGCTGTAGTTGGTCATGGCGTTCCGTTATGGGACAATTAAGATAATTATGTTTATGTGAGAAAAATCTCGGCGATGGCGCAATTCTACTCTGCAAAGCGACGCGTGACGACGCGTCAAATCATCACTGTTGAGGCCACGGACCTTGATCCGTTTGGTCAGGGAGTGGCACGCCACAATGGTAAGGCTCTGTTTATAACAGGTTTACTGCCAGCAGAACGAGCAGAAATTACGCTGACGGAAGATAAACGCCAGTTTGCGCGCGGGCAGGTTAAGCGTCGACTCAACGACAGCCCGGAGCGAGTGGCGCCCCGCTGTCCTCATTTTGGCGTGTGCGGCGGCTGCCAGCAACAGCACGCAAGCACAGAATTACAGCAAAAAAGCAAAAGCCGCGCGCTGGCGCGTCTGCTTAAACATGACGTTAACGAAATTCTTGCCGATGCGCCCTGGGGCTATCGTCGTCGCGCACGCCTGAGCCTCAGCTATCAGCCAAAAACGGAGCGGCTGGAGATGGGGTTTCGCAAGGCTGGCTCCAGCGACATCGTTGATGTGAAGCAGTGCCCCATTTTGGTGCCCCATCTTGAGGCATTGCTTCCGGAAGTGCGCATCTGCCTCTCCGGGCTGGACGGCGTTCGCCATCTTGGGCATGTCGAACTGGTCATGGCAAACAATGGCCCGCTGATGGTGCTGCGCCATACCGCGCCGTTGTCGAAAAAAGATCGCGAAAAACTGGAACGCTTTTCGCATTCCCACGACCTGGCGCTTTTCCTTGCACCACAAAGCGAGATACTTGAACAGGTTACCGGTGAGGCGCCCTGGTATGCGTCAAACGGACTACGCTTAACGTTCAGTCCGCGAGATTTCATTCAGGTCAATGATGGCGTTAACCAGCAGATGGTGGCGAAAGCGCTGGCGTGGCTGGATGTTCAGAAAAGCGACCGGGTGCTCGATCTGTTCTGCGGAATGGGCAACTTCACACTGCCGCTGGCGCGAGAAGCGGCCAGCGTCGTCGGCGTGGAAGGCGTTGAGGCGCTGGTGGCGAAAGGGCAGGAGAACGCGCGGCAGAACGGCTTGCAAAATGTGACATTCTTTCATCAAAATCTTGAGGAAGATGTCACCCAACAGCCGTGGGCAAAACAGGGCTTCGATAAAATTTTGCTCGACCCGGCACGTGCCGGTGCCCCGGGCGTGATGGCACATATTATTAAACTCGCGCCGAAGCGCGTGGTCTATGTTTCCTGTAACCCGGCAACGCTTGCCCGGGACAGCGAGGCATTACTCAGCGCGGGTTACCAGATTCAGCGTCTGGCAATGCTGGACATGTTCCCGCACACTGGGCATCTGGAATCGATGGTGTTGTTCGAGCACATCTAATTTGTTTGGCTTGTCGACTTCGACAGGCCCTGGTCCCTAAAGGAGAGGACAATGGTTGCGGTAAGAAGTGCACATCTCAATAAAGCTGGGGAGTTTGACCCACAAAAATGGATCGCAAGTCTGGGAATTTCCAGCCAGCAGTCGTGTGAACGCTTAACCGAAACCTGGGCCTATTGTCTGCGCACCACGCAGGGGCATCCCGACGCCGATCTTCTCCTGTGGCGCGGCGTGGAGATGGTTGAAATCCTGTCCATGCTGAACATGGACATCGAAACGCTGCAGGCCGCGCTGCTGTTCCCCCTTGCGGATGCGGACGTGGTCAGCGAAGACGTGCTGCGCGACAGCGTCGGGAAATCCGTCGTCGCGCTGATCCACGGCGTACGCGATATGGCGGCTATCCGCCAGCTTAAAGCCGCGCACACCGATTCCGTCTCCTCAGAGCAGGTCGATAACGTTCGCCGGATGCTGCTGGCCATGGTGGATGATTTCCGCTGCGTGGTCATCAAGCTGGCCGAGCGTATTGCCCACCTGCGAGAGGTGAAGGATGCGCCGGAAGACGAGCGCGTGCTGGCCGCCAAAGAGTGTACAAACATCTATGCGCCGCTGGCGAACCGCTTAGGGATTGGTCAGCTGAAATGGGAGCTGGAAGATTACTGCTTCCGCTATCTGCACCCGGCGGAATATAAACGGATTGCCAAACTCCTGCACGAGCGCCGTATCGACCGAGAGCACTATATCGAGGAGTTTGTCGGCGGCCTGCGTCAGGCGATGAAAGAAGAGAACGTGCGCGCCGAAGTCTACGGTCGACCAAAACACATCTACAGCATCTGGCGCAAAATGCAGAAGAAACACCTCGCCTTTGACGAGCTGTTTGACGTGCGCGCCGTGCGTATCGTGGCGGAGCGTCTGCAGGACTGCTACGCCGCGCTGGGGATAGTACACACGCACTTCCGTCATCTGCCGGATGAGTTCGATGACTATGTCGCCAACCCCAAACCGAACGGCTATCAGTCTATCCATACCGTGGTGCTTGGCCCGGGCGGTAAAACGGTCGAGATTCAGATCCGCACCAAACAGATGCATGAAGATGCCGAACTGGGCGTTGCCGCGCACTGGAAATACAAAGAAGGCACGTCCGGCGGGGCGCGTTCAGGCCACGAAGACCGCATTGCCTGGCTGCGTAAGCTGATTGCGTGGCAGGAAGAGATGGCCGATTCCGGCGAGATGCTCGACGAAGTGCGCAGCCAGGTCTTTGATGATCGGGTGTATGTCTTTACGCCGAAAGGGGACGTTGTTGACCTGCCGGCCGGCTCTACGCCGCTCGATTTTGCCTACCACATCCATAGCGATGTGGGGCACCGCTGCATCGGGGCGAAAATTGGCGGGCGTATCGTACCGTTCACCTATCAGCTGCAGATGGGTGACCAGATTGAAATCATTACCCAGAAGCAGCCGAACCCGAGCCGGGACTGGCTTAACCCGAACCTGGGGTATGTCACCACCAGCCGCGGACGCTCGAAAATTCACGCCTGGTTCCGTAAACAGGATCGTGACAAGAATATCCTTGCCGGTCGTCAGATCCTCGACGACGAGCTGGAGCATATCGGAATCAGTCTGAAAGAGGCGGAGAAATTCCTGCTGCCGCGCTACAACTTCAACGAGCTTGATGAGCTGTTAGCGGCCATTGGCGGCGGTGATATTCGTCTGAATCAGATGGTGAACTTCCTGCAGGCGCAGTTCAATAAGCCAAGCGCGGAAGAGCAGGACGCGGCGGCACTGAAGCAGCTGCAGCAGAAAACCTACGCGCCGCAGCAGCGCAGCAAGGACAACGGCCGCGTGGTGGTCGAAGGTGTCGGTAACCTGATGCACCACATTGCTCGCTGCTGCCAGCCAATCCCAGGGGATGATATCGTCGGCTTTATCACCCAGGGGCGCGGAATTTCGATTCACCGTTCCGACTGCGACCAGCTTGCCGAGCTGCAGTCCCATGCGCCGGAGCGCATCGTGGAAGCGGTCTGGGGGGAAAGCTATTCCGCTGGCTACTCGCTGGTGGTGCGCGTTACCGCCAACGACCGCAGCGGCCTGCTGCGCGACATCACGACTATTCTCGCCAACGAGAAGGTCAACGTGCTGGGCGTCGCCAGCCGCAGCGATACCCGCGAGCAGCTTGCCACCATCGATATGACTATCGAAATCTACAACCTGCAGGTGCTGGGCCGCGTGCTCGGCAAGCTGAACCAGGTGCCGGATGTGATTGACGCACGTCGTCTGCACGGCGGCTAAACATCCTCTTCCGTAGGCCGGGTAAGGCAACGCCGCCCCCCGGCATTTTTTCATCAGGACAGAACTATGACTCAAATCGACCGCCTGCTCGGCATCATGAAACGCCTGCGCGACCCGGAAAACGGCTGCCCGTGGGACAAAGAGCAGACTTTCGCCACCATCGCCCCGTACACCCTTGAAGAGACCTACGAGGTGCTGGACGCCATTTCCCGTGAAGATTTTGACGACCTGCGCGGCGAGCTGGGCGATCTGCTGTTCCAGGTGGTGTTCTACGCGCAGATGGCGCAGGAAGAAGGGCGCTTTAACTTTGACGATATTTGCGCTGCCATCAGCGACAAGCTTGAGCGCCGTCATCCCCATATTTTCGGTGATGCTACCGCAGGAAACAGCACCGAAGTGCTGGCCCGCTGGGAGCAGATCAAAAGCGCAGAGCGGGCAGAAAAATCCCAGCACTCCGCGCTGGATGATATCCCGCTGAGCCTGCCCGCGCTGATGCGCGCGCACAAAATCCAGAAACGCTGCTCCGCGGTGGGGTTTGACTGGACCTCCCTCGGCCCGGTGCTGGATAAAGTGCACGAAGAGATTGACGAAGTCATGCACGAAGCGCAGCAGGCAGTGGTGGATGAAGCAAAGCTTGAGGAAGAGATGGGCGATCTGCTGTTTGCGACCGTCAACCTTTCTCGCCACCTGGGTGTAAAAGCGGAAACGGCACTGCAAAAAGCCAACCTGAAATTCGAACGCCGCTTTCGCGAAGTAGAGCGGATTGTCGCCTCACGAGGCCTGGAAATGACCGGTATTGACCTCGACGCGATGGAAGAAGTCTGGCAGGAAGTAAAGCGCCAGGAATCTGATCTCTAACGAAATTTTGCGATCAAGCGCAATTTGTGTGATTTTTTAAATGACAAGCGCTTGATTTGCGTCAAAAACATTTACCCAAAAGGGGCTATTTTCTCACTCCTTATGTTTGTCATGGCCTGGAATGGAGACGGAGAATGAAAGTTTGTGGCGCTCGCCGTGTTCGGGTATACTACTTTCCCGTCCTGGTTATTCCATCGTTTCACCCTAACTTCTCAGGTTCAGCATGACAACGAACTATATTTTTGTGACCGGCGGGGTCGTATCCTCTCTGGGTAAAGGCATTGCCGCAGCCTCCCTCGCAGCCATTCTTGAAGCCCGTGGCCTCAATGTGACCATGATGAAACTGGATCCGTACATCAACGTCGATCCGGGCACCATGAGCCCAATCCAACACGGGGAAGTGTTCGTTACTGAAGACGGCGCTGAAACCGATCTGGATCTTGGCCACTACGAGCGTTTCATCCGCACCAAAATGACCCGTCGTAACAACTTCACGACCGGCCGCATTTACTCCGACGTTCTGCGTAAAGAGCGCCGTGGTGATTATCTGGGTGCCACCGTTCAGGTTATCCCGCACATCACTAACGCCATCAAAGAACGCATTGTTGCGGGTGGCGAAGGCCACGACGTGGTGCTGGTTGAAATCGGCGGTACCGTGGGTGATATCGAATCCCTGCCATTCCTGGAAGCGATTCGTCAGCTGGCGGTAGACATTGGCCGTGAACACGCGCTGTTCATGCACCTGACGCTGGTGCCGTACATGGCCGCTGCAGGTGAAGTGAAAACCAAACCGACTCAGCACTCTGTTAAAGAGCTGCTCTCCATTGGTATTCAGCCAGACATCCTGGTTTGCCGTTCCGATCGTGCGGTGCCGGCGAACGAACGTGCGAAAATTGCATTGTTCTGTAACGTGCCTGAAAAAGCCGTTATTTCAATGAAAGATGTCGATTCCATTTATAAAATCCCGGGCCTGTTGAAATCTCAGGGCCTGGACGATTATATTTGTAAACGATTCAGCTTGAACTGTCCGGAAGCTAACCTGTCTGAATGGGAACAGGTTATTTACGAAGAAGCCAATCCGGCAGGCGAAGTGACTATCGGTATGGTCGGCAAGTACATTGAGCTGCCGGATGCCTATAAGTCAGTGATCGAAGCGCTGAAACACGGTGGTCTGAAGAACCGTGTCTCCGTGAACATCAAGCTGATTGATTCGCAGGATGTTGAAACGCGTGGCGTTGAAATCCTGAAAGATCTGGATGCTATTCTTATCCCTGGCGGCTTCGGCTACCGTGGCGTAGAAGGCAAGATCGCCACCGCGCGCTATGCGCGTGAAAACAATATTCCATACCTCGGCATCTGTCTGGGTATGCAGGTTGCGCTGATCGAATTTGCGCGCAACGTAGCGGGAATGGAAAACGCGAACTCTACGGAATTTGTGCCAGACTGTAAGTACCCTGTTGTGGCGCTTATCACCGAATGGCGTGACGAAGAAGGTAACGTCGAAGTCCGTACCGAGAAGAGCGATCTGGGTGGCACCATGCGTCTTGGCGCACAGGCCTGCCAGCTGACTGACGATAGCGTGGTTCGCAAGCTGTATGGCGAGCCGGTCATTACCGAGCGCCATCGTCACCGCTATGAAGTCAACAACATGTTGTTGAAACCTATTGAAGCCGCGGGCCTGCGTGTTGCGGGACGCTCCGGGGATGATCAGTTAGTCGAGATCATTGAAGTGCCAAACCATCCGTGGTTTGTCGCCTGCCAGTTCCACCCGGAATTTACTTCAACGCCACGTGACGGGCATCCGCTGTTTGCAGGCTTTGTGAAGGCCGCCAGCGACTACCAGAAGCGTCAGGCGAAGTAAAAAAAGTTAGAACGGCAACGCGTACCTTTGGTACGCGTTGTTTGTCTGGAGTTTTAGTTTAACTTGTACTGAGGAAAATCTAATGTCCAAAATCGTTAAAGTCATCGGTCGTGAAATCATCGACTCCCGTGGTAACCCGACCGTTGAAGCCGAAGTTCACCTGGAAGGTGGTTTCGTTGGTATGGCTGCTGCTCCATCAGGTGCTTCTACCGGTTCCCGCGAAGCGCTGGAACTGCGCGATGGCGACAAATCTCGCTTCCTGGGTAAAGGCGTACTGAAAGCGGTTGGCGCTGTAAACGGTCCTATTGCTCAGGCAATCATTGGCAAAGACGCCAAAGACCAGGCTGGCATCGACAAGATCATGATCGATCTGGACGGTACTGAAAACAAATCTAACTTCGGTGCGAACGCAATCCTGGCTGTTTCTCTGGCAAACGCCAAAGCGGCTGCGGCTGCGAAAGGTATGCCACTGTTCGAGCACATCGCTGAACTGAACGGCACCCCAGGCAAATACTCCATGCCTGTACCAATGATGAACATCATCAACGGTGGTGAGCACGCAGACAACAACGTTGATATTCAGGAATTCATGATTCAGCCAGTTGGCGCGAAATCCCTGAAAGAAGCGGTACGTATGGGTTCTGAAGTGTTCCACAACCTGGCTAAAGTTCTGAAAGCTAAAGGCATGAACACGGCTGTTGGTGACGAAGGTGGCTATGCGCCAAACCTGGGTTCTAACGCAGAAGCACTGGCTGTTATCGCAGAAGCAGTAAAAGCTGCAGGCTACGAGCTGGGCAAAGACATCACCCTGGCGATGGACTGTGCAGCATCTGAATTCTACAAAGACGGTAAATACGTTCTGGCTGGCGAAGGCAACAAAGCGTTCACCTCCGAAGAGTTCACTCACTTCCTGGAAGACCTGACCAAACAGTACCCAATCGTGTCTATCGAAGACGGTCTGGACGAGTCTGACTGGGCTGGCTTCGCATACCAGACTAAAGTACTGGGCGACAAAATCCAGCTGGTGGGTGACGACCTGTTCGTAACCAACACTAAGATCCTGAAAGAAGGTATCGAGAAAGGCATCGTTAACTCCATCCTGATCAAATTCAACCAGATCGGTTCTCTGACCGAAACGCTGGCTGCGATCAAAATGGCGAAAGACGCTGGCTACACCGCGGTTATCTCTCACCGTTCTGGCGAAACTGAAGACGCTACCATTGCCGACCTGGCTGTGGGTACCGCTGCAGGCCAGATCAAAACCGGTTCTATGAGCCGTTCTGACCGTGTTGCTAAATACAACCAGCTGATTCGTATCGAAGAAGCGCTGGGCGAAAAAGCACCATACAACGGTCGTAAAGAGATCAAAGGCCAGGCATAATCGCCTACGCCTTAAAATGAAAATGCCAGTCGAATGACTGGCATTTTTTTTGGCTATTTAAAATCGACCGCCATTTGCTCCGGAATCGTCAGCCCCTGGGTGGTTTGCACGCAGCGGGCGATGTAATCCGTAAACCGGGGTGGCTTCGGCATCCCCATGCTCAGCAGCTTATCGTTGCTGAAGCGCACGTTAAGCGTGGCAAACGCACCGTATAACCGCATGGCTTTTAGCATCAGACGTTCGTTGCACGGGCCAAAAATCGTTTTCAACTCGCGGCGCATTCTGACCAGCGTTTCGTAGCTAACCTGCGCATATTTATCCCCGACGGGGGCTTTCTCCAGCGCCTGCGCCATCGCCTGATCGATATCCGCAAAGCGAACGCTATTCTCTTCACCGGCAGAAATGTGTACCACTTCCCCCGGACGCGCGTTGCTGTTCAGCAGCATTAACAGCGCGTCGGCGCAATAATCCACCGGAACAACGTCGATCCTGTCTTCCATGGAGCACATAAACTTCTGCAGCATCAGGCCCATGCTAAAGACCCAGAAAATGCTGCTCGACGGCGTGCAGCCGTGGCGGGTATGGCCGACAACGATGGACGGACGGGCGATGAGCAGCGGCAGGTTCGGACACTTCTGGCGCATCAGCTGTTCGATGGTTGACTTCGAATAAGTGTATTCCACCAGGTGTTCAGCATTCTCTCTGAATTCGGCGCTTTCGGCGACCAGGGAATCCTGCTCCGGCGTGCATGACATTGCCGTACCCACGTGGAGGAAACGCTGCAGTCCTGAGACTTGCTCCATACGGCGCGCCAGCGCCAGCGTTCCTTCAACGTTGACCTTCCAGATGAGCGGGTTGTTACCAAATGAGGCGACAGCCGCACAGTTCACGACATGAGTGACCCGATCCAGACGGGTATCGTTCAGGAAGGCTTCAGGCTGGCTGAGGTCGCCAATCAGGATATTATCCACATTCAGAGAGGCCAGTTTGTCCTCAGGAACGTTGAACTTGCGCATGTTCTCCAGCACGCGCTCCAGCCCGCTCTGCGGATCGCTGGCACGCGCGAGCAAAAGCAGTTTTACGGGTTGATCGCTGGTGAGTATTTTTTCCAGTACTGCACCGCCCAGAAATCCGGTCACGCCTGTAATCAATAACATCTTCATTAATACCGTCTCATTATGATTGATGAGGCGGATTGTAGGCGGGCAAAAGTAAACGGCATTTAAATAATAAAACGCCGAAATCAATGGCGTCTTAAGCTTATTTTAAGGAAAGAAAATCAGGTGGAGATATTGGACATTACAGGTTGGGTAAAAATTCAATTTATTAAAATTAATATTTTAAGGTGTTGATTTTAATGTTTTTTACGGCTTAGCCACCATGTGGTTAGCTTAATTCAAAATGTAATAAATATAATACTTTGTTACACCAAACATTTACCGGATAAATGATTTAAACGCCCCTTAACGTAAATCAGACGACACAAGACGCAGGCTGTTTTATTTAGCCTGCGAATGATTTTCAGAGTAAAAGGGGAAGCGTGGCGCTGGCTGTTTGCTGGCTAACGTCGCCGTAATGACCATCCAGCGCAATCAGGGACGTAGTCAGCAGCTCGACCAGCAGCATGACCCCAACCTTAGCATTGAGCGCGCCCGCGCTAAGCGGCCCCTCTGGCTTGGCGGCCACCAACTGCATGTCGCTCAGGGACGCCAGCGGGCTGCGGGGCGTATTGCTGAGAGCCAGTACCTTAACGCCACGTTTGCGGGCAAGCTTCACCACGTGGAGTAAATCCCGCGTTGAACCCGAGCTGGAGATAGCCACCACCAGGGTCTCTTTTGAAAGCGTTGTCGCATTCATGGCCGCGCGGTGCATATCGCTAAACAGCTGTGCGGGTTTCCCCAGACGCAACAGCTTGTAGTGGAGATACTCCCCGAGGATCGCGCTGGCCGCAACGCCATAAATCTGCACCGACTGCGCCTGATGCAGCGCCAGCGCGGCCTTTTCAAGCAGCGCGCGGTCAAGAAGCCTGGCGGTATCCTGCAATGCCTGCACCGACTCATCCACCACGTTATCAATCTCATCCGCCGCCTGACGCGCGGGCTGGCCCTGCTGAATATCCAGCGCAAGCGCCATTTTAAATTCGTTATAGCCCTTGCAGCCCAGCGTCCGGCAAAGACGCGTGACGCTGGCCTCGCTGGTGTGGCTCTCGCGCGCCAGCTCGGTGATCGTCAGGTAGAGCACCCGGGCTGGATCGCTGAGGACAAACTCACCGAGTTTTTGTTGTGTTGGGCTGTACCCGGAAGCCTCCTGGCGTAGCTTCAGCAGCAGGTTTTCATGGTCTGACATGCTCGATCCTTAATGCGTTTCTCTGCGACTAGTGTGGCGGAAAGCGGGGGAAAGATGCCAGTCATTTTGAAAAAGTATGATCGTCGTCCTGGTTTGTGATGATAATTTTCACTATTAAATATTTATATGGTAAAAATTTTCATCGTTTAATGAGGGGATGAAAAAATGATGCAAATATTCAGTGGGGCTTCTTCAGGAGGATGGTTTGAAAAAGCGCAGCGCTTTGGCAAATCCTTTATGTTGCCGATTGCCGTGTTGCCTGCGGCGGGTCTGCTGCTGGGGATAGGCGGCGCGTTATCGAATCCCAACACGCTGGCAGCCTATCCGTTTTTAGACGTGAGCTGGCTGCAGGCCATTTTCACCATCATGAGTAGCGCAGGCTCCATCGTGTTTGCGAACCTCTCGGTGCTGTTTGCCGTTGGGGTGGCCGTCGGGCTGGCAAAAAGCGATAAGGGTACGGCGGGTCTGGCGGCGTTACTCGCGTTTCTGGTGATGAATGCCACCATCAACGCGCTGCTGATCCTCACCGGCAAACTGGCGCATGAAAACCCGGGGGCCGTGGGGCAGGGCATGACGCTGGGTATTCAGACGCTGGAAACCGGCGTGTTTGGCGGCGTGGTGATTGGGCTGGTGACCTGCGCGCTCCATCATCGGTTTAATAAAATTGCGCTTCCGCAGTTTCTGGGCTTTTTTGGCGGCTCGCGCTTTGTTCCCATTATCAGTTCGCTGGCGGCGATACTCGTCGGTGCGCTCATGACCGTGGTCTGGCCGCATTTCCAGAAGCTGATTTTTGGTCTGGGCGGGCTGGTGGATGCGACCGGCTATCTGGGCACCCTGCTGTACGGCTTTATTCTCCGCATGCTGGGCCCGTTCGGTCTGCACCACATCTTCTATCTGCCTTTCTGGACCACCGCGCTTGGCGGGAGTGAAATCGTCAACGGACACCTCGTGGAAGGCACGCAGCGGATCTTCTTCGCTCAGCTGGCCGATCCGACCACGCGTCAGTTTTACGAAGGCACGTCACGCTTCATGTCCGGGCGCTTTATCACGATGATGTTTGGCCTGCTCGGGGCGTGCCTGGCGATGTACCACACGGCAAAACCCGAGAACAAAAAACGCGTTGCCGGACTGCTGCTTTCTGCGGCGTTAACCTCGTTCCTGACGGGGATTACCGAGCCTATCGAATTCTCGTTCCTGTTTATTGCGCCGGTACTCTACGTCATCCATGCGCTGTTTGACGGGCTGGCATTCATGCTCGCGCACATGCTGCATATCACCATCGGGCAAACCTTCTCCGGCGGTTTCATCGACTTCGTGCTGTTCGGCATTTTGCAGGGAGAGGCCAAAACCAACTGGATGTTCGTTCCGCTGGTCGGCGTACCGTGGTTCTTCCTTTACTACTTTACCTTCCGCTATCTGATTAACCGCTTTGATTTCGCGACGCCGGGTCGGGAAAAGGAGGCGATGGCTGACGAAGTCAGTCTGCCGCAAAACGAACGCGCTGCTGCGGTGATCGCCGGATTAGGCGGAAAAGACAATCTGGACGAGGTGGACTGCTGCGCCACGCGTCTTCGCGTCACGGTTAAAGACGGCAGCAAAGTGAATGACGCGGCGCTGAAAGCCACCGGGGCGCGCGGCGTTATCGTGCGCGGCAACGGCGTTCAGGTCATTTATGGCCCGCACGTCACGATTATCAAAAACGAAGTGGAAGAGATCTTATCGTAATGAAAACTGTACTGGATACCCTGAAGGGAAAACTGGTCGTCTCCTGTCAGGCGCTGGAAAATGAACCGCTGCACAGCCCGTTTATTATGTCGAGAATGGCGCTGGCGGCGGCACAGGGCGGGGCCGCGGCTATTCGCGCCAACAGCGTGGTGGATATTGAGGCCATAAAGCAGCAGGTGTCTTTGCCGGTCATCGGCATCATCAAACGGGATTATCCCGAAAGCGAGGTGTTTATCACCGCGACAATGAAAGAGGTGGATGAGCTCATGCGCGTCTCGCCGGACATCATTGCGCTTGATGCGACGGCGCGGGAACGTCCCGGTGGCGAATCCCTGGAAACGCTGGTCTCGCGCATCCGCTCACGCTATCCCGCAGTGCTGCTGATGGCGGATATCTCCTCCGTGGACGAAGCCGTGACGGCGCAGGCGCTGGGCTTCGACTGCGTCGGCACCACGCTTTACGGCTACACGGCGGAAACCGCGGGTCATACATTGCCTGACAACGACTGCGCCTTCCTGAAAGCGGTGCTGGCGGCCGTGACGGTGCCCGTGGTTGCCGAAGGCAACGTGGATACGCCTGAACGTGCGGCCAGATGCCTGGCGCTGGGCGCGCATACGGTGGTGGTCGGCGGCGCGATCACCCGTCCACAGCAAATCACGGAACGGTTTATGGCGGCGATTGGCGCGTAAAGCACCGATGGAGCATGACCATCCGGCGGGGATCTGCGATACTTATCGTTTATCCCCTTTACTGAGATGACTATGCAGTACCCGATTAACGAGATGTTCCAGACCCTGCAAGGCGAGGGTTACTTTACCGGCGTTCCCGCTATTTTCATTCGTTTACAGGGATGCCCGGTTGGCTGTGCCTGGTGTGACACCAAACATACGTGGGATAAGCTCGCAGATCGGGAAGTGTCGCTGTTTAGCATTCTGGCGAAAACCAAAGAGAGCGATAAGTGGGGCGCGGGCAGTGCCGAAGATCTGCTGGCCATTATTGGCCGTCAGGGCTGGACGGCCCGTCACGTCGTGATCACCGGCGGTGAACCCTGCATCCACGATCTGACCCCGCTGACCGAGCTGCTCGAAAAGAACGGCTACAGCTGCCAGATCGAAACCAGCGGCACTCATGAAGTGCGCTGCTCGCACACCACCTGGGTGACGGTATCGCCAAAAGTGAATATGCGCGGCGGGTATGACGTGCTGTCTCAGGCGCTGGAGCGCGCGGATGAGATTAAGCACCCGGTAGGGCGCGTGCGTGATATCGAAGCGCTGGATGAACTGCTGGCCACCCTGACAGATGAAAAGCAGCGGGTGATTGCCCTGCAGCCTATCAGCCAGAAAGACGATGCAACGCGCCTGTGCATTGAAACCTGTATTGCGCGCAACTGGCGCCTGTCGATGCAGACGCACAAATATCTGAATATTGCCTGACCCTTTCGTGGCCCCGCCTATCGTGGGGCCCGACCTGAAGGGAGTAACGCCCAGGTCACTCCCACCGAAGCGAGACACATCGCGCTGTTAAAAAGAAGCGCATACTGTGCGGCGCTGGCCATGCCCAGCGGCAGCAGCAGCGCATAGAGCGACGCGGTAACCGCGATCCCCATCGCTCCCCCCAGCGAACTGCCCATTTTGTACACCCCAGAGGCCACCCCGACTTTGTTTTCTGGTGCGTTCATCACCGCCGTATCCGTTGACGGCGTAGCGTAACATCCCAGCCCCAGCCCAAATAAAATGTTACTGAGAAAGACGGTGATGATGTAGATCTCCTTGCTTAAAAACGTGCAGGAGATAAGCGTGATGCCCGTTGCGGTCAGCAGCGGCCCGGTTATCATCGGCAGGCGCGCGCCGTAGCGCTGAAGCAGCTTTTCCCCCACCCGGATCATCGCCAGCACGGTAATCAGATACCCCAACGTCATCATGCCGGTTTGCAGTGGTGACAGACGGTGGCCTTGTTGCAGCCAGATGCTGGCAATCATCATGGTACCAATGCAGCCGTTGAGCAAAAAGTTAGAGAATACCGAGGCGCTGTAGGCTCGGTTTTTAAACAGGGCAAAATCAATCAGCGCCGCATCACCCTTGCGTCGCCCGGTGAGCACAAAGCAGGCCGCTGCCAGCGCGGTGCCCCCCAGCACCAGCAATGACAGGCCGCTGCTCCAGCCCCAACTGTGGCCTTTGCTGATAAACAGATTCAGCAGCACCAGCATAAGGACAAAACTCACCAGGCCGCTAGTATCCAGCTTATGGCGACGTGCGCTGTCGCTTCGGCTTTCCGGCGTACCGCGAATCAGCAGGAGTGCCACCGCCGCCACCAGCATGGAAAAAATAAAGATCCAGCGCCAGCCGAGCGTGGTGGCGATGGCGCCGCCGACAAATGAGCTCAGGCCGCTGCCGCCCCATGAGCCGATGACCCAAAAGCTGATTGCCCGCTGGCGAGCGTTGCCTTGATACCAGGTTTTAATCAGCGCCAGCGTGGCGGGCATGATGCAGGCCGCTGACAGACCTTGTATCGCTCTCCCCAGCAAAAATAGAACGGGCTCCCACGATACGAAGAGTAAGGCACTGCCGATGATGCTCAGCATCAGGCCAATGTACGTCATGCGCACGCGGCCAAACTTATCGGCAAATCCCCCGCAGGCAACGACAAAACAGCCGCTGAATAGCGCACTGAGGCTGACCGCCAGCGTAAGGGTTTCAAGAGAGATTGCGAGGCTGTTTTTCATTGCCGGCACAACGTTAATCACAGACTGCGCAAATAACCAGAATGTCAGGACGCTCATCACAATACCGGCCAGCAGCCGATCGTTACCTGCGTAGGACGTTGTATCTGTCAGTGGAACGGTACTCATCGTGCAGCCCTCAGATTGGCGCGAATCAGCGCAGATAGTGTTCGGTTAACGCAGTCCAGAGCGCCGCCCCGGTCAGAAGGAGCTTGTCGTTAAAGTCGTAGCCTGGGTTATGCACCATACAACGGTCCGGCTCATCTCCGGCACCGAGAGTGAAGTAGCAGCCTTGAGGATTTTTTTCGAGCATGAACGCAAAATCCTCGCTTCCCATAAACGCATTGACCGATGCAACGGCATCCTGACCGAACAGGTCAGTCGCCACCGTGCGCACCATGTCATTGGCCTGCGGGCTATTGCGCAGCACCGGGCTGCCATTCACGTGACGAATCGTGGCCGTGGCGTTGAAGCTCTCAGCCTGCGCCACGGCAATGTCGTGGATTCGCTGCAGGACGGTTTGACGCACCGCTTCATCCAGCGTGCGCACTGTCAGCTTCATTAATACCTTATCGTTGATAATATTCGGGGCATGTCCTGCCTGGATGCTGCCCACGGTCACGACGACCGGCTGGAATGGGGTGATATTCCTCGACACAATCGACTGCAGGGCGAGGGTGATGTGACAGGCAACCAGCGTGGCATCAACGGTGTGTTCCGGAACGGCGCCGTGTCCCCCTACGCCGTTCACTTCAATATGAATGGTGTCAGAGGAGGCCATCATGGCGCCATCGCGCAGGCCAATTTTCCCAAGCGGCTGGGAGGGCATGTTATGCAGGCCAAAAATATGGTCGCAGGGGAATTGTTCAAACAGGCCGTCTTCAACCATGACGCGCCCGCCATACAGCAGTTCTTCGGCTGGCTGAAAAATCAGATGCAGCGTGCCGCTAAAGTTGCGGGTACGGGCCAGATACTCTGCGGCATAAAGCAGGGTAGTGGTGTGCCCATCGTGTCCGCAGCCGTGAAATTTACCTTCAACCGTGCTGCTCCACGCTTTGCCGCTATTTTCCTGCATCGGCAGTGCGTCCATGTCGGCGCGCAGGCCCAGACGTTTGCTGCCGTTGCCCACCTTCAGGGTGCCGACCACGCCGGTTTTGGCCATTCCCCGATGGACCTCATAGCCCCATTGCTTCAGGAGTGCCGCGACGCGGTCGCTGGTTTTATGCTCCTCGAAGCCGATTTCAGGATGCCGGTGAAACTCGCGTCGTAATTCAGTGAACTGAGCCTCGGAGCCTCGCAGCGCGTCAACAATTGGATGTGTCATTTTTGTTATCCTTTTCCTGCAAAATGGTGTTAGTTTCGAGTTTATGTCGATCGCATTGCCGGAAAACGCCCTTTTTTGTTGTGAATCGACGCCTTTTTTCTGATTGTTTTTCATACGATTCAGTTATGACAAAAAAGAGGATGTCATTATTTGTCCTGGCAGGAGCAGCAAATGAAGCAGCGTAAAAGTGAGTTTGCGGTAACCGTTGAGGACATCCGACGCTATGCGCAGGATGAAGGTGATTCGCTGACGATACTCTGGGTGCTGGAGGGTGAGGGGGAGTTGCACGCCGACGCGGGGCCAGAAACGATGCAGACAAACGGTCTTGCGATAATAAACCGCCATCAGCGCTGGCGGTTCAGCAGCCGGAGCGCTAACGTCACCCTGCGTGTCACCCTCTCCGGGGGCTGGGTCATCCATCTGTACGAAGACTTTTTTGCCCATGACTATGCGATTCCGGCGGAGCCCGGCGCGAGCTTGCCGCAGTGCGACGCGCTTCGGCACCTGCTGCGCCAGCTTCTGGTGGTGACGCTGGTGAACGATCCGCGCCGCTATCGGCTGGAGGCGAATCGCTGGCTGAGCGAGATCCTGTTGCTGCTAACCGGTCGCTTTCAGCAGCCCACCCGCCAGAAACCCCGGCACCAGCACGCGAACGTAAGCAAGCGCATCGCCCGTGTCCTGGAGCGGATCGACGCCAGCTACACCCGCCGCATTACGCTGGCCGAAATCGCAGAGAGTGAGTTCGTCTCAGAAGCGTGGCTCTCCCGTCTCTTTCGAAAAGAGACGGGAGTCAGTTTTATGCAGTACATCACCGCCCTGCGGCTGGAAAAAGCGGCTGACGCCCTGCGTCTCACCAGCCGTCCTCTGCATCAGATTGCGCTGGAGCACGGGTTTGCCAGCACGCGCATAATGACCGATCGCTTCCGGCGCTATCACAACATGTCTCCGGGCGAGTTTCGCAAGGCCGGGCGCCATCGCCCAGAGGCGTCCCGCCTGCGGGCGAGTGCGGACGAGCAGCGCTTTCCCGTTGCGGTGGATACGCTTTTCGGCCTGCTTAACGGCGCTGAGGCGCACGGCTGGGAACCCCCTCCGCTCGCCCACGCGCCGCGTCAGGAGCGGATCCTGAATCTGGCGCAGCTTCACCCGATCTCGGCTTCGCTGCGCCGCACGCGGCTTGTTGTGACCCTGCGCGAGCTCGACGATTTGTTGCGGGAGGATGTTCGCCAGCATCTGGAGGCGCTTCATGAAGCGATCCCCATTGAGGGTATTGATATCGCGGAACCTTTTCTCAGCAGCCGTCTGTTCGCCACGGGGTGGGACGATCCCGAGATGGCCGGCTACGCCTGCTGGTACAATCTGCAGCAGGTGTTCAGCTGGGTGGCCAAAAAGGGCTGGACAGTGCTGCTGCACACGGGCGTCACCACCCGATGCGATCTGCTGACGCGTTTTTTGCAGCTATCGATTAACCGTTTTTCGCCCGACGTCACCGCAGGCTGGCACGCGGTTATGCACTGGTCTTCTCAGGCCAACGCGGAAACGCAGGAGCACGCCTGGCACACGCAGCGAGCGGTGCTCAAGTCGTACCTTCCGCAGGCGAAGTTTGGCGTATGGTATCGTTTCTTACCCGCGGGAACCGGGCCTGGCGGTGACGCGCTGTTCCAGTCAGCTATCCTGAACCAGGCTGATTTCCTCGCGTGTCCGGCCGATGCCAATGAGCTGCTCGATCTGGCGCAGCTGGATCCCGCGCATCTTTCCTCGTCTGAAAATTACCCCGTGCTAAAGGTCCGCCAGATCCTCGCCGCCCTTCGCCAGCGGCAGCGGACGCTGCCGGTATGGTTACTCTCATGGAATACCCTTACCGGCAACACGCGGGCGACCAACGGCTGGTTTTTCCGCGGCGCGCTGCTGATGCAAAACCTGCTCGGGCTTTCAGAACAGGTCTGGCTGGCGGGATTCTGGCTGAATTCTGGTCTACAGGGAGAAGCGAGGGCGAACAACACCCTCGATACATCGAGCCTTGCGCTTCAATATAATCACGGCCTTCCACGGCCCATCTATTGGGTACTCTGGCTGTGGCAGCGTCTGCGGGGAGAGGTGCTCGTTAACGATAAGAGCGTGCTACTGCTGCGTCATGAAGGTGGCTACCAACTGCTGCTGCGCAACGTGGTGGTATTCAATCCGCTGTTGTCGAGTGAAGAGGCCTTTATCCAGCGTTTTCAGCACCACCACCACCTGCAACTGCAGGGGGCGCGCGGCAGATGGCGCATCAAGCGCCATCTGTTCGATCGCCATAACGGCGCGCTTTACCCGCTGCTGGAAGGCGTTCGAAGCGAAAGCGGGCCTGACGAAGAGATGTGGAACTGGATTGCACATAAAGCGCGTCCAACGCTTTCCGTACACGATGAACGGCTTTATGACGGCTGGCAAATCACGGAGTCGCTGGAAAGTAACGCGCTCGTTCTTTATGAACTCACGCCGTTAAACGCCTGCGAGGATGAGGACGATCACTCCCCGCGATAGATGCAGCCCGCGGTGCAGGTCTCTTTGATCATCACCGCGCTCAGCAGCGGTACCTGCGGTTTCACCTGATCCCAAATCCATTTTGCCAGCACTTCGCTGGTTGGGTTTTCGAGGCCCGGGATCTCATTCAGGTAGTAGTGATCCAGACGATCGTAGGTCGGCTTAAACGCCGCCTTCAGCTCGGCAAAATCCATGATCCAACCGGTATGCGGATCAACTTCACCGGTGATCTCAAGACGCACCATGAACGAATGCCCGTGCAGACGGCCACATTTATGCCCTTCAGGGACATGCGGAAGGTGGTGGGCGGCTTCGAAGGTGAAATCTTTAAACAGTGTGGTGGACATGATCGCTCTCAGTAATGCGGAAAAAACCGCCGCATAGTACCGGAAAGCACAATTTTTAGCATTAACTAAAACGGCTCTGAGCGGCAACCGCCTCGTATTCAGGGTGTTTATTGCTATTTGTTCTTTTATTTCATAAGGTTATTTAATCGGTTTTATCGCTAAGCATGACAACCAAAACAGGTTAGTCCATTTGGTTATTTATTATTTCCATCCCTTCTTTAATTGTTATTATCCTCGCCGTTAACCTTATCTTCAGTTTGGATTTATTCGCTTAAAGTCCGCTTGGCTACTGGAACATAACGACGCATGACAACACAGGCCCCACCTTCAAATTTGCTTCCCCTGAACCCGGAGCAACTGGCGCGCCTTCAGGCTGCCACCTCTGATTTTTCTCCCACTCAGCTTGCCTGGGTCTCCGGTTATTTCTGGGGAATGCTCAATCAGCAGCCTGGCGCTGTGGCGGGTGCTCCGGCCACGGCCGTTGAAATTCCGGCCATTACCCTGATTTCCGCCTCGCAGACGGGCAATGCCCGCCGCGTGGCCGAAGCACTGCGCGACGACCTGCTGGCCGCGAAACTGAACGTGAACCTGGTCAACGCCGGGGATTACAAATTTAAGCAAATCGCGTCAGAAAAACTGCTGGTGGTGGTTGCCTCTACGCAGGGTGAAGGTGAACCCGCTGAAGAAGCGGTGGCGCTGCATAAGTTCCTGTTCTCGAAAAAAGCGCCGAAGCTGGATGGCACGGCGTTTGCCGTCTTTGGCCTGGGTGATACTTCCTATGAATTCTTCTGCCAGTCCGGCAAAGACTTCGACAGCAAGCTGGCGGAGCTGGGCGCGGAGCGCCTGCTGGACCGCGTTGACGCGGATGTTGAATACCAGGCCGCCGCCGCCGAATGGCGCGCCCGCATCGTTGAGGTGCTAAAAGCGCGCGTGCCGAAAGAGACGTCGGCGCAGGCCGCGTTCACCGCGACGGGTGCTGTTAACGACATCCACACCAGCCCGTACACCAAAGAGGCGCCGCTGACGGCGAGCCTGTCGGTGAACCAGAAAATTACCGGCCGCGATTCAGAAAAAGATGTGCGCCATATCGAAATCGATCTGGGCGACTCGGGCCTGCGCTATCAGCCTGGCGATGCGTTGGGCGTCTGGTATCAGAACGATCCGGCGCTGGTGAAAGAGCTGGTTGAGCTGCTGTGGCTGAAAGGCGACGAGCCTGTCACCGTTGACGGTAAAACGCAGCCGCTTTCTGATGCGCTGCAGTGGCATTTTGAGCTGACGGTGAACACCCCGAATATCGTCGAAAATTATGCCACCTTGACGCGCAGCGAATCCCTGCTGCCGCTGGTGGGCGACAAGGCGAAGCTGCAGCATTACGCCGCGACGACGCCGATTGTCGATATGGTGCGCTTCTCTCCGGCTCAGCTGGATGCCGATGCGCTGATCGGTCTGCTGCGTCCGCTCACTCCGCGCCTGTACTCCATTGCCTCTTCCCAAGCTGAAGTGGAGAGTGAAGTGCATATTACCGTCGGCGTGGTGCGCTACGATATCGAGGGCCGCGCCCGCACGGGTGGGGCATCAGGCTTCCTGGCGGATCGCGTGGAAGAAGAGGGCGAAGTGCGCGTCTTTATCGAGCACAACGATAACTTCCGCCTGCCGGCAAACCCGGAAACGCCGGTCATTATGATTGGCCCGGGCACCGGCATTGCGCCGTTCCGCGCCTTCATGCAGCAGCGCGCGGCAGACGGCGCGCCGGGTAAAAACTGGCTGTTCTTTGGCAATCCGCACTTTACCGAAGATTTCCTCTACCAGGTTGAGTGGCAGCGCTATGTGAAAGAAGGCGTACTGACCCGCATCGATCTGGCCTGGTCTCGCGACCAGAAAGAAAAAGTATACGTACAAGACAAACTGCGCGAACAGGGCGCAGAGCTGTGGCGCTGGATCAATGACGGTGCCCACATTTATGTCTGCGGCGACGCCAATCGCATGGCGAAAGACGTTGAGCAGACTTTGCTGGAAGTGATTGCCGAATTCGGCGGTATGGATGCCGAAGCGGCGGACGAATTTTTAAGTGAGCTGCGCGTTGAGCGCCGTTATCAGCGAGATGTCTACTAATGAGCGAAAAACATCCAGGGCCACTGGTGGTCGAAGGTAAACTGACAGACGCCGAGCGCATGAAGCTGGAAAGCAACTATCTGCGTGGCACCATTGCTGAAGATCTGAATGACGGTCTCACCGGCGGTTTCAAAGGCGACAACTTCCTGCTGATCCGTTTCCACGGCATGTATCAGCAGGACGACCGCGACATCCGCGCCGAGCGTGCAGAGCAGAAGCTGGAGCCGCGTCACGCGATGCTGCTGCGCTGCCGTTTGCCGGGCGGGGTGATTACCACCAAACAGTGGCAGGCGATCGACAAGTTTGCCGGTGAAAACACGATCTACGGCAGCATCCGTCTGACCAACCGTCAGACCTTCCAGTTCCACGGCATTCTGAAGAAGAACGTCAAGCCGGTGCACCAGATGCTGCACTCCGTTGGGCTGGACGCGCTGGCGACCGCCAACGACATGAACCGTAACGTGCTCTGCACCTCGAATCCGTATGAGTCCGAGTTGCACGCCGAAGCGTACGAGTGGGCGAAGAAGATCTCCGAGCACCTGCTGCCGCGCACGCGCGCCTATGCAGAGATCTGGCTCGATCAGGAAAAAGTCGCGACCACCGACGAAGAGCCGATCCTCGGTCAGACCTACCTGCCGCGTAAGTTTAAAACCACGGTCGTTATTCCACCGCAGAACGATATCGACCTGCACGCCAACGACATGAACTTCGTGGCGATTGCCGAAAACGGCAAGCTGGTGGGCTTTAACCTGCTGGTGGGCGGCGGCCTGTCCATCGAACACGGTAACAAGAAAACCTACGCCCGTACCGCCAGCGAGTTCGGCTTCCTGCCGCTGGAGCATACGCTGGCCGTGGCGGAAGCGGTGGTGACGACCCAGCGCGACTGGGGTAACCGTACCGACCGTAAAAACGCGAAAACCAAATACACCCTGGAGCGCGTGGGCGTGGAGACGTTCAAAGCGGAAGTGGAGCGTCGCGCGGGCATCAAGTTTGAGCCGATCCGCCCTTACGAATTCACCGGTCGCGGCGATCGCATTGGCTGGGTGAAGGGTATCGACAATAAATGGCACCTGACGCTGTTTATCGAAAACGGCCGTATTCTGGATTATCCGGGGCGTCCGCTGAAAACCTGTCTGCTGGAAATTGCGAAGATCCATAAGGGCGAGTTCCGCATTACGGCTAACCAGAACCTGATCATTGCCGGCGTGCCGGAAAGCCAGAAGGCGAAGATCGAGAAGCTGGCGCGCGAACATGGGTTGATGGATGCGGTGAAGCCGCAGCGCGAAAACTCAATGGCCTGCGTGTCGTTCCCGACCTGCCCGCTGGCGATGGCGGAAGCGGAACGTTTCCTGCCGTCGTTTACCGATAAAGTGGAAGCGATTCTGGAAAAACACGGCATTCCGGACGAGCATATTGTTATGCGCGTCACCGGGTGTCCGAACGGCTGCGGTCGCGCGATGCTGGCCGAGCTCGGACTGGTGGGGAAAGCGCCGGGTCGTTACAACCTGCACCTGGGCGGTAACCGAATCGGTACGCGCATCCCGCGTATGTTCCGCGAGAACATCACCGAGCCGGAAATTCTTGATTCCATCGACGAGCTTGTCGGGCGCTGGGCGAAAGAGCGCGAAGCGGGTGAAGGCTTCGGCGACTTTACGGTGCGTGCGGGCATCATTCGCCCGGTGCTCGATCCCGCCAGGGATTTCTGGGAGTAACATCCCGACGGTTTAACTGGTGTTGTAGGCCGGGCAAACGCAGTGCCGCCCGGCAAAACAGGCAAACGAGGTTCTTATGTCCGTACTCGATCTAAACGCCCTAAATGACCTGCCAAAAGTCGAACGCATTCTGGCGCTGGCAGAAACCAATGCCCACCTTGAAAAGCTGGACGCCGAAGCGCGCGTGGCGTGGGCGCTGGAAAACCTGCCGGGAGAGTATGTGCTCTCGTCGAGCTTTGGTATTCAGGCGGCGGTCAGTCTGCATCTGGTGAATCAGATCCGTCCGGACATTCCGGTGATCCTCACCGACACCGGCTACCTGTTCCCGGAAACCTACCAGTTCATTGACGAGCTGACGGACAAGCTCGGACTGAACCTCAAAGTTTACCGCGCGACGGAGAGCGCGGCCTGGCAGGAGGCGCGCTACGGCAAGCTGTGGGAGCAGGGCGTTGAGGGCATTGAGAAGTACAATGAGATTAACAAAGTTGAGCCGATGAACCGGGCGCTGAAAGAGCTTAATGCGCAGACGTGGTTTGCGGGTCTGCGCCGCGAGCAGTCCGGTAGCCGGGCAACCTTACCGGTGCTGGCGGTGCAGCGCGGGGTCTTTAAAGTGCTGCCGATTATCGACTGGGATAACCGGACTGTGTATCAGTACCTGCAAAAGCACGGGCTGAAATACCATCCGCTGTGGGACCAGGGCTATCTGTCGGTGGGCGATACCCACACCACGCGTAAGTGGGAACCAGGAATGGCGGAAGAAGAGACGCGATTCTTCGGGCTGAAGCGCGAGTGCGGGTTGCACGAAGGGTGATAACCTTTTTGCCCGGTGGCGCTGCGCTTACCGGGCCTACAAAGGCTCGTTCCCTATGTAGGCCCGGTAAGGCGTAGCCGCCACCGGGCTTAACGGCCTCAGGCTTTCCCCGCTTTCGCCAGCTCCTTCACCAGCGGCAGCATCACCTTCACCACATCACGACTGCGGTGCTCAATCCGCTGCGGCAGCGCGCGATCGATGTGCTGCTGATTGTCCAGCATCACGTTGTGCCAGCTCGTCCCGTCCGGGAAGGCCTTCGATTTAGCCCGCTGCTGGTAGCCATCTTTTTTGCCCAGCGCCCAGTTTGTCGCTTCCACGTACAGCACCGGAATGCCCGCCTTATCGAACACTTCCCCGTCGTTGCAGCAGCCTGTGCCTCGCGGATAATCCGGGTTACCGCCAGGGTTGCTGGTGGCATAAACACCATGGCTGCGGGCTATCGCCAGGGCCCGGTCGCGCGTCAGCTTCCGCACGGTACCCGGCGTACTCTGCCCGCTGTTGAAATAGAGCTTGTCGCCGACGATCAGGTTGTCGAGGTTAATCACCAGCAGCGTATTTTTCTTCTCCTCAGCGCTCATGCGCTTAAGGAGATTCTCAGCGCCGAGTTTGCCCTCTTCTTCACCGCTGGTGGCAACAAAACGAATGCCATATTGGGTGGGAATATCTTTCATCCGCTCGGCCAGTTCGAGCATTACGCCGAGGCCTGCGGCATTGTCGTCCATGCCCTGCAGCGTCAGCCCGCCAAGATTATTATCCGTATCGGCGTCACTCATCGGGGCGTAGGTATCAAGGTGCGCCATAATAATAATTTGCTCTTTTGCGGTGCCTTCGTGGGCCGCAATCACCGTACTGCCGGTCACGTTATGCCAGTTTTTCGTTTTATTTCGTGAGGTATAGACGTAGCGGCTGTGAAACGAGCGGATATCGCTCTGATAACCCATGTCGGCAAACTGCTGGCGAAGATAGTCTGCGGAGAGCATTTCCGCAGGCGATCCGGTCATGCGCCCGGGGAAAACGGTGGCAATATGCCGCGCCTGCATATTGGCGATTTCACCATAAGGTTGGTTTTTTGCCTGAGCGGGAAGAATAAAGCAAACGCCGAGCGCCAGGGCAGCAATACGGTGGCGCGTTGCGGAAAACATAGTGAGTCCTTAAAAACAGAGCAAAATAGTCACCCGCCTAGTATGAAACTGTGATCGTCCATACACAATTTGAATTGCTCTTAAATGCCCGAAATATCGCGTGTTAAGCACTTTTTGGTATTAGCATTTTTATCGCGTTATTCCATTGAGTAACTACTCATTCCAATTCGTAATTTCATTCGGTCTAAGCCGCCCCCTATAGTCCCTCTATTCCTCGTTGTTAGTGAGTTGTTGCTTGTGGACTATCTGCCCTTATTTGCTGCGATTAAAGAGAAACCGGTGCTGGTTGTTGGCACGGGTGAAATCGCCGATCGCAAAATTGCGTTTCTGCAGCGCGCAGGGGCGCAGGTGCAGGTCGTTGCAGAGGCAGATTTTCACGAGTCACAAATCGATAGCGTCGTGCTGGTGATTGCGGCGACCGAAGATCGTGACCTCAATCGGCGGATCTCCGACGCCGCTCAGGCCCGTTACCGCCTGGTGAACGTGGTGGACGACCAGCCTTTATGCTCGTTTATTTTCCCGTCGATCGTTGACCGCTCGCCGCTGCTGGTGGCGATCTCCTCCGGCGGTACCGCACCGGTGCTGGCACGCGTGCTGCGGGAAAAAATCGAAGCGCTGCTGCCGACCAGCCTCGGGCGTATGGCTGAGAAAGCCAGTTACTGGCGCAACCATCTGAAAACCCGCCTGACCAGCGTGACGGAACGCCGTCGCTTCTGGGAGCGCGTGTTTCGCGGCCGCTTTGCCAGCCTGATGCATGCCGGTAATGAGACAGCGGCGCAGAAAATTCTTGAAGATGAACTGGATAACCCCGGCAGCACCGGCGGGGAGATCATTCTGGTAGGCGCGGGGCCGGGCGATGCCGGGCTTCTGACGCTGCGCGGTCTGCAGGTGCTGCAGGACGCGGACGTGGTGTTCTACGACCATCTGGTCACCGACGGCGTGCGCGAGCTGATCCGTCGTGACGCGGAGCAAATCTGCGTCGGCAAACGGGCAGGCGAGCATTCTGTGCCGCAGCACGACACCAACCAGATGCTGGTTGACGCCGCCAAAGCGGGCAAAACCGTGGTGCGCCTGAAGGGGGGCGATCCGTTTATCTTCGGTCGCGGCGGCGAAGAGCTGCAGGCGGCGGCCGAAGCGGGCATACCGTTCCAGGTGGTGCCCGGCATCACGGCGGCCTCTGCGGTGACGGCTTACGCCGGTATCCCGTTGACCCACCGCGATTACGCCCAGAGCGTCACCTTTGTGACCGGCCACTATAAGGCGGACAGCACGCCGTTTGACTGGTCGCATCTCGCCCAGAGCCGCCAGACGCTGGCGATATACATGGGCACGATGAAGGCGGCGGACATCAGTGAACAGCTTATTCAGCACGGTCGCGAGGCGACGACGCCCATTGCCGTCATTTCTCGCGGCACGCGCGTCGATCAGCACGTTGCGACGGGCACCCTGGAACAGCTTGCAACCCTGGCGAAAGACGCCCCTATGCCCGCCCTGATCGTGGTGGGGGAAGTGGTGCAGCTGCACAGCACGCTCGCCTGGTTTCAGCACACAACCGATACAGAAGGCTTTGGTTCTTCTGTTGTAAATTTGGCTTAAGGAACGGTTATGGACCAAAAACGTCTTACACACCTGCGGCAGCTCGAAGCGGAAAGTATCCATATCATCCGCGAAGTGGCCGCCGAGTTTTCTAACCCGGTGATGATGTACTCCATCGGTAAAGATTCCAGCGTCATGCTGCATCTGGCGCGTAAAGCGTTTTATCCAGGTACGCTGCCGTTCCCGCTGCTGCACGTGGATACCGGCTGGAAATTCCGCGAGATGTACGAGTTCCGCGATCGTACCGCGAAAGCCTACGGCTGCGAACTGCTGGTGCATAAAAACCCGGAAGGGGTGGCGATGGGCATTAACCCGTTCGTGCACGGCAGCGCCAAACACACCGATATCATGAAAACCGAAGGGCTGAAGCAGGCGCTGAACAAATACGGTTTTGATGCGGCCTTCGGCGGCGCGCGTCGTGACGAAGAGAAATCCCGCGCCAAAGAGCGTATCTACTCCTTCCGCGACCGCTTCCACCGCTGGGACCCCAAAAACCAGCGTCCGGAGCTGTGGCACAACTACAACGGCCAGATTAACAAGGGCGAAAGCATCCGCGTCTTCCCGCTCTCCAACTGGACCGAGCTGGATATCTGGCAGTACATCTATCTGGAAAACATCGAGATCGTTCCGCTGTACCTGGCCGCCGAGCGCCCGGTGCTGGAGCGCGACGGCATGCTGATGATGATCGACGACGATCGCATCGACCTGCAGCCGGGCGAAGTGATCAAAAAACAGATGGTCCGTTTCCGCACCCTCGGCTGCTGGCCGCTGACTGGCGCGGTGGAGTCCAGTGCGCAGACGCTGCCGGAGATCATCGAAGAGATGCTGGTGTCGACCACCAGCGAGCGACAGGGGCGCGTGATTGACCGCGACCAGGCAGGCTCCATGGAGCTGAAGAAACGTCAGGGTTATTTCTAAGGAGCCGCCATGAACACCACTATTGCTCAACAAATTGCCAAAGAAGGCGGTGTGGAAGCGTATCTACATGCGCAACAACACAAAAGCCTGCTGCGTTTTCTGACCTGCGGCAGCGTGGATGACGGGAAAAGTACCCTGATTGGCCGCCTGCTGCACGATACGCGCCAGATTTACGAAGATCAGCTCTCTTCCCTGCATAATGACAGTAAGCGTCACGGTACCCAGGGTGAAAAACTGGATCTGGCGCTGCTGGTGGATGGCCTGCAGGCGGAGCGCGAGCAGGGCATCACTATCGACGTGGCCTACCGCTATTTCTCTACCGAGAAGCGCAAATTTATTATCGCCGACACCCCGGGGCACGAACAGTACACCCGCAATATGGCGACCGGCGCGTCGACCTGCGACCTGGCGATCCTGCTGATCGACGCGCGTAAAGGCGTGCTGGATCAGACCCGTCGCCACAGCTTTATCTCCACGCTGCTGGGGATCAAACACCTGGTGGTGGCGGTCAACAAGATGGATCTGGTGAACTTCAGTGAAGAGAAGTTCGAGGAGATCCGCCAGAGCTATCTGACCTTTGCCGAACAGCTGCCGGGCAACCTGGATATCCGCTTTGTGCCGCTCTCGGCGCTGGAAGGGGATAACGTCGCCTCCCAGAGCGCGAACATGCCGTGGTACAGCGGCCCGACGCTGCTGGAAGTGCTGGAGACCGTTGAAATTCAGCGCGTGGTTGAGACTCAGCCGATGCGCTTCCCGGTGCAGTACGTCAACCGTCCAAACCTCGACTTCCGCGGTTTCTCCGGCACCCTTGCGTCAGGCTCTGTGAAGGTCGGTCAGCGCGTCAAGGTGCTGCCATCCGGCGTGGAATCGACCATCGCCCGTATCGTCACCTTCGACGGTGACCTGCAGGAAGCGGGCGCCGGTGAAGCGGTTACGCTGGTGCTGAAAGACGAGATTGATATCAGCCGGGGCGATCTGCTGGTGGACGCGCAGGAAACCCTGGCCGCCGTACAGGGGGCTTCCGTGGATGTGGTGTGGATGGCGGAGCAACCGCTGACGCCGGGCCAGAGCTACGACATCAAAATTGCCGGCAAGAAGACCCGCGCCCGCGTGGACGGTATTCAGTTCCAGGTGGACATCAACAATCTGACCCAGCGCGAAGTTACCGAGCTGCCGCTGAACGGTATTGGTCTGGTCGATCTGACCTTCGACGAACCGCTGGTGCTGGATCCGTATCAGCAGAACCCGGTGACGGGCGGGCTTATCTTTATCGACAGGCTGACCAACGTTACCGTCGGGGCCGGTATGGTACGCGAACCGATTAAACAGGCTGCCGTGGCCTCTGAATTCAGCGCCTTTGAGCTGGAGCTGAACGCGCTGGTGCGTAAACACTTCCCGCACTGGGGCGCGCGCGATCTGCTGGGAGGCAAGTAATGGCCGCCCATGATGAGAACGTCGTCTGGCATCCTCATCCGGTCACCGTCGCCCAGCGCGAACAGCTCCACGGTCACCGTGGGGTTGTGCTGTGGTTTACCGGGCTGTCCGGCTCGGGTAAATCGACGGTGGCGGGCGCGCTGGAAGAGGCATTGCATCAGCAGGGCGTAAGCACGTACCTGCTGGATGGCGACAACGTGCGCCATGGCCTGTGTAGCGATTTAGGGTTCAGCGACGACGACCGCAAAGAGAACATCCGCCGGGTCGGGGAAGTCGCCAGCCTGATGGCCGACGCCGGGCTGGTGGTGCTGACCGCGTTTATCTCTCCCCACCGCGCCGAGCGCCAGATGGTGCGCGAACGCGTCGGTCAGGATCGCTTTATTGAAGTGTTTGTGGATACGCCGCTGGAGGTTTGCGAAGCGCGCGACCCGAAAGGGCTGTACAAAAAAGCGCGTGCCGGAGAACTGCGCAACTTCACCGGAATTGACGCGGTCTACGAAGCGCCTGAATCGCCTGAAATTCACCTGGAGGGTCAACAATTGGTAACAAATTTAGTAAGCCAATTATTAGACCTGCTCAGACGGGACGATATTATCAGATCCTGAGACGGTATCGTTCGGGAGCTGTCTTCCCGAACGATGAGTCACGGTCACAGGACTAGCTATGCGCAACAGTGAACATTACATTACCACCACCGGGTCGGAGCCGCTTGCGACCGACGACGAAACGACCTGGTCATTTCCTGGGGCCATCATTGGCTTCGTCTCATGGTTGCTGGCGCTGGGTATCCCGTTTCTTATCTACGGCGGCAACACGCTGTTCTTCTTTCTCTACACCTGGCCTTTCTTTCTGGCGCTGATGCCCGTGGCGGTTGTCGTCGGCATTGCGCTGCACTCGCTGCTCAATGGCAAGCTGCTCTACAGTACCGTGGTCACGATTGTGACGGTGGTTCTGATGTTTGGTCTGTTATTTTTGTGGCTCATGGGCTAACTTCAGCCATAATTCAAACCGTAACCAACTGTGTAACGATATTGAGCAGGACGATTCTGCGGAAAAAATGTGGTACATTTGCCCGCGATGTTGCGGCATCTCTGTTACCCCGGCGTAGTGCTCTGGGGAAGTCTTGGGATGATGATGCCGTTTTTCAGGGGGCAGGATGGGTAAACTAACGCTGCTGTTGCTGGCTTTGCTAATCTGGCTGCAATATTCGCTGTGGTTCGGTAAGAACGGACTGCACGACTATAGCCGGGTGAGCGATGACGTCGCGGCTCAGCAGGCAACAAACGCCAAACTTAAGGCGCGAAACGATCAACTCTTCGCTGAAATTGATGACCTCAATGGCGGGCAAGAGGCGATTGAGGAACGCGCACGCAATGAACTCAGTATGACTAAGCCGGGCGAAACCTTTTATCGTCTGGTTCCGGATGCGTCTAAACGCAATCAGGGCTCAGCACAAAACAATCGATAATCAGGCCCAGGATTACGACATGGCAGTAACTTTTTCGGACGTATGCGCCGTGGTGCCGGCCGCAGGTTTTGGCCGGCGCATGCAGACAGAATGTCCCAAGCAATACCTCTCTATTGGCGATAAAACGATCCTCGAGCACGCCGTGGCGGCGCTGCTGGCGCACCCGCGGGTGACGCGGGTGATCATCGCTATCAGCCCGGGCGATGCGCGCTTCGCGCAGCTACCGCTGGCAAATCATCCACAGATTACCGTTGTCGATGGCGGTGCCGAGCGCGCCGATTCCGTGCTGGCAGGCATTCAGGCTGCCGGTAACGCGCCGTGGGTACTGGTGCATGACGCGGCGCGTCCGTGCCTGCATCAGGACGATCTCGCTCGCCTGCTGGCGTTGAGCGAAACCAGCAAAGTGGGTGGCATTCTGGCCGCCCCCGTGCGCGACACCATGAAGCGTGCCGAGCCGGGCAAACGGGCTATCGCCCACACCGTCGATCGCGTCGATCTATGGCACGCGCTGACGCCGCAATTTTTCCCCCGCGAATTACTCCATGACTGCTTAACGCGCGCGCTTAACGAAGGTGCGACCATTACGGACGAAGCCTCTGCGCTGGAGTACTGTGGTTTCCACCCAACGCTTGTTGAAGGACGTGCTGATAATATTAAAGTGACGCGTCCGGAAGATTTACAGCTCGCGGAATTTTATCTTACCCGTTTGACCCATCAGGAGAAGGCATAATGCGAATTGGACACGGTTTTGATGTACACGCCTTTGGCGGCGAAGGCCCAATTATCATTGGCGGCGTGCGCATTCCTTATGAAAAAGGGCTGCTGGCGCATTCTGATGGCGACGTGGCGCTGCATGCGCTGACCGACGCGCTGTTGGGCGCGGCCGCACTGGGTGATATCGGCAAGCTGTTCCCGGACACCGACCCGGCGTTTAAAGGGGCAGACAGCCGTGAACTGCTGCGCGAAGCGTGGCGCCGCATCCAGGCGAAAGGCTACACCCTGGGCAACGTCGACGTGACGATTATCGCCCAGGCCCCGAAAATGCTGCCGCACATTCCGCAGATGCGCGTGTTTATCGCAGAAGATCTGGGTTGCCATATGGACGACGTGAACGTCAAAGCGACGACGACCGAGAAGCTGGGCTTCACCGGTCGTGGCGAAGGGATTGCCTGTGAAGCCGTGGCGCTGCTGGTGAAGGCGAGCAAATGACAGACTTCGACAACCTGACATATCTGCATGGCAAACCGCAGGGGAACGGGGTGCTGAAAGCCAGCCCTGAAGATTTCCTCGTGGTCGAGGATCTGGGCTTTGAGCCGGATGGCGAAGGCGAACATATCCTGGTGCGTATTCTGAAAAATGGCTGCAATACCCGCTTTGTGGCCGACGCGCTGGCAAAATTTCTCAAAATTCATGCCCGCGAGGTGAGCTTTGCCGGGCAGAAAGATAAACACGCCGTCACCGAACAGTGGCTCTGCGCGCGCGTTCCCGGCAATACGATGCCTGATTTAAGCAAATTTGAGCTTGAGGGCTGTAAGGTACTGGAATATGCCCGCCACAAGCGCAAACTGCGTCTGGGGGCGTTGAAAGGCAACGCGTTTACGCTGGTGCTGCGCGAAGTGACTGATCGTGAAGACGTTGAAAAACGTCTGAACGCCATCAGTGACCGCGGCGTACCGAACTACTTTGGCGCGCAACGTTTCGGCATTGGCGGCAGCAACCTGCAGGGCGCACTGCGCTGGGCGCAAAGCGACGCGCCGGTGCGGGACAGGAATAAACGCAGTTTTTGGTTGTCGGCGGCCCGCAGTGCGTTGTTTAATCAGATTGTGAGCGAAAGGCTGAAAAAACCGGACGCGAATCAAGTTGTTGTTGGCGATGCGCTACAATTAGCGGGACGCGGAAGCTGGTTTGTGGCAACGGCCGAAGAGATGGCCGATGTCCAGTCGCGCGTGGACGCAAAAGGGCTGCTGATCACCGCCGCGTTGCCTGGCACGGGCGACTGGGGAACCCAAGGGGAGGCCCTGGCCGCAGAGCAGTCAGCCGTGGCGGATGCGCCAGAATTGCAGTCCTTGCTGGTGCGGGAAAAAGTCGATGCGGCACGCCGCGCGATGCTGCTCTATCCGCAGCAGTTAAGCTGGAACTGGTGGGATGACGTGACCGTCGAGTTACGCTTCTGGCTGCCGGCAGGCAGCTTTGCCACCAGTGTTGTCAGGGAACTTATCAACACCTCGGGTGATTATGCGAATATTGCTGAGTAACGATGACGGGATCCACGCGCCAGGCATTCAGACCCTGGCGAAACACCTCCGCGAGTTTGCGGATGTGCAGGTCGTGGCACCCGATCGTAACCGCAGTGGAGCGTCTAACTCGCTGACGCTGGAGTCGTCGCTTCGCACCTTTACCTTTGAAAATGGCGATATTGCCGTACAGATGGGCACGCCAACCGACTGTGTTTTTCTGGGCGTGAACGCGCTGATGCGGCCGCGTCCGGATATCGTCGTCTCCGGCATTAACGCCGGGCCTAACCTCGGCGATGACGTGATTTACTCCGGCACCGTGGCGGCCGCAATGGAAGGACGTCACCTGGGGTTCCCGGCGCTGGCGGTCTCGTTGAACGGCTACACGCACTACGATACCGCCGCCGCGGTGACCTGTTCGATCCTGCGGGCGCTCGGCCGCGAGCCGTTGCGTACCGGACGCATCCTCAATATCAACGTGCCGGATCTTCCTCTTGATGAAATTAAAGGCATCCGCGTCACCCGTTGCGGGAGTCGACATCCTGCCGATCAGGTGATCCCGCAGCAGGATCCGCGCGGCAACACGCTTTACTGGATCGGCCCTCCCGGCGATAAGTGCGATGCGGGTCCGGATACCGACTTTGCCGCCGTGGAGGAAGGCTATGTTTCGGTTACCCCGCTGCACGTAGATTTAACCGCGTATAGCGCGCATGATGTGGTGTCGGGCTGGCTGGATCGCGCAGGAGTGAACGCGCAATGGTAAACAAACGTGTACAAACTCTTCTGGAACAACTACGCGCGCAGGGGATCCGCGACGAGCACGTGCTTGAAGCGCTCGCCCTGGTTCCGCGTGAGAAATTTTTAGACGAGGCGTTTGAACACAAAGCGTGGGAAAACGTGGCGCTGCCCATCGGGCAGGGCCAGACGATTTCGCAGCCTTACATGGTGGCTCGCATGACGGAGCTGCTGGAGCTGACGCCCGACTCCCGCGTGCTGGAGATTGGCACCGGTTCGGGGTATCAGACCGCGATCCTGGCGCATCTGGTGCATCATGTTTGCTCCGTTGAGCGGATCAAAGGTTTACAGTGGCAGGCGCGTCGTCGCCTGAAACAACTTGATTTACATAATGTTTCGACACGACACGGTGATGGATGGCAGGGTTGGAAAGCTCGCGCCCCGTTTGACGCGATCATCGTGACGGCGGCCCCGCCTGAAATTCCAGCAGCCCTGTTGTCGCAGCTGGATGAGGGGGGCATTCTGGTTCTGCCTGTCGGGGACGAGCAGCAGCTGTTGAAGCGCGTTCGTCGGCGCGGCGGCGAGTTTATTATCGACACCGTGGAAGCCGTGCGCTTTGTGCCTCTGGTGAAGGGGGAGTTGGCCTGAGACTCGGAATTATCCAGGGTTATTAAGGCAAATTCAGCGTATGGTGTGGCGCGAAAGATTCGTGCCATCACGGTAAATTTTAAGTCACTGGTAGTTAACACATTCCTGGGGGATAAATGAGCGCGGGAAGCCCTAAATTCACCATCAGCCGTGTTGCGGCATTATCACTGGTTTCGCTCTGGCTGGCAGGCTGTACAAGTTCTAACAACGCGCCTGCGCCCGTCAGTTCCGTCGGCGGAAACAGCGGCTCCGGTAACACGTCCAGCGGAATGTTAATCACGCCGCCACCTAAAATGGGGACGGCTGCGCCGCAGCAAACACCACAAATTCAGCCTGTGCAACATCCTGTTACACAGCCAATGCAGGTTCAGCCAGTTGAACAGCCTGTTCAGACCCAAAATGGCCGCATAGTCTATAACCGCCAGTATGGGAACATTCCGAAAGGCAGCTACACCGGTGGCAGCACCTATACCGTGAAACGCGGCGATACGCTGTTCTACATTGCGTGGATCACCGGGAACGATTTCCGTGACCTCGCGCAGCGCAACAACGTCCAGGCCCCATACGGTCTGGAAGTCGGGCAAACGCTCCAGGTGGGCAACGCGACGGGCACGCCGCTTACGCCTGGCAACACGGTTTCAGCGGCCGATGTGACGGCTCAAAATAACAGCGTTAAGCCTGCACAAAAATCCACCACGGTGGTTGCTTCACAACCTGTAATTACGTATTCTGAGGATTCAGGTGATCAGACTGCTAACAAAATGTTGCCGAATAATAAAGGGACTGCGACTGCTGTCACAGCACCGGTTACGGCACCTGTGGTTAGCTCTACTGAACCGACTGCCAGCAGTATGACCTCCAGTTCGCCGATTTCTGCATGGCGCTGGCCGACTGACGGCAAGGTTATCGAAAACTTCTCTTCCTCCGAAGGGGGAAATAAAGGGATCGATATCGCAGGGAGTAAAGGACAGGCTATCATCGCGACCGCAGATGGACGCGTTGTGTATGCCGGTAACGCTCTGCGCGGTTACGGTAATCTTATTATCATCAAACATAACGATGATTACCTGAGTGCCTACGCCCATAACGACACAATGCTGGTCCGGGAACAACAAGAAGTTAAGGCGGGGCAAAAAATCGCTACCATGGGTAGCACCGGAACCAGTTCTACACGCTTGCATTTTGAAATTCGTTACAAGGGGAAATCCGTAAACCCGCTGCAGTATTTGCCGCAGCGATAATTTGACGGGGCATGCCAGCCAGGGTGTCTCGTTCAGGGATCACGGGTAGGAGCCACCTTATGAGTCAGAATACGCTGAAAGTTCATGATTTAAATGAAGACGCGGAATTTGATGAGAACGGAGTAGAGGCTTTTGACGAAAAAGCCTTAGTAGAAGAGGAACCCAGTGATAACGATTTGGCTGAAGAAGAGCTGTTATCGCAGGGTGCCACACAGCGTGTACTGGACGCGACTCAGCTTTACCTTGGGGAGATTGGTTACTCCCCACTGCTAACGGCCGAAGAAGAAGTCTATTTCGCACGTCGTGCTTTGCGTGGTGATGTCGCCTCGCGTCGTCGCATGATTGAAAGTAACCTGCGACTGGTCGTGAAAATTGCCCGCCGTTACGGCAATCGTGGTCTGGCTCTGCTGGATCTGATTGAAGAGGGCAACTTAGGTCTCATCCGCGCAGTTGAGAAGTTTGACCCGGAACGCGGGTTCCGTTTCTCAACCTACGCGACCTGGTGGATTCGTCAGACCATCGAACGGGCTATTATGAACCAGACCCGTACGATCCGCCTGCCGATCCATATCGTCAAAGAGTTGAACGTCTATCTGCGCACCGCACGCGAGTTGTCCCATAAGCTGGACCACGAGCCAAGCGCAGAAGAGATTGCCGAACAACTCGATAAACCGGTTGATGACGTAAGCCGTATGCTGCGTCTCAACGAGCGCATTACCTCCGTTGACACCCCGCTGGGTGGCGACTCCGAAAAAGCGCTGCTGGACATCCTGGCCGATGAAAAAGATAACGGTCCGGAAGACACCACGCAGGACGATGACATGAAACAGAGCATCGTCAAATGGCTGTTCGAACTGAACGCCAAACAGCGTGAAGTGCTGGCACGTCGTTTCGGTTTATTGGGGTATGAAGCTGCGACACTGGAAGACGTCGGCCGTGAAATTGGCCTGACCCGTGAACGTGTTCGTCAGATTCAGGTTGAAGGTCTGCGCCGCCTGCGTGAAATCCTGCAGGGGCAAGGTCTGAATATCGAAGCGCTGTTCCGCGAATAAGCAACCTTTCGTCAAAAAAGGCCCGTCGTGAGACGGGCCTTTTTCTTTTGTGTTACGGCTGTGCCGCCGTCTCGTGCAGCAGACGCCACGTTATTTTGTCGCCTTCCTGACTGAGCACTGCGGTCGACCAGCGCACGTTGACGGGCAGGTCTGGACGGGTTTGCGTCTCCCGGTAGTGAAGCACAGCACCCCGTTCGCCGCTTTGGATCGTGGTTAATTCGTCAATGACAATTTTCAGCCCGGGACGGCTTCCGCGCTGTTTTTCCAGAAAACTGGCCAGGCCGCTATAGTCGATCTGCACACCGCCCGGCGGGATCATCAGAAAATCGGGACGGAAACGGGCGAGCAGGGCGTCGGGATCGCCTTCACCTTTGCCTAACCAGTCTTCAAGCGCAATGTGGAGGTCGATAATGTCGTGTTCGAAAGGCGTCATGAATTCTCCTGTCGCAGCGGGTTTAGCACCTGCGTATTGTTAAGACGAAAAACGTACAGTACAGGCAGCAAGGTCATGCCTGCAGCAAAAATAAACATCCCGTGCCAGGCGGCGTGAGGTGTCAGCCACGCCTGCGCCAGGTTCAGCACCTGCGCAAGCAGCAGGGCACCGGCAAAAAAGCTCAGCTGACGATTGAGATTCCACAGCGCGCTGGCATCCGGCATCTCGTCCCGGCGCATTGTCAGAAACGCGCTGCTCTGAGCCGTACTGCTGCACAGGCTTCCTCCCGCGCCCATCAGGGTAAACGCGACGGCAGGCAACAGCATTGACGAGCTGACGTCAATCAAAAGCAGAATACCCGCCGCCTGCAACAGGCAGCCGATGACGATCAGCGGCCGGGGGCCGATACGGTTAAAATAACGTCCCGTCGCCGTGATGGCGAGAAACGATGCCACAGACCACGGCAGCATGAGCATTCCCGTTGCTGCTGGGCTCATGTTCGCCTCGTGCTGAAGATAAAACATGCCCGTGACGTTCACCCCAATAAATATGCCGGGGACGCATAAATAGACAAGCATGGAAAAACGCAAAAGCGGGTCCGCGAGCAAGGTCAGGTTTAGCAGTCTGGCCGCGTTCATCGTGGGTTTTTCGTCTTTAAGCCACAGACAGGCCAGAATAAAGGTCACGATAGCCAGCGGGAGAGTGGCGAAAAAGATCCATCGCCAGCCCAGCGTCTGCACCAGCACGCCGCCGATAGCCGGGGAGCAGGCCGGGGCAAGCAACGCAACCAGCATCACCGCTGAGGAGAGTCGGGCCCGCTCGTGCGGCCTGAACTGTTGCCAGGTCAGCGCCTGTCCGACCGGGATCAGTAAGCCTCCTCCTACGCCCTGAAGCACTCGCCAGGCGATCAGACTCTCAAGCGTTGCCGACGTGCCTGCCGCAGCAGAGGCGGCACTGAACAGAAAAAGCGAAAACAGGATGACGCGCTTTGGCCCGATGCGGCGCGTGAGCACGCTGCTGAACGGGATCACCAGCGTCAGTCCGGCAATATACCCGTTACTGACCCAGGCAAGCGCAGAAGGCGTGGCAGTAAAGGCGTGAGCCATTGCCGGAAAGGCGACGCTGGCAATAAACATGTTGATCAAATCAAGAAAAAAGCCCAGCAGATAGACAACGGCAATTTTGCTGCGATACGTCATGGTGGATCCTCCGGTGAGGTGGCGTATCGTATCGGCTCGGGAATCACGGATAAACCTGACAAAGCGCGATATACTGTCAAAAATATTTTGACAGTATCGGGCGTGATGATGATTAACCTACAGCGGACGCAGATGTTTGTCGCAGTGGCCGACACCGGCAGTTTTACGGCGGCCGCCGAGGCGATGGGGCTGACAAAAGCGGTCGTCAGCTTCAATATTCGCCAGCTTGAAGATGAGCTGGGCGTTACGCTGCTGCTGCGCTCCACCCGCCGCCTGACGTTAACCGAGGCGGGCGCGCTGTTTCATCAGCGCAGCGTGGCGCTTCTGAAGGACGCCGAACGGCTGCAGGAAGATGTCCGCGCGAACCATGCGGGGCTCACCGGCGAACTGCGGATCACGACCACGCCTGAATATGGCGCCCGGGTCGTGGTGCCGCTGCTGGCCAGATTTAGCCACCAACACCCGGATCTTCGCGTACGACATGCTTCGTCGTCACTGCATGCTGACCTTATCTCGGAGCGCTTTGACGTGGCCATCCGGCTGGGGACGCTTGTCGATTCGCGCAACCATGCCGCACTGATTTCTCACTTTTCTATTCTCCCCGTCGCAACGCCCGAGTGGCTTGCGCGAAACCCGATCGACTCGCTTGCGCAACTGTCGCAAGCCGACTGGATCATCCACGAGCGCCTGGCCTCGCCGCTGCGCTGGCAGGTGAAAGATGCCAGCGGTGTGCCTGACATGCTGGAGATAAAAAAAGCGCCGCGTTTGTTTGCTGACAGCGCTCAGTCGCTAATGGCTTTTGCGCTCGCAGGCGGTGGCGTGGCGTTACTGCCGGAATGGCTGGTGCGCGATGCGCTTGATGCGGGAACGCTGGTGACGGTTTTACCGGGGTATACCTTTGCGCGGCAGGGGATCTATGCGGTCTATCCTGATGCCCGGCATGTGTCAGCGAAAGTGCGCACCTTTATCGATTTTATGCGCACCAGCGTGAATTAATCGTGCATCATCTTTTTGATGAGAGCCGAGAACTGCTCCCGCTCGGCCTTGTTTAGACGGCCTAAAAAGGCCTCATCAACCTCATTGCCTACCGGCTTACAGTCTGCAAGCAGGGCCTCACCTTCTGGTGTGAGGAAGACAAAGCGACGGCGCTTATCCGCAGGGTCGTGCTCGCGTTTGACCAGCCCACGCGCCTCCATGCGGCTGAGCATTTCCGCCAGGGTCGCTTTCGTGCTGACCGCGACTTCAGTCAATGCCACCTGTTCGATGCCTGGATGCTCGGCAATGGAGCGCATCACCGCATACTGCGGCTTGGTCAGCTCCGGTAATGCATGTTGCCACTGGGCGGTATGCTGTTGAAAAAGCTGACGTAACAGGTGGAACGCCTCTTGTCTTAGTTCCATGAACACTCCGACGGAAAAAATCTCCCTCTATGATAGCCGCTCTTGCTCTGGATTTTAACGCGGCATTTTTTAGCAATTCGTGTGATCGTATGCGAACAATCTTGTCAGGAAATCGATCCGGGAGTAGTTTACTCATAATGTTCGTGTACGAACAAATTGATTGAGGTGCTGAATGAGATTAATCGTGGGAATGACGGGAGCAACGGGTGCTCCGCTGGGCGTGGCGCTGCTGCAGGCGCTGCGGGAAATGCCGGAAGTAGAGACGCATCTGGTGATGTCGAAGTGGGCAAAAACCACCATTGAACTGGAAACCCCTTACACCGCGCAGGACGTTGCTGCGCTGGCTGACGTCGTCCACAGCCCGGCTGACCAGGCCGCCACCATCTCCTCCGGTTCATTTCGTACCGACGGCATGATCGTCATTCCCTGCAGCATGAAAACGCTGGCCGGGATCCGCGCGGGCTATGCCGAAGGGCTGGTGGGCCGTGCGGCGGATGTGGTGCTGAAAGAGGGGCGCAAGCTGGTGCTGGTGCCCCGTGAAACGCCGCTCAGCACCATTCATCTGGAGAATATGCTTGCGCTCTCCCGCATGGGTGTGGCGATGGTGCCGCCTATGCCTGCGTATTACAACCACCCGCAAACCGCCGATGACATTACCCAGCATATTGTGACCCGCGTGCTTGACCAGTTTGGTCTGGAGCATAAAAAGGCGCGCCGCTGGAACGGGTTGCGGGAGGCGAAACATTTTTCACAGGAGAATAAAGATGGCATTTGATGATTTGAGAAGCTTCCTGCAGGCGCTCGATGAGCAAGGGCAACTGCTGAAAATTGAGGAAGAGGTAAACGCCGAGCCGGATCTGGCGGCGGCAGCCAACGCGACCGGCCGCATCGGTGACGGCGCGCCCGCGCTGTGGTTCGACAACATTCGCGGGTTTACCGATGCCCGCGTGGTGATGAACACTATCGGCTCCTGGCAGAACCATGCCATCTCGATGGGGCTGCCTGCGAACACGCCGGTGAAAAAGCAGATCGACGAGTTTATTCGCCGCTGGGATAAATTCCCGATTGCGCCAGAGCGCCGCGCCAATCCGGCCTGGGCGCAGAATACGGTGGACGGTGAAGACATTAACCTGTTCGATATTCTGCCGCTGTTCCGTCTGAACGACGGCGACGGGGGTTTCTATCTCGATAAAGCGTGCGTCGTCTCGCGCGATCCGCTCGACCCGGATAACTTCGGCAAGCAGAACGTCGGCATCTATCGCATGGAAGTGAAGGGCAAGCGCAAGCTCGGCCTGCAGCCGGTACCGATGCACGATATCGCTCTGCATCTGCACAAAGCCGAAGAGCGCGGCGAAGACCTGCCGATTGCCATTACCCTCGGCAACGATCCGATCATTACCCTGATGGGCGCGACGCCGCTGAAATACGATCAGTCAGAGTATGAAATGGCCGGCGCGCTGCGTGAAAGCCCATATCCGATTGCCACCGCGCCGCTGACCGGCTTCGACGTACCGTGGGGTTCTGAAGTGATCCTGGAAGGGGTGATTGAAGGCCGCAAGCGCGAAATTGAAGGTCCGTTTGGCGAGTTTACCGGGCACTACTCCGGTGGCCGTAACATGACGGTTGTGCGTATCGACAAAGTTTCTTACCGCACCAAACCGATTTTCGAATCCCTTTATCTCGGTATGCCGTGGACCGAGATTGATTATCTGATGGGGCCAGCCACCTGCGTGCCGCTCTACCAGCAGCTGAAAGCGGAGTTCCCGGAAGTGCAGGCGGTGAACGCGATGTACACCCACGGCCTGCTGGCGATTATCTCCACCAAAAAGCGTTACGGCGGTTTTGCCCGCGCGGTCGGCTTGCGCGCCATGACCACACCACACGGCCTGGGCTACGTGAAGATGGTGATCATGGTGGATGAGGATGTCGACCCGTTCAACCTCCCGCAGGTGATGTGGGCGCTGTCATCGAAGGTCAACCCGGCGGGCGATCTGGTGCAGCTGCCGAACATGTCGGTGCTGGAACTCGATCCAGGATCCAGTCCGGCGGGCATTACCGACAAACTGATTATCGATGCGACCACGCCTGTCGCACCGGATACCCGGGGCCACTATAGCCAGCCGGTACAGGATCTCCCCGAAACCAAAGCCTGGGCTGAAAAACTGACCGCGATGCTGGCTGCACGCCAATAAGGAGGAAAAGATGATTTGTCCACGTTGTGCCGATGAGCATATTGAAGTGATGGCGACGTCACCGGTGAAAGGGGTCTGGACCGTTTATCAGTGCCAGCATTGTCTGTATACCTGGCGCGATACCGAACCGTTGCGTCGTACCAGCCGCGAACATTACCCGGAAGCGTTCCGCATGACGCAGAAGGATATCGATGAGGCGCCGCAGGTACCGACAATCCCGCCGCTACTGTAAAAAAAGCCCGGTGGCGCTGCGCTTACCGGGTGATAACATCGTGCGGTCTTTTTTGCCGGGTGGCGGCTTCGCCTTACCCGGCCTACAAAAACCGTTGGCCCGGTAAGCGCAGCGCCACCGGGCAAAGATCGCAGAAAACTAAACCAGACTCTTCAAGCGATAAATCCACTCCAGCGCCTGACGCGGCGTAAGCGAATCCGGATCGAGGTTTTCCAGCGCTTCCACGGCAGGCGATGTCTCTTCCGCCGGTACCAGCAGCGACATCTGCGTACCGTCAATCTGCGTCGCCGCCGCATTCGGTGACAGGCTTTCCAGTTCACGCAGTTTCTGACGCGCACGCTTGATCACCTCTTTCGGTACCCCGGCCAGCGCCGCAACGGCCAGACCATAGCTCTTGCTTGCCGCGCCATCCTGCACCGTGTGCATGAAGGCGATGGTGTCGCCGTGCTCCAGCGCATCAAGGTGGACGTTAGCCACCCCTTCCATTTTCTCCGGCAGTTGCGTCAGCTCGAAGTAGTGGGTGGCGAACAGCGTCATGGCCTTGATTTTATTCGCGAGGCTTTCCGCACAGGCCCATGCCAGCGACAAACCGTCATAGGTTGATGTTCCGCGTCCGACTTCGTCCATCAGCACCAGGCTGTGCTCCGTCGCGTTATGCAGAATGTTAGCCGTTTCGGTCATTTCGACCATGAAGGTTGAGCGGCCGCTCGCCAGATCGTCCGCTGCCCCGACGCGGGTAAAGATACGGTCGATGGGGCCAATCTCCACGTTTTGCGCCGGAACGTAGCTGCCGATATAGGCAAGCAGGGCAATCAGCGCCGTCTGACGCATATAGGTACTCTTACCGCCCATGTTCGGACCGGTAATGATCAACATTCTTCTCTGCGGCGACAGGCTCAGCGGGTTGGCGATGAACGGTTCGTTCAGCACCTGCTCGACCACCGGATGACGGCCTTCGGTAATACGAATGCCGGGCTTGTCGGTAAAGGTCGGGCAGGTGTAGTTCAGCGTTTCCGCGCGCTCTGCCAGGTTCACCAGCACGTCCAGTTCCGCCAGCGCGCTGGCGCTCAGCTGCAGGTCGGCCAGGTGCGGCATCAGCATGTCGAACAGCTCTTCATAGAGCTGTTTTTCCAGCGCCAGCGCTTTCCCTTTCGAGGTGAGGACTTTGTCTTCGTACTCTTTCAGCTCGGGAATGATATAGCGTTCAGCGTTTTTCAACGTCTGGCGGCGCACGTAGTGAATCGGCGCCAGGTGGCTCTGCCCGCGGCTGATTTGAATGTAGTAACCGTGAACCGCGTTATAACCCACCTTCAGGGTGTCGAGCCCAAGACGCTCGCGCTCGCGGATCTCCAGCTTATCAAGGTAGTCTGTCGCGCCGTCGGCCAGCGCCCGCCATTCGTCCAGCTCCTCGTTGTAGCCCGGAGCAATCACGCCGCCATCACGCACGAGAACCGGAGGCGCATCAATAATGGCGCGTTCAAGTAGCTCGCGGAGTTCGGTAAATTCACCCATGGTTTCGCGGAGTTTCTGTACCGGCGCGCTGTCAACGTCGCTCAGCTGCGCACGGAGTTCCGGTAACTGCTGGAAAGCATGACGCATCCGCGCGAGGTCGCGCGGTCGCGCCGTGCGCAGCGCCAGACGGGCCAGGATACGTTCCAGATCCCCCACCTGGCGCAGGACAGGCTGCAGCTCGGTATACCGATCCTGCAGGGCGGCAATCGTCTGCTGACGGCAAACCAGCGTTGCGGTATCGCGAATCGGCATATGCAGCCAGCGTTTCAGCATACGGCTGCCCATTGGCGTGACCGTACTGTCCAGGACCGACGCAAGCGTATTTTCTACACCGCCCGCCAGGTTCTGCGTGATCTCCAGGTTACGGCGCGTGGCGGCATCCATGATGATGCTGTCCTGCTGGCGCTCCATGGTGATAGAGCGAATGTGCGGCAGGGCAGTGCGCTGGGTATCTTTCACGTACTGCAGGAGGCAACCGGCCGCGCACAGCCCGCGTGGGGCATTTTCAACGCCAAAGCCAATCAAATCGCGGGTGCCAAACTGCAAATTCAACTGCTGGCGCGCGGTATCAATTTCGAATTCCCACAGCGGACGGCGGCGCAACCCGCGACGACCTTCAATCAGCGCCATTTCGGCGAAATCTTCGGCGTAGAGCAATTCTGCCGGGTTGGTGCGCTGCAGTTCGGCTGCCATCGTTTCACGATCGGCCGGTTCACTCAGACGAAAACGCCCGGAGCTGATGTCCAGCGTCGCGTAGCCAAACCCTTTGCCGTCCTGCCAGAGCGCGGCCAGCAGGTTATCCTGGCGCTCCTGAAGCAGGGCTTCATCACTGATGGTGCCTGGCGTGACGATGCGCACGACTTTGCGTTCCACCGGACCTTTTGAGGTCGCGGGGTCGCCGATCTGTTCGCAGATGGCGACAGATTCACCCTGATTCACCAGTTTCGCCAGGTAGTTTTCTACCGCATGGTGCGGAATGCCTGCCATCGGGATGGGCTCACCTGCCGATGCGCCACGTTTAGTCAGCGAGATGTCGAGCAGCTGCGATGCACGCTTAGCATCGTCATAAAACAGCTCGTAAAAATCGCCCATACGGTAAAACAGCAGGATTTCCGGATGCTGTGCCTTCAGCTTCAGATACTGCTGCATCATTGGGGTGTGGGTGTCGAAATTTTCTAGTGTACTCATCAGGTTATGATGTCCATCTGTATATGAATTAATGAGTTAAAGTGATTTTTGGGTCTCATTTAGTCTCACTTTGTCTCATAAGATCTCATGAAAACCTACACAAATGTGTAGGTCGAAATGTAGCTTGCAAACCTACATTTCAGTCATGTAAGGTTGTTCTAATGAAACCTACACTTTTCTCATAAGTACATTAGGATATGATAACGGAGTCTTTGTGGCAGGAAAACAACATGGGAAGCCACTTTCATCTAAAGCTGTCGAGATGATGAGGGCAGGAGATAATGATAAAGCCGATGTGGGGGAAAACCGTGGCTTAAGGGTGGCGTGTGGTAAAACTGGCGTAAAATCCTTTTTCTATAGATATACAAGTCCCCTGACGGGCAAGCTAGTTCAAGTCAAGATTGGCAACTTTCCACAAATCACACTTGCTGTAGCTCGTACCAAATTACATGAATTGAAATTAATCCGGCAGGATGGGCGATGTCCGGCAACAGAGTTAAAACAACAAAAGCTCTTTAAGCAAATGGAAGCTGAGAAAGAGAAGGTACCAGCATTAACCATCAAGGGGCTTGTTGACCTTTACTTGTCGGAACGTATTGAAGACCGTAAAACAAGTGATGGGAAACTGGTTCTAGGGGCGAGAAAGAAGAAGGGACAGGAGGAAGTTCGCAGAACACTCTATGCGGATGCTGTTAATAAATTGGGAAGCCGAAGCGCAGCCGAGATCACCAGAAATGATGTCGTGAACCTGATAAACAGCGTTGTCGCTCGCGGGGCAAAGGTCCAGGCAGGGAATGTGCTGCGGGAGTTATCGCTTGCGTATGAATTCGCCATTGGGCTTGGGCGATTTGAGGAGAGCTTTGCCAATCCCGCTGTATTAGCAAAATCCAGTTTCAGACAGGCTCGCCTCAAATTAACTAATGACCGAGGCACACGTGTTCTTAGTGAAAATGAACTGACCAAATTATTACGATGGTTGCCTGGATCTGCATACTCACCTACAGTAAAAAATGTTCTCCGCATGACGCTTTGGACGGGGTGTCGTACAGGTGAGGTCTGTAATATGGCGTGGGAAGATGTCGATCTGGAAAAAGGGACTATACATCTTCGCGATACCAAAACGAATGTAGAGCGTTATGTCCAACTATCTAAACAAGCTACAGAATTTCTGAAAATACTTCGCCTTAATACTGACAAGTATTTATTCCCCTCATCGCGAACAAAGCAACCGATACTACAAAAATATCTTACAGAAAATGCATGGCGTATGCGTGAAGCAGGGCAAATGTTAGATATTCCGAGCTGGACTCCGCACGATTTACGGAGAACAGTGAGAACTGGATTGTCGCGGTTGCAATGCCCTAATGAAGTAGGGGAGGCAATCTTGGGACATACCAAGGGGGGCGTTGAAGGGGTTTATAACCTCTATAAATATGATGCTGAATGTAGAAAGTGGCTACAGATTTGGGCTGATTACCTTGATGGCATAAATTGAAAGTGTGTAATTCAACATTACTGTAAATGGTTGGGTTTAAAGTATTTGATAGGATTTTAACAAAATCGAAATAGAAGAGCTTAGGTAGCGTGTTTGTCTCTATATTTCGCTTAGCTAAAATTATTGGGAAATGAAATATTTTTTAATAAAAGGTTTGAATTATGATGTTATCTCAGCGTGTACCAAGAAACGATCTTCTTGATAGTGTTATTAGATGGGAGGATAATGTTTTTTTAGTTATTACAGGTAAGAATGGGGAGGGTAAGAGTCGTCTTCTAAATAAATTAATTGAACAAGCATTTAAATCCCCTGATTTGTATGAAAATATTATCGCAACATCTACTAGTGTATTTGAGATATTTCCATCGAAAATGACAATGAGTGATATTAAGCGACGTGTTAAATATCATTACATTGGGACTAAATCCATTTTGAGTAGAGGTGGAAATAATAGGACGTCGATGAATTTAATTATTTCATCTTGTTTGGGATTACTCAGAAGTTATAACGAAAAATATAACAATTACAGTCTTGGTAGCAGTCATGTAAAGTTAAGAGAGATGTTTCAAACAATTGGCTTCGATCCGGTTCTAGAATATATTATAAAAATAGACCCCTCAGTTTCAATTTTGGATGATGTTTTTGGTGGGTATGTTTTTGAGAAAAAAGGAGAGCGTATTGCATTTGAGAGTGAAAAATCAAAAACATTATTAATTGACGAGTTGATGTCAACTTTTAACTCTCAAAAAGATAGAAATAATAACATCCGGCTTGGATATATTCTCGGGGAAGATGTTAGGTTATATCATGGCGGGAAATTAGAACATCGAGAATTGGATATATTGATGTGGTTGATTGACAACGAGATAGTTAGAATCATTGATGTGAGGTTTGGAAAATATGAACAAAAAAGACGTCCGAATGAATGGACTTCAATGAGGCTAGCAAGTTCTGGCGAACAAAGTATTATTTTAACGCTCGTAGGCATTGCCTCTAGAATAGACAATAATAGTATTATATTCATTGATGAGCCAGAAATTAGTTTGCATCCTGAATGGCAGGAACGATTTATTGATTTTCTGAAGGATATTTTTGACGATTATCGGAATTGTTTATTTGTAATAGCAACTCATTCACCACAAATAATTTCCAAGTTAAGTAATAAAAAGGCATATATTTACAATATAAACAATGAGATGCTTTTCAACTCAAGTGAATATAAAGAGCGATCTTCGGATTATCAACTTGCAAATGTATTTAATGCACCAGGTTCCAATAATGAATATTTAACAAGAATACTGGTTTCTTGGTTGGTTAAGTTTTCTAAAAATGAGTCTTTTTCAAAAGAAGAGCATTCTGAAATGAAAAATGCACTTATGCTGAAAGATAAAATATTGGAAGATGATCCAGTCAAGCGTTTAATGTCGCTTGTTGAGGATACGATGAGGATCATATAATGCATCATTACCCTCAAAAAATTACTAATTCTGTTGAGTTTATTGATGATGATTTGATTACGTATGCGGAATTCGCTGCGAGACCACATGCAGATAAAGTCGGGACGTACTGGGATGTTAAGGATGCTTGCGTTGTTAATATTAAATCTACCATAAAAGCTCATTATATATTAGAGCAGGATTATACATGTTGTTATTGTAAACAAAAAATTATAGTAAAACATAAAGGGGCTTGGGATGCAGAACATATAATTCCAAAATCTAAACATCCCGCATTTATATTCGAGCCTAAAAACTTAGCTATAAGCTGCAAAGATTGTAACGGAGCCAAATTAGATCAGGAAGTTCTTGTTAATTCACAAGCCAATCATCGTGTGAATTTTCTAGAAAAATCTGAGGATTACCTCATCGTACATCCGCATATTGATGATTATGATGAACATATTGAAATTCGCGATAATTTTTTAATATATAGAGGTCGCACTGATAAAGGGGTTAAAACTATTGTACTGTGTGGGCTATTAAGGTTTGGGAAAGATACAAACTATAGCAATGTTTCTGCAACAAACATTGATGAAGTTACAGATTCTGTATCCAAAGTCAGCAACGCTAATAATGTTGATGAGCAATACGCAGCTTTGTTAGAGTTGGAACATAAAGTTAGGATGGCAATAGCTAAAGTATATGATATACGCTCAAGAAAAGTGCAGGTTTAGATAATTTTATTTAAGGGAGGCTTGATATGATATCAAGCCTCCCAGAAAGTTTGATTCTAATTTTTTATGTACATTAGTTTATTCCTTTTCTTTACATATAACTAAAAAAACCGAAAGACTTTATTACTATCTCATATGCCAGAATTATTCACGTGTTGATTAGTATTATATATGAACCAGTCATCATGGGTTTTTTACGATAAAATACATGGCTATAATCTATATAAATTATATTTAGTGTAATTAATCAATTGATCTTCTACATTGAAGTAGAAATGTAACTTATCGGAGAAAAAAACAAAGATCATATTATTTGCAAATGAAGTAAATTAAAGGTGAATTATGTTTTGATAGGGTTAAAATAATTTATTTGCGCTGATTTTAATGGGCATAATTTTGATGTGTAATGATTTAAATTAATTGCATAGTTCAGGTTTATATTATCTGTGTGCAATCTTAACGTATTAAGGATTGGTTTTTTTCGTGATGAAGGTTTTTTTTATGATTTTTTCAAATGCATTTCCTAATCTAGATACACATTTTGGCCAAGATTTCCATACCATATTAATGTCAAATAGTGAAATTTCACTTTTAGATACCAAGTGAAGATGTTTTTGTGTTAATCGTGATATTTTTTCAGTGGATTTTATGCAGGATTTTAGCTCTATAAGACTAGGGTTACAGGGATATGATCTTATAAATCCTTTTTTATAGAGAATTAATGCTATTTTTCTATCGAAGACACTAAGTCGAGTAACAGGGTTGTCAATTTGTAAAATATTTTTCAAAAGAATGCGATTATCTTGGCTTGAAATATTTTTTTTGGGCCTAAAACGAGATTCTATTCGAAGAAACTTATCGCAGTCATTCGGATGAATATTCATTAGGCTTGTTCGTTTCATTGAACTGATAATTTCATTTCTGTACCCATCTATTTTTTCATAACAATGAATATGTAGTTGAGAGCGTATGCTACCTAATCTCAGACCCGGTAATCCATATTTTTTGTCGAAGTATTTTGCGGTCTCTGAGTTTTTTAAACCAAAAATATAATCTTCAAGCTGTGCTCCATAAATATCTACAGCAGTATCTATTTGAGTGATCCACGATTCCAATAGTAAAGCATTTAGTTTATTATCTAATTTTTTATTCAGCCAACATACTAGATGATCAATGTTTTTGGGTGTGAGATGTTGAGGATGAAACTCTAAGCGTATACTACCTGTTTTATGGTTGATGGGGAAATAATCAATCCTTAGTATTAGAGGGGATGGTTTTATTTTTTTTTCTTATTATTATGGCTTTTCTGTATGGCTTCCCATTAATTCCTCGAATTGATTGGATGCGATATTTTTTGTATTTCCGAGAACTGAGATAGTCAAGTTTTTCATAGATCAAGTTGTTTTCATGATGGCTTTCGACATTGCTAACTAAAGTTAGTTTGTCGATTCTCATTCTGATTGTCCGCCCTTCTACATCTTTTCCAACTTTTTGTGATATATTAAAGTCTATGTTTTTTTTGTTAATATACATTTTTTAGTCGTTAGTTAATATGATTGAAATAGTAATGCATTCATAGTAAATTACGCAGTATAGATACATATTAATATGTGTATATACAGATATTTATAGCTATATGTCTATAGCGTGCTATTAGAGCAAAAACATGAAGGTGTATATTAAGTAGATACTGCGTTATATCGAAGATTCACTGTTTGGCGCTCGGCTATCCAGTTCTGTACCTCTTCTTCTCTCCATGCAACGGAACGTGAAGACTTACCACCAGTAAGACGAACTGGTTCTGGAAAGTAGCCAGCCTTGATTTGACGATAAAGTGTTGCACGGGAAAGCGCGCATACTTCTAGGACGGTTGTGATTTTGATTAAACGTGCATTTGGCATGTTCTGAGTTCGCTAGTTAAGCGTACCGAATTGGTACCTAGACTCTTTACAGATTCCATATGCTTACAGTGATTTTTCTTGTAACACACTGAAAATTAAGGTTTTTTAATTGTATTTTTGCTTTGAGATTTTTTGAAAGTTACAGAAAATGAAACTTATCGGATGGTCCTAAAGTTTCGGAGCTGAAACTTTAGCTCCTGAAGTTCCAAAACTTTCAAATCCGAACTTTTCTCCTGAACTCCCAAAACTTTTCAAACATCAGTTGGGGATTCGCATTCTCTTGACCATCCATTCGCATTTCGCATGGTTATCTGTTTGCGTTTTACTTAATTATATCAAGTAAAAAAACAAGGCAAGTCGCACTATATAGACAGTTTACTTTTAACGAGAAACCGACATTGCAGCCTGTGGAAATCCCGCAAAAAAGAAAAATAATACATGTTCAGTGTCTTTAGAGAACATGCTACAGCACATATGAGTCTGAATATTTATCTAATTATAAAAAGATATTGCGCTGTTAATAATCTAGTAATTCACTTGTTAATTTCATTGTGTCTATAGTGTAGGATGGATGATGCAAGACTGTCCTTAAAAAAGAAAAAAATTGATAGTAAGAATATTGTTATTTGAATTATACCTACGAATATATTCGGCTTAAATACCATAACGGCATACATAAATAATGAAACAAAAATCATGAGTATTCTCTTGGATAGATAAAATGTAAATCTTCGGCCGTCTACTTTACCCCCCAATAATGGAATTACTCTAGAGATTTTATATGCACATTGTCCGAAAATGACGGCAGACATTATAGACCAGTCTGTAGTGCAGACCAAAGAAAGCAGAATGGATGAAAAGGTCGGCGGACTTTTAAAGATAGTGACAAAAATCAAGCCTAAAAAAGGAATCATCAAAAAAATAACCTCACCATAAATATCGGCTAACATTGATTTTTTATCAGTATACGTCCTTTTAGAAGAGGCCATCTTGCTCCCCTCGGTTTCTATTTATATTAAGCACTTCTAAAATTTTAGCATTTCTTATTTGCCTACGTGATTTTCTGTCACTAATTTTTGCAACAACTTCATCATACTCGATAATAGCTTCAATAAGGTCTTTGGGGCCAATTGGATCTATAAATCCTGATTGATAGTTTTCTAACCAATCACTATTAACAACCCTTGCTGCAAAATGATTCTCGGTGGTTAATTCCTCTAAGCGCCAGACGTTATTCCCCTTATTTACGGGTACGTGAACGTAAAATTTTGAGGTCCTTTTAAAATGTTTTATTTCGCTGGAAAACATATCAACAACGTTTCCTGAGAAGACAAAATTTTTTGTCAGGGTTTTGAAGTCGCTGAAATCAGATGTGCCTGGTTGACCAATTCCTATTGAAGCGGTTTCATCAGTGTAAAGCTTAGAATTTAAAGCTGAATAATCAGACAGTGCTTTACCCAATTGCTCCATATCTATATACGGTTCTGTTAACAATTGATGTTCTACATTTTTAGAAATCGAGGTGGACAAGAAGTTTGATGCTGCCTCCAGATCTTCACAGGTAGCAATCTCAGGATTATTATCTATATAATCAGCCAGATCTTCGGCTGAATTAAATAAGAAATTTTCCCATTTTGCGATCTTGCATCTGATCCACGCAACGGCAGAACCATCTTGCAAGCTTACAAGATCAAACTGAGCACTGTCTTTCTCATCTATTGATGATAAAGTTATGATCCCAATCCTTTTGTAAAACTTAACGTATTCACTGAGTATAAGTAAAATATCTTCAGGGTTTTTTCTTTCATCGCTGTAATCAAATCTTATTGCAATTGCATTATTCATCAGGTTCTCATTTTTATATATTGGATCTTTCAAGACAGTTAATCAATGCGAGAATATGTTTTTCCCTTAATAACACGATTAACCTTGTTTACATCTTTTTCACCTATACGAGTACAAATCTCTTCCGATGTAAAGGTCTCAGCCAGTTTGCGAATTGCGCGTACCTGCTCAACTGATAATCGGTCATCTCGTCCACAAATTTGAGCGATGGCCCAATTATTATCTTTCCATTTTTCGGCAATCCATGGCGCTGGTAAGCCCTTCCGGGGGTGTTCCTTTAGCCATGTGCTTACAATGCCATCACGTTCATCAGACTGGGGAACTAAAGATCCTTTGACCATGCCGTTCTCACGCATATAGCGTAGACCTGATTTCCCACCGGGGATCATGTTAAGACGACGCTCATCATCCCAGTGTCCTTCAACTAAGAACTCCTCGGCTTCATATAATTGCTCAAGGTCATTAGTAATCTCCATGACCTTATGATGCAAATAGGTTACACGGCCATTTTGAAGCTCTTCGCGAAATTTTCTATGAAAAAGCAACGGACTGTCATTATTAATTGCGCGCTTATGTTCAGCCCACCGCTTCTGCCAGTTGCGTTTGGTTACCCCCACATAGAAGTAACCATCTATAGGGTAAGATGCACCCTGCCCGAAAATATGCTGATAAAGTACATACGCGTTAGAAGGGGAAAGTTTTGGGGATAAGAGATAATGAGCAGGTATGGAGAATAGCAGACTCGGTTGTGTAATCTTGTTTTCATCTATTGAGGTCATACCTTGCGCTGAAGCCGTGATGAACAGCGGGTCAGTGACCATTTCCACAGAAATAATGGGAACGGTTACGAGTTCGTCATTTTCAAGAGCTTTTCCAGATGCGAATAGAGATGTTCTCCCGACGCTCCGATGACCTTCCTTTATCTTGCTGAAAGGAGCGATGAATCCAGGTTTTTTGCCGATGAATACAATGTGTAGATTTGGAATGAGGTTGCCAGGTTTAACCCGGAAGACACCTTCAGGATTTTGAGCCACCCGTAACCATTCTCTAACAAAGGAACCAGCATGAATATACTCATTAATAAGAGATTCTACTTCCCGGCGGCGGGGAATAAGCTGCTTAGGTAGTAAATATTCCCACCATGATTTGTTTAATATCAGCGATTTATTCATCTATCTATATCACTTTAGAGTAGATTGTGATTAGCATGATATTAGCAGTGTCTGGTTGTGCCAGATAGCAGTTTATTTTTAACATCTTCAAACTACCTTAGGGCTCCCCGATACAGTTAGGCTGTCTGAACGACTCGGCTAATCTACAGACCATTAATCTCCGCCGAACAACAAGGGGATACGTTTTGGGCCTGACTGTTGGGACCAGCTGGCTAAACGGTGTTAAACACTGCAAACGAGTGACGCGATCCAGCTCAATTTCTGCTAACAGGCGATGTCTGCAAATGGCGCTCAAGGGGCGTACAGTTCCGGTATTACAGTGAATATCTTGAGAATGCTGCCCAAGCAACCTAGCGAACCACCATGTCCTTGACCGGTACAATCGTTTTCCCGATTAATCTAGTCGCTGCACTGTGTATCTAAAATGTAGGTCATTATGTTGTTTTTATATTTTTTTAGTAAAAAGTGTTTATAAATCAATTGTAACACACCAATGCATCATCGGCGTATGTGCGTCGAAATTGTCGAGTGTGCTCATGGAGTTATGATGTCCATTTCTTTGAATATAAACCGTTTTGAGCGGCTCAGTGGCCGTTTGTTCCTTCTATTGTCGCATGAAAAAAAGGTACGGCGCAGAAAAATGCCGTCGCTTTACGAGGCATCTTCCGACATTAACTCAATGACTATTTTTCCATGCTCAACGCCCACGCGAACCCGGGAGTGGGTGGTAAACCCTGCCTGTTCAAGCCAGTCTCCTTTTAAGCTCAGCGCCGCATGCACGCTGTAGCGCTTCGGTATCTTGGTATTGCGGTCTTCATGGCGCTTTCTGAAATATCCCACTGTTAAATGGCGATAGGGTTTGTTGATAGCAAGTTCTTGCATAGGGTCTCCCGATAACACGGATAAAAGTCATTACTGATGCCTGTATAAAATACCAGTGATTGTCGGGCGGTGCAGGGCTAAAACTGGAATCAGGCTTCAGAAAACCGCATGCAAAAACTGAAATTCTGCATTGAAAGGTGTATTATTTTTGCACTTTATTGTTCGGTAAGTCGCTATGTCCGGTAAAAGAATTTCACGCGAAAAAGAGACCATCGCGAAAATGATCGCGCTGTATCAGAAGCAGTGTCCTCAGGCCTCTGCGGAAGAGGGGCACTATCAGGCGCTAAATGCCTATGCCGATAAGCGCCTGGATAAATGCGTTTTCGGGGAGGAAAAGCCCGCCTGTAAACAGTGTCCGGTCCACTGCTACCAGCCTGCCAAACGCGAAGAGATGAAGCAAATTATGCGCTGGGCAGGCCCGCGAATGCTCTGGCGTCACCCCATTCTGACCGTCCGTCATCTGATGGATGATCGTCGTCCCGTACCGGAACTGCCGGAAAAGTATCGTCCGAAAAAGTGACCGGTTCAGCTTCTGAGCGGGCGGCAAATCAGGTTCATGGCCAGCGCGCTGCAGAGCGGAAAGAGGGCCAGCAGCAGCCAGGGGAGCATCGCCTGCGTGGAGGGCACCAGGGCGCGATCCAACAGACTGCCAAACAGCAAATTCCCCGTCAGGACCGCGACTCCGCCAGCGGTGGCGAGTGCGCCATAGTGCGCCCCCAGCGTGGACTCTTCGGCAAACCTTGGGATCAGATCCTTTGCCGAGGGTACCAGCAGCATCTGCCCCAGCGTCAACAGCGTCACGAAACAGACCGACGGCAGCAGGCGCAGCCAGCCCTCTGGCGGTGCCGTCGACGCAAACATTGCCACGCTTGCAAAGGCGGCGGAGAGCAGCAAAAAGCCCACCGGCAGGATCCTCACCGCGCCCACGCGGCGGGCGAAACGCGCCAGCGGCAGCTGTAACGCCACGATCAGGACAGAGGCCAGCATAAAAAGCGGGCCGAGATCTTTCTCGTTACCGCCGGAACGCTGGATCTCTACCGGCAACGCCAGATAGAGTTGGTTATAGCTCAAAAGCCACGAGCTATAGGCAATAATAAAGGCGACAAAGCGGGGCTGGCGGAACGTCGTCCACCAGGGAACGAGCTTCAGCGTCCGCGAGGCGTGGCGTGACGCGGGCAGGCAAAAGTAGAGCACCACCAGCGCAACGATAAAGACCCCTGCGCCCGCCAGCGCTACCTGGCGAAAGCCCAGGCCGGTGAGCAGGGCGCCGGCAACCGGGCCCAGTACCGCACCGAGTTCCCCGCAGACCGCAAAGAGCGCGAACCACTCCGCCCGGCTTCGTTTACCTTTCGCCTCACTGTGCGTGCCCGCTTTCGCCAGCAATGCTTCAATCGACGGAGAAAACAGCGCGCCGCCCACGCCTGTCAGACACGCGCCCAGAATAATCGGCCACAGCGATCCTCCGAACGCCAGCAGCAGATACCCCGCAACGCGAACAATACAGCCGCTCAGGATAACGACTTTCGCGCCAAACCTGTCCGAGAGCGCACCGCCGACGATAAACATCCCCTGCTGAGAGAAGGTGCGCAGGCCGAGGATCAGCCCGATCAGCCCGCCGGAGAGCAGCATGTCGTCGCGCAGGAATATCGCCAGGAAGGGAACAACGGCGTAAAAGCCAATGTTAAAAACAAACTGGCTACCCAGTAAGACGGGCGGCCAGAGCGTGGTGGCAGGGCGAAGGGGCATCGTTGTTCACTCGCCCCTAAACAATAAAGTGAATGTGCTTTTTGCCATGGAACGGTGAGATCTCAATTTTGGTTTTGACCCGGAAGACGTCCCAGAGCAGCGACTCGGACAGGATGTCCTGCGGTGTTCCCGTCGCCACAATGTGCCCTTTCTGCATCACAATCAGCGAGTCGCAGAACATCGAAGCGTGGTTGAGATCGTGGATGGCGACAACGCTGGTGACCGGTAATTCGCTGATCAACTGCATCAGCTGCATCTGATGATGAATGTCCAGGTGGTTGGTCGGTTCATCCAGCAGGATTTCCGTCGGGGTCTGGGCCAGCGCGCGGGCAATGTGGACGCGCTGTCGCTCGCCGCCGGAGAGGCTCAGCCAGCCCTGCTCACTTTTATCCAGCATATCCACGCGCTGCAGAGCGGCGGTGACGGTCTCGTCATCGTGCGTGCTCCAGTTGGAAAAGGCGGAGTGGTGCGGAATACGTCCAAGTTTCACCACGTCGCGCACGCGCATGTTGGCGTCAGTCATGCCGTGCTGTTCCACGAAGGCGACCCGGCGGGCAAGCTGTTTTTTGGCGATGCGGGTAATGTCCTGTCCGTCCAGGGTGACGCAGCCAGCATCCGGGCGACGCAGCCCCGCGAGGATACGTAAAAGAGACGATTTACCGCAGCCGTTAGGGCCAAGCAGTCCTACCGTTTCGCCCCGTGATACCTTCAGCGAGACGTCATTAACGATGACTTTTTTGCCGACCTTCCAGGTAATATTTTCCGCGCAGATGCTCATCACTTATTCCTTGAACGGTAAATAATCACGGCAAAGAAGGGGACGCCAACCAGCGCGGTGACCACGCCGACGGGCAGGCTTTGCGGTGCAATCAGCATGCGTGAGGCAATGTCTGCCAGCACCATCAGGATCGCGCCTGCCAGCGCGCTGGCAATCAGTAGCGTGCGGTGCAGCGGCCCGAACAGGAAACGCATCACGTGCGGCACCACCAGCCCGACAAAGCCGATTGACCCCGCCATGCTGACGATGGTTGCGGTAATCAGCGCGGTGGTGGTAAAGAGCGCCAGGCGCACCCAGGGAACGGCAATGCCCAGCGACGCGGCGGCGTCGTCACCGAACGTAAAGGCATCCAGCGCCCGGGAATAGTAGAGGCAAATGGCTAACCCAATCAGCACCACGAGCAGTGCCAGCTGGAATTCAGGCCAGCGTACGCCGCTGAAGCTGCCCAGCAGCCAGAACATCACGTCGCGCGCCTGCTGGGCGCTGGCGGAGGTGCTGATGGTGTAGGCGGTAATGGCGTTGAACAGCTGCGAGGCGGCGACGCCTGCCAGAATAGTACGTTCATTCCCGCCGCGCGCGCCGTTCGTCAGAAACGCGACAAACGCAAACGCGGCGAATGCCCCGGCGAAGGCACCGGCAGAAAGGGAGACCGCACCGGTGCCGATCCCCAATACGACAACAGAAACCGCCCCGGTCGACGCGCCCGCGGACACGCCGAGCACGTAGGGTTCCGCCAGCGCGTTCTTCAGCAAGCTCTGCAATACGGCACCGCAGATGGCCAGCCCCGCGCCGCAGCAGGCCGCCACCAGCGCGCGGCTCAGGCGAAAGTCCCAGATGACGCTTTCATAGATGCGAGTGAGCGGAACCTCGGTGAGCCCCATTTTATTGCTGATGGCGTAAAACACGTTATCCAGCGGGATGGACAGCTCGCCGACGCTGACGCTCAGGGCGATCACCAGAAATAGCAGTACCAGGGCGAGCAAAGCCGAGGTCGTCAGAACCAGGCTCTGCCGGGCCTGAAGAACGGCGATTGTCATCAGTTCAGCCCCAGCTTTCTGAGCTGTTCGCCGACCTGCTCAGCCCCGTAAATCGTGCGAATCGTCGGGTTCATGGCCTGACCGTCCATCACCACGATGTGGCCTTTTTTCACGGCGTCCAGCTGGCTGACGGCCGGATCGCTCTTCAGGAATTTGATTTTTTCTTCCGCGTTATCCAGCGCCCAGCGGTTGCGGTCCAGGCTGGAGACCACAATCACATCCGGATTGGCGGCAATAATGCTCTCCCAACCCACGGTTGGCCATTCGGTCTCGGAGGTGATGGCGTTATGCCCGCCCATCAGGCTCGCAATAAACCCGGAGGGGCTATTTTTACCGCCTACGTAGGCGTCCGCAGAGGGGGATGAGCTGGAGAACCAGAAGACAAACGAGAGGTCTTTTTTGTTCTTGCCGAATTCCTTACGCAGGTCGGCCTCACGTTTTTTGAAATCGGCAATCACGGCCTGACCGCGGTCTTCAACGTTAAAGATTTTGGCGAAATCCTCAATCTCCTGATAGAGATACGTCATATCCCACAGTTTCTGGCGGCTGCCGTACATATCGCCCGTGGCTTTTTTGGTCGCGCACATGCCCGGTGACACGTAGCTGTTCACGCCAAGGGTCATCAGATCGTCGCGTTTTGCGACCTTGCTTTCCGGCCCCAGCAACAGCGGCGTTTGGGCGGGGACAAAGTCAGGATTTTGCGCAAGCACGGATTCAAGGGTAGGGATTTCAACCGTCAGGGTTTTGATTTTTGCGTTCTGTTCCGCGAGCTGCGGCAACACTTTCGTCGGCCAGAAGGCGCTGGCCTTCACCTTATCTTCCAGCCCCAGCAGGAGCAAAATTTCGACGGTATTCTGACCCAGGGCCACGACGCGTTCTGGCGCTTTGGTGAATGTCTCTTTATAGCCACAGTTTTCAATGGTAAGAGGATATGTGGTTGCCAGAGCAGAACTGACCGACGCAACCGCCAGGCCTAACGCGCAGATGACCTTCTTCATGAAACGCTACCCTTGATTAATATTATTATTGATGCAAATGAAACTCATTATTAAGGCGGAATTTTATACAGAGGAAACGATTTTGTGTCAATGAGGGACAATTGCGCAGGGTAACGAAAGGCGGTGTCAGAGCAACACCGCCGGATTGTGAGGCTTAAACCAGGCTCTCTTTATCGATCCCGAGACGCTTCATGCGCGACAGCAGGGTAGTGCGTTTTAACCCTAAACGCTGGGCGGCACCTTTTGGCCCGGCGACCACGCCGTTGGTCTCTTTGAGTACGCGCATAATGAGCTGATATTCATCTTCTCCCTCTTTCGCTGTCTCGGCGGCAGGCACGCTCACGTCAGGCAGTGAGAGCTGCAGGACATTTCCGCGCGTCAGCAGCACCGCACGCTCGATGACGTTTTCCAGCTCGCGCACGTTGCCGGGCCACTCCATCGATGAAAGGGTACGTAACGTCTCGGCAGGAATGCTGTCGATATTTCGACCCATCCGACGCGCGATCTTGGCGGTAAACGCTTTGACCAGCAGGGGAATATCTTCCGGGCGCTCGCGCAGCGGCGGCAGGAAGATCGGGAAGACGTTCAGGCGATAGTAGAGATCGCTGCGAAACTCGCGGTCGGCGACCATCTTTTTCAGGTCGCGGTTGGTCGCGGCAATCAGCCGCACGTCAGTCTGGATAAGCTTGTTGCTGCCAAGACGTTCAAACTCCTGCTCCTGCAGGACGCGCAGCAGTTTCGGCTGTAGCTCCAGCGGCATATCGCCCACTTCGTCGAGGAACAGCGAGCTTTTGTCCGCCAGCTCAAACCGGCCCAGCCGCTGGCTGCTTGCCCCGGTAAAGGCACCTCGTTCGTGGCCGAACAGGTCGCTTTCCAGCAGCCCTGCGGGCATCGCGGCGCAGTTCATCTTCACCATCCGACGGCTGTTGCGGTTGCTCAGGTTGTGGATGGCGCGGGCAATCAGCTCTTTACCCGTACCGGTTTCGCCCAGAATCAGTACCGTGCTGTCGCTTTGCGCCACCATCTCAACCTGCTTGAGCACGTTGTACATGGCGTCGCTACGTCCGATGATTTCACCAAACTCGCTGTCCACGTTGTTGAGCTGTTCGGTCAGGGCCAGGTTCTCATCCACCAGCCGCTCCTTCAGACGATGAATTTCCTGATAGGCGAGGGCGTTATCCAGGGCGATGGAAATACGCTCGGCGATCTGACGCAGCAGCTTCAGGTTGGCGGTGGTAAAGACGCCTTCCTCGCACTGCGCCAGCTTAAGCACGCCAAGCATGGTGTTGCCGGACATCAGCGGCAACAGGCACAGGGTCTGAATTTTATTGCCCCAGGTGTTAAACAGCATCCGCTCGTACGGTGCTACCGGATCCTGTTCGTTGAGGTTGATCAGGAGGATCTCTTTGCTTTTGAAGACCCGCTCCGAAAGGGTCCCCGCTTCATCCACTTCGCTCTGCTCGTGTGCCGGGTTGGCTTCATCGAGATAATGCGTCGAGTAGATGTTCAGCTTGCCCTTGCGATGGCCGCGAAGCGCGATGCTGATGGCATCGATTTTGAAATAGTGATGGATCTCTTTCGACACTTCGCTGACCAGCTCGTCCATATCGAGCCGTGACAGTACGGCGTTGGTGATGGCGACCAGAATGCGGAAGTTGTCGCGTTCGCGGCTCAGCAGGTCGTAATCCACATTATTGGTCACGCGGCTTTGGATCTGCTCCGCAACGACGGCCACAATCTGGGTAAAGGTGTGCAGGCGTTCGTATTCCGCCTCGCTCCAGGGCTGGTCGGTCGTGCGGATAAACTCGCAGCCGCCAAAAATCTGACCCTCTGCTGCCAGCGGCAGCATGCAGTAATGCCCGAACGGCTGATAGAGGTTACTCTCCGCGAGCCGTGGCCATGCCTGCCGGAACTCCTCAAAGTTACAGTGCAGCACTTCAGGTCGGGAGAGAATGCGCCGCACCGGGCCATGCGCGAGATAGGTTTCGTCTTCGTATTCAAACGTTTTGCCATTGTCACGCGTTGAGTAGTAGCTCGCGCGGTGCGTTCCGCTATGCCACAGTACAATCGCGGCGCTGTCGGCCAGCGCCGACTGCCTGACCAGCCGCGTCAGGGCATCGCTCAGCGCACCGAGATCGGGCTGCTGTAAAAGTGTGCGCGTAATGTCAAACAGACCCTGCTGTCCAAGATCGCTCATCGGTGTATACGGCATAGTGCTTTCCAGTAGAAACGAGCAAAAAATCCATGCTGGCCGCTTGTGGCGCGGCCTAGCAAATACGGGGTAAGGGTTCAGCGTGCGGCAGATCCAGCGTGCGCTTCACGCCATAAAGTCCGGTCAGGCGCACCCCTTTGCGCTCAACCACTTCACCAATCATTGCCGCCTCTTTTCCTGACGGATGAGCCTGCAGCTGTTCAAGAACGGCTTGTGCCGCGGCCCGTTCAACGCCAATCACCAGCTTGCCTTCGTTTGCAAAGTTGAGCGGGTCCAGCCCCAGCAGTTCGCAAAGCCCACGAACGGCGGGCTTAACGGGCAGGCTGCGCTCGATGAGTTCAATCCCGCATCCGCAGCTTGCCGCAAACTCATGGACCACGGCGTTGACACCGCCTCGCGTGGCATCCCGCAGGGCCTTCACGCCGGGAATACCGCGCAGCGTCTGAATCAGCGGGGTGAGTACCGCGCAGTCACTGCGCAGTTCGCCGTCCAGCCCCAGGCCCTCGCGCAGGTTCAGGATGGTCGCCCCGTGGCAGCCCAGCGTGCCGGTCACGATCAGCACGTCGCCCACGCTGAGGTGCTGTGCGCCCCAGTGAATATCTGCGGGGATCGCCCCCATGCCGGCGGTGTTGATAAACAGCTTGTCGGCCGCGCCGCGCTGCACCACTTTGGTGTCGCCGGTGACGATCGCGATCCCCGCCTCGCGCGCGGTCTGCGCCATGCTGTTGACCACGGCCGTGAGCGTCTCCATCGGTAATCCCTCTTCAAGGATAAACCCGCAGGAGAGGTAGCGCGGGATGGCGCCGCTGACGGCGACGTCGTTCGCCGTGCCGCAGACGGCGAGCTTGCCGATATCGCCGCCCGGGAAGAACAGCGGATCAATGACGTAGCTGTCGGTGGAGAAGGCCAGCCTGTCGCCCTGGGCGGTGAGGGTGGCGAGGTCAATGCGCGCCTGGTCTTCCTGTTCGGCGAGCCAGGGGTTGTTAAAGGCCTCCATAAACAGCCGGTTAATCAGCTGCTGCATCGCCTGTCCGCCGCTGCCGTGCGCCATTTCAACCGTATTCATGCTTCACTCTCCTGGTTGCGATACTGATACCACGCGGCACACGCCCCTTCGGAGGAGACCATCAGCGCCCCAAACGCCGTTTGCGGATTACAGGTATTGCCAAATAACGGACACTGATGCGGTTTGCATTTGCCGGTGAGCACCTCGCCACAGCGTGCCCGGGGATCGTCGCAAACCTGCTGCGGCTGCGGGCGGAAATGCGCTTCGGCGTCGAACGCGCGATAGGCTGGCGTCAGGCGCACGCCGGATTCAGCAATCAGCCCCAGGCCGCGCCATTCGCTGTCGCCCTCAACGCTAAACACGTCGGCTATCGCCTGCTGCGCTCGTTCATTTCCCGCATCCGGCACCACGCGGCGGTACTGATTTTCCACGGTACTCAGGGCCGCTATTTTCTGCTCAACCAGCATGGTGACACCTTGCAGTAGATCAAGTGGTTCGAAACCAGCCACCACTAACGGACGATTGTACTGTTCAGCGATAAAACCGTAGGCGTCTGTGCCAATCACCATGCTGACGTGGCCCGGTGCCAGAAAGGCGTCAATGCCATTGCCTGGCTCTTCCAGCAGGCTGCGCAGGGTGGGGATGAGCGTAATGTGCTGGCAGAAGAAGAAAAAGTTATCGACGCCGCGCGCTTTCGCCTGCTGCAGCGTGATGGCGGTGGCGGGCATGGTGGTTTCAAACCCCAGGCCAAAAAACACCACCTTGCGCGCGGGGTTATCCGCTGCGAGCGTCAGGGCATCCATCGGCGAATAGACGATCCGGATGTCTGCGCCGCGCGCTTTCGCCTGCAGCAGCGAACCATTTTTCCCCGGCACGCGCATCGCGTCGCCAAAGGTGCAGAAAATGACGTCGGGCTGGCTGGCAATTTCAATACAGCTGTCGATGCGCCCCATAGGCAGCACGCAGACCGGGCAGCCGGGGCCGTGGATAAACTCAATGTTCTCCGGCAGCAGCTGGTCGAGGCCAAATTTGAAGATCGCGTGCGTGTGCCCGCCGCACACCTCCATGATCCGCAGCGGCCTTTCTTTCGTGTAGTCCAGCCGCGCTGCGCGCGTTTTCAGGTGGCCGATAAGCTGCAGCACCTGCTCCGGCGCGCGGTATTCATCAACGTAACGCATGATTACCGCTCCTCGCCGTACAGCAGCGCGCCCACGTCAGGCTCCACGTCGAACATATTTTGCAGGGCGTCGAGCGTGTCGCGGGCTTCCGCTTCGTTAATCACGCTCATGGCGAACCCCACGTGAACCAGCACCCACTGTCCGAGACGCGAGGTGCCCGTTTCATCGCTGCTGCCCACCAGCGTCAGGTCGACGTCGCGCAGGATGCCGCAAACCTCGACTTTGGCCTGATTACCGTCGATGGCGTGAATTTGTCCCGGTACGCCTATGCACATCGTTCGCTCTCCAGCCAGTGTAGCCAGCCGTCCATGCCGTCGCCGCGCGTGGCGGAGACCAGCAGGATCTCAATCTCCGGGTTCACCTCGCGGGCATACGCCAGGCACTTATCCACGTCGAAATTCAGGTACGGCAGCAGGTCGACTTTGTTCAGCAGCATGACGGACGCGGCGGCAAACATGTGCGGGTACTTCAGCGGCTTGTCTTCGCCTTCGGTCACTGAAAGCACCGCCACCTTGTGTCGTTCGCCGAGGTCGAAGCTCGCCGGGCAGACGAGGTTGCCAACGTTTTCAATAAACAGGATGCCGTTATCTGCCAGCGGCAGGCGCGGGGCCGCGTCGGCAATCATCTGTGCATCCAGGTGGCAGCCTTTGCCGGTGTTGACCTGAATCGCCGGGGTGCCGGTTTCGCGAATGCGCGCCGCGTCGTTAACGGTTTGCTGGTCGCCTTCGATCACCGCACAGGAGACGCGCCCGTTCAGGCGCTTGAGCGTTTCGGTCAGCAGCGTGGTTTTACCGGAACCGGGGCTGGAGACCAGGTTCAGCGCCAGCTGTTTGCGGGTGGCAAAGCGGGCGCGGTTGCGGGCGGCGAGCTGGTTATTTTTGTCCAGCACGTTGATTTCCACCTCCAGCATCTGGCGCTGGCTCATGCCCGGCGCGTGGGTGCCTGCTTCGCCGTGGCCGTAATGCAGGTCGCCCGCATCGGAGGGTTGCGGCGCAAAGGTAATGCCGGTCAGGGCTGCCGCAGGGCGTGGGGCGGGTGAAAAGGGCGCGGAGCGAAACGCGGAGTGGGGGCGGTGTTCATCCCCTTCTATATACAGGTTGCCGTCGGCGCAACCGCAGGTACTACACATACTTTACTCCTTCTCGATTTCGAGGCGTTGGATCTGCATGCCGTCATCCGCCACGATGCGCAGACCGCCGCTCTGACACTGCGGGCAGCGCTGTACCTTCGATGACAGCAGGGTGACGTACTGCTGACACTGCTCGCACCAGCACTCCGCCTGCTGTTCTTCAATATGCAGTTCGCAGCCTTCCGCCAGCGTGCCGCGGCAGACCAGCTCAAAACAGAAGGTCAGGGCGCTGGTCTCGACGCAGGAAAACGCTCCGACCTTCAGCCAGACGCCGGTGACGCGCTTCGCGTGGTTTTGCACTGCCTGCTGTTCGATAAGTTCCAGAGCCCGCTGGCAGAGGGTGATTTCGTGCATGACGCCTCCTCAATGAATTGCCCCGGTAATGCAATAACAGTGCCAGCTTGATTTTTGTTAAGGCGTGACGATGTCAACGCTGTCGAAATGACACGTCGACACCGCGGTGTTGACAGCGGTTTTTCAGTTTAATCCCTTTAAAATCAGCAAAATAAAAACTGGCATGGAATCTGCTTAACAGCCGCTATCTCCATTAAACGGATACCTTCTATGACTATTTGGGAAATCAGCGAAAAAGCAGATTACATCGCGCAGCGTCATCAACAGTTACAGGACCAGTGGCACCTTTACTGCAACTCGCTGGTTCAGGGCATTACCTTGTCGAAAGCGCGTCTTCACCACGCGATGAGCTGCGCGGCGCAGGGGGATATGCGCTTTGTCCTCTTCGGCCATTTCACCATCAACGTGACCCTGGCGGATAACTTCAACAGCCACACCATTGAGTATCACCTCGAGACAAAAGACGGCGAAAAACAGTGTATTGCGAAGGCGCAGCTAATGGCCGACGGCATGGTGGACGGCCACGTCAGCAATCGCGATCGCCAGCAGGTGCTGGAGCACTATCTGGAAAAAATCGCGCCGGTTTATAACGGCCTGTACGCCGCCGTTGAGCACGATCTTCCGGTCAACCTGAAGCAGCTGATGGACGGAAATGCCTCAGCGAACGTGGCCTGACCCATGCGTGTCGAGAAGTGTCGACAAGACAGCTTTTCGACAAAAATGACTATCACCAGAGGATAACCCGGTGAACCGTTTTGTAATTGCTGACTCGACGGTCTGCATTGGCTGTCGAACCTGTGAGGCGGCGTGTTCGGAAACGCATCGCCTGCATGGGCTGCAGTCCATGCCGCGCCTGCACGTCATGCGCAATGAAAAAGAGTCTGCCCCGCAGCTCTGCCATCACTGTGAAGATGCCCCGTGCGCGGGTGTCTGTCCTGTAAATGCCATCACCCGCGTGGATGGCGCAGTCCAGCTGAATGAAAGCCTGTGCGTAAGCTGCAAGCTGTGCGGCATTGCCTGCCCGTTCGGCGCGATTGAATTTTCCGGCAGCCGCCCGCTGCATATTCCGGCCAATGCCAACTCGCCTAAAGCCCCGCCCGCGCCGCCGGCGCCTGCACGCGTCAGTACGTTGCTGGACTGGGTGCCCGGCATCCGTGCCGTGGCGGTGAAGTGCGACCTGTGCAGCTTCGATGAACAGGGCCCGGCCTGCGTACGGACCTGTCCGACGAAAGCGCTGATTCTGGTTAACATTCGCGACATCGCCCGTACCAGCAAGCGCAAGCGCGAGCTGACCATCAACAGTGATTTTGGCGACCTTTCTCTGCTACAGGCGCTTAACGAGGGGGCGAAATGAACGCGGCCATAATGATTACCGGCGCGGTAGCCTGTTTTATTGCCGCAGCTATTCTGGCGCCGATCTTCTCCTTCCATAAAACCCTGAGCGGCGGAGTTGCCGGGATCGGCGGGGCGGCAGGTAGCCTGTTGACGCTGGCGGCAGGCGGCGTTGTTTTGCTCGGCGGACAATCCGTTGACACCCTCATACCGCTGGTTCGCCACACCGTTGAGATTACGCCGCTGAACGCCCTCTGGCTGGTGACGTTTGGCCTGTGCGGGCTGTTTATCAGCCTGTTCAATATCGAGTGGCATCGCCACCCGCACGCTAAAGCCAACGGCCTGCTGGTGAACCTGCTGATGGCGACGGCGGTCTGTACCGTTACCGCCAGCAACCTCGGTGCGCTGGTGGTGATGGCGGAGATCATGGCGCTCTGCGGCGTGTTCCTGACGGGCTGCAGCGCCTCCGGGAAATTGTGGTTTGCGCTGGGACGCCTCGGGACGCTGCTGCTGGCGCTGGCCTGCTGGCAGGTGTGGCAGCGCTTCGGCACGCTGGACTTCGCTGCGCTTAACGGGCATCCGCTGGGGAATGACGTCTGGCTGCTGGGCGTGCTCGGCTTTGGCCTGCTCGCCGGAATCATCCCGCTGCACGGCTGGGTGCCGCAGGCGCATGCGAATGCCTCCGCGCCCGCCGCCGCGCTGTTTTCTGTGGTGGTGATGAAGGTCGGTCTGTTTGGGATCCTGGCAATTACGCTGACCGGTGGACAACCGCCGCTGTGGTGGGGCGTGGTGCTGTTGATTGCGGGCATGATCACCGCCTTCGTCGGCGGCCTGTACGCGCTGATGGAGCATAATATCCAGCGTCTTCTGGCGTACCACACGCTGGAGAATATCGGCATCATTCTGCTCGGCATTGGCGCGGGCGTGATTGGGCTGGCGCTGAATCAACCGGCGCTGATTGCGGCCGGTTTTATCGGTGGTCTTTATCACCTGATCAACCACAGCCTGTTTAAAAGCACCCTGTTCCTCGGGGCGGGCAGCGTCTGGTTCCGCACCGGTCATCGGGATATCGAAAAGCTGGGCGGGATTGGCAAAAAGATGCCGGTGATTTCACTGGCGATGCTGGTCGGGCTGATGGCGATGGCCGCGCTGCCGCCGCTGAACGGCTTTGCCGGGGAGTGGGTAATCTATCAGTCCTTTTTCTCCCTCGGTCAGAGCGAGGCGTTTATCGCCCGTCTGCTGGGGCCGCTGCTGGCGGTCGGTCTGGCGATTACCGGGGCGCTGGCGGTGATGTGCATGGCGAAAGTTTATGGCGTGACCTTCCTCGGCGCACCGCGTACGCGTGAGGCTGAGAACGCCTGCTGCGCACCGCTACTGATGGGCGTAAGCGTGGTCGCGCTGGCGCTGTGCTGCATCGCGGGCGGCGTCGCCGCACCGTGGCTGCTGCCGCTGCTGGGCAATGCCATTCCGCTGCCGCTGACCGCGGCGAACACCACCGTTTCCCAGCCCATGATCGCGCTGCTGCTGATCGGCGCACCGCTGCTGCCGCTGGTGCTGATGCTGTTCTTCAAACGCGACCGGCTCACCTCCCGCTCGCGCGGTGCAGCATGGGCCTGCGGCTACGAACACGAACAGTCGATGGTCATCACTGCCCACGGTTTCGCTATGCCGGTGAAAGAGAACTTTGCCGCCGTGCTGAAGCTGCGCCACTGGCTGAACCCGGTGCGCTGGGTACCCGGCTGGCAGAGCGCTGCCGTACCCGCGCTGTTCCGCCGTCTGGCGGTTATCGAGCTGGCGGTGCTGGTGATCGTTGTGATTTCACGAGGAGCCTGACATGAGTCTGTTACTGGCAATTCTTCAGGCGCTGGTGCTGTTTGCCGCCGCGCCGCTGCTGTCGGGCATCACGCGCGTGGTGCGCGCCCGGATGCACAACCGTCGCGGGCCTGGCGTACTCCAGGAGTATCGCGATCTCTTCAAGCTGCTTTCTCGCCAGAGCGTGGCGCCGGATGCCGCAGGCTGGGTCTTCCGCCTGACGCCGTTCGTGATGGTGGGCGTGATGCTCACCATCGCCACCGCGCTGCCGGTGGTGACGGTGGCTTCGCCGCTGCCGGCGCTCGGGGATCTGATTACGCTGATCTACCTGTTTGCCATCGCCCGCTTCTTCTTTGCGATTGCGGGTCTCGACACCGGGAGCCCGTTTACCGGCATCGGCGCCAGTCGCGAGGCGATGCTCGGCGTGCTGGTTGAGCCGATCCTGCTGCTGGGGCTGTGGGTTGCCGCGCAGGTTGCGGGTTCCACGCACATCAGCTTTATCACCCACACCGTGTACCACTGGCCGGTTGCCCGCTCCCTTCCGCTGGTGCTGGCGCTGTGCGCCTGCGCGTTCGCCACCTTTATCGAGATGGGCAAACTGCCGTTCGATCTGGCTGAAGCCGAGCAGGAACTGCAGGAAGGACCGCTCACCGAATACAGCGGCTACGGCTTTGCGGTGCTGAAGTGGGGCATCAGCCTTAAACAGCTGGTGGTGCTGCAGATGTTTGTCGGCGTCTTCTTCCCGTGGGGGCAGATGACGCACTTCTCCGCGGGCGGTCTGCTGCTGGCCGTCGTGGTTGCCGCCCTCAAGCTGCTGGTCGGCGTGCTGGTCATTGCCCTGTTCGAAAACAGCATGGCGCGCCTGCGTTTTGTGGAAACGTCCCGCATCACCTGGGCCGGGTTTGGTTTTGCATTTTTAGCGTTCGTCTCCTTGCTGGTGGCGTGATTAAAGAGAGTGTTTATGTCTGAAGAAAAGAAAGGTCAGCAGTATCTCGCCGCATTGCATCAGGCTTTCCCCGGCGTGGTGCTGGAGGAGTCCTGGCAAACCAAAGACCAGATCACCGTCACCGTAAAGGTGAACTATCTGCCAGAAGTGGTGGAGTTTCTCTACTACCGGCAGGGCGGCTGGCTGTCGGTGCTGTTCGGTAACGACGAGCGCCAGCTGTGCGGTAATTACGCGGTGTACTACGTGATGTCGATGGAGCAGGGCGAGAAGTGCTGGATCACCGTGCGCGTCGAGGTTGACCCGAATAAACCGGAATACCCGTCCGTCACGCCGCGCGTGCCCGCTGCCGTCTGGGGCGAGCGTGAAGTGCGCGACATGTATGGCCTGGTGCCGGTTGGTCTGCCGGATGAACGCCGTCTGGTGCTGCCGGACGACTGGCCGGACGAACTCTATCCGCTGCGCAAAGACAGCATGGACTACCGCCAGCGTCCGGCCCCGACCACCGACAGTGAAACCTACGAATTCATCAACGAGCTGGGCAGCAAGAAGAATAACGTGGTGCCGATCGGCCCGCTGCACGTCACTTCCGACGAGCCGGGCCACTTCCGCCTGTTCGTCGACGGCGAAAACATTATCGACGCCGACTACCGCCTGTTCTACGTCCACCGCGGCATGGAAAAGCTGGCGGAAACCCGCATGGGCTACAACGAAGTCACGTTCCTCTCTGACCGCGTGTGCGGCATCTGCGGCTTCGCCCACAGCACCGCCTACACCACCTCGGTGGAGAACGGCATGGGGATCGTGGTGCCGGAACGCGCGCAGATGATCCGCGCCATTCTGCTGGAGGTGGAGCGCCTGCACTCGCACCTGCTGAACCTCGGCCTGGCCTGCCACTTTGTCGGCTTTGACTCCGGGTTTATGCAGTTCTTCCGCGTGCGTGAAGCGTCGATGAAGATGGCGGAGATCCTCACCGGGGCGCGCAAAACCTACGGTCTGAACCTGATCGGCGGGATCCGCCGCGACCTGCTGAAGGATGACATGATCCAGACCCGCCAGCTGGCGCAGCAGATGCGCCGCGACGTGCAGGAGCTGGTGGACATGCTGCTCAGCACGCCCAACATCGAGCAGCGCACCGTCGGCATTGGCCGCCTCGATCCGGAGATCGCTCGCGACTTCAGTAACGTCGGCCCGATGGTGCGCGCCAGCGGCCACGCCCGCGACACGCGTGCCGATCACCCGTTCGTCGGCTACGGCCTGCTGCCGATGACCGTGCACAGCGAGCAGGGCTGCGACGTCATCTCCCGCCTGAAGGTGCGCATCAACGAGGTGTTCACCGCGCTGAATATGATCGACTTTGGTCTGGACAACCTGCCGGGCGGCCCGCTGATGGTGGAGGGCTTCACCTACATTCCAAACCGCTTTGCCCTCGGCTTTGCCGAAGCGCCGCGCGGGGACGACATTCACTGGAGCATGACCGGCGACAACCAGAAGCTCTACCGCTGGCGCTGCCGTGCGGCGACCTACGCCAACTGGCCAACCCTGCGCTACATGCTGCGCGGTAACACCGTGTCTGATGCGCCGCTGATCATCGGCAGCCTCGACCCGTGCTACTCCTGCACCGACCGCATGACCGTCGTGGACGTGCGCAAGAAGAAAAGCCAGGTGGTGCCGTATAAAGAGCTTGAGCGCTACAGCATCGAGCGTAAGAACTCGCCGCTGAAATAAGGATTCGTCATGTTTACCTTTATCAAAAAAGTGATCAAAACCGGCACGCAGACCAGCCGCTATCCGCTGGAGCCGATGCCGGTCGACAAAAACTTTCGCGGCAAGCCGGAACACAACCCGCAGCAGTGCATCGGCTGCGCGGCCTGCGTCAACGCCTGTCCGTCGAACGCCTTAACGGTGGAAACGGATCTCAAAACCGGCGAGCTGGCCTGGCAGTTTAACCTCGGGCGCTGCATCTTCTGCGGCCGCTGCGAAGAGGTCTGCCCGACGGTCGCCATTCGCCTGTCGCAGGAGTACGAGCTGGCGGTGTGGAAGAAAGAAGATTTCCTGCAGCAGTCGCGCTTTGACCTGTGCCACTGCCGCGTCTGCCAGCGCCCGTTCGCCGTGCAGAAAGAGATCGACTACGCCATCGCGCTGCTGCAGCACAACGGCGACGCCCGCGCGGAGCATCACCGTGAAAGCTTTGAAACCTGTCCGGCGTGCAAGCGACAGAAGTGCCTGCTGCCGTCCGACCGCATTGATATCACCCGCCACATGAGAGAGGCCAGCTGATGGACAATTTACTTGGCCCACGCGACGCTAACGGCATTCCGGTGCCGATGACGGTGGACGAATCCATCGCCAGCATGAAGGCGTCGCTGCTGAAAAAAATCAAACGCTCGGCCTACGTCTACCGCGTGGATTGCGGAGGCTGCAACGGCTGCGAGATTGAGATCTTCGCTACGCTGTCGCCGCTGTTTGACGCCGAGCGCTTCGGCATCAAAGTGGTGCCGTCCCCGCGTCATGCGGACATCCTGCTGTTCACCGGGGCCGTCACCCGCGCCATGCGCTCGCCCGCGCTGCGCGCCTGGCAGTCCGCGCCGGACCCGAAAATCTGCATCTCGTACGGCGCCTGCGGCAACAGCGGCGGCATCTTCCATGACCTCTACTGCGTCTGGGGCGGCACCGACAAAATCGTGCCGGTGGACGTCTACATTCCGGGCTGTCCGCCGACGCCCGCCGCCACGCTGTACGGCTTCGCGATGGCGCTCGGCCTGCTGGAGCAGAAAATCCACGCCCGCGAGCCGGGCGAGCTCGACAACCAGGCTGCGGCCATTCTGCACCCGGACATGGTGCAGCCGCTGCGGGTGAAGGTCGATCGCACGGCGCGCAGGCTGGCGGGCTATCGCTACGGCCGTCAGATTGCCGACGACTATCTGCGCCTGCTGAGCCAGGGCGAGCATCAGGTCGCACGCTGGCTGGAGGCGGAAAACGATCCGCGCCTCAATGAGATTGTGGCGAACCTGAACAGCATCGTCGATGAGGCGCGTATCCGATGAGTGAAACGGTGGTGTTCAGCCAGCTGAGCCGTAAGTTTATTGATGAGAACGATGCCACGCCGGATGCGGCGCAGCAGGTGGTCTATTACAGCCTGGCGATTGGGCATCACCTCGGGGTGATTGACTGCCTGGAGGCCGCACTGAGCTGCCCGTGGCCGGAATACCTGGCGTGGATTGCCACGCTGGAGGAGGGCAGTACGGCGCGGCGCAAAATGGAAGGTGTGCCGAAGTACGGTGAGATCGTGATCGATGCGAACCACATTGCCATGCTCGCCAACGCCTTTGACGCGGCGCTCGGCAGACAAACCCCGGAGCAGCAGGCGTGGAGCAAAACGCTGCTCGGTATGCTGCATGATATTCATCAGGAGAGTGCCATCTACCTGATGGTGAGGAGATTACGTGACTGACGTTTTACTGTGTGTCGGCAACAGCATGATGGGTGACGACGGCGCGGGTCCGCTGCTGGCGGAGATGTGCGCCGCGAACCCGCAGGGCAGTTGGGTGGTGATTGACGGCGGCAGCGCCCCGGAAAACGACGTGGTGGCCATTCGCGAGCTGCGTCCGGACAGGCTGTTAATCGTCGATGCCACCGATATGGGACTCAACCCCGGCGAGATCCGCCTGATTGACCCGGACGACATCGCCGAGATGTTTATGATGACCACCCACAATATGCCGCTGAACTACCTTGTGGATCAGATCAAAGGTGACGTGGGCGAGGTGCTGTTTTTGGGCATTCAGCCGGACATTGTCGGGTTTTATTACCCGATGACGCCGCCGGTGAAGGAGGCGGTGGAGGTAGTGTATTCACGACTAGCCGGGTGGGCTGGAGACGGAGGGTTTTCTCAGCTCTGAGCAGCGCCCGGTGGCGCTACGCTTACCGGGCCTACGGTTTTGTAGGCCGGGTAAGGCGAAGCCGCCACCCGGCAAAACAGGCTACGCCAGATCCGCCCCGTTACTCGCAATCACCTTCTGATACCATCCGAACGATTTCTTGCGTTTCCGCTCCAGCGTGCCGTTCCCGGCGTCGTCGCGGTCAACGTACACAAACCCGTAACGCTTGCTCATCTCACCGGTTGAGGCCGAGACCAGGTCAATGCAGCCCCAGGTGGTGTAACCCATCAGCGGCACGCCGTCCTCAATCGCATCGCCCATCGCGCGGATATGCTCGCGCAGATAGCTGATGCGGTAGTCGTCGTTAATCTCGCCGTTTTCATCAACGACATCTTTCGCCCCCAGGCCGTTTTCCACCAGGAACAGCGGCTTCTGGTAGCGGTCGTACATCATGTTCATGGTGATGCGCAGGCCGAGCGGGTCGATGCCCCAGCCCCATTCGCTCACCTGAATGTGCGGGTTGCGCAGAGATTTGACGATGTTCGCCGCATTGGTGTTGTTCGCGTTCATATCCGCCGAGGCGCAGCGCGAGGCGTAATAGCTGAACGAGACAAAATCGACGGTATTTTTCAGCAGTTCGTCATCGCCCGGATCTTTAACAATCACGACGCCTTTCTCGCGGAACACGCGGGCAGAATAGGCCGGATAGCTGCCGCGCGCCTGCACGTCGATAAAGAACAGGTTCTCGCGGTCTTTCTCCAGCGCCATCCACACGTCTTCCGGCTTGCAGGAGTAGGGGTAGAAGTTACCGCCCGCCAGCATGCAGCCGACCTGGTTTTCCGGGTTCACCTCGTGAGCAATTTTAGTCGCCAGCGCGCTCGCCACCAGCTCGTGGTGCGCGGCCTGGTATTTCACCTGGTCTTCGTTTTCGCCTTCCTCAAACACCAGCCCCGCGCCGGAGAACGGGCTGTGCAGCATGATGTTGATTTCGTTGAAGGTCAGCCAGTATTTCACCAGCCCGTTAAACTCCTCGAAGCAGGTGCGGGCATAGCGGGCAAAGAAATCCACCATTTTGCGGTTGCGCCAGGAGCCGTACTCCGTCACCAGGTGCATCGGCACGTCGAAGTGGCAGAGGGTCACCAGCGGCTCGATGTTGTATTTTTTGCACTCCTCGAACACCGCGCGGTAAAAGGCAATACCCTCTTTGTTCGGCAGCGGTTCGTCGCCGTACGGATAGAGGCGGCTCCAGGCGATCGAGGTGCGGAACACCGTAAAGCCCATCTCCGCCATCAGGGCGATGTCCTCTTTATAGCGATGGTAAAAATCAATCGCCTCGTGGCTCGGGTAGAATTCGTCGTCACGCAGCGAAAAACGCTTTTCCTTACCGAGCTTCACCGCCAGGCGGTTCGCGCCGTGGGGGATCATATCGACCGTCGTCAGCCCTTTGCCGCCCTCACGGTAAGCGCCTTCACTCTGGTTGGCGGCAAGCGCGCCGCCCCATAAAAATCCTTGTGGAAAAACAGACATTCTTACCTCGCTTTCAATTTATGCTTTTGCTGCGTTGTTCTGTACCGGTGCGGTCTGCAGGGCGCGCGCTTTTTCGGCGTCGTCTTCGACCGGAATATCCTCAAAGCCCAGTATCAGGGTCAGAACAAACGACAGCACCACTGCCAGACCCATCACGCCAAACACCCAGACGATGGTCATCGGGTTCGCCGGGTCGAAGAACTGTACGCTGGTAAACAGCCCCGGTGCCGCCATCGAGTGGCTGGCAAGACCCGCGATACCGGCAACCGCGCCGCAGATAAAGCCGCTGATCAGGCTTGCAATCAGCGGGCGTTTCAGACGTATTGCGACGCCGTACAGGGCCGGTTCAGAGATCCCCGCCATGATGGCGGAGGCCGCCGCCGCCAGCGCCGTCTGGCGCAGCTCCGGGTTTTTGGTTTTCCACGCCACCGCCAGCGACGAACCGCCGAGCGACAGGTTGGCGCCAATTTCCGAGGGCATCACCATCCCTTCCTTGCCCGTTTCGGCAATGGTCTGAATGATGGTTGGCGTAAACACGCGGTGCATGCCGGTCATGACCAGCAGCGGCCACAGCGCGCCCATGATGGCCACGGAGAGCCAGCCCAGATAGCCGTGAATGGTGTAGACCAGCGCGGAGATCGCACTACCGATCCAGATGCCCAGCGGTCCAATCAGCACGATGGCGAGCGGGGCGGCAATCAGCACGATTAGCATCGGCTTGAGGAAGTTTTTCGTCACCGCCGGGGTAATGCGATCCACCCAGCGCTCGATGTACGACAGGCACCAGGTCATCACCAGCGCGGGGATGACGGTGTAGGTGTATTTCACCGCCGTCACCGGGATAAAGGCGAACTCAACGTGCTCGCCCTGCGCGGCTTTCGCCATCAGCTCGATAAAGCTCGGGTGCACCAGCACGCCCGCAATGGCTATCGCCAGCGACATGTTGGTTTTGAATTTCACCGCCGCCGAGGCCGCCACCATCAGCGGCAGGAAGAAGAACGCGCCGTCGCCGATGACGGTCAAAATGGTGAGCGTCGGCGCGCCTTTGGGCAGCACGCCGGTCATCTCAAGGATCATCGCCAGCAGCTTGACCATCGAGCCGCCGATGATCGCCGGGATCAGCGGGGACATGGTGCCGATCAGCGCGTCGAGGATCCCGGCGCCAATGCGGCGTAACGTCAGCTTTTGCGGGCCTTCCGGCACCGCGGGCTGCAGGTCAGCGGGCAGCAGGCTTACCACCTCGCGGTACGCCTGAGAGACGGTATTGCCAATAATCACCTGGCACTGGTTGTCGTTACGCACCACGCCGAGCACGCCGCTGATGCTTTTCAGGCGCGCGGCGTCGGTGAGGGTTTCGTCTTTCAGAACGAAACGCAGTCGCGTCATGCAGTGGGTGACGGCGACGATGTTCTCTTTGCCGCCCAGCGCGCTGATAACGTCGTTCGCCAGCGCAGCGTAATTTTTGGCCATCGGATGTGATCCTGTTATCGTTGTGTGAAATGTAGGAAACCGGTTCCACATAATCATCATGAGTTTTTATGAATGAAACAAGATCGCTTTTTGACCATTTTTTTATTTCGTGACTCCGATCACCAGCAGGAACCCAAAGCGTGATGTCGCCGCTGCGACAATTTTTCTGCAGTGCAGTACACTGCGCTCCATCAGATTCAGACGGAATAACAACATGACCACGATGCTTGAAGTGGCGAAGCGGGCAGGCGTTTCGAAAGCCACGGTATCCCGGGTGCTGTCGGGCAATGGCTATGTCAGCCAGGAGACCAAAGATCGGGTGTTTCAGGCCATTGAAGAGAGCGGCTATCGCCCAAATTTGCTGGCGCGCAACCTGGCGACCAAACGTACCCAGACGCTGGGCCTGGTGGTGACCAACACCTTGTATCACGGCGTCTACTTTAGCGAGCTGCTGTTTCACGCCGCGCGCATGACGGAGGAGAAAGGGCGGCAGCTGATCCTCGCGGACGGCAAGCACAGCGCCGATGAAGAGCGCGAGGCGATCCAGTATCTGCTCGATATGCGCTGCGACGCGGTGATCATCTATCCGCGTTTTCTGAGCGTGGAAGAGATGGATGAGATCGTCGAGAAGTGCGAGCAGCCCATTATGGTGCTCAACCGCCGCCTGCGGAAAAACAGCAGCCACAGCGTGTGGTCCGATCATAAAGCCTCCAGCCAGGACGCGGTGTCACAACTGATTGCGAAAGGGCATCGTGAGATCGCCTTTATCACCGGCTCGCTGGATTCTCCCACCGGGGTTGAGCGTCTCTCCGGCTATAAGGACGCGCTGGCGCAGCACGGTATTTCGCTGCGCGAGGGGCTGATTGCGCAGGGGAAGTGGAACCCCGCCAGCGGCGCGGCGGCGGTGTCCGAACTGCTTGCTCGGGGTGAGCGCTTTACGGCGCTGGTGGCGAGCAATGACGATATGGCCATCGGTGCCATGAAGCAACTGCACGACAGCGGCGTGGCCACGCCGGACGCGGTGTCGGTGATCGGTTTCGACGATGTGGCCATCGCGCCTTACATTGTACCGTCGCTCTCCAGCGTCCGCATTCCGGTAACGGAGATGATCAAAGAGACCATCAGCCGCCTGATCTTTATGCTCGACGGCGGTGAGTTTAAATATCAGCAAATTTTCTCCGGCGAGCTTGTCCTGCGCGACTCGGTTATTGACGGCCCGCACCGCTGATGTCGACAGCTGTCATCGTCATAAGTGACGATGACGGCACCGCTTTAATTTTTAAAATGAAATAAAATCAATAAGTTAATTATTGGCACGGTTTATGAATATCTCCGCGCATAACTGTAATGCTGGAGAAGCAGATGAACCGTTTTATTATGGCCGATGCCAGTAAGTGTATTGGTTGCCGTACCTGTGAAGTGGCGTGCGTGGTTTCCCATCAGGCGGAGCAGGACTGCGCGTCGCTTACCCCTGACACCTTCCTGCCGCGCATCCACGTCATCAAAGGCGTGAATATTTCCACCGCCGCCATCTGTCGCCAGTGCGAAGACGCACCGTGCGCGAACGTCTGCCCGAACGGGGCGATTAAACGCGAGAAAGGCTTTGTGCACGTGATGCAGGAGCGCTGCATTGGCTGCAAAACCTGCGTGGTCGCCTGCCCGTATGGCGCGATGGAGGTGGTGGTCCGTCCGGTAGTGCGCAACAGCGGTATGGGGCTGAGCGTGCGCGCGGACAAAGCCGAAGCCAACAAATGTGACCTTTGCTACCACCGTGAGGCCGGCCCGGCCTGTATGGAAGCGTGTCCGACACACGCGCTGGTCTGCGTGGATCGCGACAAGCTTGAACAGATGAGCGCCGAAAAGCGCCGTCGCGCGGCGTTCGACACCTCGTCATCACTGCTGTTCTGAACCGTATGAGCAGCAACGGCGTTCAGCTGCGGGTGCGCGGCAAAGTGCAGGGCGTCGGGTTTCGTCCCTTCGTCTGGCAACTGGCGCAGGCGCTTCAGTTGACCGGTGACGTCTGCAATGACGGAGAGGGCGTGCTGGTGCGCCTCGCGGGTAATGGGGGGGCCTTTACCGCGAGGCTGCATCAGGACTGCCCGCCGCTGGCACGCATTGACCGCGTGGAAGCGCAGCCGTTTACCTGGTCGCGCGTGCCGGAGGACTTTACCATCCGCCACAGCGCGGCCGGGACGATGGACACCCAGATTGTCCCCGATGCGGCGACCTGCCCGGCGTGTCTGGCTGAGATGGGCGACCCACGCGAACGCCGTTATCGCTATCCGTTTATCAACTGCACCCACTGCGGGCCGCGGTTTACCATTATCCGCGCCATGCCCTACGACCGCCCGGCCACGGCAATGGCGCCGTTCCCGCTCTGTGGGCCGTGTGAAGCCGAATACCGCAATCCTGCCGACCGCCGTTTTCACGCCCAGCCGGTCGCCTGCCCGGACTGCGGGCCCGGGCTTATGTGGCGTGCGGGAGACATGACAGCTGAGCGCGACGCTGCGCTGCGCGCGGCGGTGGCGATGCTGAAAAGCGGCGGTATTGTCGCCGTCAAAGGGCTGGGGGGCTTTCACCTCGTCTGTGACGCGCGTAACCCGCAGGCGATCGCGACGCTTCGGTCACGCAAGCAGCGGCCCGCGAAGCCGCTGGCGGTGATGATCCCGCATGCGGATGACCTGCCGGAGACGGTTCAGACGCTGCTACGCTCACCCGCCGCACCCATTGTGCTCACGCCAAAAGCCTGGCTGCCCGTGTTCCCGGAAGGTATCGCACCCGGTCTGGATTCCGTCGGCATCATGCTTCCTGCGAACCCGCTGCAGCACCTTCTCATGATGGACTGCCAGTGCCCGCTGGTGATGACCTCCGGCAACCTCAGCGGCAGACCACCTGCCATCACCAACCGGCAGGCGCTGGATGAGCTCAGCGGCATCGCGGACGGTTTCCTGCTGCATAACCGCGATATTCTGCAGCGGATGGACGATTCGGTGATGGATCGGGACGGTGCGATGCTGCGCCGCGCGCGCGGTTTTGTGCCCGATGCCATCACGCTGCCTGCCGGGTTCGACAATATCCCCGCCATGCTGTGCACCGGGGCGGAGATGAAAAACACCTTCTGCCTGGTGCGTGGGAATCAGGCGGTGCTGAGCCAGCATTTTGGCGATCTCGGTGACGAGGGGGTGGAAGCGCAGTGGCGTTCCGCGCTGTCGGTGATGCAGGACATTTACGCCTTCCAGCCGGAGCGCGTGGTGGGCGATGCCCATCCGGGATATCGCGCTCGTCAGTGGGCGCAGGCGCAGGCGTTGCCCCTTGAAGAGGTACACCACCATCACGCCCACGCCGCGGCGTGCCTGGCCGAAAACGGCTGGCCGCGCGATGGCGGAGACGTTATCGCCCTGACGCTGGACGGGATCGGCATGGGGGAAAACGGCGCGCTGTGGGGCGGAGAGTGCCTGCGGGTCAGCTATCGCGACTATGCGCATTTGGGTGGTCTGCCTGCCGTTGCGCTGCCGGGCGGCGATCTGGCGGCCATGCAGCCGTGGCGTAATCTGCTCGCCCACTGCCTGGCGTTTGTGCCCGACTGGCAGCAGTACCCGGAAACCCATGCGGTTCAGCGCCAGAACTGGGCGTTGCTGGCGACGGCGATCCAGCGTGGCATCAACGCGCCGCGAGCTTCTTCCTGTGGTCGCCTGTTTGACGCGGTTGCCTGTGCGCTCAGCATCGACACGCAGCGTTACGAAGGGGAAGCGGCCTGCCGGCTGGAAGCCCTGGCATCGCAGTGCGCGGGTGTCGACCATCCGGTGACGCTGGAAGTGGATAACCTCGTGCTTTTCTGGCAGCAGTGGCTGAGCTGGCAGGCGGAACCCTGCGCGCGCGCCTGGGCGTTTCACGATGCGCTGGCAAAAGGGCTGGCGGAGCTCGCCGCGTTTCATGCCCGGCGCCTGTCGCTGTCGACAATCTGTCTCAGCGGCGGGGTATTACACAACCGTCTGCTGCGCGCGCGTCTGCGTCATTATCTTTCTGACTTTACGCTTCTTTTTCCTTCGCGCCTGCCCGCAGGTGACGGAGCGATCTCCTTCGGGCAGGCGGTGGTCGCCGCTGCCCGGTCATGTTTACAAAGGACTAAAAATGTTACGACTGTTACGCAATGAACCTCGCGCCGCGCTTCTGCTGCTGGCTCTGGTAATGGCAAACCTGCTGGCCTGGGGATGGGCATGGCACACCTTTAGCGGCAGCACGGCGCTGATGGCGGCAAGCCTGCTGGCGTGGTGCTACGGACTGCGTCATGCGGTGGACGCTGACCACATTGCAGCCATAGATACCGTGACGCGTAAGATGATGCAGCAGGGCAAACGCCCGTCCGGCGTGGGGGCGTGGTTCTCGCTGGGCCACTCCACCATCGTGGTGCTGGCTTCCATTGCCATCGCCGCTACCGCCACGGCGTTTCAGAAGAACATGGCGTGGTTCCACGAAACCGGTAGCCTGATTGGTACCGCCGTTTCCGCGACCTTCCTGCTGGCGATGGCGCTGGTGAATATGGTGATCCTGCGCGGCGTCTGGCGCAGTTTTCAGGCGCTGAAACACGGCAGGCCCGTGCAGGACGACATCACGCTACCTGCTCAGGGCGGGGTAATGAACTGGCTGTTTGGCAAGACCTTCCGCCTCGTCAATAAAAGCTGGCAGATGTACCTGGTTGGCTTCCTGTTTGGTCTCGGCTTTGATACGGCCACCGAGATCGGCGTGCTGGGGATCTCTGCCGCCAGCGCGTCCAGCGGGATGTCGGTGTGGTCAATCATGATCTTTCCGGCACTCTTCGCCAGCGGCATGGCGCTGGTGGATACCCTCGACAACCTGCTGATGGTCGGCGCCTACGGCTGGGCGTTTAACAAGCCGCAGCGCAAGCTCTACTACAACATGACCATCACCGGCACCTCCGTGGTGGTGGCGCTGTTTATCGGCGGGCTGGAAGCGCTGGGTCTGCTGATGGATAAATTTGCCCTCAGCGGCGGCCTCTGGGATCTGATTGGCGCGGTGAACGACAATCTGGGCAACGCCGGGTTTGTCGTCGTGGGTCTGTTTGTCGCCTGCTGGCTGATTTCCATGGCGAATTACCGCTGGCGCGGCTACGACGCGCTGGTGGTACGTTCCTGACCGACCCAGTCCGGTTGCGCTACGCTTGCACGGGTCTGCATATAGGCCGGGTAAGCGGAGCGCCACCCGGCAATACGGGGGTTAAGCAGGGAGCGATTTCAGCAGGGAGAAGGCCTCTTTCATCCTGTCTTCACTGACGACAAAGGCGCGCATCTGACCGTCAGCATCGATGCCGCGCGCCACCATGCCCTGCGGCGAAAGGGCAATCTGCCAGTCCAGATCCTGACGCTGCGTTTCGCCCGCGAGATGCAGCGGTAATTCCGGCGTTTTCACTTTGACCAGCATGGCGGGTAATTTCACCGGCGTAGTGCCGCCGAGCAGGTTTTTCGCCAGAGACAGCGCGCTTAATTGAATCGGCTGTAAAAAGGGCAGCACCTGGCCGTTAATTTCCGCGCAGTCGCCCAGGGCATAAATGTCCGGCTGAGTAGTTTGCAGGTAGCAGTCCACCTTCACGCCGCGGTTGATTTCGGCGCCTGCGCGATGCGCCAGTGCCATTTCTGAGCGCAACCCTGTCGCCGCAATCACCACATCCACTTCCACGCTGCGGTTGCGGTCGAGCGTTGCACGCATGCCGCTGCCGGTTTTGCTCAGGCTCTGCAGCTGCGATTTCAACAGCAGATGGACGCCCATGTCGGTCAGATGATGCTGTAAGCGGCTGCTCACTTCAGCGGGCATCAGCGCCGACAGAATGCTTGCCGCGTGGTCGACCAGGGTGACGGATTTACCCGCACGGCAGAAATCCATCGCCAGTTCGGTGCCGATCAGCCCGCCGCCGACAATCATCACCCGCGTGGCGTCGCGAAGCTCCGTTTCGCTGGCCTGATACGCATGCTGGCTGTTGAGCGTGACCATCAGCTCGCGGCCCTCAACCGGCGGCACAAACGCAGAGGCACCCGTGGCCAGCACCAGCTTGTCGTACTGCCAGGTTTTATCTTTCGCTTTCACCAGACGGGCGTCGGCGTCGATATCGGTGACCCAGGTGTACGGAAACAGACGCAGGTTAAACTGTTCTGCGAACGCCCCCGCCGTCTGGCGGGTGAGATCGTCGGCGCGCTGGTTCTGGCTCATGACGTGGCTTAAATCAGGCTTGTTGTACTCGTCCATGCTGTCGGCGGCGATCAGCGTCAATGGCACGTTAGCATCCTGTTTGCGGATATTTTTCACCAGCTGGCGGGCGGCAAAGCCCGAGCCGATAATGACGATGCCGTGGTTCATTTTGCCTCCGTTGCCAGTTCATCAAAGACGTCTTTCCCGAGGGAACATTCCGGGCAGAGGAAGTTGTCCGGCACCTCACTCCACGGCGTGCCCGGGGCGACATCCTGCAGTGGTTCGCCCCGTTCCGGGTCGTAAATCCACTGGCATACGCTGCACTGCATGCAAGGACCGAGGTCGGCAGCGGCAGCTTTTGCTTCGGCTTCCGGCGCAACCGCCGCGGCGGGGGCGGTTTCCGACAGCGGTGCGAGCGCCCACTGACGGGCAATGTCGCGACCGTGCTGGCGGCAGATTTCCAGGGCATCGATATCCGGCCGCCATTTCGCCTTCAGGCTCATCGACATCTCAAACCCTGCATCCTGTAAACGGGTGGAAAGGCGGTCGACCGCGCCGCCGCTCCAGCCGTGGGAGCCAAAGGCGCTGGCGCGCTTGTTGCGAAAACGCAGGCCGGTCATCTCTTCGACCAGACCGGCAATCTTCGGCATCATCACGTTATTCATGGTGGAGGTGCCCACCAGCACGCCCTTAGAGCGGAAAACGTTGGTTAAAACCTCGTTCTTATCGCTGCGCGCCACGTTGAAGATTTTCACCGCCACGTTCGGGTCCACTTCGTTGATGCCCTGGGCAATGGCATCCGCCATCATGCGGGTGTTGTTGGACATGGTGTCGTAGAAGATCGTAATGCGGTCTTCCTGATAATCCGCCGCCCATTTCAGGTACAGCTCGACGATCTGGGTGGGGTTTTCACGCCACACCACGCCGTGAGAGGTGGCAATCATCTCCACCGGCAGGTTAAAGCCGAGGATCTCGGTGATTTTTGGCGTGACCAGACGGCTGAACGGGGTCAGGATGTTGGCGTAGTACCGTTGGCACTGCTCGAAAAGCTCGGTCTGATCCACTTCGTCATTAAACAGGCGTTCGTCGCAGTAGTGCTGGCCGAAGGCGTCGTTGCTGAACAGCACCGCGTCGCCGGTCATGTAGGTCATCATGCTGTCCGGCCAGTGCAGCATGGGCGTTTCCACGAAGATCAGCTGCTTGCCATTGCCGATATCCAGCGCGTCGCCCGTTTTCACGGTGTGGAAGTTCCACTCCGGATGGTGGTGATGACCGTTGATCGAGTCGATGGCGTTGGTGGTGCAGTAGATCGGAGTGTCCGGAATATACGACATCAGCTCGGTCAGGGCACCGGCATGATCCTCCTCCGCATGGTTGATGATGATGTAGTCGATGGCGTTCAGGTCGATTTCACCGCGCAGGTTCTGCACGAACTCGCGGCTGAACTTGTGATCGACGGTATCGATCAGCACGTTTTTTCCTTCGCGGATGAGATAGCTGTTATAGCTGCTGCCGCGCAGCGTTTTATATTCCGTCCCGTGGAAATCGCGCACTTCCCAGTCACGTTGACCCACCCAATGAATGTTATTTTTAACCAGAATAGACATAGCAAACCTCAGCGTAATATCGCGTTTTTCAAATAGGATGGTTTGCTTATATCAAGCTGCGTGCCAACTTTTAATTTATTGATTTTTATAAATTAAAATTTTTATGATCCGTAATGAGTAGTCATTATGACTATCCAAAACAGTGTCACTATGACAATATGCATTGTCAAAATGACAGCGAGGCAGACATGAGCTTTTCCGTAGATGTGCTGGCGAAGATCGCCATTGAGCTGCAAACCGGTATCGGCCATCAGGACCGCTTTCAGCGGCTGATCTCCACGCTGCGCCACGTGCTGGCGTGCGACGCCTCGGCGCTGCTGCGCTACGAAGGGCGGCAGTTTATTCCCCTGGCGATCGACGGCCTGGCGAAGGATGTGCTCGGGCGGCGCTTTACCCTTGAAGGCCATCCACGTCTGGAGACCATTGCCCGCGCGGGTGACGTGGTGCGCTTCCCGGCGGACAGCGATCTGCCCGACCCGTACGACGGGCTGATTCCCGGACAGGAGAGCCTGAAGGTGCACGCCTGTATTGGCTTGCCGCTGTTTGCCGGGCAAAACCTGATTGGGGCGCTGACCCTCGACGGCATGTCGCCGGACCAGTTCGATACTTTCAGTGATGAAGAGTTGCGCCTCATTGCGGCGCTGGCCGCCGGGGCGCTTAACAACGCGCTGCTGATTGAACAGCTGGAGAGCCAGAATATCCTTCCCGGCAGCCCGGCGTCGTTTGAGCAGGTCACGCACACGGAGATGATTGGCCTCTCTCCGGGCATGGCGCAGCTCAAAAAAGAGATTGAGATTGTCGCCGCGTCCGATTTGAACGTGCTGATCTTCGGGGAGACCGGCACCGGCAAGGAGCTGGTGGCGAAGTCGATTCATGAAGCGTCGCCGCGCGCGGTCAATCCGCTGGTGTACCTCAACTGCGCCGCGCTGCCGGAAAGCGTGGCGGAAAGCGAATTGTTTGGTCACGTCAAAGGGGCGTTTACCGGCGCCATCAGCAACCGCAGCGGCAAGTTCGAAATGGCCGATAACGGTACGCTGTTTCTGGATGAAATAGGCGAGCTCTCTCTGTCGCTACAGGCCAAACTTCTGCGCGTATTACAGTACGGCGATATCCAGCGTGTGGGGGATGACCGCAGCTTAAGAGTGGATGTGCGCGTGCTGGCGGCGACCAACCGCGACCTGCGTGAGGCGGTGCTGGCCGGGCAGTTCCGCGCCGACCTGTTCCACCGCCTGAGCGTGTTCCCGCTTACCGTTCCGCCGCTGCGCGAGCGCGGGGACGACGTGGTACTGCTGGCGGGCTATTTCTGCGAACAGTGCCGTCTCAGGATGGGGCTTTCCCGCGTGGTGCTGAGTCCGGGGGCGAGGGCGCATCTGCTGAGCTACGGCTGGCCGGGCAACGTGCGCGAGCTGGAACACGCGATTCACCGTGCGGTGGTGCTGGCGCGAGCGACGCGTTCGGGTGATGAAGTGGTTATACATGCCCGGCATTTTGCGCAGCATGATGAAACCGCACCCACGATTGCCCATACAGCTCCGGAGATAACGAGCGAAAACCTGCGTGACGCGACAGAGGCGTTTCAGCGTCAGATGATTATCCGCGCGCTGGATCAGAACAACCGCAACTGGGCGGCGTGCGCCCGGGCGCTGGAGATGGACGTCGCCAACCTGCACCGGCTGGCGAAGCGTCTCGGGCTGAAGGGTTAGATAATCCCGGCCTGATAGAAATCCTGCAGGTTGATGGCACCGCACAGCCTGCCGGTGTCATCCACCACCGGTGCGGCGGTGATTTTGCGCTTCATTAGCACCTCTTTGGCTTCAATGGCGCGGCTCTCGGCGTTCAGCGTCAGCCCGCCCTGGGTCATGGCGTCCGACACTTTGGTTTCCAGCTTGCCACCGCCCACCAGCCAGCGGCGCAGGTCGCCGTCGGTGAATACGCCTTTGACGTACCCGTCGTCATCGCACACCGCCACCAGCCCCAGACCGGTGCGGCTGAGCTCCAGCATCGCGTCCATGACGCTGGTATTGAGTTTGACCTGCGGAATCGCATCGTCAGTGCGCATCAGGTGGTGAACCTTGTTGAGCAGGCGTGCCCCGAGCGCCCCCGCCGGATGCGAGCGGGCGAAATCTTCTTCGTTAAACCCGCGCGCCTGCATCACCGCCATCGCCAGCGCGTCGCCCATCATCAGGGTATTCACGGTGCTGGAGGTCGGGGCGAGGTGCATCGGACAGGCTTCACGCTCAACGGAAATATCCAGCGTCGCTTTGGCGGCCAGCGCCAGCGGTGAGCGGGATTTCCCGGTCATCGCCAGCAGGGCAACCGATTTTTCCTGCAGACGCGGAATAATCAGGTCCAGCTCTTTGGCCGAACCGGAGTAGGAGATAAACAGCATCACGTCGCGGCTCTCAATCATTCCCAGATCGCCGTGCAGCGCCTCTGCAGGATGCACGAAGAACGCCGGGGTGCCGGTGCTGGCCAGCGTCGCGGCAATCTTTTTGCCGATATGGCCGGATTTACCGATGCCCGCCACGATCACTTTGCCTTCGCAGTGGATAATGGTGTTGGCGGCACGGACAAAATCCTCGCCCAGACGTTCCGGCAGGCGGCTGGCTTCCTGCAGCTCCAGCATCAGCGTCTGGCGGCCCGTTTCTAACAGAAAATCACTCATCTCTCTCTCCGGTTACAATCACGTCGATGCCTTTCTCTTCCAGCGCTTTTTTGAACGCCGGATCGATACCCGCGTCGGTAATCAGCTTGTCGACGCTTTCCAGGCTACAGACAATGTTGGGGCTTTTGCGGCCAAACTTCGACGAGTCTGCCATCAAAATCACTTCCCGCGCGGCGTTGCACATGGCTTTACTGACGCTGAACACTTCGTTGAACGTCGTGACGCCCGCGTTCAGATCGATGCCGTCGGTGCCCATGAACAGTTTATCAAAGCTGAAGTGGTCGAAGGCGTTCTCCGCCAGCTGTCCGTGAAACGACGCCGATTTTTTGCGGAAGGTGCCGCCGGGCATCAGGATGGTCTGCTCGCTGTCGAACTCCGACAGGGCGTTGACGATATGCAGGCTGTTGGTCATCACCGTGATGTTGTTAAAGCGGCTGAGCAGCGGGATCATCTGCAGGACGGTGCTGCCGGCATCCAGAATGATGGAGTCGCCATCGTGGATAAATTTTACGGCGGCTTCGGCAATCAGCGCTTTCTGGTGGGTGTTGATCAGCGTTTTGTGGTCGATAGGCGGGTCCGCTTCGTCTTTATTGAGCACCACGCCGCCGTAGGTTCGAATGACGGCGCCAGAGTTTTCGAGCAATACGAGGTCCTTGCGTATCGTTGTGCCGGTGGTGTCAAAGTAGTGGGCCAGATCCTCTACCGAGCATTTTCCCTGCTTTTGCAGATGCTCAAGAATGGCCGCCTGCCGCTGACGAGGTTTCATAGGCGCTTCGTTCCTTAGGTTGCGAAATGATAATTTCGCAAGTCTATAGCTTTCACAACGAAATTATCCATGTTTCAGATTAAGCGCTAATGATAGTGCATTCTGACAGAGTGGATCATGGGGAAAGATCACATCAGGCTGTAATTCCTGCAGCGAAATGCCGTTAATTGCCTGGATTTTCACCGGACGGGCAAAGACGGTCATGCCGCGCATGATGAGGGAATCGCAGACGTTATTGTTTTCATCCAGCGCAATAGCCACGACGACGCGTGGTTTAAAGCGTCCGCCGGAACGTCCGACGCCCACGCGGCCTTTCTGGCACAGGGCGTCAAACGCGCGGTTAAACTGGTGGATTTGCCAGCCGCCGAACGCCATCTGGCAGAGCCAGGCGAGGGCGGCGACGGTGATGAGTGCGGTAACCATATCTGCTCCTTTAATGGCCGGGTGGCGGCTGCGCCTTACCCGGCCTGTGGGGATTGTAGCCCCGGTAAGCGCAGCGCCACCGGGGAATGAACTCAGAACATCACCTGCCCGCCGGTGACGTTAATCGACTGTCCGGTGCAGTACGAGGCTTTCGGGCTGGCGTAAAACAGCAGCATGTTCAGCACGTCCTGGTAATCACACCCGCGCTTGAGCGGCACTTTATCGATGTAGTACTGCTCCACTTCTTCCGCTTTGATGCCGAGCTTGGTGGCGTACTGCGGCAGTAGGGACTGGAACATCGGCGATTTCAGCAGGTTGCCCAGCATCAGCGAGTGAACGGTAATGCCGTATTCGGCCAGATCCAGCGCCAGAGACTGCGTCAGCCCCACGCCGCCAAACTTCGCCGCGCTGTAGCCGGAGTTATGCTTGCTGCCCACTTTCCCCGATTTAGAGTTGATCTGAATGATGCGCCCCTGAATGCCGTCGCGGATCATCAGACGGGAAAACTCGCGGGCACAGAGGAAATAGCCCACCAGATTGACCTGCAGCGAGCGGTCAAAATCCCCCAGCTCGAAATCGCTGATAAAGGCCGCTTTCGCAATTCCCGCGCTGTAGACCAGCAGGTCGGTACGGCCAAAAATCTCGTCCACGCCGCGGGCCAGCGCCATCACGCTCTGCTCGCTGGTGGCGTCGGCGCCAAACCCGTACGCCATTCCTTCACCAAACTCGGTGTTGATGGTGTCCGCCACGCGGGCGGCTTTTTCACTCTGGATGTCCACTACCGCCACGCGGTAACCCTCTGCGGCAAGCCCACGGCAGAGGAACTCGCCTAAGGTTTGTCCCCCACCAATGACAACGGCAACCTGACTCATGTCTATCTCCTTAATTACGCAACAAATTTTAACGTGCAGCCTGGGGTAACAGCCTGCGGAACCGGACCCTCAACGTGCACCGTGCCGGGATACTCCGCCTGCGGCTGGCCGTCGAAACGCAGGGTGATGTGGCCCAGCTCGCGCAGGTTTTGTTCAGCGACGTCGCCGACGGCGGTCACGGCATAGCGCGCCTCGCCCAGCTCCAGCTGGCTCCCGGCCTTCAGCTCACCGTTCAGCTCGCCGTGGCAGTGGATGAAGCAAAACTCTTCGATATCAGCAGGCGCCCCTTCGCGAAAGGTGATCAGCATCTGGTCGCTCAGCGCGTCGGCGGCGCTCTGGCCGATGCGGGTAATGGTGGTCTGGTAAATCACGGTCATGGCAGGCACCTCTTATTGATAAATAAAGCCGGAAACAAACCAGGCAATCAGCACCGTCGGCGCGCCCGTCAGGAAGCGGCTGACCAGCACGGACGGCACGCCCACGCGCACGGTGTCCTGGCGCGCTTCGGCCAGCGACAGCCCCACAGGGATAAAGTCGCACGCCGCCTGGGCGTTAATGGCAAACAGGGCGGGCAGGGCGAGGTGCGGGGGAATGTTCCCCAGACCAATCTGCACGCCAATCAGCACGCCGATGACCTGAGCAATCACCGCGCCCGGGCCGAGGAACGGCGACAGCAGCGGGAAGGAGCAGATCAGCGCCAGCGTCACCAGCCCAAGCGGGTGGCTGGCGAGCGGGGCGAGCCCATGGGCAATCCAGTCGCCCAGGCCGGAGGCCATGATGATGCCAATCAGCGCCGAGACGAACGCCATAAACGGCAGAATGGTCTTCAGCACCGTGTCGATGGTGTCGCGCCCGGACTGGAACAGCACCGCCACGGCGGAACCCATGCCCATCCCGACTTTCGCCAGCAGGCCATCGCTCTGCTCGGTAATTTTCTTGCTGGTGTCGTACTCGCGCGGAGCCGCTTTTTGCGGCGCGGGAGTCCCATCCACCAGCGTGATGTTGTCCTCCTTCACGCCCGAGACATAAATGTCTTCAAGAATGTACTGCGCCAGCGGGCCGGATTTTCCGGTGGAGTGAATGTTCACCGTTGGAATGCGGCGCTTCGGATAGATGCCGCAGCGCAGCGTGCCGCCGCAGTCGATCACCGCCACGCCAATTTCCGCTTCCGGCGGTTCGCCTTCCTTGAAGCCGTCGACCGCTTCCCAGCCCGTCAGCTCGCGCAGCCTGTCGACGATCGCCGGGCGGGTACCCGCGGTGATGTAAACAATCTTTTTGCCTTCGGTGGCGTCGAACTCCAGCGGGCCGCCCCAGCCACCCGTGCCTTTCTCAATGCGGATCCGGTTCATGCTGTGGCTCCTGAAAGATGGACCTTCTGTTCAAGCTGGATGCCCATTTTTTTCTCGAAAATAGCGGTGGTGAGGTCGGTCACCCAGCCGCGGAAGAAGTTGGTGACCAGACCGACCAGCAGGTAGCTCACCGCCAGCGGGCCGAGCGGCAGACCAAGCGTGGTAAGGCCGCTGGCGATCCCGAGATAAACGAACAGCTCGCCGGGGTTGATGTGCGGGAACAGGCCGTTCATCGAATGGCAGCTGTAGGAGGCGGCGGCGTAATAGCTCGGCTTGTACTTCTCTGGCATAAAGCGGCCGAGGCTTAAGGTCATCGGGTTGCAGAACACGAATGTGCCGATAAAGGGCAGTATCAGGTAGCGGGACAGCGGGTTTCCGGCGCAGCGCTGGGCGAAGCGTTCAATACGCTGTTGCCCGATAAAGTTAATCAGCGCGTTCATGATAACCAGCAGGCTGATCAGCAGGGGCAGGATGCCGGTCACCATGCCGGTGAACACTTCTCCGCCTTTCTGAAACAGCCCGATGAACCACTCGGCGCCGTGGGTGATGGTTTCTATCATTCTTCTCTCCTGTAGGGCGTTTGTTTTTGTCTATCTGCGGCTAATAATAATCACTTTGAAAGGTTTTAAAGTGTTAGTTAGGTCTCACAATGAAAGAAAAATGTATTATTTTGAAAGTTAATTGATGTGGTGAATGATTTTCGGGGGAAAAAAGCACGGATTTGCGTTGGGGAGGTGCGTACCGCTTCCTTGAGGTGTTGCGGATGCTTTACCATACTGGGTTCTTATCGAACCCGTTAAATGGATGTCTCATGTTCAAGCGTCGTTATGCAGCGCTGTTGCCTGCGCTTATTCTGCTGTCTGCCTGTAGTAGCAAACCTAAGACCGAAGCCGTTCAGCAAACGGCGGGCGCGCCTTCCGGAGGATTCCTGCTGGAGCCGCAGCACAATATGATGCAGATGGGCGGCGACTTCGCGAATAACCCGGCGGCCGAGCAGTTCATCGATAAAATGGTGAGCAAACACGGCTTTGACAGACAGCAGCTGCACGAAATTTTGTCTCAGGCCAAGCGTCTGGACTACGTGCTGCGCCTGATGGACAGACAGGCGCCGACGGCCCAGGTGCCGAGCGGGCCAAACGGGGCGTGGCTGCGCTATCGCAAACAGTTCATTACCCCGGACAACGTGCAAAACGGCGTGGCGTTCTGGAATCAGTATGAAGAGGCGCTCAACCGCGCGTGGCAGGTGTACGGCGTACCGCCTGAAATCATCGTCGGGATTATCGGCGTGGAAACCCGCTGGGGCCGCGTGATGGGCAAAACCCGCATCCTTGACGCGCTGGCGACGCTCTCCTTTAACTATCCGCGCCGCGCGGAGTATTTCTCTTCCGAGCTGGAAACCTTCCTGCTGATGGCGCGTAACGAACAGGACGATCCGCTCGATCTGAAAGGGTCGTTTGCCGGCGCGATGGGTTACGGCCAGTTTATGCCGTCGTCCTATAAACAGTATGCCGTCGACTTTAACGGAGATGGTCATATCAACCTGTGGGATCCGGTGGATGCCATCGGCAGCGTGGCGAACTACTTCAAAGCGCACGGCTGGGTGCCGGGCGGCCAGGTGGCGGTGCAGGCGAACGGCCAGGCACCGGGGCTGGAAAACGGCTTCAAAACTAACTACAGCATTTCGCAGCTGACCGCGGCAGGCTTAACGCCAACGCAGCCGCTGGGCAATGCACAGCAGGCGAGCCTGCTGCGTCTGGATGTTGGAACGGGCTATCAGTACTGGTACGGACTGCCGAACTTCTACACCATCACCCGCTATAACCACAGCACCCACTATGCGATGGCCGTATGGCAGCTGGGGCTGGCGGTATCGCAGGCCCGCGTGCCGGCGGCGTCACCGTTTAGTCAGTAAGTTACCCCGACGGGTAGGCCGGGTAAGGCAACGCCGCCACCCGGCATGGCTGCGCATACGGTGCGACCTGACGCCCTCTCCCACGGCAGAGGGCGTTTTGCAGAAACATTTCGCCACACTCCCTTTTCAAACCTGCCATTTACATCTTAACCACCTTTCATTATTGTTATGTTATAACATTTAAACTGGTGTCGAGATGTCAACGTCCCTTTTTTCTCTGTCTGCTCCGGTTCGGCTTTTGCTGGCGCTGGTGCTTATTGTCTTTCTCGGGCTGGCCGTGCGCTGGGCGGTGGCGTTGCCATGATTGTGATGAATGACCTGGTCGCGGGTTATGAACGCCAGCCCGTGACGCGACCCCTCTCGGGCACGATTGCGCATGGAAGTATGACCGCGATTGTCGGCGCTAACGGCTGCGGGAAATCTACCTTACTGAAAACGCTCGCCGGGTTTATTCCGCCCGTAAGCGGCGGTTTTCGCTGGCAGGGAAAGCGCCCGGTGATTGGCTGGCTGGCACAGCGCCACGCGCTGGAGGCGCAGTTTCCGCTAACCGTTCGGGACGTGGTAAGCATGGGCTGCTGGCCTGGCATTTCGCTGTTTTCCGGGTTTCGCCGCGAAACGCGGCTGCGCATTGCCAGCGCGCTTGAGCGCGTCGGGCTGGAATCCATGGCGTTATCCACCATCGATGAGCTCTCCGGCGGCCAGTTCCAGCGCATGCTGTTCGCCCGCGTCCTGGTGCAGCAGGCGCCGCTGGTGATGCTGGATGAGCCCTTTACCGGGGTCGATGAGGCCACCTGCAACGTGCTGATGGATGTGATGCTGGAGATGTATATGCAGGGGCAAACGCTGCTCGCGGTACTGCACGACAGCGAGCGCGTGTCGCGCCACTTCCCGCAGACGTTACGGCTAGATGCTGACGTTCCTCAATGGAAAACCGAGCGGGTGAGGGTGGCATGATCTGGCATCTCTTTTTTCAGCCGTTTATCGAGTACGGCTTTATGCGTCGCGCGCTGGTGGTTTGCCTGGCGCTCTCGGTCAGCACCACCGCGCTCGGCGTGTTTCTTCAGCTGCGGAGAATGAGCCTGATGGGCGATGCCCTTTCGCACGCCATTTTACCGGGCGTCGCCGTGGGATACTTGCTCAGCGGCATGTCGCTGCTGGCGATGAGTATCGGCGGTTTTATCGCGGGCATTACCGTGGCGCTGCTGGCCGGTCTGGTCAGCCGCCGCACGCCGCTTAAGGAAGATGCCAGCTTTGCCGGGTTTTATCTCGGCTCACTGGCGTTGGGGGTTACGCTGGTGTCGCTTCGTGGGTCGAATGTCGATCTGCTGCATTTGCTGTTTGGCTCCATCCTCGCCGTGGACAACGACGCTGCGCTGTTTGTCACGGGCGTGTGCATGTTCACCCTTATTGTGCTGGCGATGTTCTATCGCGGGCTGGTTACCGAAGCGTTTGACACCGCCTGGCTACAGGTGAACGCCCGCTGGTTGCCCGGCCTGCTGCACGGACTGTTTCTGGCGCTGCTGGTTCTTAACCTGGTGGCCGGTTTTCAGGTGCTCGGCACGCTGATGGCCGTTGGTCTGATGATGCTGCCGGCTGTGGCAGCTCGCTGCTGGGTACGCACGCTACCGGCGTTACTCCTGATGGCGGGCATCAGCGGTATTTTTTGCGCATGGCTGGGGCTGAGCCTCTCCTGGGCGATGAGTCTTCCGGCCGGGCCATCCATCGTGCTCACCGCCAGCGCGCTGTTCTTTATTTCCATTTTATTGGGTACGCGAAGCAGGCTCGCTGGCAGTCTGCGGGCGTATTTTTAACGCAAGGGGAAACGATGAAACGTACAGGATTAGCAGTGGCGCTCGCGCTGGGGATGATGTCGCACGGCGTGATGGCGAAAACGCTGAATGTGGTCACCAGCTTTTCGATACTGGGGGATATCACCCAGGAGGTGGGCGGTGACCATGTGAAGGTGACGACGCTGGTGGGGCCGGATGGCGATCCGCATACCTTCGAGCCGTCGCCGAAAGACAGCGCGGCACTAAGCAAAGCCGATGTGGTGGTGGTAAACGGCCTGGGGCTGGAGGGCTGGCTTGACCGTCTGGTGAAGGCCTCCGGGTTCAAAGGACAGCTGGTCGTCGCCTCAACCGGGGTGAAAACCCACACGCTTGAGGAAGATGGAAAGACCGTGACCGATCCGCACGCCTGGAACAGCGCGGCGAACGGGGCGTTATATGCACAAAATATTCTGAACGGGCTGGTGAAAGCCGATCCGCAGGACAAAGCCGCGCTGGAAGCCTCCGGTAAACCCTATATCACGCAGCTTAACCAGCTGGATAGCTGGGCCAAAACGCGCTTTAGCCAGATCCCGCAGGCGAAGCGTAACGTGTTGACCAGCCATGACGCGTTCGGCTATTTCAGCCGTGCCTACGGCGTGAGGTTTATGGCGCCGCAGGGACTGTCCTCCGAGAGCGAGGCCAGCGCGGCGCAGGTTGCTGAGATTATCAATCAGATCAAAGCCGACGGCGTAAAAACCTGGTTTATGGAAAATCAGCTCGATCCGCGTCTGGTGAAGCAAATTGCATCCGCGACGGGCGCGCAGCCGGGGGGCGAGCTTTACCCCGAAGCGCTGTCGGCCAAAGGCGGGGTGGCAGACACCTACGTTAAGGCGTTTCGCCACAATGTGAATACGCTCGCCAACAGCATGAAATAACTTTTCCACGGCCGGTGCGCCCGCACCGGCTTTTTTCTGAAGCACCCTCGTAAAACCCGAAGCGCATCCCCACATCTGACGAGAAAGTGCTATCTTGTGCAGCACGTTTTTCTGATGCCTGGAGCGAGAATGACTGACCATGAATTGATGCAGCTTAGCGAGATAGTTGGCCTTGCGCTTAAGCAACGTGGGGCGACCCTTACCACCGCTGAGTCCTGCACCGGCGGCTGGGTGGCGAAAGCGATTACCGATATTGCCGGCAGTTCCGCCTGGTTTGAACGCGGATTTGTGACCTACAGTAACGAAGCTAAAGCACAGATGATTGGCGTGCGCGAATCCACGCTGGAACAGCACGGCGCGGTCAGCGAACCGGTGGTCATCGAGATGGCGATTGGCGCGCTCAAAGCGGCGCGTGCTGATTTCGCCATTTCCATTAGCGGCATCGCGGGGCCGGACGGCGGCAGCGACGTGAAGCCTGTCGGCACCGTCTGGTTTGGTTTTGCCACCGCGAAAGGTGAAGGGATCACCCGCCGGGAGTGCTTTAGCGGCGATCGCGAAAGCGTGCGTCGTCAGGCAACCGTTTATGCGTTAAAAACGCTCTGGCAACAATTTCTACAAAACACTTGATACTGTATGACCATACAGTATAATTGCACCAACAGAACAGAAATCCACGGTGAAGCACAGTCGCTTCTCCCGGCATGACAGGAGTAATAATGGCTATCGACGAAAACAAACAGAAAGCGTTGGCGGCAGCACTGGGCCAGATCGAAAAGCAATTCGGTAAAGGCTCCATCATGCGCCTGGGTGAAGACCGTTCCATGGATGTGGAAACCATCTCCACCGGTTCGCTTTCTCTGGATATCGCGCTGGGCGCTGGCGGTCTGCCTATGGGCCGTATCGTAGAGATCTACGGGCCAGAGTCCTCCGGTAAAACCACCCTGACGCTGCAGGTCATTGCCGCAGCACAGCGCGAAGGTAAAACCTGTGCGTTTATCGATGCCGAGCACGCGCTGGACCCTGTGTATGCCCGTAAGCTGGGCGTCGATATCGACAACCTGCTGTGTTCTCAGCCGGACACCGGTGAGCAGGCGCTGGAAATTTGTGACGCGCTGGCGCGTTCTGGTGCTGTTGACGTTATCGTGGTCGACTCCGTTGCTGCACTGACGCCAAAAGCGGAAATCGAAGGTGAAATCGGCGACTCTCACATGGGCCTCGCGGCACGTATGATGAGCCAGGCGATGCGTAAGCTGGCGGGTAACCTGAAGCAGTCCAACACGCTGCTGATCTTCATCAACCAGATCCGTATGAAAATTGGCGTGATGTTCGGTAACCCGGAAACCACGACCGGGGGTAACGCCCTGAAATTCTACGCCTCTGTCCGTCTGGATATCCGCCGTATTGGCGCGGTGAAAGAGGGTGAGAACGTGGTGGGTAGCGAAACCCGCGTCAAGGTTGTGAAGAACAAAATCGCTGCGCCGTTCAAGCAGGCTGAGTTCCAGATCCTCTACGGCGAAGGTATTAACTTCTTCGGTGAGCTGGTTGACCTGGGCGTGAAAGAGAAGCTGATTGAAAAAGCGGGCGCCTGGTACAGCTACAACGGTGACAAGATTGGTCAGGGTAAAGCGAATGCCATCTCCTGGCTGAAAGAGAACCCGGCTGCGGCGAAAGAGATCGAGAAGAAAGTGCGTGAGCTGCTGCTGAACAACCAGGACTCCACGCCAGATTTCGCGGTTGATAGCGCGGATGCTGAAGAAACTAACGAAGACTTTTAATTCTTTCGTTTAACAATGAAGGGCTGCTGATGCGGCCCTTTTTGCATTTCTGAATCAGCAGGTTTTTTTATGAGTGAACCGACAACACGTCGACCCGCGTATGCACGCCTACTGGATCGCGCGGTGCGCATCCTGGCCGTTCGTGACCACAGTGAACAGGAGCTGCGGCGAAAACTGTCGGCACCGGTGATGAGTAAAAACGGCCCGGAAGAGATTGATGCCACTGCGGAAGATTATGACCGCGTCATCGCATGGTGCTATGAGCATCGCTATCTTGATGACGAGCGTTTTGCCACGCGGTTTCTCGCCAGCCGTGGCCGCAAGGGATACGGGCCCGCGCGCATCCGGCAGGAGCTAAACCAGAAAGGGGTGGCCCGGGAGTCCATCGAAAAAGCGATGCGCGAATGCGACATTGACTGGTGCGAGCTGGCAAAAGAGCAAGCTATTCGTAAGTACGGCGAACCGCTGCCGCGTGAATTTTCAGAAAAAGTCAAAATCCAGCGCTTTTTGCTCTACCGCGGCTTCCTGATGGAAGATATTCAGGATATCTGGCGTAATTTTGCCGATTGAACGCATGCGGGATTTTACTTCCCACCAAAGAAAACTTATCTTATTCCCACTTTTTCCAGTAGCTGGTCTGTCCAACGGTTTACCGATACAGGCTGGCTACGACATTTCGTTAGCTTGATTTCAGGATAATTATGAGCAAGAGCACCGCTGAGATCCGTCAGGCGTTTCTCGATTTTTTCCATAGTAAGGGACACCAGGTTGTTGCCAGCAGCTCCCTGGTACCGAACAACGATCCGACTCTGCTGTTTACCAACGCCGGGATGAACCAGTTCAAGGATGTGTTCCTTGGTCTCGACAAGCGTAATTATTCCCGCGCCACAACCTCACAGCGTTGCGTGCGTGCGGGCGGTAAACACAACGACCTGGAAAACGTCGGTTACACCGCGCGTCACCACACCTTCTTCGAAATGCTGGGTAACTTCAGCTTCGGCGACTACTTTAAACACGATGCTATTCAATATGCGTGGGAACTGCTGACCGGTGAAAACTGGTTCAACCTGCCGAAAGAGCGTCTGTGGGTTACCGTCTATGAAACCGATGACGAAGCCTACGAAATCTGGGAAAAAGAAGTCGGGATCCCGCGCGAGCGTATTATTCGCATCGGCGATAACAAAGGCGCGCCTTACGCGTCCGATAACTTCTGGCAGATGGGTGACACCGGTCCTTGCGGTCCGTGCACCGAGATCTTCTACGATCACGGCGACCACATCTGGGGCGGCCCTCCTGGCAGCCCGGAAGAAGACGGCGATCGCTACATTGAGATCTGGAACATCGTCTTCATGCAGTTTAACCGTCAGGCCGACGGTACGATGGAGCCGCTGCCGAAGCCGTCCGTTGATACCGGTATGGGTCTGGAGCGTATTGCCGCGGTACTGCAGCACGTTAACTCCAACTATGAGATTGACCTGTTCAGCACCCTGATCAAAGCCGTTGCCGAAGTGACCGGCGCGACCGATCTGAACAACAAATCGCTGCGCGTTATCGCGGACCACATTCGTTCCTGCGCGTTCCTGATTGCCGATGGCGTTATCCCGTCAAATGAAAACCGTGGCTACGTGCTGCGTCGTATCATTCGTCGTGCTATCCGTCACGGCAACATGCTGGGCGCGAAAGACACCTTCTTCTATAAACTCGTTGGGCCACTGATTGGCGTGATGGGGTCAGCCGGTGACGAGCTGAAACGCCAGCAGGCGCAGGTAGAGCAGGTTCTGAAAACCGAAGAAGAGCAGTTTGCCCGTACGCTGGAGCGCGGTCTGGCGCTGCTGGACGAAGAGCTGGCGAAGCTTAAGGGCGACACGCTGGATGGCGAAACTGCTTTCCGCCTGTACGACACCTACGGCTTCCCGGTTGACCTGACGGCGGACGTTTGCCGCGAGCGTAACATCAAAGTTGACGAAGCGGGCTTCGAAGCCGCGATGGAAGAGCAGCGCCGTCGTGCGCGCGAGTCCAGCGGCTTCGGTGCAGACTACAACGCGATGATCCGCGTTGACAGCGCGTCTGAATTCAAAGGCTATGAGGCGCTGGAACTGACCGGCAAAGTGACCGCTCTGTTTGTTGACGGTAAAGCCGTAGACAGCATCAGCGCGGGCCAGGAAGCCGTAGTCATTCTGGACAAAACGCCGTTCTACGCCGAATCCGGCGGCCAGGTTGGCGATAAAGGCGAACTGAAGGGCAATGGCTTTAGCTTCAGCGTGACCGACACTCAAAAATACGGTCAGGCGATTGGTCACCAGGGCAAACTGGTTTCCGGTTCTCTGAAAGTGGGCGAGGGCGTCCAGGCTAACGTTGATGAAGCTCGCCGCGCGCGCATTCGTCTGAACCACTCGGCAACCCACCTGATGCACGCTGCCCTGCGCGACGTACTCGGTACCCATGTTGCACAGAAAGGTTCTCTGGTTAACGACAAAGTGCTGCGCTTCGACTTCTCGCATTTTGAAGCGATGAAGCCGTCTGAAATCCGTGCGGTGGAAGATCTGGTGAATGCGCAGATCCGTCGTAACCTGCCAATCGAGACCCATATCATGGATCTCGAAGACGCGAAGAAAAAAGGTGCGATGGCGCTGTTTGGCGAGAAATACGACGAGCGCGTTCGCGTGCTGAGCATGGGCGACTTCTCTACCGAGCTGTGCGGCGGTACGCACGCCTCGCGCACCGGTGATATCGGCCTGTTCCGCATTGTTTCCGAGTCGGGAACGGCGGCAGGTGTGCGTCGTATTGAAGCGGTGACCGGTGAAGGTGCGATTGCCAGCCTGCATGCGCAGAGCGATCAGCTGCACGACATCGCGCAGCTACTGAAAGGCGATAGCCAGAACCTGGGCGAGAAAGTGCGCGTTGCGCTGGATCGCACGCGTCAGCTGGAAAAAGAGCTGCAGCAGCTGAAAGAGCAGGCTGCGGCGCAGGAGAGTGCAAACCTCTCCAGCAAGGCTGTAGACATTAAGGGCGTCAAACTGCTGGTCAGCGATCTGGCGGGCGTTGAGCCTAAGATGCTGCGTACTATGGTCGACGATCTCAAGAACCAGCTTGGTTCTACCGTTATCGTGCTGGCGACAGTGGCAGAAGGTAAGGTTTCTCTGATTGCGGGCGTCTCTAAGGATGTGACTGACCGCGTAAAAGCAGGGGAACTGATTGGTATGGTCGCTCAGCAGGTGGGCGGCAAGGGTGGCGGTCGTCCGGACATGGCGCAAGCCGGTGGTACGGATGCGGCGGCACTTCCTGCGGCATTAGCCAGCGTTGAAAGCTGGGTAAGCGCGAAACTGTAATAACTACAAAGCACAAGCAGACGCCATAGCGGTAACGTTATGGCGTCTTGTTCACTGTGCTATCGATAACGATAAAGTCAGGTTGAGTTTGTGTATATCGGCTAAACTTACGTTTAACAGAATGTGATGCCGTGACTGCTTACACTTTACGTGTTTGTCATCGCTTACTTTTTGGCGTTATATGATGGATAATGCCGGGATACAAGAGACCCGACTCTTTTAATCTTTCAAGGAGCAAAGAATGCTGATTCTGACTCGTCGAGTTGGTGAGACCCTCATGATTGGGGATGAGGTCACCGTGACAGTTTTAGGGGTAAAGGGTAACCAGGTACGTATTGGTGTTAACGCTCCTAAAGAAGTATCTGTCCACCGTGAAGAGATCTACCAGCGTATCCAGGCTGAAAAATCCCAGCAGTCCAGTTACTGATATTGTCGCGTCTCGCTGTCGGGCGAGACGCAACCCTCCCGCTATTTTTCCTGCTCAAAGTTACCGTTTAATTTCAATCGCTCTCTTTTTAACCACTCCGCTACCCTTATCTCGTCCCAACACTGTCATTTCTGCATCAGTTTTCTGTGAAGATGCCTGCAAAATCCGCTTATAAAACACCCTCTTTGCGGCTTTTACATGCGAATTGCGTGTGATTTGTGCAAACGATAAAAGCTTTTGGAAAATTGTTTGACTTATAAGTCCCAGAAAGTAATATATGCGCCACGCAGCGACGAGAAGCTCTTAACGAGTTGCTCGAAGCACTCGAAAGAGGCGTTGTGTGGTGAGGTGGCCGAGAGGCTGAAGGCGCTCCCCTGCTAAGGGAGTATGCGGTCAAAAGCTGCATCCGGGGTTCGAATCCCCGCCTCACCGCCATTTTGCATCCGTAGCTCAGCTGGATAGAGTACTCGGCTACGAACCGAGCGGTCGGAGGTTCGAATCCTCCCGGATGCACCATCTATTACTTCATATTGCTTTAGAAGTGATATGAATATCGAGCAGTACAGTAGTAAATCCCGATGCATCCGTAGCTCAGCTGGATAGAGTACTCGGCTACGAACCGAGCGGTCGGAGGTTCGAATCCTCCCGGATGCACCATTTACTATTTCTGAAAGCAGTACCCTGATGCATCCGTAGCTCAGCTGGATAGAGTACTCGGCTACGAACCGAGCGGTCGGAGGTTCGAATCCTCCCGGATGCACCATTACTGTTTCTAAAAGCATTTCCCGATGCATCCGTAGCTCAGCTGGATAGAGTACTCGGCTACGAACCGAGCGGTCGGAGGTTCGAATCCTCCCGGATGCACCATCTTCTCCTTCTTTGTTTATTCCTTCGACGTTCCGTCAGCAATCACACTCTCTGTCAGCGACAAAAACCACCATTTACGATAAAGTAATGCTTTGTTAATCGGTTAGCGAGAGCACGATGTACGCACAGTATGACGGTTTGATCTTCGATATGGATGGTACCCTTCTGGATACCGAACCCACGCATCGTCAAGCCTGGACCGACGTCCTGGGCCGCTACGGTATGCGTTTCGACCTTCAGGCGATGATCGCCCTCAATGGCTCCCCAACCTGGCGTATTGCACAGGCCGTGATTGAACTGAATCAGGCCGATCTCGACCCGCACCTGCTCGCACGCGAAAAAACCGATGCGGTAAAAGCCATGCTTTTGGATACCGTACGTCCTTTGCCGCTGATTGATGTGGTAAAAGAGTGGCACGGGCGTCGCCCGATGTCGGTGGGGACGGGCAGCGAAAGCGCGATTGCAGAGGCATTACTCAATCATCTTGGCCTGCGCCACTATTTCTCTGCCGTGGTTGCCGCCGATCATGTTAAACATCACAAGCCTGCACCGGACACCTTCCTGCTCTGCGCAGAATTAATGGGCGTCCCGGCGGCAAAATGCGTCGTGTTTGAAGACGCCGATTTCGGCATCCAGGCCGCGCGTGATGCCGGAATGGATGCGGTGGATGTGCGCTTACTGTGAGTGACGCGCTGTCACTTGCCTCATTATTCGCCAGCAGTTTTCTCAGCGCCACGCTGTTACCGGGCAATTCGGAAGTGGTGCTGGTGGCGATGCTGTTGTCTGGCGTGAGTCAGCCCTGGCTGCTTGTAGTAATAGCAACAATGGGTAATAGCCTTGGAGGGCTGACTAACGTTATTCTTGGGCGTTTCTTTCCGCTGCGTGAAAAATCGCGCTGGCAGGAAAAGGCAGTCGGCTGGCTAAAACGCTATGGCGCTGCCACGCTGTTATTAAGCTGGATGCCTGTAATAGGCGATTTACTGTGTCTGCTGGCGGGATGGATGCGCATCTCCTGGGGACCGGTGCTCTTTTTTTTGTGCCTTGGCAAGGCGTTGCGTTATGTCCTCGTGGCATGGGCAACGCTGCAGGGTATGACGTGGTGGCACTAATTGGTGGAATGAATACGCGACCTTCAATCGTCAACCATTACAATTATGCTGAGTAACATTACTTTGACAGGCGGGAGGTCAATTTGATCCCGGACGTATCTCAGGCGCTGGCCTGGCTGGAAAACCACCCTCAGGCATTGAAGGGTATTCAGCGTGGTCTCGAGCGTGAAACGCTGCGCGTTAACGCGGACGGTAGTTTAGCGACAACGGGTCACCCGAAGGCGTTAGGCTCGGCGCTGACACATAAATGGATCACAACCGATTTCGCTGAAGCGCTGCTGGAGTTCATCACCCCAGTAGAGGGTGATATTGATCATATGCTGACGATCATGCGCGATATTCATCGCTACACCGCGCGCAACCTGGGCGACGAGCGCATGTGGCCCCTCAGCATGCCGTGCTATATCGAGCAGGGCCAGGAGATTGAGCTGGCACAGTACGGCACGTCAAATATCGGCAGGCTGAAAACGCTCTACCGTGAGGGGCTAAAAAACCGCTACGGCGCGTTGATGCAGACCATCTCTGGCGTGCACTACAACTTCTCGTTGCCAATGGCATTCTGGGAAGCAAAATGCGGTGAAACGGATAAAGATGCCATCTCAGCAGGCTACTTCCGCCTGATCCGAAACTATTACCGTTTCGGCTGGGTGATCCCGTATCTGTTCGGCGCATCGCCTGCTATTTGCTCATCCTTCCTGCAGGGAAAACCGACGACGCTGCCGTTCGAGAAGACTGACTGCGGAATGTACTATCTTCCGTACGCCACCTCTCTGCGCCTGAGCGATCTCGGCTATACCAATAAATCGCAAAGCAATCTCGGTATTACGTTTAACGAATTGCACGAATATGTGGCAGGATTGAAGCGGGCGATCAAAACCCCGTCGGAAGAGTACGAGAAAATCGGCCTCGAAAAAGACGGTAAGCGTTTGCAGATCAACAGTAATGTGCTGCAGATTGAAAACGAGCTCTATGCGCCTATTCGTCCTAAGCGCGTGACGCGCAGCGGCGAAACCCCGTCGGATGCGCTGCAGCGCGGCGGGATCGAATACATTGAAGTGCGCTCGCTGGATATCAACCCGTTTTCACCGATTGGCGTTGATGAACAGCAGATTCGCTTCCTGGATCTGTTTATGGTCTGGTGCGTGCTGGCGGATGCGCCGGAAATGAGTTCAGACGAACTGCTCTGTACCCGTACAAACTGGAACCGCGTGATTCTGGAAGGGCGTAAGCCAGGTCTGACGCTGGGTATCGGCTGCGAAACGGCACAGTTCCCGCTGACGAAAGTCGGCAAAGATCTGTTCCGCGATCTGAAGCGTGTTGCCCGGACGATGGACAGCATCGACGGCGGGGATGCGTATCAACAGATTTGCGACCAGCTGGTGGAATGCTTTGATAACCCGGAACTGACGTTCTCAGCACGCATTCTGCGTTCTATGATTGATCAGGGCATTGGTGGTACGGGGCGTTCACTCTCGGCGGAGTACCGTGAGATGCTGATCCAGGAGCCGTTAGAAATCCTGAGCGAAGCAGATTTTGTCGCGGAACGCGAAGCGTCCGTTGTGCGTCAGAAAGAGGTTGAAGCGGCGGATACCGAGTCGTTTGAGGCGTTTCTGGCGAAGCAGGCTTAAGCAGAAAAGAAAAAGGCCACATCGCTGTGGCCAAAATATACATCTCTGAATTCAGGGATGATGATAACAAATGCGCGTCTTTCATATACTCAGACGCGCATTCTGTAGAAGAGTTCAGTTTATTTTAAAAAAAATCACTATCGGAGGTGACGTATGCCGTTATTAGATAGCTTTACTGTCGACCATACCCGTATGGAAGCACCTGCAGTCCGCGTGGCGAAGACCATGCACACCCCGCACGGCGACACGATCACCGTCTTCGATCTGCGTTTCTGCGTGCCAAACAAAGAAGTGATGCCGGAGAAAGGCATTCATACGCTGGAACACCTGTTCGCTGGCTTCATGCGTGACCACCTGAACGGCAACGGCGTTGAGATCATCGATATCTCTCCGATGGGCTGCCGTACCGGTTTCTACATGAGCCTGATTGGTCAGCCTGAAGAGAAACGTGTGGCAGATGCCTGGAAAGCGGCCATGCAGGACGTGCTGAAGGTGAAAGAGCAGAACCAGATCCCTGAGCTGAACGTTTACCAGTGCGGTACCTACCAGATGCACTCTCTGGAAGAAGCGCAGGAAATCGCGCGTCATATCATCGAGCGTGATGTGCGCGTGAACAGCAACGAAGAGCTGGCCCTGCCGAAAGAAAAACTGCAGGAACTGCACATCTAGTATTGTGCCTGTGGATGCCCGGTGGCGCTTCGCTTACCGGGCCTACATTGTGTTGGTGCCTCCTTTGACCACAACCTTAACCTTCTCCTTTACCCACCGTCCCCTCGTTCCGTTTGCCCATGATTACGTTCATGGTGACAGCGAACCCTGGCACAAGCACGACTGCGCACAGCTGCTGCACACCCTGAGCGGCGTGGTACGGGTGGAGACCGCATCAGGCTGTTGGGTTGTTCCTCCTGGTCGCGGCGTCTGGCTGCCTGCGGGCACGCAGCATTCCTTGCGCATTACCGGCAACGTGGCGGCGCGAACGCTGTTTATCGATCCGCTGGCGCGGGCCGATCTCCCGGCCACCTGCCAGATAGTGCAGATCACGCCGCTGCTGCGCGAGCTGATCCTCGTCTGCCTTGCTTTACCTGAATCGTACTCACCCGGAAGCCGGGATGAGCGCGTCTATGAGCTCATTCTCGATGAAATCCGCACTATGCCGGTGCTGCCGTTTCACCTGCCGGAGCCGGAAAGTAAGGCGCTACGTCGCCTGTGTCTGCAAATCCGGCAACACCCGGGTGAAAGCTGGAGCAGCGCGCAGGCTGCGAGCATGATGAACATGAGCGAGCGCACGCTGAACCGCCATTTTCAGCAGCAGACGGGATTAAGCTACGGAGAGTGGGTGAGAAGGGCGCGCCTGCTGGAAGCCTTAGTGCGGCTGGCGCAGGGCCAGCCGGTATTACGCGTGGCGCTGGATCTGGGGTACGGCAGTCACAGCGCCTTTACGGCCATGTTCCGTCGGGTGATGGGCGTCTCCCCCAGCGATTACTTTAAGAACGACTGACGGCGTTAAAGAGCGCCTGAAGCGACGCGCGCGCCACGTCGCTATCAATGCCCACGCCCCAGCGGCTGCTGCCGTCCTGGAACAGACAGCGGATGTAGGCCACCGAGCGGCTGTCGCTGCGTTCACCTAACGTATGCTCGTGATAATCCTTAATCACGAACGGGGCGTTGACCCAGCGGCTCAGGCCGTGAGCGGCGGCGGAGAGCAGACCGTTACCCTGACCTTCCAGCTGGCGCGTTCCTCCCTGTGTGACGACGCTGGCCGTCAAACGCAGCTGGCCGTCCTGCTGGCTATCGCTGCGGTAGGATTGCAGCGCATAGTGCGGCGTTGCCACCAGGCCGTAGCGGGTGCGGAACAGCTGCCACAGCGCATTTTGCGTCATCTCTTTTCCGTGACGATCGGTTTCCTGCTGCACGTGCTGGCTGAAATCCTGCTGCAGGGCGCGGGGCAGTTTCAGACCATGATTCTGCTCAATCAGCCACGCGCTGCCGCTTTTTCCTGACTGGCTGTTTACGCGGATCACCGCTTCGTAGGTGCAGCCGATATCCTGGGGATCGACGGGCAGGTAAGGCATCTCCCAGCGATCGCCTGGCCTGCGGGCATCAAAGCCTTTTTTAATCGCGTCCTGGTGCGAACCGGAGAAGGCGGTATAGGCCAGCCGTCCTGCCCACGGATGGCGCGGGTGGACCGGCAGCTGATTGCAGGTTTCCACCACTTCCACCACCCGATTCATATCGCTAAAGTCCAGATTCGGGCTAACCCCCTGGCTGTAGAGGTTCATCGCCAGCGTTACCAGGCAGACGTTGCCCGTACGTTCCCCGTTACCAAACAGACAGCCCTCCACGCGGTCAGCCCCCGCCATTACGGCCAGCTCCGCGCAGGCGACGCCGGTACCGCGGTCGTTATGCGGATGCACGCTGATGCAGACATCACGTCGGCGGCTGAAGTGGCGACAGAAGTACTCGATCTGGTCGGCATAGACGTTCGGCGTGCTCACTTCGACGGTGGCAGGTAAGTTGATCACCATAGGCCGCTCGTCGCACGGCTGCCAGATTTCCGCCACGGCTTCACAAATCTCCAGCGCAAACTCCGGCTCGGTAAAGCAGAAGGTTTCCGGGGAGTATTCATATTGCCAGCGGGTGTCGGGATTTTCCTCACACAGCTGGCGAATAAGCCGCGTCGAGCGCGTCGCCAGCTCAACGATTTGCGCTTTCTCCATGCCGAAGACCAGGCGGCGGAACAGAGGAGCGGTGGCGTTATACAGATGCACGGTAGCCTGCTTCGCGCCGCGCAGGGATTCAAAAGTGCGATGGATGAGATCTTCCCGTGCCTGAGTGAGCACCTGAATCGTCACGTCATCCGGGATGCGGTTCTCTTCAATCAGCTGGCGAACGAAGTTGAAATCCGTCTGTGAGGCGGAAGGAAAGGCAACCTCGATCTCTTTGAATCCGCAGTCCAGCAGCAGAGCCCAGAACTGCAGCTTGCGGGCGCTGTCCATCGGCTCGGCAAGGGCCTGGTTGCCGTCGCGCAGGTCGGTCGAGAGCCAGCGCGGCGCGCGGGTAATGCGTTGCTCCGGCCAGCGACGGTCGGGCAGGGAAAGGGTGGGATAGGGTTGGTACTTGTCGGCGGGTGTGTTCAGCATGATGCGCTCCTGTTGTCTTTTCACTATCGTGAATCGATTTCAGGCGCGCTGCTTTATCGGAACTGACAATGGCTGTCGCGTTCTGGACACAGTGCGGTTTTTTGCCGGATGGCGGCTCCGCCTTATCCGGCCTACGTTCGTAGGCCCGGTAAGCGTAGCGCCACCGGGCAACCGTCGCACAGAGCGAGCAACCCGCGCACAAGACTAGTGCGCGCCGCCACCGCCGCCACCGGCACCAAACGGCGGTCTGGCAAACCACACCAGCCCCAGCAGGATGATAAAGATCCCTGCCGATATCCAGAAAATCTCGTTGGCCGAGATAATCAGCCCCTGGTTGGTGATCTGCTGGGCAATCCAGCCGGACGCCTGCTGCTCCGTCATTCCCATCCCCTGAAGCTGGCTATACATCTGCTGAGCATTCGGGTTGTACGGGTTCACTGCTTCGGTCAGCTGCGCGTGGTGCATCGATTCGCGGTTCGTCCACAGGGTGGTGGTGATCGACGTACCGATGGAGCCCGCCAGCGTACGGGTGAAGTTCGACAGGCTCGACGCGGCCGCCAGACGCTCGGGCGGTAAGCCAGAGAGCGTGATGGTGGTCAGCGGCATAAAGAAGCACGCCACCGCGAAGCCCTGAATGAACTGCGGCCACGCCGAGGCGCCAAAGTCCATTCCCGGCTCAAAGGTATACGCACGCCAGTAGAAGCACACCGCATACATGATGAAGCTGAACGTCACCAGCCGACGCATGTCGAGCTTATGGGCGAAGCGGCCAATTATCGGCGACAGCAGGACCGGGATCACCCCGACAGGGGCCGACGCCAGACCCGCCCAGGTGGCGGTATAGCCATACACCTCCTGCAACAGCTGCGGCAGCAGCACAATCGCGCCGAAGTAGAGCATATAGGCGAGGCTGATACACAGGCAGCCGATGGTGAAGTTTCGCGACTTAAACAGCGAAAGATCGACTATCGGGTTGTCGTCCGTCAGCTCCCAGACGATCAGGAAGCTGATCGACACCACCGCGACAATGGTCAGGATGATAATTTCCTGCGAGTTGAACCAGTCGAGCTCTTTACCGCGGTCGAGCATGATCTGCAGACTGCCGATACCCAGGATCAGCAGCGCCAGCCCGATGCTGTCAATACGCCGTTGTTCGGTGCGCGTCTCTCGTCCCCGCAGCGACTGCAGCGTCATCAATACCACGACGGCGCCAATCGGTACGTTGATGAAGAAGATCCAGCCCCAGTGGTAGTTATCGCTGATGTACCCGCCCAGAATCGGTCCGCAGATAGGCGCGACGATAACGGTCATCGACCAGAGCGCCAGCGCGACGGAACGTTTTGCGGGAGGGTAGTTGCTCAGCAGCAAACTCTGGGAGAGCGGGATCAGCGGCCCCGCGACAATCCCTTGAATGACGCGGAAGAAAATCAGCATCGTCAGGCTGCTGGACATGCCGCACGCCCACGAGGCCAGTACAAACGCCACCGTGGACCAGAGGAACAGCTTCACCTCACCGACGCGCTTTGCCAGCCAGCCGGTGATCGGAATGGAGATGGCGTTTGCCACCCCAAACGAGGTAATGACCCAGGTCCCCTGGCTCAGCGACGAGCCAAGGTTACCGGCGATGGTTGGGATCGCCACGTTTGCGATGGTGGAGTCCAGCACCTGCATGAATGTCGCCAGCGACAGCGCAATGGTCATAATGACCAGCTGCGCGCCTTCCAGCGGTTTTTGCGGCTTTTGCTGTTGCATAACGCTCACCTTCGGATTAACCGGCGTTTGCCTTCACGATGTCATCGATCAGCTTGTTGACCGGATCGAGGCTAATTTCACGGGCGTTACTTTCATAAGCCGGGCTGCTACGCACCTGGCTTGCCAGGATCTGACCGTCGCGGTTGGCGGTGTCAACCGTCACCAGCGTTGACAGGCCGATACGCAGCGGGTGATCCGCCAGCTGTTTGGCATCCAGTTCGATACGCACGGGCAGACGCTGTACGACTTTGATCCAGTTACCGGTGGCGTTCTGCGCAGGCAGCAGGGAGAAGGCGCTGCCGGTCCCCATATCCAGACCCACCACTTTCCCGGTGTACTTCACGTCATCGCCATAGATGTCGCTGACAACCGTCGCGGTCTGGCCGATACGCATATGCGCAAGCTGCGTCTCTTTAAAGTTGGCGTCGACCCACAGGTTGTCTGCCGGTACGACCGCCATCAGCGGCGTGGTCGGGCTAATCTGCGCCCCAGGCTGAACGGAACGACGGGAGACATAGCCGGTCATTGGGCTGACGATTTTAGTACGCTGCAGGGCAAGCCACGCGTTGCGCACTTCGGTCGCCGCCTGCTGAACGGCGGGCTGGTTTTCCAGGCTGGTGCCCAGCACCATCGCCTGGTTGGCGTTGTACTGTTGAATGGCCACATCCAGCTGTGCCTGAGCGCTGGCGACGGCGTCGCGGGCGTGCTGCAGCTCTTCACGGCCAATCAGGTTGGCGGTGCCGAGCGGCACGCGGCGGTTCAGATCGCTCTGCGCCTGTGCGAGTGCAGTTTTCTGCACGTCGATGTTGGCCTGCAGCTGCTTGCTGTTGATCATCAGCTGGCGGGTCTGACGGACGCTGGAGGCCAGCGCGGTCTGTGCTTTTTCAAACGCCTGCTGGGCGTCGGTTGGATCGAGAGTCACCAACACATCGCCTTTTTGCACAAAGTCGGTATTGTCAGCCCAGACTTTCGTCACGCTGCCCGACACCTGCGCCATAATTTGTACCTGGTTCCCTGCCACGTACGCGTCGTCAGTCTCTTCAGCATGACGCAGTACTAAAAACCAATAGATCCCATATGCCACGGCAATAATGATAAAGAGCAAGGTCAACAGAAGAAGGGCGCTCTTACGTTTGCCTTTCTTGTTGGCCGGTTGCTGCGGGGTAGTGCTCTCCGCATTTGCGCTCATTGTTGTTCTCCACGATCTTCTTATTTTCACATCGGCTGAGCCGACCTGTTGTCAGAAAGGCCAGCAGTGTGACGTGCTGGCCTGTCGGTTTTCTTATGAATCTGGAATGGTGAGCGTGTCGTCGCGTTAGCGCAGCGCCTCAAGAACGGCGCCGTCTTCATCCATCTGGTCCAGACGGGTGAGCAGCTTGCGAGTGATGTGCTCAAGCTGGTCACGCTCGGCGGTGCTGAGGGCGGACCAGAGTTTGTGCAGGCAATTGTGCTGAGGTGGCAGCACCTCGCGCAGGAACTGGTGACCTTTATCGGTCAGTTGCAGATGCAGGCAGCGGCGATCGTTGTCGCTTTCACGGCGCTCAATCCAGCCACGCTTTTCGAGCTCATCGGCAATTCGGGTCGCATTGGTACGGGAGGAGCCCAGCGCGCAGCTCAGCTCGGAAGGCTGAATGCTGTGGTTTTCCTGAGACTCCAGCGTGATCAACGCCATAAACAATGTCTCGTTAATCCCTTGAGCTTTCAGCATTTTATTACGGTTTTCCAGTAGCTTACCCTGCATGTGCATGCACAGGCGAGTCAGCAGGATTTCCTGGTACGGGAAGTCCTCATGGCGACTGGCGCGGAATTTAAGCATTTGTTCAATGGGCGTAAACGAACTATCCATTTGGGCATAACCTCATTAATTACAGCCGATATAGTAACGATAGTGACAAATAATGTAAATGAATTATTTGTGCGGTTATATCCGCCAAATTAATGTCACCATCAGAAAGCGCCGGGTAAGTCCGTGACCCGGTGAGCACAGAAAGCGTAGGGTGTGAACCCGCTGAAGAGAGGATGTGAGGACGGGGGTCTGAACTATTCATGCCAATTGTAAATATGTCACCCACATTAAAATTTCTGGGATAAATGATTGCGTTTACATTAACAGAGTGAAGGGCCTCTTAACACCCTAAGAGGCCAACGCAATGTAAAACTTAATGAATTGCATCCTGACGATGGTAGCCGCGCCACCATACTAGCAGGTTAAGCGTGGCGACGATGGCGCCGATCGCACATACCCCTGACCAGCCGGCATGCTGCCATGCCGAGGCGGAAATGAGCGAGCCCGCCGCGCCGCCAATGAAGTAGCTGGTCATGTACCCGGCCGTCAGGCGGTTACGCGCCTCTGGCTTAACGCGATAGATGACGGTCTGATTGGTGATGTGAACGCCCTGCACGGTGAGATCGAGCACCAGGATACCGACGATCAGCGCCAGCACCGAGACGTGCCCATACCAGATTGCCGCCCAGGAGAGCAGGAGTAATACCAGCCCCGCGGAGGTGGTCAGATGGGATTTGCCCTTGTCGGCCAGCCCGCCTGCGGGACGCGCGCCCAGTGCGCCTGCGGCACCGGCCAGACCGAACAGGCCAATCACCCCTTCGGAATAATTGAACGGCGGCGCGGCCAGCAGAAACGCCATCGACGTCCACAGAATGCTGAAGTTGGCGAAGGTGAAGCAGCCCAGCAGAGCGCGGGTGCGCAGAAGTTTATCCTGAGTGAACAGGCTGAAAACGGAGGCCAGCAGCTGCGGGTAGTTCAGGTGATTTTCCTGCTTCACTTTTGGCAGACCGCGCCACAGCGCCAGCGCCATGACGACCATCAGCACGCTCGCCACCCAGTATACGGTGCGCCAGCCGCCGAGGCTTGCCAGCAGCCCGGCAACGGTACGCGCCAGCAAAATCCCCAGCAGCAGGCCGCTCATGATGGTGCCCACCACCTTGCCGCGTTTTTCCGGGGAGGCGAGGGTCGCTGCGAGCGGGACCAGAATTTGCGCTACTACGGAGAACAACCCCGTCAGCGCGGTACCGATAATCATCATCGTCAGCGACTGGCTGCTGGCGGTGATCAGCATCCCACCGGCGGCCAGCAGGGTCATGGAGACGATCAGCATTCGGCGTTCAAACATATCGCCGAGCGGCACCAGGAACAGCAGCCCGGCGGCATAACCGAGCTGGGCTGCGGTGACAATAAAGCCTGCTGAACTGGCGGAAAGGTCAAACGCGCGGGCGATGGTGTCGAGAAGAGGTTGCGCGTAATAGTTGCTGGCGACGGCCAGACCCGTGGCCACGGACATTAAAAGAATGAGTGCGGGGCTAAGCCCTTGAGCTGTTTTTGTCATTGGTTTCAGGAATCGTTAGTTAAGTGATTATTTTTCCGGAAACCATAATAGCGAATGATTGTGAATGTTGGGGGATTGTTATGTGTGTGTTTGTGCGGTTAGCCCCTCACCCCAGTCCTCTCCCCTTTGGGGAGAGGGTTAGGGCGAGGGGTAGGGTTTTGTTTTTTACTTCTGCGCTTCAAGCGCCTCTTTCACCCAGCCGTCAAACTGCTGCTGGTGGGCTTTGATCCAGCCGTCGACGTGGCCTTTGACATCTGCCTCAGACGATTTACCCGCGTGCATCATCGCGTTCTGGGCGTTGATGTCCGCCAGCGGCAGCTTCATCACCGAGAACAGCTTCGCCGCGGCCGGGTTTTTCTCGGCCCAGGCTTTGTTCGCCACGATATGCATGGTGTTCACCGGGAAGCCGTAGTTCATGCCGTTCGGCAGTTTGGTGTCGATATCTTTCTGCTCGCCCGGGAGGGAGGAGAACGGCACCTGCAGCCACACCACGTCTTTCCCCGGCTTCAGCACGTCGCTCACCCAGTATGGCGTCCAGGTGTAGTAAATCACCGGTTTACCCTCTTTGAAGCGGGCAATGGTGTCGGCCATCATCGCAGAATAGTTGCCGTGGCTCACGTCGACCGTTTTCGCCAGATCGAACGCCTTGTTCTGGTGGTTAATCACCGCTTCGCAGCCCCAGCCCGGCGAGCAGCCCATCATGTCGGCCTTGCCGTCACCGTTGGTGTCGAACAGTTTGGCGATCTTCGGATCTTTCAGCTGTTCGATATTGGTGATGTGGTACTGGTCGGCGGTTTTCTTGTCGATCAGATATCCCTGCGCCGCGCCGGTGACAAAGGTGCCTTCACGGTAGAATTTCTTGTCGCCACCGGCGGCGGCATACATGTCGTCGTGCAGCGGCTGCCAGTTCACGGCGGTGAAGGTGGCGTCACCGGAGGCAATCGAGGTATAGCCCACGTTGTAATCCACTTCGCTCGGCGTGTTAACCGTGTAGCCGAGTTTTTCCAGCGCGCGGCTGACGATCAGGGTCTGGAAGCTCTCTTCCGAAATGGTGCTCTGCACCGGCTGCACGGTAATGCCTTTGCCCGGCAGATCAGCCGCGAACGTGCTGGTGGAGACAAGGGTGGCAAACGCTGTGGCAAAAAGGACGTTATGTCGCATCGTTGTTCCTTATTTTCTAAAGGGGCGGGTGAGTAACCCGACAGGGCCGGTGGAATACCAGCGACGGTTGCCGCGACTGCGTGAATCGCGACCGACGGCCTGGGTCAGGCGGTCAAGAATAATGGCGAGGATGACAATCCCGACGCCGCCGACGGTGGCCAGCCCCATGTCGAGACGGCCAATGCCGCGCAGCACCATCTGACCGAGACCGCCAACGGCGATCATCGAGGCAATCACCACCATCGACAGGGCCAGCATCAGCGTCTGGTTAACGCCCGCCATGATGGTTGGCATGGCCAGCGGGAGCTGAACCTTAAACAGCATCTGGCGCGGGCTGGCACCGAACGAGCGTGACGCTTCGATCAGGTCCGCAGGCACCTGGTTGATCCCGAGAATGGTCAGACGAATAATCGGCGGCAGGGCAAAGATAATGGTGACCACCACGCCCGGCACGTTGCCGATGCCGAACAGCATCACAATCGGCACCAGATAGACGAACGCCGGGGTGGTCTGCATTGCATCCAGCAGCGGACGGATAATCTTCGCTGCCCGCGGGCTGCGCGCCAGCCAGATCCCCATCGGCAGGCCGATGACAATGCAAAAGAGCAGGGCGGTCAGCACCAGCGCCAGGGTGATCATCGCCTGCGACCAGGCCCCAATCGCGCCGATGGCAATCAGCGAAATCAGCGTGGCGACACCCATGCCGGCGCTGCCAAACTGCCAGGCGATCAGGGAGAACAGGATAATCGCCACCGGTGCCGGCATGCCCAGCATCAGCTGCTGGAAGCCGTTCAGGATGTAATCCACCGGGATGCGGATCCCCTGGAACACCGGGCGGAAGTGCGTCACCACCCAGTCGATCCCCTCCGTGACCCAGCTGTCCAGCGGGATCAGCGTTTTATGGAACGGGTCCATGATGTTGAAATGTTCTGGCGCAGGCGCGGGGGCGCTGTTCAGCCAGTCTGCCGCGCCGCCGCCGTCGGCGGGGGCTGGCGTGGAACCCCACGCGTCGGCGGATTGTGCAGCGTTATCCGCCGCTTCAGTGGTACCCCACGGGTTAGTTTGGTCAGCCATTGTTTGCCCCCTCGCGATCTAAAGCCTGCAGCAGCATCCGTTTTGAGATGATGCCGACGTACTGTTGTTCCTCACCCACGACCGGCACGGCGCACGGCGCCTGCCCTACGTGAGAGAGCAACTCGCTGAGCGGCGTTTCGGCGTCCACGGCAAGCGGAGCGTCAATCAACGCCGCATCGATCCCCTGGTTTTCGCTGAGCGCGGTTTTCAGAGAGTCGATGGAGACAACGCCGACAAATTTATTGCCGCGTTCAACCAGATAACCGTATTCACGGTCTTCGTCCTGCAGCAGCTTAAGCGCCGAGCGCGGGCCGAAGCCTGGGGTTTTACGAATAATGCCGTTTGGCGTTCGACGGGCAATATCTTTGGCGCTAAAAACCTGGCTAATATCCACGCCGCGGAAGAAGGTGCGGACATAATCATTCGCCGGATTATTGAGTATTTCATCCGGCGTGCCGACCTGCACCACTTCACCGTTTTGCATAATGGCTATACGGTCGCCAATACGCATGGCTTCATCCAAATCGTGGGAAATAAAGACAATGGTTCGCTGATGTTTAGCCTGTAATTTTACCAGCTCATCCTGCATCTCGGTGCGAATTAACGGATCGAGGGCGGAGAAAGCTTCGTCCATTAATAAAATGTCTGGATTAATGGCTAATGCGCGGGCTAATCCCACGCGCTGACGCATACCGCCGGAAAGTTCATCCGGGTACGCATGCGCATAATTTTCCAGCCCAACCTGACGCAGGGCATCAAGGGCTTTTTCCTGACGTTCCTGCGCAGGCGTTCCGGCTAATTCCATGCCGAAGGCGGTATTATCCAGTACCGTCATGTGCGGCATCAGCGCGAATGACTGGAATACCATCGCAATCTTCTTTCTGCGCACCTCGCGAAGCTCGGCGTCTGATATTCTGGCGATATCCACGCCGTCAATCAGCACCTGTCCGCGGGTGGGTTCAATCAGGCGATTGAGAAGGCGAACCATAGTGGATTTACCCGAACCGGATAATCCCATGATGACAAAAATCTCGCCTTCTTCAATGGCCAGACTGGCGTCTTTAACGCCAAGCGATAGCCCGGTTTTTTCCAGAATTTGCTCTTTCGAAAGGCCTTTCTCAATATATTTGAATGCGCGCTGCGGATGCTCGCCAAATACTTTATAAAGATTTTTCACTTCTAATTTAATTGCCATGCAATAGAGAGTGTCCTGTTATTTGTTTATGTCGATATGATTACCATGGTAAATTGATAACGGGCATAACCCTAACATACTGAGAATCTGAGACAACCCTGGTTTTACTTATGACGTGAATTTTCAGGGAAGCGAAACGGCTGAATTTCCCATGAGTAAAGGGCTGAGCGTGATCTGAATTTTTCTCAATTTTTTGCTGTGGCGCAGGAGAATTTCGCCTGAATCGGGTGATTCAGGCGAATATGACGCAGAAATGACAGTGTAGTTGCTTTGTAAATATTAGAGAGGAAATTGTTGGGTTTATATTAAATTAACGAACGTTAACGTTCATTAAAAATCCCAGTCTTCATCCTCAGTTTCCACCGCTTTGCCCATCACGTACGATGAACCCGACCCGGAGAAGAAATCGTGGTTTTCGTCGGCGTTGGGCGACAGCGCGGACAGAATCGCCGGGTTCACCTCCGCCATCTCCGGTGGGAAAAGCGCCTCGTAACCCAGGTTCATCAGCGCCTTGTTGGCGTTGTAGCAGAGGAAGGCCTTCACGTCTTCCTCCCAGCCTGTACCAGCGTAGAGTTCTTCGGTATAGCTCAGCTCGTTGTCGTACAGATCCATCAGCAAATCGAGCGCAAATCCCTTGAGCTCCTCTCGCTCCGCGTCGCTGACCTTTTCCAGCCCTTTCTGATACTTATAGCCGATGTAATACCCGTGCACCGCTTCATCACGAATGATGAGGCGAATCAAATCGGCGGTGTTGGTGAGCTTGCCCCGGCTCGACCAGTACATGGGCAGCCAGAAGCCAGAATAGAAGAGGAAGGATTCCAGAAACACGCTGGCGATCTTCTTCTTCAGCGGCTCGTCGTCCCGATAATACGTCAGCACCAGCTCCGCCTTTCTCTGTAGTGACTCGCTCGCTTCACTCCATGCGTAGGCCGCGTCCACGTCTTTGGTCTGGCACAGCGTGGAGAAAATCGAACTGTAGGAGCGGGCGTGCACCGCCTCCATAAAGCTGATGTTCGACATCACCGCCTCTTCGTGCGGCGTCATCGCGTCACTCATCAGAGCCGGTGCGCCGACGGTATTTTGAATGGTGTCGAGCAGCGTCAGGCCGGTAAAGACGCGGATCGTCAGCTGCTGCTCGGCGTGGCTCAGGGTTTGCCAGGCCGGAATATCGTTGGAGAGCGGGACCTTTTCCGGCAGCCAGAAGTTGCTGGTCAGGCGGTTCCATACCTCCAGGTCTTTATCGTCCTGGATTTTGTTCCAGTTAACGGCACTCACGCGTGACAGTTTCATCCTTTCTCCTTACAGCGCGCAGGACACGCAGCCTTCAATTTCGGTGCCTTCCAGCGCAAGCTGGCGCAGGCGAATGTAGTAGAGCGTCTTGATACCTTTCTTCCAGGCGTAGATCTGCGCTTTGTTGATGTCCCGCGTGGTGGCGGTATCCGGGAAGAACAGCGTCAGCGAGAGTCCCTGATCCACGTGTTTCGTCGCCTCGGCGTAGGTATCGATGATTTTTTCCGGGCCGATCTCATACGCATCCTGGTACAAAGCCAGGTTCTCATTGGTCATAAACGGGGCAGGGTAGTAAACGCGTCCGGTTTTGCCTTCTTTGCGAATTTCAATTTTCGACACGATCGGGTGAATGCTCGACGTGGCGTGATTGATGTAGGAGATCGAGCCGGTTGGCGGTACGGCCTGCAGGTTCTGGTTGTAGATGCCGTAGCGCATCACGTCATCACGCAACTGCTGCCACATCGCGCGCGTCGGTAACACAATTCCGGCGCGAGCAAACAGTTCGCGTACTTTTTCGGTTTTCGGCTGCCAGTCGCCGTCAAGATACGGGCTAAAATACGCCCCGCTGGCGTAGCGGGACTGCTCAAAGCCCGCGAAACGCTGGTTGCGCTCGCGCGCCAGCATCATCGAGGTATGCAGCGCGTGCCAGGTGACGGTGTAAAAATAGAGGTTGGTGAAGTCCAGCCCTTCCGGACTGCCGTAGGCGATGCCCTCCCGCGCCAGATAGCCGTGGAGGTTCATCTGCCCCAGCCCGATAGCGTGCGACGCAGCGTTGCCCGCTTCGATGGACGGCACGCTGCGGATGTGGCTCATGTCCGACACCGCCGTCAGCCCGCGAATGGCGGTTTCTATCGTGCGGCCAAAGTCGGGTGAATCCATGGTGTGGGCGATATTCAGCGACCCGAGGTTGCAGGAGATGTCTTTGCCGATCTCCGCATAGTCCAGATTCTCGTCATAGCCGGACGCGCTGTTGACCTGCAAAATCTCCGAGCACAGGTTGCTCATGTTGATGCGCCCGGCAATCGGGTTCGCGCGGTTTACCGTATCTTCGTACATGATGTACGGATAGCCGGACTCAAACTGAATTTCGGCAAGCGTCTGGAAGAAATCGCGGGTGTTGATATATTTTTTGCGAATGCGCTCGTCGGCTACCAGCACGTCATAAAGTTCGCTGATGGCCACGTCGCCAAAAGCTTTGCCATAGATTCGCTCAACGTCATACGGCGAGAAGAGCGCCATCTCGGCATTCTCTTTTGCCAGTTTAAAGGTGACATCCGGGATCACCACGCCAAGCGACAGGGTTTTGATACGGATTTTTTCGTCGGCGTTTTCGCGCTTGGTATCGAGGAAACGCAGAATGTCCGGATGATGCGCATGCAGGTAAACCGCGCCCGCGCCCTGGCGCGCGCCAAGCTGGTTAGCATAGGAGAACGCATCCTCCAGCATCTTCATCACCGGGATCACGCCCGAGGACTGGTTTTCGATGCGCTTGATCGGCGCGCCCGCTTCGCGCAGGTTAGAGAGCAAAAACGCCACGCCGCCGCCGCGTTTGGAAAGCTGCAGCGCCGAGTTCACCGCGCGGCCAATCGACTCCATATTATCTTCGATACGCAGCAGGAAGCAGGAGACCAGCTCACCGCGCTGGGCTTTGCCGCAGTTGAGAAAGGTGGGCGTGGCGGGCTGGAAGCGGCCGGAGAGGATCTCGTCGGTGAGCTGTTGCGCCAGCGCTTCATCGCCCTGCGCCAGGGTCAGCGCGACCATCACCACGCGATCTTCAAAGCTTTCTAAGTAGCGCTTACCGTCAAAGGTTTTCAGGGTGTAGCTGGTGTAGAACTTCCACGCGCCAAGGAACGTCTGGAAACGAAAGCCGCTGGCGTGGGCGCGTTCAAACAGCTTCACGACGAAGGCGCGTTCGTAGCGGGTGAGGACGCGCGCATCGTAGTAACCCTCGTTAACCAGGTGGTCGAGACGTTCATCCTGGCTCGTAAAGGTCACGCTGTTGGGCCGCACGTGGGCGGCAAAAAAGGCGTCCACCGCCTCACGGTCTTTATCAAACTGAATGCGACCCTCCCGGTCGTAGAGGTTAAGCATCGCGTTTAATGCGTGGTAATCCGGCGTCGCCTGTATTACCCGTTCTGCGGTTGTCGTTGCCAAAATTCGTTCACTCCTTTACGCACGTTTTCGACGTCCTGCTGCGTCCCCATCAGCTCAAAGCGATAGAGATACGGCACGCCGCATTTTTGAGAGATGACATCTCCGGCGCGGCCAAAGGCGTCACCGAAATTGCGATTCCCCGCCGCAATGACGCCGCGGATCAGCTCCCGGTTATGAGGATCGTTCAGAAAGCGGATCACCTGGCGAGGCACTGCGCCCGCCGTGCCGCCTCCGCCATAGCTGGGCACCACCAGAATGTAAGGTTCCTCTACCCGGATCCGCTCCCGCTCGTTAAGCGGAATACGCACCGCAGGCAGCCCGACGCGCTCAATAAAACGGAGCGTGTTTTCCGAGCTGCTGGAGAAGAACACCAGTCTGCTCATGCCCGTGCGGCCTGCGCGGCGATGCGGTTGATCATGTCCGGGCGGAAGCCAGACCAGCTGGTCTCCCCGGCCACCACCACCGGAAGCTGACGGAAACCCTGCGCGCGAAGGGTATCGGCGGCCTCGGGCTGCTGGTCAATATTCACCATCTCAAACGCCACGCCGCGGCTTTCCATCGCCCGTTTAGTTGCGTGGCACTGAACACAATTGTTACGAGTGTAAATAATAATGCTCATGATTCGTATTTCCATTTAAAATGAGAGAACGGCGCGAATCATCGCGTCAGGTTGTGTGTGTCTTGCTAAAAGGAATACTAGATGTAGTTGTCTTAAGTTTCAACCATACAAGATATGGGAAATTCAGATTGATGTTGTCATGATGATGAGCTCAGCGGGGCAGGGCAGGCTATACGGGTTTTACAGGCGAGAAGGCAAAGAAAAGCCCCGGCAACCATTGGCCACCGGGGCAGATAACGGTGCGTGAGCGGGTTATTTACGCAGGCTAAGCAGAGCGCCCACAAAGATACCGACCGCCGCTACCGTGCCGAGCGTACAGAGAGGCTTCTCGCGCACGAAGGTCGTTGCGCAGCTGACCGCATCGCAGGCAGCCTGTGTCGTACGCGTGCGGCCATTTAAGCGCGCGCGGGTTTCACGGAGCAGAGACTGAGCCTTACGTTTTGCGGCATCCGCTTCGTCCTTCGCGTCACTTCCCCAGGATTTCAGCACCTCTTCCAGCGTGTCCGCTAATTGGCTGACATCATTACGAATATCCTGCGCATCGTCATTAATATCGTTTCGGTTCGGTCTGTTAAACATACGATCCTCCGTAATTTTGCGTTCCCGTTCAGTTTAGTTCAGAAATTTAATATCTGAAGCGCATCACGCGTTATCCGGCAGTTTATGGACTATTCTGAAAGCCCTGCTAATGCTGAATACTGTAAGGTTGCCGGGCAGGAAAAGATAACGAGGAAAAGATATGTATTTACGACCTGATGAGGTGGCGCGCGTTCTTGAAAAAGAGGGATTCACCATGGATGAGGTGACGCCAAAAGCGTATGGATATCGCCGTGGCGAGAATTATGTTTACGTTAATCGTGAAGCAAGAATGGGACGTACCGCTCTCATTATTCACCCGACGCTGAAAGACAGAAGCCTGTCATTTGCTGAGCCTGCCTCGGATATTAAAACCTGCGATCACTATCAGCAATTTCCGCTCTATTTAGGCGGAGAGACGCATGAGCATTATGGTATTCCGCATGGTTTCAGCTCGCGTATGGCGCTGGAACGGTTTTTGAAGGGACTGTTTGGCGACGTTCAGTAAATTTGCGACTGGCGTGCGCCAGTCGCTTCATATCACGCTTTTGCCTGACTGTACTGGCTGACCTTAAACAGGCGGCGACAGTAGTCGAGGAAATAGCCATATACCGCCCCCATCAGCATTGAAATCACAATATTCGAACTGACCGCCGCAGCGATCTGGTGCCAGTCCGCGCCCACCGTCAGCAGAATAGCCACGTAAACCGGCGACTGGAACGTCACATAGGCCAGAACGTCCGCCAGGTTTTTCACCCAGCCTGCGGGGCTGATACGACGTGCGAAACGCATGACGGCATCGCGGTATAAGCCGTAAGGCCATGCAATAATAATATTGACCGGGATCGCCACCAGACGAGAAGAAAGTGACTGCTCGAAGGTCATTCCGGAGAGGAATATTTCGATCAGCATGTTCACTACGGAACAGTAGACAACCATCGCGAAAGTATCCGCCACTGCGTGGCGAAGGCGTGATTGCGGTGAGAACATGTCTGAACTCCTTGAGAAGAACACAAAAGAAACGATTTTCCCGAAGCGATTAGCGCTTTAGGCTGGTTTGTTTGACGTGTATAGCGTATATCTCTATGTTTGAACTAACAACTAGTTATTAATTTTTATTTAAACGCGTTTTGTCCACAAAATTCTCTAAAATTGATGGTTTTTTGTTCGCTTCGTTATAATGTGTCTCGTGTGAAGATTTTTTAATGTAAATCAGTTAGTTGTGTCTCGTCTCACTGACGAAGGCCTCAACCCGCTTTTGGACAGCGCAGGATGCTGAAATTTTGATTAAGGATGACCATTTATATTGATGGGATGAATGAATCCATGCGTATCCCACAGGCGTTATAAGATAATATTAACGGTGGCAGTAAAACATATTTACGCTATTGGCCGGGACGCCCCGCGGGTAGATATTTCAGCGGAAATGAATTATTCTGTCGGTGATTTATCTATTTACCCTAAAGAGAAGGTTTTCAAATAATATGTCTTTGACGTTACAGAATCTTAATAATATCCGAACTCTGCGCGCCATGGCACGCGAATTATCCCTGGACGTTCTTGAGGAAATGCTGGAAAAGGTCAGGGTCGTTGCTGAAGAGAAACGTAGTGAGCTGGCGGAATTAGAGCAGCAGCGGGCTGAACAGCAGGAGAAAATTAATGCCCTGCTGGAACGAATGAAAGCCGATGGTATTTCACCGACCGATCTGCTGGGCTCTGAACTGGGGCAGGCGGGTAAGCCAGTGAAAAAGCGCAAGCCGCGTGATGCCAAATATCGCTTTATTGACCAGAACGGTGAAGAGAAAACGTGGACCGGCCAGGGCCGCACGCCGAAGCCTATTGCCAGCGCGCTGGCAAACGGCAAATCACTGGAAGATTTTCTGATCTAAACAGGTAAACCGGGCGGAACACGCCGCCCGGCATTTTTTCAGCAGACGCCGAAATCACCGTCTTCAGTATACGGCGCCAGATCGGCCGCTTTCAGGGTATATTTCTCGCCTTGCTCATTGCTGGCCTGTACCGCCACAACGCTGTCACCATTCACTTCAAGCACTTTCAGCTTCGGGCCGCCTTTACGCGGTTGTACATAATCACCGACAGAAAACATATTACCTCCTCATCGTTTTAGCGATCTTCACCTTAGCCCACGTATGACGGCGGGTACAGCGTATTTCACCGATTACTGCTTATGAGGTACGACGGTTCCAGGGCATCACCTTGAGCAGCCTCGCCATGCCGCAAAAACCGGTCACACCGGCGAACAGCAGCCCGGATCCTACGAAGCCGCTGAGCAGGAAAAAGCCGTCGGAGACGCTATAGCCCAGCACCACGCCGCAGAGAATGAGCAGCCCGGCGGCAATTTGCACCTGACGCATCAGCGGCAGCGGCTGGGTTTTGTCTTCGACCGTCTGCAGACCCGCCTGCTTCCAGCCCTGAATGCCCCCTTCGACCACCAATGCCTGAGCGGGGGCGGCGGCCTGCGTAAGGCGATCGGCATTGCCAGAGGTGCGGGCGCCAGACTGGCAGTGAAAAATCACCGTTTCGCCCGCGTGCGTTTTAAGTCCACCGGGTAAGGTATCCAGCGGCATGGACTGCGCGGCGGGAATATGCTCGCGGGCGTACTCGTCGGCATCACGAATATCAATCAGCTTTGCACCTTCAGCGATGCGGGCGCTGGCCTCGCGCGGCGAAATAAGGGGAAGTGACATGGCGGCTCCTTACGGGCAATAAAGGGTTTTCAGGGTGCTGATGAGCTGATGCACCGCATCGTTTTTAATGAAATAGCGAATGCGCTGTGCCTCGCGGGTACTGTCAATCAGACCTTCCTCACGCATGCGCGCCAGATGCTGCGATGTGGCGGAAGGGCTCAGCCCCGTCGCGCGGGCCAGTTCCCCCGCGCTGGTGCCGGGGGCGCCGCACAGCGTGCAGAGGATCAGCAGGCGACGCGGATTGCTCATCGCTTTTAAAAGGTTTGCGGCCTGCTCTGCGCTGGCCTGAAGCTGTTCGAGTTCGGTCATGATAGTTTAGTATTTGCTTAATTAAGTTAATGCTAAAGTAGTTGTGCGCATTACGCCAGCGTCAAAAGCGTAAAAGAGGGTAAACGCGGGGGAGAGAACTGGCGCAGACAGGTAAACTGGCTATGCTTAGAGATAGTTCTCTTTATTATTTTCAATGGATTAGCTTGCACGGAGTTTTGATATGGGTTTTTGGCGTATTGTTTTTACCATCCTGTTGCCGCCGCTGGGCGTGCTGTTGAGCAAAGGTTTCGGCTGGGCGTTTATTATCAACATTATTCTGACGCTGCTGGGCTACATCCCGGGTCTTATCCACGCTTTCTGGGTTCAGAGTAAGAGCTAAGCACGCCAGAGTAAGTCGCTGTAGATCCCGGTCAGCACGCCCTGGGGGCCAAACTGCTGTTTGATCCAGCGCGTGACCTGGCCGGTCGCGGCATGCTGCGTGGCAAGCAGCATGCGCGAATCCTGACGCGGGTTATTGATACGCCGCGTCACCAGCAGCCCGTCTTCCACCGCTTCCCGCGCCATATACTCCGGTAAAAAACCTATCCCTTCGCCCAGAATCTGACACTGGCATTTGGTATTAAAGTCCGGCACCAGAATCGCCTCCTGCCCGTGTAGCAGCCAGCCCACCTTCTTGTTAATGGTGTGCGCGGTATCTTCCACCATGATGTTGGGGTACAGGCGCAGCTGGCTTTCCGCTATCGGTTCCGGAACGAACGCCAGCGGGTGCGCCGGCGCGATGGCAAACACCCAGCGAATGGCGCCGATCTCGGTGTAGTCAATTCCGCCGCCGTCGAGCAGCGTGTCCGGTGCGCCAATGGCGATATTGGCCTGGTTGTTGATGATGGAGTCCCACACGCCGTTATAGACCTCGGTGGTGACGGTGATCTGGCAGGTGGGAAACTGCTTTTTCAGCACCTGCAGCAGCCGCGCGGTATGGCGCGGCGTATACAACAGCTGGTTGATACAGATGCGTACCCGCGCCTCGATGCCCTGTGAGATGGTATCAATCCCGCGCTTGATGGCGTGAAAGTCGTTAAGCAGGTCGGTGGCTTTGCGGTAAAAGTAAAAGCCGGACTCGGTCAGCTCAATGCTGCGCGTGTTACGCACGAACAGCACCACGTCCAGCCCGGTCTCCATGCGCTTAATGGTGTAGCTGATGGCGGAGGTGGTGACGCCCAGTTCGGCGGCGGCTTTGCTGAAGCTGCCAAAGCGGGCGGCGGTGGTGAAGGCCAGCAGGTTCTCTTCGGTAAAGATGGAATTCATATCACGGCTCCGTCAGACATCAGTTTTGAACATATTTTAACAACACTGTTACAACGCATTTGAAGCCGATCACAGTTCTGACGCTTTGCCGAAAGCCCTGGTGCATAAGGCTTTATCAGACATAAGCATAATGCGTTTTGATGCGCTAAAAAGCGGTTAAACATAAGAAAAAGGTTGCACAGACGCACGTTTTGACCGAACTGTTGAATTTAACTCAACAATGAATTGACTGTCGATGAATCATTTTTAAGCGGATTCTTTTATGACCAGGCTGTTGCTATTCTCAGGTCAACAGAAAGAAAAACATCGGGAGTCTGAATATGTCTGCAACTGAACTGGTTACCGAATTTCTGCTGGCGGCAGAAGAGGGCAATAGCGATGCGCTAAAAGCCTGTCTGGAGAAAGGCGTGGATATTAACGCCACTAACCGCCAGAAAAGAACCGCCGTTACGATTGCCAGCCTGAAAAAACACTATTCCTGCGTAGAATTTTTAATTGCCGCCGGGGCAGATATTGATAAACAGGATCAGACCTGCTTTAACCCTTTCCTCATTAGCTGCCTGACGAATGATTTAACCCTCCTGCGGCTGGTATTACCCGCGAATCCGGATCTCGACCGCCTGACGCGTTTTGGCGGCGTGGGCATTACGCCTGCCAGTGAAAAAGGGCACGTGGAGATCGTGCGCGAGCTGCTGGAAAAAACCGATATCAACGTTAACCACACCAACTTTGTCGGCTGGACGCCGCTGCTGGAAGCCATCGTGTTAAACGACGGCGGCGCAAAGCAGCAGGCGATCGTGAAGCTGCTGCTGGATCACGGCGCGAACCCGCATATGACCGACAAATACGGCAAAACCCCGCTCGAACTGGCGCGGGAGAAAGGCTTCACTGAGATTGCCGACCTGCTGCTGGCGGCGGGCGCGTAAAACAATCGGTCAGCCCGTCCCGGCTGGCCGCTAATTAAATAAAGCATTTTTTACCGACGTGCATTGTGCACGACGGCGGCCCCCTTTTATCCGCTTTCAGGAGAAAATAATGCCAACGAAAATCGTGATTAAAAAGAACACCTATTTTGACTCCGTGTCATTAATGTCCGTTTCCACTAAAGCCAATAAATTGCCGGGCGTTGAACAGGCCTTTGTCGCCATGGCAACGGAAATGAATAAGGGCGTATTAAAAAACCTCGGGCTGTTAACGCCGGAATTAAATGAGGCGAAAAACGGCGACCTGATGATCGTCATTAAAGGCGACGCGGCGAATGATGAAACGCTGGCCGCTATTGAAGCGCTGTTCACGCGTAAAGAGAGCGCGGGCTCCCATGAAGCGCGCTACGCGACGATTGCCAGCGCTAAAACCCATCGCCCGGAGAGCAACCTCGCGGTGATTTCCGTCAACGGCACCTTCGCCGCCCGCGAGGCGCGTCAGGCGCTGGAAAACGATCTCAACGTAATGCTCTTCTCCGATAACGTCTCGCTCGACGACGAGCTGGCGCTGAAGCAGCTGGCGCACCAGAAAGGACTGCTGATGATGGGGCCGGACTGCGGCACCGCCATCATCAACGGCGCGGGACTGTGCTTCGCCAACGCGGTGCGTCGCGGACCGATTGGCATCGTCGGCGCATCCGGCACCGGCAGCCAGGAGCTGAGCGTGCGCATCCATGAATTCGGCGGCGGCGTGTCGCAGTTGATTGGCACCGGCGGGCGCGATCTCAGCGAGAAAATTGGCGGCCTGATGATGCTCGACGCCATCGACATGCTGGAAGCCGACGAGGGCACCCAGGTTATCGCGCTGATCTCCAAACCAGCGGCTACTGCCGTGGCAGAAAAGGTGCTGGCCCGCGCCAGAGCCTGCCGCAAGCCGGTAGTTGTTTGCTTCCTCGGGCGCAATGAACCGCCCGCCGATGAGGACGGACTGCAGTTTGCGCGCGGCACCAAAGAGGCGGCGCTGAAGGCCGTTCTGCTTACCGGCATCAAAAAAGAGTCCCTTGATCTGCACCTGCTCAACTGGCCATTGATTGAAGAGGTGCGCGCCCGCCTGACCCCGCAGCAGAAGTACATTCGCGGCCTGTTCTGCGGCGGCACCCTGTGCGACGAAGCGATGTTTGCCGCGCTGGAGAAGTTCGACGACGTGTACAGCAATATCCAGCCGGATCCCGCTAAACGCCTGCCGGACGTCAGCGTCAGTAAAGCCCATACCTTCCTCGACTTTGGCGACGACGACTTCACCAACGGCAAGCCGCACCCAATGATCGACCCGACCAACCGCATCAGCCGCCTGCTGCAGGAGGCGCGCGATCCGGAAGTGGGCGTCATCGTGATGGACTTTGTGCTGGGCTTCGGCGCGCACGAGGATCCAGTGGGGGTGATGATTGAGGCGATCAAAGAGGCGCAGGCCATCGCGAAGGCCGATAACCGTCCGCTTGAGATCCTCGGATACGTGCTCGGCACCGATCAGGATCCGCAGTCGCTGGCACAGCAGTGCCAGATGCTGACCGACGCAGGCCTCATCTGGGCCAGCAGCAGCACCAATACCGGATTACTGGCACGCGAATTTGTCTGCAAAGGAGAGAACGCATAATGACCACCTTATTTAACCAGCCGCTGAACGTCATTAACGTGGGTATCGCGATGTTCAGCGACGATCTTAAAAAGCAGCACGTTCCCGTGACCCAGCTCGACTGGACGCCGCCGGGGCAGGGCAATATGCAGGTGGTTGAAGCGCTCGACCAGTTGGCGGAAAAACCGCTGGCGGAGAAGATCGCTGCCGCCAACCAAATCGCGCTTGAGCGCATTATCCAGTCTCATCCGGTGCTGGTGGGCTATGACCAGGCGATTAACGTTGTGCCGGGGATGACCCGCACCACCATTCTGCACGCTGGTCCGCCAGTCTCCTGGGAAAACATGTGCGGCGCGATGAAAGGCGCGGTCACCGGTGCGCTGGTGTTTGAAGGGCTGGCGAAAGATCTGGACGACGCGGCACGGCTTGCCGCCTCCGGCGAGATCACCTTCTCGCCGTGTCACGAGCATGACTGCGTGGGCTCCATGGCGGGCGTCACCTCTGCGTCGATGTTTATGCACATTGTTGAGAACAAAACCTACGGCAACCGCGCCTTCACCAACCTCAGCGAGCAGATGGCGAAGATCCTGCGCATGGGCGCCAACGACCAGAGCGTCATCGACCGCCTGAACTGGATGCGGGACGTGCTCGGCCCGATGCTGCGCGACGCGATGAAGATTATCGGCGAAATCGACCTGCGGCTGATGCTGGCCCAGGCGCTGCACATGGGGGATGAGTGCCACAACCGCAACAATGCGGGCACCACGCTGCTGATTCAGGCGCTGACCCCGGGGCTGATCCAGGCGGGCTATCCGGTTGAGCAGCAGCGCGAGGTGTTCGAGTTTGTCGCCAGCAGCGACTACTTCTCCGGCCCGACGTGGATGGCGATGTGTAAAGCCGCGCTGGACGCCGCCCACGGCATTGAATACAGCACCGTGGTTACCACCATGGCGCGTAACGGCTACGAGTTCGGCCTGCGCGTTTCCGGCCTGCCGGGGCAGTGGTTCACCGGCCCGGCGCAGCAGGTGATCGGCCCGATGTTCGCGGGCTATAAGCCGGAAGACTCCGGGCTGGATATCGGCGACAGCGCGATCACCGAAACCTACGGCATCGGCGGCTTTGCGATGGCGACGGCCCCGGCGATTGTCGCCCTGGTGGGCGGGACGGTGGAGGAAGCCATCGACTTCTCCCGTCAGATGCGCGAAATCACCCTCGGCGAAAACCCGAACGTCACCATTCCGTTGCTCTCGTTTATGGGGATCCCGACCGCCATCGACATCACCAGAGTCGCCGGCAGCGGCATTCTGCCGGTGATTAACACCGCCATTGCCCACAAAGAGGCGGGCATCGGCATGATTGGGGCGGGCATCGTTCACCCGCCGTTTAGCTGTTTTGAAAAGGCGCTGTTGACCTTCCGCGATCGCTACTTTTTATAAGGCATGCATCCATGAAAAACATGAAACTGGAGTGGAAAAGAGGTGACTGGGCGGCGTATTTCGGGTTGATGACCAACAACCTGACCAATTTGCTGACCATGATGGGGTTGCTCATTTTTGTCGTCGGCATCCCGAAGGAGATTGTTTATGGACGCATTGCGCCAGCCTTCGGGCTGGCGGTGCTGACCGCGAGTATTTGCTACGCCTGGTTTGGCATGCAGATGGCGCGCCAGACCGGGCGCACGGACGTCACCGCGCTGCCGTCCGGCCCCAGCGCGCCGTCGATTTTTACCGTGACCTTCCTGGTGTTGATGCCGGTCTATCAGCAGACCGGTGATGCGGAGTTCGCCATCCAGATTGGCCTGGTGTGGTGCTTCGTGGAGGCGATGATCCTGGCGGGCGGCTCGTTTTTAGGGGAAACCATCCGCAAGATGATCCCGCGCACCGTGCTGCTGTCGTGCCTGTCCGGTTTGGGTCTGCTGCTCCTGGCGATGAACCCGATGCTGCAGGCGTTCGAGGCGCCGACCGTGTCGTTTATCGTGCTGCTGCTGATTTTCATCAACTGGTTCGGTAAAAAGCCGATCTTTGCCCGCATCCCAACCGGATTGCTGCTGCTGATTGCCGGCACGGCCCTGGCGTGGATCTCCGGCCTGCAGAGCCCGGAGGCGATTAAAGCTTCCATGTCATCCTTCGGCTTTAACCCGCCGCAGGTGCACGTGGAAGGTTTCCTGCAGGGGCTGCCGCACGCGCTACCGTATCTTGCCTCTGCCGTACCGCTGGGTCTGGCGAACTACATCTTTGACCTGGAGAACATCGAAAGCGCCCACGCGGCGGGGGATGAATACCCGACGCGTAAAGTCATGCTGGCGAACGGTCTGGCCTCCATGCTCGGCTGTCTGATGGGGAACCCGTTCCCGGTGACGGTCTACGTCGGCCATCCCGGCTGGAAAGCGATGGGTGCGAGCATCGGCTACACGCTGGCCTCCGGCGTGACCATGTTCATCGTGCCGCTGTTCGGGCTGGGGGCGTTTATGCTCGCCATCATTCCGATGACCGCCATCGTGCCGATTCTGGTGTTTATCGGCGTGGTCACCGCCAATCAGGTGGTAAGGGAAACGCCGAAGGTGGAAGTGCCCGTGATCTTCATCTGCCTGTTCCCGTGGATCGCCAACTGGGCGCTGACCATGATGAACAGCGTGATGGGCGCGGCGGGTACGAATGCCGCCAAAATCGGTACCGACGTGCTGCACAGCAAAGGGATCTACTACGAAGGATTAGTCCATCTGGGGAACGGGGCACCGCTCGCCAGCATGCTGTGGGGCTGTATCGCCATTTTCGCCATCATTAACAAACCGCTGCGCGGTGCCGTGGCTGCGGCGGGTGGGGCGCTGCTGGCGCTGTTCGGGGTGATCCACGCTCCGGTCGTGGGCTTTGCCGAAGGCCGTTCGCTGATGTTCGTCACCGCGTATCTGATGATGGGCGGCATGTTTGTGGTGAAGCATGTGCTGGATAGCCGCGAAGCGGCGAGCGCTGAGCCGGGTACTGTTGCGAAGGAGCACGTATGAAAGAGCTTATGGTCGTCGCCATTGGCGGCAACAGCATTATCAAAGACAACACCAGCCAGTCGGTTGAACATCAGGCGCAGGCGGTTAAAGCGGTGGCAGAGTCCGTGCTGGAAATGCTGGCCTCCGACTATGACATCGTGCTTACCCACGGCAACGGCCCTCAGGTGGGGCTGGATCTGCGCCGGGCTGAAATTGCCCACGAGCGGGAGGGGCTTCCCCTCACGCCACTGGCAAACTGCGTGGCGGACACCCAGGGCGGCATTGGTTACCTGATCCAGCAGGCGCTGAACAACCGCCTGGCCGCGCGCGGGGAGCAAAAAGCAGTTACGGTCGTCACGCAGGTGGAAGTGGATAAAAACGATCCCGGTTTTACGCACCCGACGAAACCGATCGGCGCGTTCTTCAGCGAGGCGCAGCGCGACGAACTGCAGCGCGCGCACCCGGACTGGCACTTTGTTGAGGATTCGGGCCGGGGATATCGTCGCGTGGTGGCCTCTCCGCAGCCGCTGCGCATTGTCGAGGCCGATGCGATCAAGACCCTGACGCAAAAAGGCTTTGTGGTGATTGGCGCGGGCGGCGGCGGTATTCCGGTGGTGCGCACTGAGCAGGGCGATTACCAGAGCGTCGACGCGGTGATTGATAAAGATCTCTCCACCGCGCTGCTGGCGCGCGAGATCCGCGCCGACGTGCTGGTGATTACCACCGGCGTGGAGAAGGTGTGCGTCAACTTCGGCAAGCCAAACCAGCAGGCGCTGGACACCGTCAACGTAGCGGAGATGACGCGCTACAGGGAAGAAGGTCACTTCCCGGCGGGCAGCATGTTGCCCAAAATCGTCGCCTCGCTGGAATTTTTACACCACGGCGGCAAGCGGGTGATCATCACCTCGCCAGACTGCCTGCCCGCCGCGCTGCGTGGGGAAACCGGTACCCATATTGTGAATGAAGGAAGATAAGATGAGTGAAAACAAAAGCCGCCGCGAGTTTATCAGCCAGAGCGGCAAAATGGTGACCGCCTGCGCGCTGTTTGGCGCGACCGGATCCGTCGCGTATGCTGCTGACTCCGCAAAGCCACTCTGCGAGACCGGTAAGCCTATGAATATCACCGCGAAACATTACTATCTGGACAACGTGCTGCTCGAAGCCGGGTTTAACTTCGACGGCGGCGTGGCGACGAGCACCCGTACCGAGCTGAAAACGCTGGAGATCAAGGACGGGAAGATCGTCGCCCTGCGCGACAACAAGCGCCACGCCGACGCCACGCTGCCGCACTACGATGCGGGCAACAAGCTGATGCTCCCGGCAATGCGCGACATGCATATCCACCTGGATAAAACCTTCTACGGCGGCCCGTGGCGATCGCTCAACCGTCCGGCGGGCACCACGATTCAGGATATGATCCGCCTGGAACAGAAGCTGCTGCCTGAGCTGCAGCCCTACACCCAGGAGCGTGCGGAAAAGCTGATCGACCTGATCCAGTCGAAAGGCTCCACCATCGCCCGCAGCCATTGTAACATTGAGCCGGTTTCCGGCCTGAAAAACCTGGAAAATTTGCAGGCGGTCCTGGCGCGCCGCAAACCTGGTTTTGACTGCGAAATCGTCGCCTTCCCGCAGCACGGGCTGCTGCTGTCGAATTCTGAAAAGCTGATGCGCGAGGCGATGCAGGCAGGGGCGCACTACGTGGGCGGGCTGGACCCGACCAACGTCGACGGGGCGATGGAGAAATCTCTCGATCTGATGTTCCAGATTGCGCTGGACTACGACAAAGGGGTGGACATTCACCTGCACGAAACCAGCCCGGCGGGCGTGGAGGCGGTGAACTACATGGTCGAAACCGTGGAGAAAACGCCGGCGCTGAAGGGGAAACTCACCATCAGCCACGCCTTCGCGCTGGCGACGCTCAACGAACAGCAGGTGGATGAGATCGCCACCCGCATGGCGGCGCAGCAGGTGACCATCGCTTCGACCGTGCCGATTGGCACCCTGCATATGCCGCTGAAGCAGCTGCGGGACAAGGGCGTGTTTGTGATGACCGGCACCGACAGCGTGATCGACCACTGGTCGCCGTACGGTCTGGGGGACATGCTGGAGAAAGCCAATCTTTACGCCCAGCTCTACATCCGCCCGAACGAGCAGACGCTCTCCCGCGCGCTGGGGATTGCGACCGGCGACGTGCTGCCGCTGAACGACAAAGGGGAGCGCGTGTGGCCGAAAGCGCAGGATGACGCCAGCTTTGTGCTGGTGGACGCCTCCTGTTCCGCCGAAGCCGTGGCGCGCATTTCCCCGCGTACCGCAACGTTCCATAAAGGAAATCTGGTCTGGGGTACGGTGGGCTAAAAGCGAGCCGGGTGGCGCTGCGCTTACCCGGCCTACGGTTCGGAGATTTTGTAGGTCGGGTAAGGCGAAGCCGCCACCCGACAATGCAGTATACTGCTGTGCACATTCTTAAAGAGGGATCTGCCATGGCACAAAACATCTACGACAACCCGGCGTTTTTTGAAGGCTACGCCCAGCTTCCGCGCTCGGTGCAGGGGCTGGACGGCGCGCCGGAGTGGCCCGCGCTGAAAAGCCTGCTGCCCGATTTAACCGGCAAATCGGTTGTCGATCTCGGCTGCGGCTACGGCTGGTTCTGCCGCGCCGCGCGCGAGCTGGGTGCTGCTCACGTCACGGGGATCGATATCTCAGAAAAGATGCTCGCCCGCGCAGCGGAGCTTACCGCGGACCCACTGATTCACTATCAGCGTAGCGATCTGGACTCTCTCAGCCTCGACGAAACCAGCGTCGATCTGGTCTACAGCTCGCTGGCGCTGCACTACCTGCCGGAGCTGGATACCCTGTTTGCGAAGGTTCAGCGCGCGCTCAAACCCGGCGGCAGCCTGGTCTTTTCGATGGAACACCCGATTTACACCTGCGCCTCGCGTCAGGGCTGGCTGACCGACGATAACGGCGAGCGGTTCTGGGGCGTGAATCATTATCAGGACGAAGGCCAGCGCGTCAGCAACTGGCTGGCGGATGGGGTGATCAAATACCACCGCACGCTGGGCACCACGCTTAACGCGCTCATCAGGGCCGGATTAACGATAAGCAACGTCAACGAGTGGGGACCAACGCAGGCGCAGATTGACGCCTGGTCCGCGCTGGCCGAGGAGGCGGAGCGCCCGATGCTGGTGCTGATCGCCGCCCGCAAGGATCAGTAACCGACCTTGTATACGCGCCCGGTCTGCACGCCTTCCACGCTGCGACGATAGGCTTGCGCCACTGTGGCGGCAGGCACGCTTTCGAAGCCCGGGAAGAAGCCATCGTACGTGTCGACCGATTCGGTGAGCACCGTCGGGCTGATCAGGTTGATGCGGATCCCGCGCGGCAGTTCGCAGGCTGCCGCGCGAACAAACCCTTCCAGCGCGGCATTCACCGTGGTGGCGTTCACGCCCTGCGCAATCGGCTCGTGCGCCACGACCCCGCTTATCAACGTAATCGAGCCGCCTTCATTCAGGTAGTGCTGGCCGGTCAGCGCCAGGCGCACCTGCCCCAGCAGCTTATCCTGCAGCCCCTGGTTAAAGTCGCTGTCTTTCATGGTCGCGAGCGGGCCGAAGTAGAGGCCACCACTGGCGGACACAATCGCATCCACCTGGCCGATTTTCTCGAAGAGCGCCTGAACGCTTGACTGCGAGGTGATATCCACCTGCTCGTCGCCCTGCGTGCGACCGACGCGGATGACCTCGTGGCGACGACTCAGCTCTTCCGTTACCGCACGACCGACCGTACCGCTGGCACCAATAATGACGATTTTCATAGCCGACTCCTTATGTTGTGAGCCTTCATTCTTTAATAAATTAAAATGCGGATAAACTGGGCTAAAGTTAGAAGATTGCTAACCAGAGGTTTGGAATATGGATAAGCTTCGCAGCATGGAGACGTTTATTGCCGTGGTGGAAAGCGGCAGCTTCACCGGTGCGGCGGCGCGGCTGGAGATGTCGGCGGTAATGGTGGGGAAGTACGTTGCGCTGCTGGAATCCCAGCTTGGCACCCGCCTGCTGGAGCGTAATACGCGCCGCCAGAGCCTGACGGATGCCGGACGCGTCTATTTCGACGAGGCGAAGCGGGTGCTGGAGCAGGTCGTAATTGCCGAAAGTGCGGTTGAACGGCTGCGCGCCGCGCCGTCTGGCACCCTGCGCGTGACGGCGCCCACGTCGTTTGGCGGCTGCGTGATCGCCCCGCTGACGGCAACCTTTTTACAGCGCTACCCGGAGGTACGCATCGAGTTGGATCTCACCAACCGAATGGTCGATCTGGTGGAGGAGGGCGTCGATCTGGCCATTCGCATTGGCGACGTTCGCAACGACGATCTGGTGGCGAAATACCTGTGCCCCTACAACATGGTGATCTGCGCCGCGCCGGACTATTTAGCGCGACACGGCACGCCGCAAACGCCAGACGATCTGGTGGATCATCTCTGTCTTTCGCACACGGTGTGGACGGCACGCAACGAGTGGCGGCTGCCGGGCGTGGAAGGGGAGGTGCGCTGGAAACGGGATGCCGTATTACGGTGTAACGACGGCTACGGCTTACGCATGGCGGCGCGAGCCGGGGCGGGGCTGTTGCTGCAACCGGAAGTACTGGTGGCGGAAGAACTGGCAAGCGGCAGACTGGTGCGGGTAATGGAACCGTTCACGCCCGCGCCAAGGCCTGTGCATCTACTGTGGCGCCAGGATTTGCGGCCACTGCCTAAGCTGACGGAATTTATCGCCCATATTCTGCTAAGATTGAGCACACTATAAAAACAGAAGGTAAGCAAAGAATGTCCGTGAGTAAACTCGCCAGCAGCGCGCAGGGCCTGCAATCATCTGCCATCCGTGAATTATTAAAACACAGCAAAATGGCCGGCGTCATTTCGCTGGGCGGGGGTATTCCTAATCCCGATCTGTTCGATCGCGAAGGGCTGAAAATCGCTGCTGATGCCGTATTATCTCAGCATTTTGGCGAGGCGTTTCAGTATGGCCTGACCGAAGGCGTACCGGGACTGCGGGAAGAGATTCAGCGCATTTGCGAGGGGCGTGGCATTCGCTGTAAGGCCGATGACGTGGTCGTGACCTCCGGTTCACAGCAGTCCCTCGACGTGCTGGCGCGCGCGTTAATTAACCCGGGCGATATTGTTGTCGTCGAGCGTCCAACCTATCTCGCCGCCCTGCAGGTATTCGGCCTGGCGCAGGCGAATTTTGAATCCGTTGGCACCGACGGCGACGGCATGAAGGTGGATGAGCTCGAAGCGCTGGTGGCCAAAAAAGCCATTAAAGCGGTGTATATCGTTCCAACGTTTGGTAACCCCGGCGGCGTCACGCTTTCCGAAGCGCGCCGTAAGCAGCTGGTGGAACTCTCGAAGCGCTATGACTTCGTGATCATTGAAGACGATCCGTACAGCGAAATTAATTATACCGATGAAGTCTTCCGCCCGTTAATTGCCCATGCCAAAGATATCGGCAACGAAGAGAATGTGGTGTATACCTCCACCTTCTCTAAAATCCTTGCGCCGGGCACGCGCGTAGGCTGGGTGGTGGTGCCGGAATGGTTGAAGCGCGCGGTGGTGAACCTGAAGCAAACCACCGATCTGCACACCAGCACGCTGTCGCAGCTGATGACGTATGAGTACCTGAAGACCGGCCGTCTGGCCGATCAGATTAAAACGATCCGCGAAGCCTATCGTCAGAAATACCAGACGTTCGCCACGGAACTGGAAGCCGAGCTGGGCGACGTGATGTCGTTCCACAAGCCGAAGGGCGGCATGTTCCTGTGGGCGAAAATGAACAACGGCATGAACACAACCCGCTGGCTGGAAAAAACGTTAAATAACGGCGTGGTATTTGTGCCGGGCGAATTTTTCTACTGCAATGAGCCGGACCCAGCGACGCTGCGCATGTCGTTTGTCACGCCAACGGATGAAGAGCTGAAAGAGGCCGTTCGACGCCTGAAAGCCTCTTTATAACAGAATGGCGGGGTATGATTCTGGACGTAATTTAAGCGGTGAAGCTGAAAATGCAGATCAGGAACTTCACGTTAACTTGCGCAGGATCATACCCGGGCCATGTTTTTGGATTGTATTCGAAAAGTAATACCAAAATTAACATTATCTAACTCATTAATTATTAATGCTTTTTTTCTAAGAAAAGCATTTTTTGTATTATCCTTTTTCGGATTGCTCTTACACTTGTTGCCCATATTCTTATTTGCATCTCATTCATTTTGATCTGAATAATGTCTCATGGAATAAGCGCAGTCGTTGGATGATTTTTTAGCGTTCGCTCAGGGTTAAATCACTTCACAGGCTCTATTCCCGGAATGTTATACATGGATCAGTATAAGGTTACGGATGATGATTATTTGTGTATCTGATAATGTCTGGTTCAGAATTGGGTTGAGTGAAATCATACAAAATTGCCAGAGAGATAAGCAGGAACTGAAGTTTTTAGCATTTGAAAAAGCCAGCGTAACGCTGAGCACGATGGTAATGAGATCACCGGTCACGATAATCATTGACTATTATATTGCTGACCACGGTTTACTGTTGTTACTGTTAAAGATGAAGCGCCAGAATGTTTTTGACAATATACTTATTATTACGACTAATGCGCGAATTGTGGAAGTGACTGAAAATATTTTGCTGGACTCGGTTGCGGATATCTTAATTGATAACAGCGAATCATTTGATAAACTCAGCACTTTTATGGTCAAAGATAAGGCTGGACAGATTATTTCAAAATCCGTGACCAATAAAACCTGGGCGATGATTAAGAAAAATTCAAATCTCACCCACCGGGAATTAGACCTGATGCCATTTTTTATTACAGGGAAAGGTAATAAAGAGATCTCCCGGCAGGTCGATATTAGTGAGAAAATGGTCAGTATTCACCGGCGTAACATTTATTCCAAACTCCAGGTTGAGAGTCTTACCGGGCTTTATCATTACCTGACAACGGATATAAAGGTTACATAACGTTCGCCGGGAAATGAAGCGTTTTATGCGGGTGTAGTATTCAGGTAGAAACGATGCACTGTTATTCATAATATGTTGTATAAACAGAAGGAGCTGTATATGAAATTGAAATCTCTTTGCGCGGCGATGGTTGCCCTGGGGCTTTTTACCTCTTTTGCCCATGCGGCAGACGGTAAGTTAAAATTTGTAGGGCAAATTGGCTCATCATCCTGCAAGCTCTCCGGGGAAAGCACTGCCGAAATTACGGTTCCGATGGGAACTATTCCGATGGAAACCTTAAAACAAGATGCCAACGGTCCGGAGGTGGGCTTTGCCATTAACCTGACGGGCTGTCAGCCGGGCACCTATTATCTGATTCTTGACGGCGTCAGCCCGTCCGGTCAGCCGAACGTGCTGGACCTGGATAACGCGACCGCCAGCACCACGGCAAAAGGGGTGGGGATTCAGATTAAAGATATCTCCGACCAGAACATTACCTTATCCAAAACCCTTGATAAATCCGATGCCAGCATCACCATTGCTGAAGGCGACACCTCAGGCAGCGGGACGTTCTTCCTGAAAGCGAACTATTACGCCTATAACAAAGATGCAGTCACCACCGGGGAAGCAAACGCAACGGCCACCTTCACCATTGTTCAACAATAACAGGAGCAGGCCTTCGGGCCTGCTTTTAAGGTGGTATGATGAAGTCACTTATTATTGCGCTATTCGCGCTGTACTCCGCATCGGCTATTTCAGCTATTCAGATTGAAAGTTCACGGGTGATTTATTCCGGTGAGAATAAATCGGCCTCGTTAACGCTGCATAACGCGTCGCAAAAAAATTATATTATCCAGACCTGGCTGGACGAAGATTCAGACAAGCCCGGAAAAGAGATGGTGGTGACGCCGCCTATTATGAAGGTGAAACCCGATCAATCCGCCGTGTTACGTTTTATCTATTCCGGTAAAGGATTACCGACCGACAGAGAAAGCGTTTACTGGATTAACGTTCAGGAAATACCGCCCCGGGCCAGCGAGCCTAATGTGATGCAGCTGGCGATTCGAACGCGCCTTAAGCTTTTTTATCGCCCGGTTGGGATGAAGGCAAAACTGGACGAGCAGATAGGCCAGTTAACGCTGATGAAAAGCAGTGAGGCACTGGTCGTCAGCAATCCCGGGCCTCTGCATATTAGCCTGAGCCAGTTAATTATTAAAACCCCGCAGGGAAAAGAACAAAAAATAACGGCCCCGATGATTGCTCCCTTTGGCAGCGAAACGATTCCTTTTCCCAAAGGCTCGCGGGTGGTTGGCTTAACGTACATTAACGATTACGGCGGCGTTGCCGACGTGAAAATGCACTAAGCCCACGGTTGCAGATTATTAAATAATGTCATGGATGAATCATTATGCAACGAACATGGATCCCCCTGTGCGCGCTCACCTCTTTACTGGTTTCCGGCAGCGAATGTCTGGCGCAAAGTGAATATAACACCGCATTTTTTCATGGAACGGGCGAGCAATCGTTCATTAATTTGATCGACCCTGATTCCGGCATTATTCCCGGAACCTATTCCCTCGATGTTTACGTTAACCGAAAGCTCGTTGAACAGCGTGACGTTGAGATCGTCCGCGATAAGCCCGACAGCGCGCTGCACCCGTGCATTAGCGCCGATCGGTTGCGTGTGTGGTCCGTCGCTCTTCCCGCTGACGATGACGAGTCGTGCTATCCCCTCGAGCGCCGGATTGCGGGGGCGTCCATGAACGTTACGATGACCGAGCACCGGCTGGATATTCAGGTTCCCCAGCTCAATATGCTGACGCAACCGCGCGGAACGGTACCCGCCACGCGTTACGACGAGGGCATCAATGCCGCTTTTGTGAACTACAACCTGGCGGCGAACACCATCAGAAGCTACGGGCAAAACAGCCAGTACGCCTACCTTTACCTGAATAACGGCATCAATATAGGGGCGTGGCGCTTGCGCCAGATGGCGAACCTGACAAAGCGGGATGGGGAAACGGGCCACTGGAAAAATGTCTCGTCGTGGGCTGAAAGGGCACTTCCGTCAATCAGGAGTCGTCTGCTGCTGGGACAAGGAAGCACCGGAACAACCCTGTACGACAGTATTCCGTTTCGCGGGGTGCAGCTGGCCTCGGAGCCCATGATGCGTGCAGACAGCCAGTCGCGCTATGCCCCTGTCGTCAGAGGCGTGGCGGAAAGCAATGCCCGCGTGGAGGTTCGACAGAATAAGTATCTGATCTACTCTACCAACGTGCCGCCGGGACCGTTCGCGTTTGATGACATTGTGCCGGTCAGTCAGAGCGGGGATCTGTTTGTCACCATCATTGAAACCGACGGAAGGAAAACCAATCTGGTGATCCCCTATACCGTGCTCCCGGGACTGGTTCGCAAGGGGCAGTGGAACTATGAAATCACGGCCGCAAAATATCATGACGGTGCCAACGGCTATGCCCCTGCGTTTGTTGAAAGCCAGCTCGCCAGAGGGATGAGCGATACGGTGACCCTGTCGGGCGGCCTGCTTTTGGCGGAACACTACCGCAGCGCGGCGATGGGCGTGGGCAAAAACATGGGGCATTTTGGCGCGGTGTCCGTCGATCTGGCGTTATCCGACACGCGGCTGGCGCGGGGCGACGATGAGCAAGGGGGGAGCGCTCGCTTCCTGTACGCGAAATCCTTTCTCGATTCCCGCACCGATTTCCAGGTGGCGGGCTATCGTTACTCCTCGTCCGGTTATTACGATTTCCAGGAGTCGGTTCAGGAACGTCGCCGCTGGGATAATGGCCGATATAAAACCTATTACTGGGATGACGCCGATCAGGATAACCCTGACTGGGTCGCGTCAAAGCCTGAAATCCATTACGACAGCCGCTACGCAACCAAAAAAGCGCGGCTGGATATCTCAATGAGCCAGCAGATAGGTGAGATCAGCCAGCTTTATCTCACCTTCAGCAAGCAAAGCTACTGGCAGGATGCCGGTTCTGATACCACGGTTCAGTCTGGCTTTACCTCACGGCTGGGCAATGTGACCTGGAGTCTGTACTACCAGAATACGCGCAACCACTACATTGCACATGACAGCAGCATTAACCTGCGCCTGTCTCTGCCGCTCAGCTTTGGCAGCCACCCGGCGACGGCGACGACAGACCTTCACGCCGATCGTGCCGGAAACGTGTCCTCCTCTGCGGGGCTGAGTGGCTCCCTGCTTGAGGATAACCGCCTTAGCTACGCCATGCAGGTGCAGCAAAACGATGCCGAGGGGACGGCGGGCGATCTGAGCATGGGCTACAAGGGGGGCGCCGGAAATCTGTGGCTGGGCTATTCCAGAGCGGAAGATGTGCAGCAAAGCAGCATGAACCTCAGCGGCGGCATTCTTGCTCACGCTGGTGGCGTGACGCTGTCCCAGCCACCGGGCAGTACCTTTACCCTGATTGAGGCTCAGGATGCGCAAGGGGTGAGGGTAGAGAATCAGGCCGGAGTGCGGATCGACGCTGCGGGCTATGCCGTTGCCCCGCATGCGATTCCTTATCGCAACAATACCTGGTCGTTAAACACCCAGGACTTCCCGGAGGGGCTGGACGTGCCTGTTGCCACCCAGAATAACGTCCCTACCCGCGGCGCGATTACGCGCGTGACGTTTGAAACATATCGGGGCGACAGCGTGCTGATTCACAGCAAACGACCCGACAACAGCGTGCCGCCGGTTGGCGCGCAGGCCTACAGCCGGGGCGAGCGTAACAACGGCATTGTCGGGCCTGACGGGGATATTTTTGTTTCAGGCGTGCTGCCGGGCGAAGCGATCGCCATTCGCTGGGGGGAGGGGGATGACGAACAGTGTCGTATCCAGCTTCCGGATGAGGAACGGCGTGAACAGGATACCGCGGGCTATCGCGAGATCAGCGCAATTTGTCGATAAAGGAGAGGACAATGCAATTTCAGGGACGACATATGCTGTACGCCGCGGTGATTTTTTGCTTCGGCCTGTTTTCTTCCACCGTTATGGCGCTGACCTGTAAAGCCCAGGGCTCGGTGAGCCAGTACGTTGCCATTAACAGCATCATCAAAGCGTCGATCGGCGACTTCGGCACCAACACCAAAATATGGGTATCATCACCGATCACGGCGACGTTTACCTGCTCTGACACGGACGCCTATCCAAACGGCGAGAGCGCCTATTTATGGCTCGATCCGAAAGATGCGGTGAAAAACGTGCACAACTCTCTGGAGATTGGCATCACCTTCAGGAACGTCGATTACAAGCTGAAGAAGGGCGATAAAATAGAGATTGGTCCCGGTACCGTGTGCCGTCCTAACGGCAACAAAGGCTGTCTCTCCCCGGCGGCCCCGCAGACGTTCACGCTCACCTATCAGGTTTACATCAAAACCACCGGCCTTCCGGCGGCCACCAATGGCAAAGTGATGGGGGATGTCAGCCTGTCGCTCTTCCAGGTAGATGGCGTGGGCGGTCTGCGAGGCGGCACGGTGACTCAGGACGGTAACTTTAACCTGACCATTACCGGGCTGGATAAAATCACCTTTCTGGCCTGCACGCCTAAAGTGCTGCTGGTACCCGATACCCTCGACTTTGGCGTCATCAACGGAAGCTGGGCGACGCCCGGTAAGATTGAGAAAACAAAACCCTTTACGCTACAGGTCGATTTGACGCGTGAAGCCAGCGGTAAAACCTGCACGGGGGAGACGTTGCTGATGACGTTAAGCTCGACGAATACGGTCAAAGACGGGGCAATCATCATGCCCGCGGCAGACAGCGGCTTTGGCTTTATCATTTCCGCCAGCAGTCTGATGGAGCCGCGCATTGCGCTGAACACGCCGCAGGAGATAGGAACGATCGGTGGAGACCGGCTCACGCATGATTATCACGCAGGGTTTATATGGACGACCACGACGCCGAAGCTTGGGGATTACAGTGCGACAGCCACCTTTACCGTGACGTTCAAGTAACAAAAGTGGGGATTGCGCGCGGGCTATTTTGCGTAATACTTATCCCGCGCGATAACGGCCGCGTGACGCCCACGGTAAACAGCTATGTTCGAACAACTGACTGGTATTCTGACGCACACCCCCATCTGGGTCTGGGTGCTGTTTGTGTTTCTGGTTTCTCGTGGGCTCCGGGCCCGCCGGCCCGCCACGGTCACGCTGGAAAAACTGGCGATAATTCCGGCCATTTTTCTGCTATGGGATATTTACGATCTGGTGATGTACCGCACTCTCAGCGTCGCGACACTGTCGATGTGGCTTGCGGGCATTCTGGCTGGCGCTGCGCTGGGTTACGCATTGATTCGCCCGACGGCGGTGACTCGTGCCGCCGCGCCGCGCACCCTTTGCCGCCAGGCTGACTACACCGCGCTGCCGTTTATGATGCTGGCGTTCGCGGTGAAATACGTGCTGGGGGTAATGAGCGCCATCGCGCCGCAGACGCTGCAGCAGCCCGCCATCAGCGCCCTTGCGATTGTCTCCGGCGGGCTGTTTGCCGGGGTGTTTATCGGCAAGTTTACGCGGTATGTTGAGGTGTTTAGCCGTACCGCGCCGCGCCCGGCGGAGTGACGTTATTCTGTCGCGTGTGCCAGGGTGCGATCTGAAGCATCGCCGCTGAGGGCTCGCGTGACTTCATGGATCCGCCAGATTTTCCCTTCACGCAGCGCGGCAAACAGATAAACCTCTATCTCTGCCTGACGACCATCAGGATACGTGACCGTCACGATATGCCGGTCAGCCAGAAGTTCGTCATGACAGGCTATCTCCGCCACGGTAAAGGCGAGCGCGCGGATCTGCGAGCGGACGTGGTTCAGGTGCTGAATAAAACCCCGGTAGTCAAGGGCGTGACCGTCCGTAACCTGTTGGTAATCGGGCGTAAATACCTCTGCCGGATCGATATCGCCGTTGAATAAGCGGGTTAACAGGCACGCCATTTTTTCGCGCTGCGCGGCGTTGTCAGGCTGGGCTATCAGGGATGTGATAATGCTCATAGGGCTCCTTATGTGGTTGAGTCCCCATTATCCTTGACAGCCGAAGACGTGGTTTCTGTAATAGGTCGATGAATAACGATTTTCGGTCAAAATGAGATGGTCAGTTTTGAAACGCTCCGTCATCCCGGCGGGTATCGAACACCGTGGCACAGTCATCGCACCGGCCAGCTGTGGCGCATTGCAACGGGTCTGCTGGTCATTGAGACGCAGCAGGCGCGCTCGGTCGTACCGGCAAAACACATCGGCTGGATCCCGCCAGGTCAGCAGCATGCCGCCTTTTCTGAAAGCGCAATAGAAGGCTGCGCCATCTATCTTGACCCCGCCTGCTGTGCAGGGCTTCCCGATGCGCCCGCGCTGTTCGAGCCCGACGATCTCACTCATGCACTGTTTTCCCGTTTATGTGGTGCAGAGAACGAGTACGATCCGCGAAAGCTGACTTTGCTGCTGGATGAGCTTGCCCTGACGCCCCAGGTTCACTTTTCTCTGCCCGTGCCGACGGATCCGCGTCTGAAGAACGTGGTCAGCCATTTGCTGCAGTTTGTCGATGATAACCAGACGGTCGAGAGTCATGCTATTCATGCAGGGATGAGCGTGCGTACGTTCAATCGTCGGTTTAGTGCCCAGACCGGAATGAACTTTGTTAACTGGCGGCAGCTGGCGCGCGTCATGCAGGCCATGGAGTGGCTGGCGGCGGGGAAGCCGGTAGGGTGGATTGCGCTGTCCTGCGGCTACAGCAGCGTCAGCGCATTTATTGAGGTTTTCAGAGCATGGACCGGTAAAACACCGGGGCAGTGGGCGATGTTGCGGTCTGATGCCCTCCCCACGTCCCGCTGAGCTTTACAATGTAGGCCGGGTAAGGCGAAGCCGCCACCCGGCGATTGACTACCGCTCCCTCAGCGCCTCTTTCGCCCGGTTAAACGGCTTGATCAGATAATCCAGCACCGTTTTCTCGCCGGTCTTAATGTCCACCGTGGCAATCATCCCCGGCACAATCGAGAAATGCCTGCCCGCCTTATTGACCAGGTAATCCTGGCTGGTGCGGATAAATACCCGGTAGTAAAACACCTCCGGCTTGGCCTCGTCCTGAATAGTGTCCGGTGAAATCGTCTCCACGACCCCGTGCAGCCCGCCGTAAATGGCATAATCGTAGGCGGTGATCTTCACCAGCGCCTCCTGATTCGGGTGGATAAAGGCGATATCACGCGGCGACAGGCGGGTTTCAATCAGCAGATGATCGTCCACCGGCACAATCTCCATCAGCTCGCCGTTGGGCGGGATCACGCCGCCGATGGTGGTGACCTTGATGTTTTTGACGATCCCGCGCACCGGGGATTTTACCGTCAGACGGGTGACGGAATCCTGACGGCCCTTGAGGATCGCCGAAACCATATCCACCTCCGCGTTGGCCTTGGAGAGCGCCTCGCGGGCCTGGACGTAATACTGCGAACGCACGTCGGTGAGCTTCAGCTCCAGATCGCTTTTTTGCCGCTGCAGGCGCAGCACCTCCACGTGGCTGGCGGCCCCAGTTTTCACCAGCCGCTGGGTAATGGCCAGCTCTTTATTCGCCAGATCTAACGCGGCGCGAAGCTCCCGCTGGGTATCCTCCAGCTGCGCGCGGCGCGAGTTGTACAGCCGCGTTTCGTCGGCAATCAGATCCGGCCATTTCGCCAGCGAAGGAGGGAACTTCAGCGGCAGATCGTTCACCTCGGCATACAGGCGGGCGCTGGAGGCCAGAGAGGCGCGGTAGCGCGCCGCGCTTTCGCCGACGTTTGATTCGGAACGGGTAGGGTCAAGCCGCGCCAGCACCTGTCCGGCCTGCACCTGATCGCCCTCGTGGACGTTCAACTCGGTGAGGATCCCCCCGTCCAGCGACTGTAAAACCTGCTCGCGCGAGCTGGGGATCACTTTCCCCGATCCGGTTGACACCTCATCCAGCACGCCAAACCACGCCCAGACGCCCAGCACCACAAACATCAGCAGCGAGAAGATCACGATCCGACGCGCGCCGGTGTAGCCGCTTTCGGAGTCGAGGGCATTATCCAGATCGTCCATTGCCGCCACGTCACGCTGACTGATTTTCATTTTTCCACTCCCGTCCGGTTGCTGCCTGCTGCTGTTGCTGCTGCATACGGCTGTTGCTCAGCGCCTGGGCTTTTGGCGCGTCCATCACCAGCATCCCATCTTTCAACACGACCACGCGCTCCACCAGCTCCAGCACCGGTACGCGATGGGTGGCGACGATCAGGGTGCGGTGCCCGAGCCAGTCGCCCAGCCGCTGGATAAATTCCCGCTCGGTGTGCTCGTCCAGCGAGGCGGTGGGTTCATCCATCAGCACGATATTCGGATCGCGCAGCAGCATTCGCGCCAGCAGAATCGACTGACGCTGCCCGCCGGAGAGCCCCACGCCGTTTTCCATGATCGGGTAGTCCAGCCCCTTGGGCAGCTTCTGCACGAAACTTGCCGCGCCGGTCAGTTCCAGCGCCTCGAAGATCTCTTCGTCGGTGGCGCGCGGCATGCCGAGGGTGATGTTCTCGCGCAGGGTGCCGTAAAACAGCCGCGCGTTCTGGGTCATAAAGCCGACGTTGCGCCGCACGTCCGCCACGTCGAGATGCGGCAGGCTGAAGCCGTCGAGCCGCAGCTCGCCCGCCGCCAGATCCATCCCGCCCGCCATCGCCTGCAGCAGGGTCGATTTGCCCGCGCCGTTGCGCCCGAGGATCGCCACTTTCTCACCCGGCACGATCTCGAGGCGGTTAATGCGCAGCGCCATGCGCGGATCGTCCGGCTGATAGCGGAACTGCGCCTGTTCAAAGAGGTAGTGACCGCGCAGCACGTCCTGGCGGATCGGCGTCTCCTCGCGCTGGTTTTCGGTGGGGAGCTGCATGATGCTGTCCAGCCCCTCTTTTGCCGCTTTGACCTGCTGCCAGCGGGCCAGCACGCCGCACAGCGTCGCCATCGGGGCGATCATGCGGGAGGCCAGCATCGAGGCGGCGACCACCGAGCCGGTGGTCAGGGTGCCGTCGATGACCATCGGCGCGCCGACCACAATCACGGCGGCGTAAACCAGACTCTGAATGGTCATCCCCCAGCTGATCAGGTTCTGCGTCAGCTCGCGGGTGCGCAGGCCGGATTCGGCGGTGATCTGGATATAGCTGTTCCACTGCTGCAAAAAGCGGTTTTCCGCCTGCATCAGCTTGATGTCCTCCAGCCCCTGCACGCTCTCCACCAGCACCGCATTGCGCAGGGTTGATTCATGCGCCGACTGCTTTGCCAGCTCCGCCAGCTTTTTCTGCAGCAGCAGGCCGGGCAGGACCATGATCACCGCCGCGACCGGGGCGATCCACGCCAGCTGTGGGGCGATGATCGCCAGCACCACCACGAACAGTAAAAAGAAGGGCAGGTCGACAATCGTCGAGATGGTGGACGAGGTGACCATCTCGCGGATCTGCTCCAGCTCGCGCAGCTGTGAGATAAAGCTCCCGGTAGAGCGGGGAATCGCGCTGTTGCGCAGCCGCAGCGCGTGGCCGAAGACGCGATCCGAGACGCGCATATCCGAGCGCTTGCCCAGCAGATCCATAATGTGTCCGCGCGCCACGCGCAGCACGAAGCCAAACAGGGTGGCGATCAGCACCCCGATGGTCAGGACGTACAGCGTTGGGTAGGACTGGGCGGGGATCACCCGGTCATACACCTGCATGGAAAAGACGATCCCGGAAAGCGACAGCACGTTGATAAACAGCGCGGCGAGCATTACCCAGCTGTAGGGGCGGAGATCGCGCATCACCAGCCGGTAGAGCCAGTCCGGGCGATATTTTGAGATATAGGCATCCACGCGGCTGTCCTTCAGCGCGGCGAGTGGCCGCAGGGCAATGACGTGGCGGATGGCGGGCAGCATGGCCGTCATCGACAGCCGGTTAGTGTAGGTCTGGTCGTCGAAGAAGCTGACTTCCAGCGTGTCGTCGCCGTCGAAGTGCTCGATCGCGCCGACCCGGCCGTCATTCAGCGCCACCACCACCGGCAGACGCCAACTGTTGATCGACTGCTGGTCAGCGGTGAGCAGTTGAAACGACAGCCCCGCCTCACGCGCCAGCTGGGTGAGGGCGGGCACCATCGGTTTGCCTTTCAGCCACGGTGCGCCTGCGATCAGCGCGCCGGGCGAGCAGGCGACGCGGTAGCGCGTGGCAATAAAGCCAAAGGCCTGCGCCCACTGCGCCAGCGCCTCATCCGTCATGTTTTCACCTTGCGGGATATCACGCTGCTTCATGGCTGGATCTCCACGGTCTGGATGGTGCGGTTATCAAGGTCGAACGCATGACGCAATTGCCCGGTGTTATACAGGCAGTTGAGCTGCAGCTGGTGCAGCTGACCGAGGGTCTGCTGCTGGGTGAAACGCGCCTGATAAACCTCCTGTTCGGCGTTAAGCACGTCGAGCAGCGGGCGCGAGCCGAGGTCGAGATACTGCTGCTGGTACAGTTCGCGGGTGCGGGCGCTGAGCGCCTCCTGGCGGCCCTGAATTTGCAGCGTGCTTTGCAGGCTCATCACCTGACTGCGGGCTTCCAGCAGTTTCTGGCGGACATCCAGGCGCGTGCGCTGAATGGTGGACTGTGCCGCTTCCACCGCGTGTCCGGCGGCGTTACGCCGGGCGGTGAGGCCGCCGCCCTGATAGAGCGGCATCTGTACTTTCACCCAGGCGGAATACTGGGTGCGATCCCGCGTGTCGCTGCCCGCGTAGCGATCGTTCATGTAGTGGCGCACCTCCGGCTCCAGCGAGACGGTTGGCGTCATCTGCGCGTCGGCGTAGTCGAGGTTAGCCTGGGCGACGTTAGCCTGCGCCCAGGCGGCGAGCACCGCAGGAACCAGGCGGTCGTCCGGCTCGGCAACATCGCAGCTGCGGGCCAGCTTTTGCGGAAAGTCGTTGCTGATCGCGTTCAGGCTGTTCCAGCCGAGAAAGCTCATCAGCGTCGCGCGGGCGCTCTCCAGGCTGGCCTGGTACTGCATCAGCTGGGCGCGCGCGCCTTCGATACGGGCATCGGTCTGCACCACGTCAGAGAGCGACGTGGCGCCCTCGTCGTTACGCTGGCGGGTCAGCGTGCCGATGGAGGAGAGGGCCTCAAGCTGCTCTTTGGCGGTGTCGACCATTTGCTGCCAGGTCTGCACCTGTACCATGGCGACGGCGGTATCGTGGGCGATGGTGTCGATACTCACCAGCACGTTGGCCTGCTGCTGGGCAACGCCAGCGCTCTCGGCGCGCACCTGGCTGGCCACTTTGCCGAAGTCGTAGAGCATTTGAGAGAGAGAAAGCACCAGCGACGGCGTAAAGCCGTTCTGGTCGCCGTCGTGGGAATACCCGTTGTCCACGCCGGCATTAATCTGCGGATAGTATTTTGACTTCGCGACGTCCACCTCTTCGCTCTGCTGGTAGAGTTTGCCCACGGCTTCGCTGATGGCCGGGTGCCACGTGACGGCACGGTTAACGGCTTCGCCAAGCTGTAATGAACCGTGAGCGGCATTGCCAGCTACCGGGGCCACGCGGCCGTTGAGTGAGGGGAGTTCCTGCGTTTCGCGAAGCTGTCCGGTATTGATGGTTGCCGCCGGATTTGCGCAGAAAGCGGGCACAGATATCAGGCAGCACGAGAGCCACCAGTAAGGCATCTTCATTCCCATGTCATGTCCCTAATAAAAAAGTACAGCTTTATTATTAATGCCCGGGCGCTGTGCGCCCGGGTCATCTCTTGCAGGTGCTATCAGGTAATGATGTGTTGCTGGTTAACGAGCTCGTCGTACGTGGTCTGAACGTTATCAAGCGTAACGAGTGCAGTATTAGTGTAGGTGGACCCTGCACCATCACGGTCGATGGAGATCACAGTGTTGCTACCGCTTTGTGTGACATGGATATAATTCCCCAACGAGGCGGTATTACCGTCCCAGCCCACCAGCAGATCGCCGATGTCGATCTTGTCCCCCTGCGCCAGCGAGAACCCGGTCCAGTGATCGCCTCCGGCGTTGCTGGTGTTACCCGCCGTGGCATTTCCCACCGTACTGTTCAGTACCTGGTAAATCAGCGTATCGCCGTAGGCCGTACCGGTGATGGCGTCGTTATGCTCCGAGCTGATGAACTGCGGCGCCATATTGATGGTCAGCGTGGCGGTATCCGTTCTTCCGGCAGAGTCGGTCAGGGTGTAGTTGAAGGTCTCCTTCGAGGTCATGGTTGAGAGCGATACCCCGCTGTTGAGGGTATAGGTGTAATGGCCGTCAGCGCCGATCGCCAGGATGCCGTAATGGCCAGTGATGTTCACCGTTGCGCTGCCGGTATACGGATCCAGCGTGGTGGTCACGCCGTTGTAACCGGTCACGCTCAGACGGGTATCCACCGAGTGGAGTTGATCCAGCACGCCGCCAGAGTCGGTGCCGTCAAATATATTGCCGTTGACGGTGTGGCTGCCGGTGACGTCGAAATCACTCAGCGAGTAGGTGGTGCCGTTCACGCTTGGCGTGATGGTGATGGTCCCGACGCTGAGCCCCGGGACGCTACCGGTAAAGTTCAGCGTATAGGTCCCGGCGTTCAGATCCAGCCCGGTTAGCGGGACGTCGATACTGCCGCCCAGCAGCGAGCCGCCGCTGAAGGAGCCGCTGCGGATCACGCCGTTGGCATCGCTAATCGTCCAGTTCACCGTCAGCCCGCCCAGCGCCAGCAGCGAGGCAACGCTAAAGTGCAGCGACACGTTGTGCAGCGCGGTATTTGGGTCGACTACGAAGGTTCCGCTGCCGCTGCCCTGGGTTGATGAGAACAGGGCCGTCGTCCAGCTGGCGACGCCCACGGTGGTATCCGAGTAGACCGACGTGTGGTGCACCGAGGTAAGGTCCATCGTGGCGCTGACATCGTTGACCGCATTCATTGCCTGCGCGGTTGGGGTGATGTTGAGCGATGCCGTATCCTTCGAGCCGTCAGGCGCGGTAACGGTGTAGACGAACGTATCCGGCGTGCTGATATGGTCCGCGCCCACGCCGCTCCTCAGGGTATAGGTGTACTGACCGGACGCATTAATGGTCAGCGTGCCGTATTCCCCCTGAATGGTGGTGGTGCCGCTGCTGTTGACCGCCACGCCGTTCACTTCGGTGACCAGCGTGCCCGCCGGAACTGGATCATTCGCCAGCACGTCGCCCGTGGTCGTTTCGCTGATACTCGCCACGCTGTAGACATGATCCTGCAGGACGCTCAGCGTGTAGGCCGTCAGTACGGCGATCCCGGATGCGGTATTCAGCAGGAACAGGTACTCACCGGCAGGCAGGTTCAGCGTCAGCTGTGGTGACGTTCCTCCCAGCAGCGGCGCGCGCAGCCAGCCCGACTCGACGCGGACCTGCTCGAAGGTCTGGGTCGCGTTGTTGAACTTATAGACGTACAGATCGAACACCGACGCCAGTGCCACGCCGCCTACGGAGGCCTGGATGGTCATGGTACGGGTCGTGCCTTCCTCCACGTTGTAGATGATCGGGTTGGTCATGTCGTCCAGCAGGTTAAGCCCCAGCGTGCTGCCGAGATTAATGCCCACCACGGTAAAGCCACCCTGAGACGAGGCGCCGTTATTAATCTCACTTACGGTGGTGTCAAAGGTCAGCGAGGCCGTGTCGTCCACCGCCACAATGCCGTTGAGTACCGTACCGGCACCCAGAGACAGCACCAGGTTCGCCGACGCGCTGACGCCGTTATGGGTGATGGTGTAGGTGAAGCTCTCCGTCCGGCCAATGACCGCGGCACTGGTGTCGGTCAGGTTGTAGGTGTAGCTGCCGTCGCGGTTGATGGTCAGCGTACCGTATTTGCCCTGGATCACCGTGCCGTCGGTGTTCACGCTGGTGGTCACGCCCTGCGCGTTAGTGACCGTGGAAATAGTGGTTCCGGCCGGGGCATTGTCGCTGCCGGCGGTCGGGTCCGTATCGAGGATCACGTTGCCGTTGAGACTGGTATCGCCCGTGACCGTACCCGGACCGGTCTCTTTCACCGCCACGTCGAGGCTGGTGTAGGAGCCGGTCGCCAGCAAGTTGGTGTTATAGCTGAGTACGCGGTAGTTGCCGTCGGCCAGCCCGGTCAGGTTCAGCGAGACGCCGGTAGCGCCGAGGGTCAGGAGATCGGCAAACTGCGGCTGGCCGGTATCCACTACGGTAGTCCAGACACCGTTGACGTAGTGCTGCACCACCAGCTCAAGGGTATTGAGCAGAGAGAGCACCGCCCCTGTGGCGTTGGCATTGACCACAATATCCGCGCTGCCGCCGTTGCCCACCGTGAAGTTCACCTGCGCGGTGTCATTGCCCAGCAGCGTCAGGACGTTGCCCACGGCGCCGACCAGCAGGAAGCCGTAGTCGCTGTACTGGCTGTTGGTCACGGTTGCCGTGGTGCTGAGGTTCAGCTCTTCAACGTTATTGCTGGCGGAGAGCGGCACCACCGGCGCAAGGGCAGAGCCCGGCAGGGAAGTGTTGCCCGCGGCGTCGGTAGCGGTGATCTGCAGCGTCTGGCCTTCGATCTGTTTGTTAATGAAGGTGTAGCTGTAGGTGCCGTTGCTGCCGGCAATGGCGGTCACCGTTGAACCGTCCGCAAGGCGGATTGTGACGGTACTGCCCGCCTCTGCGCTCCCGGTCAGGACGCTACCGTCGGCATTGAGGGTCCCGGTCGGCACCGTTGGGGCGGTCGTATCGACGATAATCGTCGTCACGCCTGATGCCACGCTGGTGTTGCCCGCCGCATCGGTAGCCGTGGCGGTGAAGCTATGCGTGCCCTGCGTCAGCGTGGTGGTTTGCGGCAGGGTCCAGTTGCCGTTGCCATCGGCGGTGACCGTACCCACCAGCGTGATGCCGTCGTAGATCCGAACCGTGGCATTCGCTTCGGCGGTTCCGCTCAGCGTTGGACGGGTGTCGTTAGTCGGGTTCGTACCGGTCACGGGGCCGGTGACGCTGCCGACATCATCAATGACTGAACTGATGACCGGCGCGGCTGGCGGGAGGGTATCGACGTTAATCACGTACCCGGCGGTGGGCGCGCTGGCGTTGCCCACCGCATCGGTGGCGGTAAAGGTCAACGTGTGCGAGCCGTTGCTCAGCGCCGGAGATGGCGTAAAGCTCCACGCGCCGCCGGTCGCCGTCACGCTGCCGATCTGGACCCCGTTATCAAAGATTTTCACCGTGGATCCCGCTTCCGCCGTGCCGCTGAGCGTCGGCTGCGCGTCGTTGGTGAACCCGCCGTTGGCAACCGGCGTCGCCGCGTTGCCCACATCATCCAGAATACTGGTCAGCACCGGCAGCGCAGGCGGCGTGGTATCGACGGTGAGGCTGAAGCTGGCCGACGACACGCTGGTGTTGCCTGCCGCATCCGTGGCCTGCGCGGTGAAGCTGTGCGGACCACTCGCCAGCGTGGTGGTGAGCAAGATACTCCAGCTCCCGCTGCTGTCCGCGGTGCCCGTTCCGACCAGGGTGGTTCCCTCATAGATCTTCACGGTGGCAAACGGTTCGCTGGTTCCAACAAGCCGCGGTACGGTGTCGTCGGTCGTCTGCCCGGACGTGAGCGGTCCGGTCAGGCTGCCCACGTCGTCGATTGCCTGGCTGATAACCGGCGCATTCGGTGCTGTGGTATCGACAATCAGGGTAAAGTTTGGCGACGCCGGGCTGACGTTGCCCGCTGCATCGGTGACCGTGGCGGTCCAGGTGTGGCTGCCGCTGGACAGCGGCGTTGACGGCGTAAAGCTCCAGTTGCCGCTGCCGTCCGCCAGCACGGTGCCGACCGGCTGCCCGTTCTCATACACGGTGACCGTGGCGTTGGCGCTGGCGGTGCCGTTCAGGGTCGGCGTGGTGTCGTCGGTGCTCTGCCCGGAGGAGAGCGGGGTTTGAATACTGCCCACGTTGTCACCCGCGGTCGAAATGACCGGTGCCGACGGCACGCCCGTATCCACCGTCAGGTTAAACGGCGCCGTTGTGGTGCCGGTGTTGCCTGCCGCATCGGTAGCGTTGAAGGTGATCGTATGGGACCCGTCGCCCAGATCGGTGCCCGGGGTGAAGGTCCAGTTGCCCTGGGCATTCACCACTGCCGTACCTATTTCGTTCCCGTCGACAATCACGTGCACTGTGGCACCGACGTCGCCCGTGCCGTTGAAGGTCGGACGCGCGTCGTTAGTGCTGTTGCCCGACGTGAGCGTCCCGGTGACCGGACCGACATCGTCAACCACGCTGGTGACTACCGGTACGCCAGGAGCTGCGGTATCCACGGTAAAGGCGAAGACCGATGAGTTAGCCGAGGCATTGCCTGCCGCATCCGTTGCATAGACGCGAAGGGCGTAGCTGCCGTCGCCCAGCGGCGTGGTCGGGGTAAAGGACCAGTTCCCGCTTCCGTCAACGGTTGCAGTACCAATCTGCGTCCCGTTGTTCATGATGTGAACAGTGCTGCCTGCCTGTCCGGTGCCGCTAATTGTAGGGGTGTTGTCGTTGGTCACCTGCCCGCTGGTGAGGTTGCCCTGGACGCCGCCTGGGACGTTGTCATTTACCGTATCCAGCGTTGGAACCGTCGGTGCCGTCAGGTCAATCACCACGCTCCAGGGCGCGGAGACCGTGCTGAGGTTGCCCTGCGGGTCGGTCGCCTGGACGGTGAAGCTGTGCGAGCCTTCGCCGAGGGCGGTATCAGGGGTAAACGTCCATGCGCCGGTACTGTCAGCTGTCACTACGGCAATCTGCGTGCCGCCGTCGAAAAGGGTCACCACGCTGTTTGCGTCCGCTGTCCCCGAAAGGGTTGGCGTGGCGTCATTGGTGAGACCACCGCTGACCACCGTGGTGGCATTGCCCACATTATCCGTGACGTTGGTGATGACCGGCGTGGCGGAAACGGAATCCACCACGACGGTGAAGCCCGCCGAAGGACCGCTCTGGTTCCCCGCCGGATCGGTCTCGCGGATGGTCAGGACGTGATTGCCCTCTGCCAGGACAGGCGTGGTATAGCTCCAGGTGCCGGTGATGCCGACCTCTGCGGTCCCCAGTAACACGCCGTTGTTGTAGATGGAGATAGTATCACCCACCGCACCGGTGCCGGTGAGGGTCGGCTGGTTGTCATTGGTGGTCTGGCCGCTGGTCAGCGGGCCGGTGCCCGGACCAACATCGTCAATCACGGCGCCGATGGTCGGCGTGCCCGGCGCGGTAAGGTCAACGGTGACGCTGGCCGCCGGAGAGCGACCGCTGGTCTGACCGTTGAGGGTGGCGGTCACCTCAAAGGTGTGCAGCCCTTCGCCAAGCGCGGCTGGCGTATAGCTCCAGTTGCCGCTGCCGTCGGCGGTGACCGTCGTCAATGGCGTCGCGCTACCGTCCAGGTAGATAGCGATCTGGCTCCCCGCCTGAGCCGTACCGGTGAGGGTCGGGGTGGTGTCGTTGGTGGTTTTGCCTTTCACATCGCCAGTGACCGGGTCGGTATCGTCGACGATCGCCGTAATAACCGGAACGTCAGGAAGATTCGGCAACGTACCGATGACATTGTAGGTGGCTTCTGGGCCGGTACGTCCTGCGGCATCGGTGGCGCTCACGATCAGCGCCGCACCATCCTGCGGGGTCGGGCTGATCGCGATGGAGAAGCTGCCGTCGCTGGCGGCAACGCCAGTACCGATGACGGTGGTACCGTTTTTCACGGTGACGGTGCTTCCCGCTTCTGCGGTGCCGGTCAGCGGCGTGCCTTCTGGCGCCAGGTTCAGGTTGAGGGGAATACCTGGGTCGACGGTATCAACCGTAACGTTAAGCGCCGCAGAACTGCCTGAGGTGTTACCGGCCGGGTCTCGGGCCGATACGGTGAAGGTATATGTTCCATCCGTCAGCGTGCTGTCGGCGGTCCAGGTCCAGGTGCCGTTCGGCTGGACCGTTACCGGTACTGCGGAGGGGGTGCCGTTTACGGAGACGATAACCGTGGATCCCGGTTCGCCAGTTCCGGTGAGCGTGGGTACACCATCGCGAGTGTAGAGAACAGCGTTGGTGAGCTGGCTGTCTGAGACGGCACTGATCTGCGGGATCCCTGGCGCAACGGTATCGAGCGTGACGGTAAAGACCGAACTCGGCGCGCTGACGTTGCCCGCTGTGTCCACGCCCGCCACGGTAATGTTCAGCGGGCCGTCCGTTTGCGCTGGAAGCGTCAGGCTCCATTCTCCGTTCACCACCGCGACACGGCCCAGCTCGACGCCGTTGTTGTAGACGATCACCGTCTCACCGTTAACGCCGGTTCCGCCGACTGTCGGCGTGGTATCCGTGATGTAGCCCCCGTTCGGTTCACCGCCCACGGCGCTGATCGCTGGCGTAGCCGGCGCCACGGTATCCACTGTGATCGCGATCGCCGGGGAAGCGTCAGAGACGTTGCCCGCTTCATCGGTGGCGGTGGCGGTATAGACGTGGCTGCCCTCCGCAATATTACTGTCAGGGCGCCAGCTCCAGTTGCCGTTGCTGTCTACCGTGACGGTACCAACGATAGTTGGCGTGCCGCCGTTGACCGTGTCAGTGATGTTGATAACGTCGTTCGGCGTACCGGTGCCGCTCAGCACCGGGCGCGGATCGTTGGTGGTGCCGCCATTGGGAACGGGGCCGGTGATCTGGGTGACGCTGTCAGTAATGACCGGCGCTGCAGGCGTAGCCGGCGGGTCGGTGTCAATGGTGATGGTGACCGGCTGCGACGGAGCGCTTTCGTTGCCCGTGCCGTCCGCGTTGGTGACGGTCAGGGTGATGTCATAGGTGCCGCCAGCCAGAGGGGATGGCGGCGTCCAGCTCCAGTTGCCGGTATTGTCCACGACAGCGTCGCCGATTTTGACGCCGTTGTTGTAGATCGTCACGGTATCACCCGGATTGCCGGTACCGCTCAGGGTCGGCGTGGTGTCGCGGGTGATTTCGCCCGGGTTCAGCGGCGTTGCTGTGCCGTCAGGATTGACGGTAATGGCTGGGATATCCGGCGTGGCAGGCGCAACGGTATCCACCGTCAGTTCAAATGGCGTTGAGATGGTGGTATTGCCCGCGGCGTCCGTGGCGTGCACCGTCAGGGAATGCGGACCGTCGGTGAGCGGGGTCACGGGCGTGAAGCTCCAGCCGCCGCTGCCGTTGAGGATGGCGGTGCCAAGCAGAGTCGTGCCGTCATAGACGGTGATCACCGTGTCTGCAGGGGCAGTGCCCTGCAGCAGGGGGCGAGTGTCATCCGTGGTATCGCCGCTGTTGAGCGAACCCTGTACGCCGCCGACATCGTCGATCACGGTGGCGATGGTGGCCGCCGCTGGCGCAGTGATATCGACGTTCAGGGTGAAGTCGTCTGACGGCTGGCTGGTGTTACCCGCCGCGTCGGTGGCGACGACGCTAAAGGTATGAGGACCTTCGCCAAGCGGCGTGGTAAGGGTATAGGTCCAGGTGCCGCTGCCGTCGATCAGAATCGTAGTGAGATCGCCGCCATCCAGGCGAATAGTGACGGTTGAACCCGGTTCAGCCGTACCGTTAAGCGTTGGCGTGGTGTCGTTGGTGCTGTCGTTGGGATTGAGCGCGCCGAGGCGCTCCGGCACATCATCGAGCACCTGGGTAATGACCGGCGCCGCAGGCGCGACGCTGTCAACCGTCAGGGTCCATGTGTTGGAGATGGGGCTGGGGTTGCCTGCCGCATCGGTTGCGACGGCGGTCAGGGCGTGGGGGCCTTCACCGATTGAGGAGGAAGGGGTAAAGCTCCATACGCCGAGGCCATTGGCAACGGTTGTACCAATTTCAACACCGTCCACGCGCAGGCTGATCGTCGCGTTTGCTTCAGCGGTACCGCTGAGCGTCGGGGTGGCGTCGTTGGTGGTCCCGTTCAAGTCGATCGCGCCGGTCTGCCCAGGGATGTCGTTTGCAACCTGTAAAATCACCGGGGCGGTTGGCGCCGTCCCGTCAACGTTAATTGTCCACGCGTTTGATATCCCGCTCGGGTTACCGGCGGGATCCGTCGCCTTCGCGGTCAGCACCCAGGTGCCGTCGGTCAGCGGTGTAGACGGCGTAAAGCTCCACTGGCCGGAGGAGGGAACAACCACCGTACCGAGGGCATCGCTGCCGTTATAAATCGTGATGGTCGAGCCTGCCTCGCCCGTGCCGTTCAGGGTCGGCGCCCGGTCGTTGGTCAGCCCATTCTGGGCCACGGGGCCGGTGGTGGCCTGCACGTCATCAATCACCGACAGGATGACCGGGGTCTGCGGCGGGGTAATGTCCGGTGCCGCCGCGGAGGTGGTTGGACTGGTGTTGCCCGCCGTGTCGGTGGCGTCAGCGGTCAGGATTTCGCCGTTGATCCTCGGCGGGCTAAGCGTCAGGCTGAAGTTCCCCTGGCTATCAACAACCACTGTGCCAAGGGTGAAATCGCCTTCACGGATGGTCACCGTGCTGCCTGCTTCTCCGATACCGCTGATGGTACCGCCATCATTTGACACCACGAGGTTTCCTGGGGCAGACGGCGGCGTGGTATCCACGGTAAAGGTGATAGGTTCAGAGGCCGTACTCTGGTTTCCGGCGGCATCGGTTTCAGTGACGGTGATCGAATGCGTACCGTCCGGAAGCGGGCCCCCTGGGGTAACGCTCCAGGTACCGTTAGGTAGCACCGTCGTTGTGCCAATCGCCACGCCGTTATCGTAAATAGTGATGGTTCCACCGGGCTCGCCCGTTCCCGCCAGAATCGGCTGCGAGGCATCGGTAGGCACGCCCGACGTGATTGTTCCTCGGATAATGCCCGTATCGTCGAGCAGCACAATCGCGGTGGGCGCTGTCGGAGGGGTGAGATCGACGGTGAGGGTGAATACCGGTGAGGCTGGTCCGGTGTTGCCGGCGGCGTCGGTTGCCCGTACGGTAATCTGGTGAGTGCTTTCATTCAGGTCGACGGACGGGGTGAATGTCCATGTGCCATTGCTGGCGACGACCGCGGTGCCAATGGCTATTCCGCCGTCATAAATCGTCACGGTTGAGCCCGCTTCGGCGGTGCCGGAGAGTTGCGGCCGCTGATCGTTGGTGCTGCCGCCGTTGGTCACCGTCCCCGTCTGAGGGGCGATATCGTCGATTACGCTGCCAATCGTTGGTGCATCGGGTGCGGTGAGATCCGGTGCGGTGACGCTTGAACCCTGGCTGGTATTCCCGGCGCTATCCGTTGCGGTGGCAGTTACCTGCTCGCCGTTGGTCAACGGTGTTCCGAGGGAGACGCTAAAGTTGCCGTCGCTGCCCGTTTTTCCTGTACCAATGACGTTGCCGTTCGCGTCTTTCAGCGTGATGGTGCTGCCGGGTTCCGCGGAACCGGTGACGGTTTTACCGTCTGAGGAGAACTTGAGGCCGGAAGGTGCGTTTGGTGCAGTCGTATCCGGATCGGCAGAATTATTACTGCTGCCGTTATCACCACCACCTCCTCCGCCAGTACTTGCCGCGGCCGCGATGCCGCCCGCAGCCGCAATACCGCCCAGAGCCCATGGCCAGATGGCGGCGCCACCGGCATCACTTCCTGATGCCGCAAGCAGCACGTCCGTGGACGCGATAGATTCGTACGTGGCGGCACCAGCCGGATCTTCAATCCACCATAACGCGCCGTTGCTGTCCTGCAGAACCAGCTGGCTCACGCCCTGCGCGTCCGCGACGTAGAAATTTTTAAGGGTGATCACTTCGCCGGAGTGGAGTGTCACCAGCAGGTCGTTACCGCTTCGCGCGAAGTGGGAGACGCTCGCTCGCTCGACGTGAAGCTCAACGACAGAGGAATGGTTCAGCGTAACCTGTGTACCTTCCAGGGTCGTTTCTACGCCAGTAAGTTTTGAAATAACAGAGATTTGGCTCATTTTGTTATTACTCCAGCAGAAGTGTCATGAACGGCGAGCAAGACGAGCCATCTCTGCTGAAGGTAAAGGGCGCCCCCGGCGTAGTTGCTGTTATAAAGCAGCTCTCACCGTAGAATTCAGCGCGCACGATGCCCGCCATGCGTCAGAGTGGCAACATCAGAGCGAATCTAATGACTTAAGAAAAAACGTTTTAATGGGTGTTTTGTATTTTATAAAACCCTGTAATTAATAGAGGAATTGGTTTCTGGAATATAAAAATGATATAGACAGAAAATGCGTGTTGTGCAAATTAAGCTTTCGTAAATAAAGGCGCAAACAATGAAGGGGGCATTAATCTATTGATGTATTTTATAATTATCTTTTTCTATCTTTTTGTTTTTACATGTTTTTTATTTATTGTGATGGCGCTGTTATTTAAGGTTTACGACCCGGCATGATAATTGGTAGGGATCATTTTAAATAACATGTTAAGCGTTATTGTTTAAGCGGGCTTAACGTGTGTTTAAGTTAGGGTAACGTTTTTGATGTAAGATATATTATGTCGTCGAGGTAATGAAATATATTCTTGTACAGGGTTAAAACTCTGCTATCACGCGTAAGCAATAATAACGGGCAAGCAAAGAGAAAATAAGCTGATTTATTTTCTTTGGGACTGAGGCGCGGGCAGGACTTCAGGACAGTAAAAAAAATTCACCGAAGAATGAATAAAAATCGTCAGCCGGACGTTTACTGACGTCACTCCCCACTTACCCTGGAGTTTTGTATGAACACGACCTCGTTTCGTTTGATCCCGGTGCTGATTTTTTCCCTGCTGTCTCCACTGGCGCTGGCCATGGGCAATAATAGTACCGAGAGCAAAACGCCCGACTGTCCTGCCGGTCAGGTGTATGACAGCGCCACGCAGAAATGCGTGCCGGACAAGAGCAGCAGCCTCAGCGACCAGGACAAAACCAACTACGCGTACCATCTCGCGAAGAAAGGGGAGTACCAGGCGGCGCTGAATCTGCTTGATTCGCTGAAAAATGGCAACACGGCTGAAGCGTGGAACTATCGCGGGTTCGCCACGCGCAAACTGGGCCGCACGGACGAAGGGATTGGTTACTACCAGCGCGCGCTGGCTATCGCGCCGGATTATGCCAAAGCCCGGGAGTATCTCGGTGAAGCATGGATGGTGAAAGGACGTCCGGACCTCGCGAAAGAACAGCTGAAGGTGATTGCCGGTATCTGTGGCCAGTCCTGCGAGGAGTACCGTGACCTGCAGGCCGCCATCAATGGACACCCGGAATCCTGATTTTCTCGTGGAGGGAAAACCCATCGCAACCCGTGAGGTTCGTCAACAGCTCGCCGCACTCCTGCCGCGTCTCTGGCGCTATGGGCTGGTGCTGTCGCGAAACAGGGATATCGCCGAAGAGCTGGTTCAGTCCACCTGCGTGCGTGCGCTTGAAAGAAGCAGCCAGTATACGCCTGGCACGCGCATCGACAGGTGGCTGTTCGCGATCCTGCACTCCATCTGGATCTCTGAGCTTCGGGCACGACACGTTCGACAGGGGCAGGGATTTGTTCCCAGCGACGAGCTGCTGGCACCGGACACCCACGAACAGAATGAGACGCGCCTGCATTACCTTCAGGTAATGCAGCGCGTTAACGCGCTGCCCGAAGCCCAGCGCAACGCGATATTTTTGGTTTATGTCGAAGGCTTTACCTACCTGGAGGCGGCGGAGACCCTGGCGGTGCCGATCGGTACCGTGATGAGCCGACTGGCGACGGCACGGGCTCGGCTTGCCAGATCCGCTGACGCACTACCTCCGGTAAAGGAGAACCGCTCTTGAACGCGCACCGTTTTACACCGCCCTATAACGACGACGCCATCGTGGCCTGGATAGATGGCGAGATGTGTCGCGCCGACGCGCAGCAGTTTGAAGAACAGTTAAAGCGTGACGAACGCCTCGCCGGGCGAACCGATGAACTGATGAAAAGCAGCCAGGATTACGCCGGGGCGTTTGCTTCTCTGCTGGATGACGCGCCTCTTGAGACGATGCAGGCGCGTCTTGCGGCACTTCCCGACCCGCAGTCCGCCACGCCGACTGGCGTCAGCCGACGGGCGCTGATCGCCGCCTCGGTCAGTTTCTTGCTGGTCGGCTCCGGGCTGGGCTACCTGCTGCGGCCTGCTGCTGCCCCAGAGGATGAGAATGCCCATATCCGCGACCTCGAAGCGCAATATATGTCCCTGTACAGCGTCGAGACGCTGCTGGATATGGACAGCGCAACGCCGGTTCTGCAGCGCGGGCTGGAACGGGCCGCGCAGGACATCGGCATGACGCTAAACCTGTCGCAGCTTACCCTGCAGGGGGCAGAGCTTAAAATGGTGCGCATGCTGCGCTATGAAACGACGTCTATCGCGCAGATTGCCTGGATCAACCCCGACTACGGCCCGATGGCCCTCTGTATTTCGCCTGTTGATGAGAAGGCGACGGCCTCGCTCCAACAGGAGCAGCGGCACAGCATGAACCTGGCGTGGTGGCTGGAGGCGGGCTACCAGTTTGTCCTGATTGGCCGCAACCCGCCGTCCTATCTGCGGGAACACGCGGAGCAGCTACAGCGCCTGATCTCAGGGTGACGGCACCTTGTTCGTCTGAATCGCAATGGCGATGGCAATACGATCGTCCACGACCAGGGCAAACTTATCCATCCCATAGGACGCGCGCGAGATCGCCGTGGTGGCGTCCAGCGTGGGGGACTGCGCATGCGGGTCTTTCACCACGGCCTCCAGGAGCACTGGTCGGGCAATGTTTCGTACGGTCAGCGTGCCGAACACCCTGAACCGTCCGGCGCCCTGGGCGACCACGCGAGAGCTGATGAACTCGATGGTCGGGTAGTGCTCCGCATCAAAAAACATGTCGCTTTTTAATTGCCAGGTGAGCAGCTTGTTTGAGGCCACCAGGGTTGCCACAGGAATGGTGACGTGGATGTGGTCGTCAACGTCGTTATCCGGATTGAGCGTCACGGCACCCGTTACGCCGCTGAACGTTGCCCAGGAGAGGATGCCGCCGAAGGCATGCCACGAGAGCCGAATGGCGGTGTTATCGGTATCGATAAGGTAGCTTTTCGGGGCAGCATGCAGGGAAGGGCACAACAGCAGAACGGTCAGAAAGGCCAAAAGGCGGTACATAGTGGTTTCTCCGATAAGTGCGCACTGCGTAAACGCCTGAGGTGCTAATTATATTCGAAGAAATAAAAAAGGCCGCAAGCGCGACCTTTTCGTGAGTATAACGACTTACTCAGTGACTTTCTTTTCCAGCTCGCTGGCACCTTCTTTGGTTTTGTTCCAGCCTTTCTCAGCGCCTTCTTTGGTGGCATCCCACCCTTTCTCGGTGCCTTCTTTGGTTTTATGCCAGGCTTTCTGGGAATCTTCGCTGACCTTGCTGCCCAGGCTCTCGCTCTTGCCTTCCGCAGCATGCTTCTGTTTCAGCTTCAGCTCTTCACCTTTGTTCTGCTCTTCGTGCAGTTTTTGCTTCGCCTCGTTGGCGTTTGCGTTCGCCGCCGCGACGGTATCGTCAGTTGCATGTGTGGTCGCAGCAAATACTGGGGAAGCCAGCAGAACGGCAGATAATGCGATAATTGTTTTTTTCATAATATCCTCATTTAACGTTATCGGTTATGAGCGTGATTCAGCATGGCACAGGCGAAACGGGATGGCTTTAGGAAAAAACTGTAATGAGATCAACATGCCCTGATGAGAGGTATTTCGCCTGAGGATTATCCAAAGGGTAAAACGCCTATTTCCGCGAGGGCGGCGAGCGTCAGGAGAATGAATATGATGACGGTTATGGGTCTGTACATGGTGGAGTTCCTTTCGGGTTAAGCGGCTATTCCGTAGCGCTGGGTGGGGGTGTTTTTTTATTCTCCATAGGGGGAGGGGCGGTGTCGTTGATGTTGGTCAAAGGGAGAGGGTAGCTTCTCAAGCGAGCAGATGAGTGAGCTCTGTCAGGGCTGGACGTAGTGATTGTGGTGGAATGATCGCAGATTCACTCCCTTCTCGCTGGCGGCTCGCTTGTTCATGGTGGGTTCGATCAATACTCCGATCTTGATTTTGTCGTTGTGGTAGACCCTCTCTACTATGACGAAATCATGGCTCAACGTATTGTGTTCGCCGGAACACTGGGTCACCTGCTCCATGCTTTCACCGGGGAACATGTGGGAGAGCCTCGTCTGCTTAGCCATGCTGAAAGCCGGAGCCCGGGCCTGAAAGGTTTTGGTCTGTTCCGCCCCCATGTTCAGACGACGTTTGCTAAAAAATGGTCGTCTGAATTTCGGTTGTGAGGTTCTTCCTGAGTGCTTAGATTCATTTTCAATCTATCGAGAGGATATGAATATGAACTTTGCAGAACGCCACTATCAGCATGAGCCTCTTCTTATCGCCAACGTCTGGGATGCCGCCAGTGCTGTCGCAGCGCAAAAAGCAGGCTACCAGGTTCTGGGAACGTCCAGTGCAGCTATAGCGTCCACACTGGGATATGACGACGGGCAGGGAGTGCCGTTTGATGAGTTATTTTATATGGTCACCCGGATCCGGGCTGCCAGCAAACTGCCATTGAGCGTTGACATGGAAGCAGGGTATGGTGATTCAGCCGAAGAGATAGCAGACAATCTGCGGCGCCTTGCTCAGACAGGCGTCGCAGGCGTTAACCTCGAAGACAGCCGAGTCATAAACGGGGTTCGTCAGCTTGACGATGCCTCTGATTTTTCCCGTAACCTGAGAACAGTATGCGATACGCTGAGAAGCGAAAATTACAGCCTGTTTCTGAACATCCGGACTGACACGTACCTGCTCGGACATGAAGACGCGTTGCAGGAGACGATATTACGGGGTCAACGCTATAAAGCTGCAGGTGCTGACGGCTTTTTTGTTCCCTGCCTGACGTCAGAGAAAGACATCAGCCTCATTGCAGAGGCAACGGGGTTACCTTTGAATGTCATGTGTATGCCCGATCTTCCGTCATTCGACAGGCTGAAACGGGCAGGGGTAAGCCGCATTTCAATGGGCAATTTTGTTCATTCAGCGATGCAGTCAACGCTGACTGATGTCATGCATGCGATCCGATCTCGTCAGAAGTTTGAAGGACTTTTTGGCGATGAAAATAACCGATAAAAATCTGTGTGATATCTGGTATCAGGCATTACTTGAACGTGCTTCAGACTACACAGGCGTGTTTTTTGTTGGCGTCAAAACCACTGGTGTATTCTGCATTTCGGTATGCCGGGCGCGAAAGCCCAAGCGCGAAAATGTTGAATTTTATAAAGATGCCAAATCTGCCCTGGCGGACGGCTTTCGTCCCTGTAAAGTCTGCAGACCTGCGGAAAATGCGCACAGCGCGCCATTATTCGTTGAGCAGGCGCTTGCGCTTGTCAGGCGCGATATCAAATCCCGTGTAGCAGACGCGGAGCTTCGTCAGCATGGCATCAGCCCGGAGCGGGTAAGGCGCTGGTTCCTGCAACATCACGGCATCACTTTTCAGGCTTTCCAGCGAATGCAGCGGGTGAACGTTGCCCTGCAGGAGCTAAAAAGTGGACGAGCGGCGACTGACGTTGCGCTGGACAATGGCTATGAATCGCTTAGCGGCTTTGGTTATACCTACAAGCGGCTTACTGGCGCTGCGCCGACTCAGGCAACTCAGGTGATAGTCATTCACCGGTTTACCACGACGCTTGGACCGATGTTTGTCTGCGCGACAGAGCAGGGAGTCTGTCTGCTGGAGTTTACCGATCGCCGGATGTTAGAAACTGAATTCCGCGATATTCAGCGTCTATTTAACGCCAGAATCGTTACCGGCGAAAACAACCATACCCGACAGACAGTAAAAGAGATCGGCGAGTATTCTGCCGGAACGCGCCGACAGTTTTATCTCGCTTTAGATGCTCCGGGCAGTGATTTTCAACAATCCGTCTGGCATGCGTTGCGTGCTGTTCCCTATGGACAGACCTCACACTATCAGGCCATTTCACTACGGCTTAATAAGCCAAATGCTGTGCGCGCCGTCGCTGCCGCTAACGGTGCCAACCGGATTGCGATTGTCATCCCCTGTCACAGGATAATTGGAAAAGATGGGGCGATGACAGGTTACGGAGGGGGGATTTCACGCAAAGAATGGCTTATTGAGCATGAGAAAAACAATGTTTAATGGCGTGAAGTTGCTGTGTCGCCGCGAAATTTACGGACTTCGCGGGACATGTTGAGGGCACAAAAAAGCCCGCAGGGCTTGCGCCATGCGGGCTTTCAGGACTTCATCAGACGCAGAGCCTGCATACTTTTCAGGAGCATTTATCCAGCTCAGCAGAAAGCCTTTTCATTCTGTTAAATAATGACTTCAGCTTACGTTTTCCGACGCCGGTGCGGCAGATATCGTTATGTACTTTTTCAGACCAGACTCCCGTTTAACCCCTTTGGGATCGGAAACAAAAGGAAGCCGCAAGCGAGGTGAATCGGACACTGTCAGTGTCCAGATATAATCCCCAATAAACCTGAAGTCCACGCTATCGTCAGTGACCTGGAGATCCGCAAAAGTTCCTGTCGAGTACTCATTGCCCAAACGAACAATTTCTTTAAGCCCGTCATGAACGTCAATAAGGACAATTGTCAGGGATTCTTCAAAAATAATGTCATCCGTCAGAAACAGGATGTAACGTTGCTCATTAACCTGGACCGCTGCTTCAAGCACTTGCCCCGGTACAATAATGCCGGTGCTTTTACCATTGAGCACAACGTCAGATTGAGCCTGGGATACATCGGTAGCTTCACTAACCTTAACCAATGTTATTGAATTAACCTGTTGCATAATCAATTCCACAAACGTCCCATTTCCCATGCGGCAAGCGCGCCGCCGACGAAGCCACCGATGAGCACGGAAACAGGTGCGCCTGGCCCACACATTAATCCCGCCATTGCACCACCTGCGGCAGCACCGGCACACCATTAATCGCTATCTGTCTGCCTGATTCAGAAACCTTATCGTCCATTTTACGCATTTTTAATGCTCTGCCGCCATTTCGTCGCCAGGTTTCTGACACGCTATGAGGCATCATCTGACCTGCCCCCAGGATTAGATACAACCTTCAGTTAGTAATGTCGGTTGGTTTTTCTTCATATTTCCTGTTTCGCCAGTCCGTTGCGAATTCAGCTGGTGTCTGGTAATCCAGCGATGAATGGGGACGGCACTCGTTATAATCCTGCCGCCAGTCATTAATCGTTTTCCGGGCATGAAGAATATCGCTGAACCAGTGTTCATTCAGATACTCATCGCGAAAGCGTCCGTTAAAACTCTCAATAAATCCGTTCTGCGTTGGCTTACCTGGCTGGATAAGCCGTAGTTCCACACCATGCTCAAAGGCCCATTGATCGAGCGCGCGGCAGGTAAATTCCGGGCCCTGATCGGTTCTTATTGTCGCCGGATAGCCCCTAAACAGCGCGATGCTGTCCAGAATACGCGTGACCTGAACGCCTGAAATACCGAAAGCAGCGGTGATCGTCAGACACTCCTTCGTGAAATCATCCACACAGGTCAGGCACTTGATTCTCCGACCGTTGGCCAGTGCGTCCATAACGAAATCCATCGACCATGTCAGGTTCGGCGCATCCGGGCGCAGAAGCGGAAACCGTTCGGTTGCCAGCCCTTTACGGCGTCGTCTGCGTTTTACGCTCAGTCCATTAAGGTGGTAAATACGGTATACCCGCTTGTGATTGACGTGAAGGCCCTCCCGACGCAGCAGCTGCCAGATGCGGCGGTAGCCAAAACGCCTGCGCTCCAGTGCCAGCTCAGTGATGCGCCCTGATAAATGCGCATCAGCCGCCGGACGCTGAGCCTCGTAGCGGCAGGTCGACAGAGACAAAGCAGTAAGCCTGCAGGCACGACGTTGCGACAGACCGGTCACATCACACATAAACTTAACGGCTTCCCGCTTGTGGTCTGTCGTCAGTACTTTCGCCCCAGAGCCACCTGAAGCGCCTCCTTATCCAGCATGGCTTCGGCAAGCAGCTTCTTGAGGCGGGCGTTCTCCTCTTCAAGAGATTTAAGCCGCTTCACCTCAGGAACTTCCATGCCACCAAACTTCTTGCGCCAGGTGTAGAAAGTGGCATCGGAAATGGCGTGCTTACGGCAGAGCTCACGGGCAGAAACCCCGGCTTCCGCTTCGCGAAGAATACTGATGATCTGTTCGTCGGAAAAACGCTTCTTCATGGGTATGTCCTCATGTGGCTTATGAAGACATTACTAACATCGGGGTTTGTTAATCAACAGGGAGCAGGTCAGAAGGGCAGCAGTCCACAAAGGTGGCCGGTAATATCACTACTGAAACGATGGGGGTGCTGACGGAGAAAATCGCCGCCCAGCGTAAGTCCATTGCAGCTGCACAGCAGATTATTGGCGGGACGGTACATATAGGGAATGACACCACAAACACCCTGGCCATGTTGCTGGACACTATTGATTTACTGGCAGAGCTGGCGCAGCAGTGCGCCGCGCATACACATCCTGGCACCGGAGTGCCGACCAACGCGAGCGACTTTACCCGAACGCAAACAAAGGCAGGGCAGACCCGGAAAAAGTACCAGGACATTATTGCCTGACCCAAGCGAACCCGCCCCGTGCGGGTTTTTTTATACCCTGTTTCCCCTGTAGGGTATAACCCTTTCATTATTCCTTTGCGGGAGTATCACACCAGAGGCCGCAGGACGCGCAGCACGCCACGCATTCCCCATGTAGTAACCACGCACCCATCTAAGAGATCGTTTCAGTGCTGAAGCGCTGGCGCATTCTCAGCCCGACAAAATAATTACATCGCAGACCAAAACGGCGCTACACCGCACCCGCCTGCGGTTTTTGGATCATAAAAATTTTTCAGTTTTATTTTTCTTCAACCTGACCGCCAGACCGCGCCAGTGCTGGCGGCTTTGCGGAAAACCAAAACTGAAAAGATTGAAAAGAATTTCAGTTTTTTTAGTTTTCAGGATCTGCAAAGGATCTCGCTGAAAGTTCATCTGTATGTTTTAAAAGACTTTTTTTGATTTTTTTTATGTCACTGTACCGATCTGCCGGGTGAAGTCCGGGTGCGGCGTGGAGAACGTGGCAATGCAGCAACGGCATGGCTTAGCCGGTGTTTTACAATCCTGGTACTACTGAAAAAACTGCGCTCTTAAAATGATGTAGGCTCTATCAATGTAAATACAATAATCTTAAATTCAGCTATTGAATAATAATATACAAGTACAATTACTTAGGAAAAGTGGAAAGACTTAGCATCAATCTTCCCACGGGGACTATAGAAAATTTGGGCTATAAAGTTTTCCTACTTTCCTGTATCTCTTTTATTTTTCTTATTTTCTCTTTAGTTCCGTTTTTGTGGTTTTTTATCATTTCTTTGAATTCGGCACTTTCATCATCCAGTGCTTTGTCATTTTCATCTATGTCAAGGGCGAGTTTTTTTTGAGCAACATCTTGCATTTTTTTGATAATTGCATCGTAAGTTTTATTTAGTACAAATGGCGGAATAACGGCCGCATATGCCAATATTAAATAATAATTTTCCGCACCAACTTTTAATGATATTATAGGTTTGTATATATAAAAAACTATACCAGTAACCACAGTAAGGGAGAATCCCATTACCAGTTTTATTGATTCATGATTAGTCATAGCGCGGCCTCATCACAACTCATGAACTCTTTCGTCTATATACAAGGATGCTTCAAGAATTGCCAGTTTCATGTCTACTAATATATATCTTATCATCCTTTCTATATCTTCTTTTTCTTTTTTCTCTCTTTCGATTATTGCATTTATCTCTTGGTCGTCACCCGGTTCATCGTCAGCGTAAAACAACATATCGTAATTATTACTTATGTCACTATAGGCAATGAACGATGCGGTTAGTACAAATAAAAAACCAACTGAAGACTTTAATGAATAACTTACATTTATCTTCTTAAATTTCTTATTCATTTCGTTTGCAAGGCTTTTTAATTTTTCGTAATTATTGCTTAAAGGAGCGTTATATATTGACAGGCATAAACCATGACCAGAAAATGAATTATCTATACATATAAATGAAGTTGATTCATTAACGTTATTTTCTTTTTTTTTGAACTCATTAAGTATTGAAGATATTATTTCATCGTCAATTCTCTCAGGGCTTTTAATTTTTATATAATTATTTTCATCACTCAGTTGAGATATAACATAATTATCAAGGCTATTCATTTATTTAAATTCCTTCATATGAACTTGTCGTTAGCTTAACTGATTTATGTATATTTTTCATCTACTCTCGTTTCTGTTAAGCATGAAATTACATAGATTAGTTTGAGCAATGTTACTCAGATCCAGCCACGTTACATACCTACCTAAGCGAGCATGGGGAATGCCGCTCTTAGCTTCGTTGTTCCACCATATATACTCACTACAGAAACATAAATTATGTTAAATGCTGTTTTCTGTCGGCCAGTATGTGGTCATCTTAAAACGACTCTCAAAGATTTGCTAAAACTATTAAATGAGCACTAGCTATGGTAACGCCGTGGTAGGGAAGGAAAAAATGCAAAACGCTTTAACAATCGCATTGGATCATTGGTTGAATTCGCAGTTCTTAACGACCATTAAGGTTTTATCTTGCCTTACAATAGTGACCGTCATAACAGAATGCTGCTAGCAATTTTCGGTCGCCACTTTGTCGCCATTGAAGGCAACAATAGTACCTAACTCGCAGTATTGTAAGGGATAAAATGACAGGCAACAAAAAACCCATTTACGGCTAAGTAGATGGGTTTAGCGAAGATTAGAAATCTTCGATGTCTCCGGGTTTCACGTAAGGTCGACTTCCAGCAAGCGCCTCAACATATGCAAAGAGTGCGTCCTCCGCCCCACCTCTTTCTCTAATCGTATCTTCTTTTACGAATAGTTTTTCTTTATGCATTTGCAAAATCGCTTCGTCAACGAACGTGTATAGGTCTTGGCCTGTGCGATGCAGTTCAGTGAGCAACGCTTTTAGAGCCAGTTCGGTTTGGTATTTTGTGGCCATCTGCATTTCATCCTTAAGCTTGGTGGACGTAAAGTGGACATGGACAAAAAAAAGGGGTTACGCTTTCACGTAACCCCTTGTTTTAATTGGTGGAGCTGGCGGGAGTTGAACCCGCGTCCGAAATTTCTACATCCTCGGTACTACATGCTTAGTTTGTCTTTACATTCGCACGCCAGCTGCGGACAGACACGCCACTAACGAACTAGCCTGATTAGTTTTAACGCTTCAACCCCAGGCAGGGCTTCCACGCGATCTCTTTTGGGTTTGACCTCTCTTTGATCCCCGTCTTAAGAGCGGAAGCTAGGGAGAGAGGGCTCAGAGCAGGTTATTAAGCTGCTAAAGCGTAGTTTTCGTCGTTTGCGACTATTTTTTTGCGGCTTTTAACGAGGCAAACCGCCCCTCGGCATGCACCTTGGGTTTCGCAAATCCCGTCGAATCCAGAATCAGCCCCAATAGTGTTGAACTGAGTATACCAGATTTCACTTCCTGGATACCAGCCCGGAACGCTAACTTATTGAATAGTACAATAAGTGTGCAGAATCAACGTCCTGCGTTTTTCATAATGCGCGCTTTGTCCAGCTGCCACTCGCGCTCTTTCAGGTCAGTACGTTTGTCGTGCTGTTTTTTACCCTTCGCGACGCCAACTTTTACTTTGCACCAGGCGTTTTTCCAGTACAGCGACAGGGCGACCACGGTGAAACCTTCGCGGTTGATGCGTCCGTAGAGGGATTCCAGCTCACGCTTGTTCAGCAGCAATTTGCGCGTGCGCGTTGGGTCACACACGTAGTGTGAAGAGGCGACGGTCAGCGGCGTAAAGTTTGCGCCGAACAGGAAGGCTTCGCCATCTTTCAGGATCACGTAGCTATCGCCGATGTTGGCTTTCCCGGCGCGCAGCGATTTTACTTCCCAGCCCTGCAACGCAAGGCCAGCTTCGAATTCTTCTTCAATGAAATACTCGTGGCGAGCACGCTTGTTGAGCGCAATGGTCGCCGAGCCTGGTTTATGTGCTTTTTTCTTCGTCATAAGTGTCGTAAAGCCGTCGGTAATCTGATTTCAAAAAGTCACCTCATTGCGTCCTGTGAGGTCTAACGCGCTATCTTAGCACGAGATGAGGCTTAGCGTTTTTTTAACAGGTGATAAATGTTATTATTTGTCCGTTGTGTGACCATGGGAAATGCTATGCCTCAGATTAGCCGTACTGCGCTTGTGCCTTACAGCGCGGAACAAATGTATCAGTTAGTGAACGATGTTCAGTCTTATCCAGAGTTTATTCCGGGATGCACCGGGAGCCGCGTTCTGGAGTCCGGCCCGACGCAGATGACCGCGGCGGTGGATGTCTCCAAAGCGGGGATCAGCAAGACGTTCACCACCCGTAATACGCTGACGAGCAATCAGAGTATTTTGATGCATCTGGTGGATGGTCCCTTTAAGACCCTGATGGGGGGCTGGAAGTTTACGCCGCTGAGCGCTGACGCCTGCCGCATTGAGTTCCATCTGGACTTCGAGTTCACCAATAAGCTGATTGAGCTGGCGTTTGGCCGCATCTTTAAAGAGCTGGCTTCGAATATGGTTCAGGCGTTCACCACCCGCGCCAAAGAGGTTTACAGTGTCGCATAAGATTGCTGTAGAAGTGGTGTACGCGCTGCCGGAGAAGCAGTATCTGCAGCGCGTGACGCTGGAAGAGGGGGCGACCGTTGAGGCGGCCATCCGTGCTTCCGGCATCCTCGAGCTTCGCAGCGATATCGACCTGGCGAAGAATAAGGTCGGGATTTACAGCCGTCCGGTGAAGCTCGGCGATGTGCTGAAAGAGGGCGACCGGGTAGAGATTTATCGTCCGCTGATTGCCGACCCGAAAGAACTGCGTCGTCAGCGTGCGGAGAAGGCCAGTAAGTAGCGCTTTCTTCCCCTCACCCTGACCCTCTCCCCAAAGGGGCGAGGGGATCAACACAAAACAAAAAAGGTGCTCAATGAGCACCTTTTTGCATTTCTGACACCGGATTATTTGGTCAGGGCAGGCTTGTTGTCGATGTTGGTCAACACACCGGCGCTGCTGAAGGTCAGCGTCAGGGTCTGCTGGGTCGCATCTTCATGGCCCGGCTTCTGACGGAATACATAGAACCAGGTGTTAGTGCCGAACGGATCGGACATCATCGGGGTTCCCAGTGCATAAGCGACCTGCTGTTGTGTCATCCCCACGCGGATTTTGGACACATCGTTAGGGGTAAGGTAGTTCCCCTGGTTGATGTCAGGACGGTAAACCACTTTCTCCAGAGTGGAACAGCCTGCGGTCAACATCAGAAGAACCGCTGCGGCAGCGGTCAGCATTTTACAACGCATAGTGATTTGATTCCTTTTCGGGCCCGAGCAGAACGCGGCTCATATGTAATATGCCGATGATAATAGACCTTGCCCCACTTTGAAACCGGTCTGGCGGCGTTTTTGTTGTTCTGTATGACCCTGAGATCCCGAAAAAGTTTATGCCGCCAGCAGTTCTTTCGCGTTCGCGAGCGTGTTACGTGTGACTTCGCTGCCGCCGAGCAGGCGTGCCAGCTCCTGCAGACGCGCACGTTTATCCAGCGGCTTCATGTGCGTTTCGGTCATTTCGCCGTCGGTTTCTTTGCTGACGATAAAGTGATGATGGCCACAGCCCGCGACCTGCGGCAGGTGGGTGACACACATCACCTGCGTGGATTCGCCGAGCTGGCGCAGCAGTTTACCCACCACCGCCGCCGTCGGGCCGCTGATGCCGACATCCACTTCATCGAAAATCAGCGCCGGGGTGTCCATTTTACGCGCGGTGATCACCTGAATCGCCAGCGCAATACGTGACAGTTCACCGCCGGAGGCCACTTTGGAAATCGCCTGCAACGGCTGCCCCGGGTTGGTGGTGACGCGGAATTCGATGCGATCCGCACCTTCCGCCGTCAGGTGATTCTCTTCAAAGCGAACGTCAATGGTGAAGACGCCATGCGGCATCGCCAGCGTGTGCATGCTGTCGGTAATGTGCTGGCTTAACTCCTGAGCATAGTGCTGACGAATTTCATGCAGCTTTTGCGCTGTCGCCAGCGCCTGTTCATGGTGCAGGCTCACCGCCAGAGAGAGAGTTTCCAGCGAGTCAGCCTGATCGTCAAGCTGCTGCTGCTCGTCCAGCAGAGACTGATAGTAGCCCGGCAGCTCTTCCGGAGTAACGTGGTGCTTGCGCGCCAGTGAGATCTGACGGGAGATACGCTGTTCCAGCTCAAACAGACGGTTCGGGTCGAGATCCAGACGCTCACAGTAGTGGCGCAGTTCGTCACCAGCTTCAGAGATCTGAATGGCCGCCTCTTCCAGCATGTCCAGGACGCCAGACAGTTTGCTGTCCATGCCGACCAGTTCGGTAAGCAGCTGACGGACGTTATACAGCTGGCTCTGCAGGTTCACGTCTTCGCCATCCGCCAGCAGGTTAAGCGCATTCTGGCTGGTTGAGAGCAGATGCCCGCTGTTCGCCAGGCGCTTGTACTCTTCGTCGATTTGCTCAAACTCACCCGCCTGCGGGTTAAATTCGTTCAGCTCTTTGAGCTGGTATTCCAGCAGCTCCGCACGGGCGGCGCGCTCCTGGCTTTGCTGCTGGTGCTGAGCAAGCTCGCGGCAGCTCTGATGCCACTGGCGATAGTGCTCCGCCATAAGCTGAGTAAGCGCGTACTCACCCGCATAGCCATCCAGCAGCGCTTTCTGCTGTTCGGGTTTAACGAGTTGCTGATGCGCGTGCTGACCGTGGATCTGGATAAGCAGCTGACCGAGTTCACGAAGCTGGGAGAGAGGGACCGCCGTGCCGTTGATAAAGCCGCGTGAGCGGCCGTCGCTGCTGATTACACGGCGAAGTAAACACTCACGACCATCTTCAAGCTGGTTCTGCTCCAGCCAGCGCTGAGCTGCAGGGGTGTCTTTCAGGGAGAAGCGGGCGCACAGGTCGGCACGGTTTGCGCCCATGCGCACCATGTCGCCCTCGGCGCGGCCGCCAAGGCACAAGCCGAGGGCATCAATGGCAATGGATTTACCCGCACCGGTTTCCCCGGTGATCGCCGTCATGCCGCTGTGGAAATCGATCTCAAGCTCACGAACAATGGCAAAGTTGCTGATGGTCAGTTGTGCCAGCATAATTGTTTTCCTGTATGAAAAACCATAACTGTGTTTTCATACAGTATAAACTGGTTTTATATACAGTAAAGTCCTGGATGCAAAATCAGAACAATTTTTTTGACCAGCCAAGCTTCGAACTTAATGTATTGAAATAGCTGTAATCTTTCGGATGAATCAAATTCAGGTGGTAATCACACCGGCGAATAAGCACATCTTCACCTTCCTGGATCGGCAGCGCAATCTGGCTGTCGCAGCTGATCTCCAGGTCGTTACGGCGGTGCGAGAAGCGCAGACGGATCGTGCTGTCGCCGTTGATGACCAGCGGGCGGGCGGAGAGCGTGTGCGGGAACATCGGCACCAGGGTAATGGCGTCCAGAGAGGGGGTCAGGATTGGGCCGCCGGCAGACAGCGAGTAGGCGGTTGAGCCGGTCGGTGTCGAGATAATCAGCCCGTCAGAACGCTGGGAGAAGGCAAAGATTTCATCGATATAGACTTCGAACTCAATCATATGCGCCACTTTACCGGGGTGAAGGACCACCTCGTTAATCGCGGTGCTGATGCGCTTCTGGCAGTCCTGCTGGCAGACCTGCGCTTCCAGTAAAAAGCGTTTTTCGCTGATATAGTGGCCTTCCAGCACGTCGGCCAGCTGCTGCTGCGCATTGTCCGGGTCGAGGTCGGTTAAAAAACCGAGATTGCCACGGTTGATACCGATGACCTTGATGTCATAACGCGCCAGCGTGCGGGCCGCGCCGAGCATGTTGCCGTCGCCACCCACCACCACCGCGAGATCGGCCTGTTGGCCAATTTCCGCCAGCGTGCCGGTTTTGACGCTCTTCAGCTGCAGCTCCTGAGCAATCTGCTGCTCGACCATCACTTCATAGCTTTTGCTACACAACCAGCGATACAACATTTCATGTGTCGTTAGTGCGGTAGGGTGACGCGGATGCCCGACGATCCCAATACACCTGAAATGATTATTCATTTTCTGGAGGTCCTTGTGCCTGATGAATGATGACAATCTGTCTTGTTCCCTTGAATCCCGGAAACTGATCCCCATAATAAGCGAAGTTAGCGAGATGAATGCAGAAAAACGCGGAGAAATTCATGAGTAGTAAAGAACAGAAAACGCCTGAGGGGCAAGCCCCTGAAGAAATTATCACGGAACAGCACGATGAAGTTGAGGCTGTAGAGCCAGACGCATCTGCTGAGCAGGTGGACCCGCGCGATGAAAAAATTGCGAATCTGGAAGCCCAGCTGGTAGAAGCACAGAATCGCGAACGCGATGGTGTTCTGCGCATCAAGGCGGAAATGGAAAACCTGCGTCGCCGTACCGAGCAGGACGTTGAAAAGGCGCATAAATTTGCGCTGGAGAAATTCGTCAACGAACTGCTGCCGGTGATCGATAGCCTCGATCGTGCGCTGGAAGTGGCTGACAAAGCGAATCCGGACAACGCGGCAATGATCGAAGGTATCGAACTGACGCTGAAATCCATGCTCGACGTGGTGCGTAAGTTTGGCGTGGAAGTGATTGCCGATACCGACGTTCCGCTGGATCCAAACGTTCACCAGGCGATTGCGATGGTTGAATCTGAAGAGATTGAAGCCGGTAAAGTGCTGGGCGTAATGCAGAAAGGTTACACCCTGAACGGCCGTACCATTCGCGCGGCGATGGTGACCGTGGCGAAAGCGAAAGCGTAATTGGCTATCCGTAGTGCCGGGTAGCGGCGTTCGCCTTACCCGGCCTACAACCTTACTCCGCGATACTTTCGCGCAGGGGTTTAACGGGCAGGACTTTCACCTGCTTGATCATATTGTCCTGCACGTCCAGGATATCAATATCGTACTGCTCAATGCGCACCCGCGTGCCCGTGGCCGGAATCTCTTCCAGCGCTTCCAGAATCATCCCGTTAATGGTGCGAGCCTCATCTTCCGGCAAATGCCAGTTAAAGGCTTTGTTGAGTTCACGAATGTTTGCGCTTCCGTCAATCAGCACCGAGCCGTCGTTTTGCGGGGTGACCTCTTCCGCGAGGGAAGGCGACATTGAGGTAGTAAAGTCCCCGACAATCTCTTCCAGAATATCTTCGACCGTCACCAGCCCCTGGATATCGCCGTACTCGTTGACCACCAGGCCGACCTTCTTCTTGTTGCGCTGGAATTTCACCAACTGCGTGCTGAGCGGCGTTCCTTCCGGCACGTAGTAAATCTCGTCGGCGGCGCGCAGCATCACCTCTTTGGTGAACTCTTTTTTCTCGGTCATCAGACGGTAGGCTTCGCGCACGCGCAGCATGCTGATGGCGTCATCCAGCGAGTCGCGGTACAGCACAATGCGCCCGTGCGGGGAGTGCGTCAGCTGTCGGACGATGGCTTTCCAGTCGTCATTGATGTCGATACCGACGATTTCGTTACGCGGCACCATGATGTCGTTCACGCTCACCTTTTCCAGATCCAGCACCGACAGGAGCATGTCCTGATTGCGCCGGGAGATCTGCGAGCGGGATTCATTCACGATAGTGCGCAGCTCCTCTTTGCTGAGCGCGCTGCTGATGGTGACGTCGGCTTTGATTCCCACCATCCGCATCAGGACGCGCGTCACCATGTTCAGCAGCCAGACCAGCGGCATCATCAGGATCTGCAGCGGTGCCAGCAGGAAGCTGCTCGGGTAGGCGACCTTCTCCGGGTAAAGCGCGGCGATGGTTTTCGGCAGCACTTCGGCAAACACCAGCACCACGAACGTCAGCACGCCGGTGGCAATCGCTACCCCGGCGTTACCGTACAGGCGCATCCCGACGATGGTGCCGAGGGCAGAGGCCAGAATGTTGACGAGGTTGTTGCCGATGAGCACCAGGCTAATCAGGCGATCCGGCTTGCGGAGCAGTTTTTCAACGCGACGGGCGGCGCGGTTACCCTGTTTGGCACGATGCCGTAACCGGTAGCGGTTTAAGGTCATCATGCCGGTTTCCGAGCCGGAGAAATAGGCGGAGATGACCACCATGACGATCAGCGTAACGATCAGCGTGGTGGTAGAGATGTGTTCCAGGGGGAACTCCTTTGTTTCTTAGCCAGCAAATTGCTGTATGAAGCGGCTGCCAAAATAGGCAAGGGTGAGAATGCCCGCACCCGCGACGTTGAACCAGACCACGCGACGACCGCGCCAGCCTTCATGATAATGGCCCCATAACAGGACAATATAGACAAACCACGCGATGATGGAGAGCACCGCTTTATCGATATTCTCCACGCTGAACAGGTTCTTCATGTAAAACAGGCCCGTGCAGAGCGTGAGCGTCAGCAGCACCACCCCCACCTGGGTGATGTGGAACATCTTACGCTCAATGACCATCAGCGGCGGCATTTCATGGTTAAAGGCCAGCTTTTTGTTTTTCAGCTGGTAGTCAATCCAGGCGAGCTGCATGGCGTAAAGCGCGGCGATAATAAGCGTCGCGTAGGCAAAGAGCGACAGGCCGATGTGCACCAGCATCCCCGGCGTCGCCTCCAGATGCGTAATGAACTCATTAGGCATAAAGGTGGCGAGGGCCAGATTGATCAGCGCGAAAGTGTAGACAATCGGCAGCAGCAGCCAGCCGCGATTTTTAGACGCGACGATGGTCATTACCGTACAGATCATCAGGCTGACCAGCGAGCCGACGTTGAGGACGCTCAGGTTTTGCACGCTGCCGTCGCCGGGGATGATGCGTGATTCCAGCGCAAAGGCGTGGCTAATCAGTGCGATGACCGCAGAAAGAATAGCCATGCGCCGCCAGCCGCTGTTTTTTTGCAGCAGTCCGGGAACGATCAGCGCGAGGCTGACAGAGTAGGCAACAAGGGCGATCAGTGCGAAAACAGGCATATAGGCATCGACAGTTGTCTTAATAAGAAAGAGAAGCAGTATAACGTTACGTGACGCCTGCTCCAACCGTTGCATAACAACAAAGGCGCCTTCATGTTATACTCCGGCAAAATTCTGTGTATGTGTCGCTCATGGCGGCCCAACGTTTCTACTCAGGCGAGAGACAATGTTTGATAATTTAACCGATCGTTTGTCGCGCACGCTGCGCAACATCAGCGGCCGCGGACGCCTTACTGAAGAGAACATCAAGGAAACGCTGCGCGAAGTGCGCATGGCGCTGCTGGAAGCAGACGTCGCGTTGCCGGTTGTTCGTGATTTTATCAACCGCGTAAAAGAGAAGGCGGTTGGTCATGAAGTTAACAAGAGCCTGACCCCGGGTCAGGAGTTCGTCAAAATCGTTCGTAATGAACTGGTTTCGGCGATGGGCGAAGAGAACCAGGTGCTTAACCTGGCCGCTCAGCCTCCGGCCGTGGTGCTGATGGCGGGCCTGCAGGGTGCGGGTAAAACCACCAGCGTCGGTAAGCTGGGTAAATTCCTGCGCGAAAAGCACAAGAAGAAAGTGCTGGTGGTCTCTGCTGACGTCTATCGCCCGGCGGCGATCAAGCAGCTGGAAACCCTGGCAGAGCAGGTTGGCGTGGATTTCTTCCCGTCCGACGTGGCGCAGAAGCCTGTCGACATCGTTAACGCCGCGCTGAAAGAGGCGAAGCTGAAATTCTACGACGTGCTGCTGGTGGATACCGCCGGTCGTCTGCACGTTGACGAAGCGATGATGGACGAGATCAAGCAGGTGCATGCCTCTATCAACCCGGTAGAGACCCTGTTTGTTGTCGACGCCATGACCGGTCAGGATGCGGCGAATACCGCGAAAGCGTTTAACGAAGCGCTGCCGTTAACCGGCGTGGTGCTGACCAAGGTGGACGGTGACGCCCGCGGCGGTGCGGCCCTTTCCATTCGTCACATCACCGGTAAGCCGATCAAATTCCTCGGCGTGGGCGAGAAAACCGAAGCGCTGGAGCCGTTCCACCCGGATCGTATTGCCTCCCGTATCCTCGGCATGGGCGACGTGCTGTCGCTGATCGAAGATATCGAGAGCAAGGTTGACCGCGCGCAGGCCGAGAAGCTGGCCAGCAAGCTGAAAAAAGGCGACGGTTTCGATCTCACCGACTTCCTTGAGCAGCTGCGTCAGATGAAAAACATGGGCGGCATGGCCAGCCTGATGGGCAAACTGCCGGGTATGGGCCAGATCCCTGACAACGTGAAAGCGCAGATGGATGACAAGGTACTGGTGCGTATGGAGGCGATCATCAACTCGATGACCCTTAAAGAGCGCGCTAACCCGGACATCATCAAAGGTTCCCGTAAACGCCGTATTGCAGCCGGTTGCGGCATGCAGGTGCAGGACGTTAACCGCCTTCTGAAACAGTTCGACGACATGCAGCGCATGATGAAGAAAATGAAGAAAGGCGGCATGGCGAAGATGATGCGCGGCATGAAAGGGATGATGCCTCCCGGTTTTCCAGGGCGTTAATCGCTTTTGAGATTGCTTTTTGCCCGAAAATGAGTAAAATTTTCGGGCTTTTAATATGACACCCGGGCTCCGTTCCTCGATGGGGCCCGGTTGTTTTATTCACACAAGAGGATGTTATGGTAACTATTCGTTTAGCACGTCACGGCGCTAAAAAGCGTCCGTTCTACCAGGTTGTTGTGACTGACAGCCGTAATGCACGCAACGGTCGCTTCATCGAGCGCGTTGGTTTCTTCAACCCACTGGCCGCTGGCGCAGAAGAAGAAACTCGTCTGGATCTGGATCGTATCGCTCACTGGGTTGGCCAGGGCGCTACTGTTTCCGATCGCGTTGCTACGCTGATCAAAGCAGCAAACAAAGCAGCTTAATCTGTCACGGTGGTCATGATGAGCAATAAAGCACCTGTTGAACCGATCGTATTGGGAAAAATGGGTTCTTGCTACGGTATCCGTGGTTGGCTCAGAGTGTTTTCCTCCACTGAAGACGCTGATAGCATTTTTGATTACCAGCCCTGGTTTATCCAGAAAGGCGGTAAGTGGGAAGAGGTCGAGCTGGAAAGCTGGCGTCACCACAATCAGGACATCATCATCAAGCTGAAAGGCGTTGACGATCGTGATGCCGCGAATGCGCTGACTAATTGTGAAATTGTCGTGGATTCGTCGCAGTTGCCACAGCTGGAAGAGGGCGACTACTACTGGAAAGACCTTATGGGTTGCCAGGTAGTCACTACCGAAGGCTATAGCCTGGGGAAAGTCATCGATATGATGGAAACCGGGTCAAATGACGTTCTCGTCATTAAGGCAAACCTGAAAGATGCATTTGGCATCAAGGAGCGGTTGGTCCCGTTCCTCGATGGACAGGTTATCAAGAAAGTCGATCTCACTACTCAAACCATTGAAGTAGATTGGGATCCTGGTTTTTAAATTCTCCGGATAAACGGTAAAAGACGGCGCTATGTGGATTGGCATAATTAGCCTGTTTCCTGAAATGTTCCGCGCGATTACCGATTACGGGGTAACTGGCCGGGCAGTAAAGAATGGCCTGCTGAGCATCCAGAGCTGGAGTCCTCGTGACTTTACTCATGACCGGCACCGTACCGTGGACGATCGTCCTTACGGCGGCGGACCGGGGATGCTAATGATGGTGCAACCCTTACGGGACGCCATTCACACAGCAAAAGCCGCGGCAGGTGAAGGCGCAAAGGTGATTTATCTGTCACCTCAGGGACGCAAGCTTGATCAAGCGGGCGTGAGCGAACTGGCGACGAATCAAAAGCTGATTCTGGTCTGTGGGCGCTACGAAGGGATAGATGAGCGCGTAATTCAAACCGAGATTGACGAAGAATGGTCTATCGGCGATTACGTTCTCAGCGGTGGTGAGTTACCGGCAATGACGCTGATTGACTCCGTCGCCCGGTTTATTCCGGGTGTTCTGGGCCATGAAGCTTCGGCAACGGAAGATTCCTTTGCCGATGGGTTGCTGGACTGTCCACACTATACTCGTCCTGAAGTGTTAGAAGGGATGGAGGTCCCGGCAGTGTTACTGTCTGGAAACCATGCCGAGATACGTCGCTGGCGTTTGAAGCAGTCGCTGGGCCGAACCTGGCTTAGAAGACCTGAACTTCTGGAAAACCTGGCTCTGACTGAAGAGCAAGCAAAGTTGCTGGCCGAGTTCAAAACTGAACACGCGCAACAGCAGCATGAACATGATGGGAATGCGTAATACGCTCCCGAATATCAGTTTACCCAGGATAAGAGATTAAATTATGAGCAACATTATTAAGCAACTTGAACAAGAGCAGATGAAGCAGGACGTACCTTCCTTCCGTCCAGGTGACACCGTGGAAGTGAAAGTATGGGTTGTTGAAGGTTCCAAAAAACGTCTGCAGGCATTCGAGGGCGTGGTTATCGCTATTCGTAACCGCGGTCTGCACTCTGCATTCACTGTTCGTAAAATTTCCAACGGCGAAGGCGTTGAGCGTGTCTTCCAGACTCACTCTCCGGTAGTTGACAGCATTGCTGTTAAACGTCGTGGTGCTGTACGTAAAGCTAAACTGTACTACCTGCGTGAGCGTACTGGTAAGTCTGCTCGTATTAAAGAGCGTCTGAACTAAGATTCGCTTAAGCGACATCCTGTTAGAAAGGGCTGGCCGAAAGGCTGGCCCTTTTTTATCCCATCGCTCCTCTCGCGTTAACCCTTTCGTCATAAATCATTTACAATGCTTGCCTCTTGAATGGAGGGGAAGTGGATAACGTACTGCATCAGCCTGACCGGAAACGCGCAGCGGCTTTGACCGCGCTGTTCGCGATCCTGCTGATCGTGGTAGCACCCCTTATCTCCGTCTCATTGCAGAAAGATCCCATGAGCGCCATGCCGGGCATGCATCATGACATGAGCATGATGTCGATGGACGAGCATCACGGCGATATGCCGCACACGATGCCTGTCGACCATGCGGAAGCGTGCGGCTACTGCGTGCTGTTAGCGCATGTCCCTGGCGTGATGCTGGCGCTCATCGTCCTGCTCAGTGTGGTGCTGCAGAGGCTTCGCGTTAAGCCGCCGCGTCAGGCGGTCAACCACTGGCACTTCTTCCCCTGGCTTTACCCTGATACCCGCGCGCCGCCGCGGCAGTCTGCTTTTTCCCAATAAAAAATATCGATAACTTTTTGCCTTAAAAAGGAAAAGTATGACTACCTGCACCTCGCGCGCGGCATGGGGAAACCTGCTGCGTCGCCTTCATTTCTACGTTGGGCTGTTTGTCGGCCCGTTTATCTTCTTTGCCGCGCTGACCGGGACGCTGTATGTGGCGACCCCACAGCTGGAAAACACACTCTACCGGCACGCGCTCCACGCGGATTCCGTGGGCGAGCCGCAGCCTCTGGCGGAACAAATTGCCGTGGCGGAAAAAACCGTTGGATCAGATTTACGTTTGCACGCCGTTCGTCCTGGGCTGGTTGCGGGCGAAACCACCCGCGTGATGTTCGCTGACCCGAAACTTGGGCCATCGGAGAACCGGGCTATCTTTATCGATCCGGTGAGCCTGGCGGTGCAGGGAGATCTGACGGTATACGGCACCAGCGGGATTTTACCTCTGCGTCAGACTATTGATTACCTGCATACGTCCCTGATGCTGGGCGACATTGGGCGCCTCTACAGCGAGCTTGCGGCCTCGTGGATGTGGGTTGCCGCGCTGGGCGGTATTGCCCTGTGGTTTTATACCCGACCCAAACGACGGATCAACAATCGCTTCCAGAACCGGCGTCGGGTGCACGTGACGCTGGGCTGGGTTCTGCTGGGAGGAATGCTGCTGTTCTCCGCAACCGGCCTGACCTGGTCCCAGTGGGCTGGCGGGAACGTGGATAAGCTGCGTGCAGAGATGAACTGGCTCACCCCGCAGGTGAACACGACGCTATCCGGCCAACATGAGGTTATGGATGAACATGCCGAACACCGTGGTCATCACGGTGGGATGATGATGCCGGAAATAGCGATGGATCTGACGCAGTTTGACGGGGTGTTAAGCGCGGCACGTCACGCGGGGATTGATGCCAGCAAGCTGGAGATCCGCCCGGCGAAAACGAGGGATCGTGCCTGGACCGTGACGGAAATCGATCGCAGCTGGCCGACCCAGGTGGACGCCGTCGCGGTAGATCCCCATACGATGCAGATCCTGGACAGGACCCGATTCGAGGATTTTCCGTTAATGGCAAAACTGACCCGCTGGGGCGTGGATTTCCATATGGGGATCTTATTCGGCCTGGCAAATCAGCTGCTGCTCGTGGCGTTCGGCCTCGCCCTGTGCGTGCTCATTATCTGGGGATACCGGATGTGGTGGATGCGTCGTCCTGCGCAATCGGCAGTGAGTCCGGTACAGACGCTGTGTCAGAGCTGGCTGGCGCTGTCAGGATGGGGAAGAGGCGTTACGGTGATAACCAGCGTACTGTTGGGGCTGGCCCTGCCGGTAATGGGCGTGAGTATGGCGCTGTTTGTTCTGGTGGACTGGCTGCGCTGGCGAGCGGCAACCAGGCTGACGCTCGCCGATTCATCCGCTAAATAACCCTATGGCGTGCTGATCACCACTGCGACGCGGCGGTTTTCAGCGCGCCCTTGCGGGGTACTGTTGCTCGCAACCGGGTATTTTTGACCTAATCCCCGCGTGGTGAGATTGCTGCGCGGGATATTGGCCCCCTTCGCCCAGGCGTCGGCCACGGCGTTGGCGCGTTTTAACGACAGCGCTTCGTTGTAGCTTTTTTCCCCGTAGTTATCCGTGTGACCGTCCATTCGCGCGTGGTTCAGGCCGGTTTCGGCCAGGCGAGAGGCCATGGACTGGATCTGCGTTTCACTTTCCGGGCGCAGTCGGGCGTCATTTTTATCAAACAGGATGGTGTCCGACATGCCAAGCGACCAGTCACCGTTCAGTTCGTTAAAACCGTAAGACTTCATCGCCGCAATTTGCTCAGGAGTGAATTTGCCTTCCGGCGGCGACTGACAGCCTGCCAGAACCAGTGAGGCCAGTACTAACGGCGCGAAGTAACGTTTTAACATAGTGTATCCTTTCTAACTTATTGTTTTCGTACGCTGGTTTTTAACCTGGTACATATTGCGGTCAGCCCTCTCCAGTAATGCTTCCACGGAAGCATTTTCCCACGCCAGAGCAAAGCCAATGCTGAGTGACATCGATGCTTTTTGTCCGTTATGAAGATCAAACGGACGGATAAACTGCTGCGAAAGCGCAGCACAAATGTGTTGAACCTCAAGCTCAGAGTGAACGCCGTACAGCACCATGGCAAATTCGTCTCCGCCAAGACGGTAAGACTGATGACGTTTGTCGCCAAACTCCATCATCCTGCTGGCGACTTCGATGAGCACACAGTCTCCTGCTGCGTGTCCCCAGGTGTCGTTAATAAACTTAAAATTATCACCGTCGAGGAAGAGCAGGGCCGAGTTTGTTCTGGCTGAAGGGTCGTTCATTAATGCCGCAATGCTGTTACGAAACGCCGCGCGGTTGGCAAGACCGGTAAGCGGGTCGTGCATGGCGGTCCGCAACAGCTGAGCGTTCTTCGCCTGAAGCTTCAGTTGCCACTCTTCCATTTCGTCCAGAAGACTGTTGAAGTCCTCGCCAAACTGGTGAAATTCTTCGATACGGCCGTCTTTCACCCGGCGGGAGAAGTTGCGGTTCGTGCGTACGTCATGCACGACGTCGGTAATGTTCTGCAGGGCCGTGACCATTCCACGATGCAAAGACTGGGTAATGATGAGCGCGACGACGGCGGCAAAGAGAATGCAGCCGGTCAGTACGGCAAACGACGTCCAGATGAAATGGCTGATCAAACTGTCGCGTGCGGTAAGGCGGATTTCGCCGATCGTTAAGCCGTTATGCATGATGGGCTGCGCAACCGGTACGGGGAAAAGCCAGCGACTGACCAGCGCGCCCAGCGTGTCGTTGTTATCCTCCGGGTTCCAGGACCAGTAGGCGAACCGCTTTTTATGCGCGTTAATCACCTCCGCTGCGGCAAACTGCCCCTGTTTGCCCAGGGCGGCAAGCGTTTCGTTGGCCGCCAGCGAGTCGTTGAAAACCAGCGAGGCTTCCAGGCTGTGGCTCATTGTGGCGCCGGTTAATTCGAGATTCTTTTGCGCGTATTGTTTTAACGTCACGACGGAAGCAAAACAGAGCAACAGCCATATTAACGTCATGGTAATAATGACGCTTATCATGCTGTTTCGCCTCAACGTTCTTTTAAACGTCGGACGTGGCGTTGATGTGAAATCTTTATCCATGCTGCTTATTCCGTGCCAGCATTAATACATCCGGATTGACTCTTACGCCACTGCGCGTCAATGCATCCAGGTTGACGGAAAACCGTACCTGGCCGCGATCGATCATCAGGCAAAAGGCACTGCCAATTACACATTCCGGATTTTGCTCTGAGATTAATAGCAACGCTCTGCCCTGATATTGACTTATTAATTCAAGTTGTTTTGCCGGTGATTCAGACCCGAAATATATCGCATCGCACGTCGCGGCCAGGGCTTCCCGATCGTTACGTACAATAACGGGAGTATAGGGTAACTCGTTGTGCCCTTCGTCGCCGCTGAGCGCGTGTGTATAGTGAGAAGTGGCATAGACGCAAAGTCTGGGCTGCCCGGATAGTGACGGCCATCGTGTATAGCTCACAATGCCTGAGACAATAGAACGTACCGATTTATCCGTTTCCGTAAGCGTGCCTGCCGTCGCTGGGCCCACCATAAGGAACAGCATTATCACCAGAGTGAGTCGGAAAAAAGAGATCAAGAATAAATTTCTCACCAGAATCCGCCACATCGCTCCGGAAATAGATGTCCTTAAGAGTTGCGGGCAGAATACCATTGTTTATCAGAGCCGTCATTATGTCAGAAATAGCCTCAGGCCAACCTAAGCTAAATCCTACTGTTGTTTATTTTCCGGTGGTTAAAAGCAGACTTAATTGAGTCTGCTGGAACGCATACCTTCATCCATTCCTTTTTGCCATAACGCACGCAGTTTTGTCGCGTTTTCGACAGTATCGCAACTGGCAGGGAAAGATTTGCCCGCTAATCCCCAGGCGTGAATAAACCCTTCTTCGCAGACTCTCTTCTGACCATCGGCATAGCCGCGAAGATATTCGCTACGATCAACGTGGGTGTCGTTAAAACTATCGGCCAGGGTCTGGTTATCTTTAACCGGCAGGCCATTCATGGCGTCTTCTTTACCGGCATCAAACCAGGATGGACTGGTCCAGTCGGGCTGGAAGGTGTAAGGATTGATCTGGCAGCCCGTTAAAAACAGCGACAACAGCGTGAGAGCAATTGAACGCATAGCCATTCTCCTTTTTTCTTCAGCATAGCCTGGCTTAAGAAAATATGTCTGTAATTTAAACTTTACGTTTTTATCGGCTGATTTTTGCAATAAATTGGCTTATGTAAACTAATGTGTACGTATTTTGGATTGAAATGTTTACTTTTTATGGTATCGTGGTCTCACCTCATTGAGGAAAACAACTATCGCAAACGAGCTTTACAGGATCGCCATCATGCAAAAAGACGCGCTGAACAACGTACATATCACTGACGAACAGGTTTTAATTACTCCGGATCAACTGAAAGCGGAATTTCCGCTGAGCGTCGCGCAGGAGGCTCAGATTGAGCACTCGCGTCAGACCATTTCAAATATCATCGCCGGCCGCGATCCGCGCCTGCTGGTGGTGTGTGGTCCTTGCTCCATTCACGATCCTGAAACCGCCATTGAGTACGCTCGTCGATTTAAAGCATTAGCGGAGGAGGTCAGCGATAGCCTCTATCTGGTGATGCGCGTCTATTTTGAGAAGCCACGTACCACCGTCGGCTGGAAAGGGTTGATTAACGACCCGCACATGGATGGCTCGTTTGATGTGGAAGCAGGTCTGAAGATTGCGCGTCGCCTGCTGGTGGAGCTGGTCAGCATGGGGCTGCCTCTGGCAACCGAAGCGCTGGATCCGAACAGCCCGCAATACCTTGGCGATCTGTTCAGCTGGTCCGCGATTGGCGCGCGTACCACGGAATCGCAAACCCACCGCGAGATGGCGTCTGGTCTGTCGATGCCGGTTGGTTTTAAAAACGGTACTGATGGCAGTCTGGCGACGGCGATCAACGCCATGCGCGCTGCCGCCATGCCGCACCGTTTCGTCGGTATCAACCAGGCGGGCCAGGTCTGCCTCCTGCAAACGCAGGGCAACCCGGACGGTCACGTGATCCTGCGCGGCGGGAAAGCCCCGAACTACAGCCCGGCGGACGTGGCGCAGTGTGAAAAAGAGATGGAGCAGGCGGGACTGCGCCCGGCACTGATGGTAGATTGCAGTCATGGTAATTCGAATAAAGATTACCGTCGCCAGCCTGCGGTTGCGGAATCCGTGGTCGCACAGATCAAAGATGGCAATCGTTCGATTATCGGTCTGATGATTGAGAGCAATATTCATGAAGGCAATCAATCATCTGAACAACCGCGCAGCGCCATGAAGCACGGCGTCTCCGTGACGGATGCCTGCATCAGCTGGGAGACCACCGATGCGCTGCTGCGTGAGATCCATAAAGATTTAAACGGCCATCTGGCGACGCGTCTGGCTTAAGAGGGTAGTTATGGTTGCTGAATTGACCGCACTGCGCGATCAAATTGATGAAGTGGATAAGGCGCTGCTGGATCTGCTGGCGCGCCGCATGGCCCTGGTTGCCGAAGTCGGTGAGGTGAAAAGCAAATACGGCCTGCCGATCTACGTCCCGGAGCGCGAGGCCTCCATGCTGGCCTCCCGTCGCAAAGAGGCGCAGGCGCTGGGCGTTTCGCCGGATTTGATTGAGGATGTTCTGCGTCGCGTGATGCGGGAGTCCTATTCCAGTGAAAACGACAAGGGCTTCAAAACCCTTTGTCCGACCCTGCGTCCGGTGGTGATTGTCGGCGGTGCAGGACAGATGGGGCGCCTGTTTGAAAAAATGCTGACCCTTTCTGGTTATCAGGTGCGCATTCTGGAAAAAGAGGACTGGGCCCAGGCGCCGGAACTCATGAAAGATGCCGGAATGGTTATCGTCAGCGTGCCGATCCACGTGACGGAGCAAATCGTCGGGAAGCTGCCTCCTTTACCGAAAGATTGCATCCTGGTGGATCTGGCCTCCGTCAAAAATGGTCCGCTACAGGCTATGCTGGCGGCGCATACGGGGCCGGTGCTGGGTCTGCACCCAATGTTTGGCCCGGACAGCGGCAGCCTGGCTAAGCAGGTGGTGGTTTACTGCGACGGTCGTCAGCCGGAAGCCTATCAGTGGTTCCTGGAACAGATTCAGGTATGGGGCGCACGGCTGCACCGCATCAGCGCGGTTGAGCACGACCAGAACATGGCGTTCATTCAGGCGCTGCGCCACTTTGCGACGTTTGCCTACGGCCTGCATCTGGCGGAAGAGAACGTGCAGCTTGAACAGTTGCTGGCGCTCTCTTCACCTATCTATCGTCTGGAGCTGGCGATGGTCGGGCGTCTGTTCGCGCAGGATCCGCAGCTGTACGCGGATATTATTATGTCCTCGGAAAATAACCTGGCGCTGATCAAGCGCTACTATCAGCGCTTTGGTGAAGCCATTACGCTGCTGGAGCACGGAGACAAACAGGCCTTTATCGACAGCTTCCGCAAGGTCGAGCACTGGTTTGGCGATTACGCGCAGCGTTTCCAGAATGAGAGCCGGACGTTGTTGCGCCAGGCAAATGACAGTCGCCAGTAATGTGATGATGTATATACTGAAAGCCAGCATTGCTGGCTTTTTTCATTTTGGGGAACTGTCATGGCCGAACCGCAGCTGCTGTTGAATTACACCGGGCATTTGCCTGAATGCCCGACGTGGAGCGCCGACGAGCACGCGCTCTACTGGGCCGATATTCTGGAAGGAGAGATCCACCGCTACCATCTGCCGACGGCGGAACACACCGTGCTTTCTTTCCACGAGGAGGTGGGCTGTTTCGCGCTTCGCGAGCGCGGCGGGTTTATTGTCGCCATGCGCAATGGCATCTGGCTTGCCGATAAGCATGGCCTTCTGCAGCGCAAGGTGTGCGACAACCCCTCTAACCCGCAGCTGGCGCGTTTTAACGATGGGGGTACCGACCATCAGGGCCGGTTCTATGCGGGCACGTTCTGGGGACCCGGAGATTACAACGGCGCCCTGCTGATGCGCATCGACAACGACCTGACGCCGAAGGTGATCCAGTGCGATATTCACGGGCACAACGGCTTAGCGTTTAGCCCGGATAAGCAGTGGATGTTTACCTCAGACACGCCAAACGGTGTGATTTACCGTACTCCGCTTGATGAGCAGGGCGAACCGGGTAAGCGAGAGGTGTTTCGTCAGTTTAAAGAGGGCGAGGGGATACCGGACGGCGCGGCGATGGATGTGGATGGCTGCTACTGGAGCGCGCTGTTTGACGGCTGGCGCATCGCGCGTTTTTCACCGCAAGGGGAGCAGCTGGAAGAGTATCGCATGCCGGTACGTTGCCCGACGATGGTTTGCTTTGGCGGCGATGATATGAAAACGCTGTTTATTACCACCACGCGGGAAAATATGGATGCGGAGGAGGTGGCGAAATATCCGCTCTCCGGGGCCATCTTCACCCTGCCGGTGAGCGTGGCAGGGATGAAGAAAAGCCGTTTTATCGAACGTTAGATCGGATCGACCGGGACGACGTTTTCGCTCGGGTAGCAGCCCAGCACCTTCATGGAACGCGTGATCTCGCCCAGCTCGCGCAGGGCTTTCTGCATGGAAGCAGACTCCAGGTTGGCCTGGATATCGAGGTAGAACATCTCTTCCCACGGGTTACCGTGGATTGGGCGCGATTCCAGCCTGGTCATGATCAGGTTGTGATTACGCAGTACCAGCAGGGCTTCAACCAGCGCACCGGCCTGTTGGCCGGTAGCCATCAGCAGCGTGGTTTTGGCCGGTACCTGGTCAGACACATTGATTGCCTTGCGGGCCAGCACCACGAAGCGGGTAATGTTTTGCGTCTGGTTTGCCAGGTTGCGTTCCAGCACCTGTAAACCATACAGCGCGCCGCCCGCTTCGCTGCCGAGCGCCGCGACGGTGGGAGAGTTCGCCTGGGCGACTTTTTCCATCGCCGCCGAGGTGCTTTCGGTGTACTCAATTTTCCAGTTCGGATAGCGGTTCAGGAACTGGCTGCACTGCTGGAACGGCTGCGGGTGGCTGTAGACGGTTTCGATCGTGTTCAGGTCCGTTGAACCGGAGACCAGCACGCAGTGATCGATAGGAATCGTCAGCTCGCCGACCAGCGACAGGCTGGTGTGCTGCAGCAAGTCGTAGACATCGTTGATGGCGCCGGAGCTGGTGTTTTCAATCGGCACCACGGCGTAATCCGCCTGGCCGGTCTCGACCTGGTTAAAAATGTCGGCAAACTTCGCGCAGCCGCTTTCAATAAATTCTTCGAAATGGCGAGCGGCATACTGACGTGCGGCCAGGTGAGAATAGGAGCCCTTTGGCCCGAGGAAAGCGATACGCGCAGAGTGCGGATTGGTTTTATTGAGATGCTGCTGGAGTAGCGCTTGCTGGGTCAGAACGGAGTCTTCGATGATGAGCTGGAACAACCGGGTGATGTAGTGGGCATCGAGGTGATGCGCTTTGCCGAGCTGAATGAGCCGTTCCAGCAGATCCCGCTCGCGGTCGATATCACGGACCGGACGATGGGAGTCCAGCTTGGCTTTACCCACTTCAACGGCAAGGGCGCGGCGTTCGGCCAGCAGCGCCAGCAGTTTCTCATCCAGCGCACTGATTTTTACTCGCAGATCCAGTAACGGGTTTTCCGGTGTCATAGTGTTGCCTGTCTCATCTTATCGTTATCAATAAAAAAGGCCCCCCGGTGTGGGAGGCCTTGTTGTTCGTCTTCGCATTCTTTATCACACGACGAAACGCCTCCCTTTCAGGGGAAGGTAAAAAAGAATGCGAAGAAGAACGGCGTAAGTTTCATAAAGTCATCCTGTGAGTGATACCGTTAAAGTACCCGTACTGTTTTCACCCTGTCAATAAAAAACAAAAAACGCGCCCGAAGGCGCGTTGGCGGTACACTCAATTTAAAGGATTACTCTTCTTCAACTTCTTCCGCGAAGCTGGCGTCTTTCACCGACGTTGTGGCGCGACGGGCTTCACCTTTGTGTTGCACTTTATTGAGCTGCCGTTCCAGCTTGTTGATCAAATCGTTAATCGCAGTGTACATATCCTCATGTTTTGCGCTGGCGACCAGATGGCCGTTTGGAGTATTGATAGTTGCGTCAGCGATGAAACCCTGCGGCTCCTTGGACAGGATGATATGTGGATTAATCAAATGTGTTTGCCATTTATCCAGTTTGGCGAGACGGTCTGCGACGTGCTGGCGAATTGCCGGAGTAATTTCCATTTGTTTACTGGTAATGTTCATTGTCATAAATTTTACCTCTTGTCTTTCCGTCTTGGTGATTCCAGCATACCCGACCTAATGTCAAAATGTGTGATTTAGATCACGTTATTTTGTCGGTTTTTGTCAGGGAATCTTTTTTGTGAGGCAGGGCAGGAAGAGGTGAGATTTACCTTGTAGAAGGCATAAATTGGGGCCATAGTTGACAGGATGTGTTGAGGCTAACGCGCTTCAGCGACGCTCAGAAACGAATAAAAAAACGGCAGCCTTCGGGCTGCCGTTTTGCATTGAGGCAAAATCAGGTGTTGCTGCTGTTCGCGGCGATGATTTTCGCCACTTTTTCAGCCTGAGCGGTCATCTGCATCTGACGGTAAGCATTTTCCATCAGCTTCAGGCCGTCGCGCGTTGCCTGAGTATCCGGGTAATCACGCAGCATACCTTCTACGCGGTTAACCACGGCAACCCATGCGCCACGGCGGGTATAATATTCCGCCACGGAGTATTCATATTTCGCCAGACGATCTTTCAGGAACACCAGACGTTTGGTGGCGTCGGTCACGTACTGGCTGTTCGGATAGCCGCGCACCAGCTTGGAGAAGTCATTGAAAGCATCACGCGCATGCTGCGGGTCACGGTCGGAACGATCCACGCCGAAGAAGCCCTGCAGCGCACTGTCGTCCAGCGCCATGTTGGTGAGGCCGCGCATGTACATCACGTAGTCGATGTTAGGATGAGTCGGGTTCAGACGCATGAAACGATCGATGGTTGCCTGAGCCAGCGGCAAATCGGCATTTTTATAGTATGCGTAGATGAGATCTAACTGTACCTGCTGCGAATACGGACCAAATGGATAGCGATTATCCAACGCTTCCAGTTGCGTTATCGCCTGTTTCCAGTTACCGTCCTGCAACTTTTGTTGTGCAGTCGCATAGATTTCATTCGGCGGATTGTCAGGGACCTGTTCATTTGAACCGGAGCAGCCCACCAAAGCCAGGCTCAACGTGGCCGCTGCCACCAGATATTTCATGCGCGTCATGACGTTTTGACTTTCCTCAAATGTTTGTCCGGGAGAAACTCTGTTCCTGCTCCCGATTAAGACCAGCTACAATAGCACACTATATTAAACGGCAAAGCCGTAAAACCCAACGTTAAACGAAGAAGCAGTTTATGGCACAACGAGTAGAACTCACCGCAACAGTCTCCGAAAATCAGCTCGGTCAACGCTTAGATCAGGCTTTGGCCGAATTGTTCCCTGATTATTCGCGTTCACGCATAAAAGAATGGATCCTTGACCAGCGCGTGATGGTAAACGGCAAGATCTGGGACAAACCAAAAGAGAAGGTGTTAGGTGGGGAAGCTGTCGCCATCAATGCTGAAATCGAAGAGGAAATCCGCTTCGAGCCGCAGGATATCCCACTGGACATCGTCTATGAAGATGATGACATTCTGGTGATCAACAAGCCGCGCGACCTGGTTGTTCACCCGGGTGCGGGAAACCCTGACGGTACGGTACTTAACGCACTTCTCCATTATTATCCGCCGATCGCGGATGTTCCGCGCGCGGGCATCGTGCACCGTCTCGATAAAGACACTACCGGTCTGATGGTGGTGGCGAAGACCGTTCCTGCTCAGACCCGTCTGGTGGAGTCGCTGCAGCTGCGCGAAATCACCCGTGAGTATGAGGCGGTAGCCATTGGGCATATGACCTCTGGCGGGACGGTAGAAGAGCCTATCAGCCGTCACCCGACCAAGCGAACCCATATGTCGGTGCATCCGATGGGTAAACCGGCGGTGACGCACTATCGCATTATGGAGCATTTCCGTATCCATACGCGTCTGCGTCTGCGTCTGGAGACCGGACGTACCCACCAGATCCGCGTGCATATGGCCCACATTACCCATCCGCTGGTGGGGGATCAGGTCTACGGTGGTCGTCCTCGTCCGCCTAAAGGCGCATCGGATGAGTTCATCAGCGTATTGCGTAAATTCGACCGTCAGGCGCTGCACGCGACCATGCTGCGTCTTTACCATCCTATCACCGGCATTCAGATGGAGTGGCATGCGCCTATCCCGCAGGATATGGTGGACCTTATTGACGCCATGCGTGCCGATTTCGAAGAACATAAGGATCAAGTGGACTGGTTATGACCAAACTGATTGTCCCGGAGTGGCCATTGCCTGCCGGCGTGGCTGCCTGCAGTTCAACCCGTATTGGCGGTGTTAGCCAGGGCGCGTGGGCGTCGTTGAACCTCGGCGCACACTGTGGCGATAACCTGGAACACGTGGAAGAGAACCGCAGGCGTCTGTTTGCTGCGGGGAACCTGCCTTCAAATCCGGTCTGGCTGGAACAGGTTCATGGCAAGGCGGTGCTGAAGTTGACTGGGGAACCCTATGCTTCTAAACGTGCTGATGCCTCTTACAGCAATACTCCGGGAACCGTTTGTGCCGTAATGACCGCCGATTGTCTGCCAGTGCTGTTCTGCAATCGCGCAGGCACCGAGGTGGCTGCAGCACACGCGGGCTGGCGTGGACTGTGTGAAGGCGTGCTGGAAGAAACCGTCGCCTGCTTTAAGGATGAGCCCGCCAATATTATGGCCTGGCTTGGCCCGGCCATTGGTCCTCGCGCTTTTGAAGTGGGGCCGGAGGTTCGCGAAGCCTTTATGGATAAAGATCAGCAAGCGGTGGACGCCTTCCTGCCTTCTGGAGATAAATATCTGGCCGATATTTATCAGCTTGCTCGTCAGCGCCTGAACAGCGTCGGCATAACGCAGATCTTCGGCGGCGATCGCTGTACATTCACCGAAAAGGGTGATTTTTTCTCTTATCGCCGCGACAAGACGACGGGGCGTATGGCAAGTTTCATTTGGCTGATATAACCTAAAGAATCAAGACGATCCGGCACGTGCCGTTTTCTTTTCACATAATTCAGGTCATTAACCTTGAATAATTGAGGGATGACCTCATTTAATCTCCAGTAGCAAATTTGACCTGTTATGGGAGGAGTTATGCGTCTGGATCGTCTTACTAATAAATTCCAGCTTGCTCTCGCCGATGCCCAGTCCCTCGCACTGGGGCACGACAACCAATTTATCGAACCTCTTCATTTAATGAGCGCCTTGCTGAATCAGGAAGGGGGATCGGTACGTCCTTTATTAACGTCCGCTGGCATTAATGCTGGCCAGTTACGCACCGCTATCGATCAGGCGCTGAGCCGTTTACCGCAGGTCGAAGGGACCGGCGGCGATGTTCAGCCGTCGCAGGATCTGGTGCGCGTCCTGAACCTTTGCGACAAGCTGGCGCAAAAACGTGGGGACAATTTTATTTCGTCAGAGCTGTTTGTTCTGGCGGCGCTTGAATCACGCGGTACCTTGACCGACCTGCTGAAATCTGCCGGTGCGACCACCGCCAATGTGACTCAGGCGATTGAGAATATGCGCGGAGGTGAAAGCGTGAACGATCAGGGAGCCGAAGACCAACGTCAGGCTTTGAAGAAATTTACGGTCGATCTGACAGAGCGTGCTGAACAGGGCAAACTTGACCCGGTGATCGGCCGTGATGAAGAAATCCGCCGTACCATTCAGGTGCTGCAGCGTCGTACCAAGAACAACCCGGTACTGATAGGTGAACCGGGGGTCGGTAAAACCGCCATCGTTGAAGGGCTGGCGCAGCGTATTGTGAACGGTGAAGTGCCGGAAGGTCTGAAGGGCCGCCGCGTACTGGCGCTGGACATGGGCGCGCTGGTGGCCGGTGCGAAATACCGCGGCGAGTTCGAAGAGCGTCTGAAAGGCGTGCTTAATGACCTGGCGAAGCAGGAAGGCAACGTTATCCTGTTTATCGATGAGCTGCACACCATGGTTGGTGCCGGTAAGGCAGACGGCGCGATGGATGCCGGGAACATGCTGAAACCTGCGCTGGCGCGCGGTGAACTTCACTGCGTCGGTGCCACTACGCTGGATGAGTACCGTCAGTACATTGAGAAAGATGCTGCGCTGGAACGTCGTTTCCAGAAAGTGTTTGTTGCCGAGCCAAGCGTTGAAGATACCATCGCGATCCTGCGTGGTCTGAAAGAGCGCTATGAACTGCACCACCATGTGCAGATCACTGACCCGGCCATCGTTGCGGCGGCGACGCTTTCGCATCGTTACATTGCTGACCGTCAGCTGCCGGATAAAGCGATCGACCTGATTGATGAAGCGGCGTCGAGCATTCGTATGCAGATTGACTCGAAGCCGGAAGAGCTGGATCGACTCGACCGACGCATCATTCAGCTCAAGCTGGAACAGCAGGCGCTGAAGAAAGAGTCTGATGAAGCCAGTAAGAAACGTCTCGATATGCTCAATGAAGAACTGGACGATAAAGAGCGCCAGTATTCTGAGCTGGAAGAAGAGTGGAAAGCCGAGAAAGCTTCCCTTTCTGGTACGCAGACCATCAAAGCTGAACTCGAACAGGCAAAAATTGCCATTGAGCAGGCGCGACGCGTGGGTGACCTGGCGCGAATGTCTGAGCTGCAGTACGGCAAAATTCCTGAGCTGGAAAAACAGCTTGAGATCGCGACGCAGTCAGAAGGTAAAACGATGCGTCTGTTACGTAATAAAGTGACGGATGCCGAGATTGCGGAAGTGCTTGCCCGCTGGACCGGTATTCCGGTGGCGCGCATGCTGGAAGGCGAGCGTGAAAAACTGCTGCGCATGGAGAACGATCTCCATAATCGTGTGATTGGCCAGAACGAAGCGGTTGAAGCGGTATCGAATGCTATTCGTCGTAGCCGTGCAGGGCTGTCCGATCCGAACCGCCCGATTGGTTCGTTCCTGTTCCTGGGGCCGACCGGTGTCGGTAAAACCGAGCTGTGCAAAGCGCTGGCTAACTTTATGTTCGACAGCGACGATGCGATGGTGCGTATCGACATGTCCGAGTTTATGGAGAAACACTCCGTCTCGCGTCTGGTCGGGGCGCCTCCAGGATATGTGGGTTATGAAGAAGGTGGGTACCTGACAGAAGCAGTGCGTCGTCGTCCTTATTCCGTCATCCTGCTGGATGAGGTGGAAAAAGCGCATCCGGATGTGTTCAACATCCTGCTTCAGGTGCTGGACGATGGTCGTCTGACCGACGGGCAGGGGAGAACGGTCGACTTCCGTAATACGGTTGTCATTATGACCTCGAACCTGGGTTCCGATTTGATTCAGGAACGTTTCGGTGAACTGGACTACAGCCATATGAAGGATTTGGTGCTGGGTGTGGTAAGCCATAACTTCCGTCCGGAGTTCATCAACCGTATTGATGAAGTGGTGGTATTCCATCCTCTGGGTGAGAAACACATTGCGTCGATTGCGCAGATCCAGCTGCAGCGTCTGTACAAACGTCTGGAAGAGCGTGGATATGAAATTCACATCTCCGACGATGCGCTGAAGCTGCTGAGTAAGAATGGTTACGATCCGGTGTACGGTGCGCGTCCATTGAAACGCGCTATCCAGCAGCAGATCGAAAACCCGCTGGCGCAGCAGATCCTCTCCGGGGAGCTGGTTCCAGGCAAAGTTATCCGTCTGGAAGCCAACGACGATCGCATTGTGGCAGTGCAGTAAGTCACAAAACGCAAAAACGAGCCGCTTGCGGCTCGTTTTTGTTTAAAAACCAGGCGAAAATTGAGGTCTGGAGTCGGTTTTGCCTGGAAAGTGAGCAGTCAGTAAATAAATTTCACTTTATCCTTGCAGGTTCAGAATTACTCCCTATAATGCGCCTCCACTGACACGGAACAACGGCACACACGCCGCCGGGTCAGCAGAGAAAAGCAAAAATAAACGCTTGACTCTGAAGCGGGAAAGCGTAATATGCACACCCCGCGCCGCAGCGAAAACGAAGCGGCACTGCTCTTTAACAATTTATCAGACAATCTGTGTGGGCACTCAAAGTGACATGGATTCTTAATGTCTTCGGACAATAAATGAATACCAAGTCTCTGAGTGAACATGCGTAATTCATTACGAAGTTTAATTCACGAGCATCAAACTTAAATTGAAGAGTTTGATCATGGCTCAGATTGAACGCTGGCGGCAGGCCTAACACATG